>JAOARD010000039.1 GCA_025210735.1 Bacteroidales bacterium
TCCCATGATACAAAGATCGGTATATCAGAACTTTTAGCATTATTGAAAACGAAATTATTACTAACAAATGAACTCCTTTTTTAGTTAAATTTGTTAATAGTGAATGATTATTCGAAATATTAGTCTTGACTGAATAGTTACTAAATTACAATAAAATGAAAAGTTTAAAATTAAATTCTTTGGCTAAGAATGCATTGAATTCAAAAGAGATGGACTTAGTAGTCGGAGGTAAAGTTAATTATGGGAACTGTGGTTGTGCATGCGCATATGCAAACAATGGTGGTTCATCATCAGCTGGAAATGGTGGGGCTAACAAAAAAGGTGGAAAACACTCTCCTAGTTTAACCTTTGTATGGAGAATGCAGGAGGATGGTAGTTGGGTAGGATCTTGGAGTACAACTCCTTATTAAGATAATTACAGCCTGTAGTACTTGTATTACAGGCTGTGAGTATAGATTCCTTAACCATATATAGTTGGAGTTAGGTGTATATCAAACAGAGTATAAAAACTATAATTTTATGAAGTTGTATTGTTATCTTGTACTATTATGTGCAACACTATTTTATGGATGTAATAATGAAGGACAGGTATTAAAGCATAAACCTGAAAAGAATATTCCCGTTGGTGCAGTAGCATTAAATGTAGTGAGAAACAGAATTGTTATTAGTTCAATAGTTAATGAAACCAAATGTAAATTAGAATTTGATACGGGTTTCCCTGGAGGTGGATTAACGGAACTGTTTAGTAAAAAGATTAATGCATCAATAGATTCAGAGAGTGGTTTAATTAATAACATTAAATCGATGATTATTGGCGGTGATACTGTAAAATTTCCGAAATTAACACTTTATGAAGGTAGAATGAAATATGATGGACTACTTGGCTTTAATATTAAGAGAGAGTTGAAAGAGAAGAGGATTTGGGAATTTTCTATTAGTAAAAATTATCTTAAGATATGGGATAATGATAGCTGTTTAAATTATGTTAATATGGTGCGAATGCCATTTTATATTGATGACAGATGGAATGTTTTAGTGGTGCAACCTCAGATAGATTTTTGTGGTGATAATGAAATGTTCAGAACAAATTATAAGTACTTGTTTGATACAGGAACACCATTCTTTTGTTGTATTACTAAAGATTTAGATAATTTAGATATGTTTCTTAAACATCAGTCATTTATAGATAAGGATATCCCACCTAAATTTATAAATATAACGTATAACCTTGCTGGCTTTTGCTATAATCAGGATACAATTAATTCAGGTTCATTTGAGTTAATACGTACACCTTTTGGTCCGCGTAATACTGATTTCTATGGAACATTGGGAGTAGAGTTTATTAAACACTACGACTTTATTATTGATTTTAATAGAAAAGAGATTCTATTGTCACGGAATAATATACAGTACTCTAATTCAGAATACAGAATTAATAATATGGGTTTTGATATACAGAAATCATTAAGTTCAGACGAATATAAAGTTTTATCAATATCTAAAAAATCAAATGCCGAAAAGAGTGGTATTAAATTGGGAGACGTTTTGTTATCAATAAATGGTAATAATGTAATAACAGACGAGCTTATAGACAGTACTAAAAGGGTAGCATTGAATGAGACTATAACAACAACTGTAAAACGTGGAACCGATACTCTTAGGCTTATATTTAAAGCAACTAAAAACTATAGAAGTGAATGGTAATGTCTTTTAAATAGTAAGTTATGTAAAAAGTTTTCAACAAGCTCATATTCTGATACCGTTAGGTGTTGTATTTGTACTAATATCTGGTCAGATAGATTAATTTTTTAATTAAAACTTCTAAAAATGAAAAGTTTAAAACTAAATTCATTGACTGCTGACAGACTTAGTAATGATGAGCTTAAGTTGATTAAAGGTGGTCAAAGATCATGTGGATGTGGATGTCACTACAGGTATAACGGAGGTTCTTCTGTTTCAGGAAACGGAAGAGCAAACTATGGTACCGGCTCAGGTGGAGCTATGTCTGTTGGTTATACATGGACAACATGTGCTCAAGTATACACAGAAGGTGATAATGGAGAACCTCAACCATTCTGGTAGAAACAAGTTGATCACTTGTAAATAATAATTTACCCGTGTTAACTATTTCTGTGGTTAACACGGGACTTAATAAAATAGTACATGGTTATAGTAATGTACGATAATTGTAATATTACATTATGATGTAGCTACATGTATAAATAATAAGCTTATATGAGAAATATTTTAGTATTTGTATGTTTAATATTGTTGTATTCATGTGCTACAGATTATTCACCAAATGTTATTAATAATGAACCAACAGGGTTTATAATTTCAGATAATCGAATTATTCAGCAAATTGAGGTTTTTGACTCTATAAAAACTAATTTTATATTTGATACAGGTTTTGGTTCTCCAATGCTTGATAGTTCAACATTTAGCCATGTAATTTTAACAGATAATAGTATTCATACAAGTATATGTTCCCGATTTTCTGTTAGAAAAACAATAAACATTCAAGTTATAAAATCTCCTCTCAATATAAGAGCAGACAATCATAATTGTAAATTCAAGGAGTATAAAATAGGAAATTGGGAAGATATATTTGATCTGGGCAAAGATATTACAGGTGTCTACTCAATTCCTCCAAGAGACACAAGTGTATGGGTAATTGATTTTGAAAATAACTGTTTAATTAAGAATCCGGGCAATATAGATTCAGCAGGATATATTTCATTTAATTTAAAGTGGGATAAAATGTTCTCCGATGAGCTTTTAATGGTGTCAATGCCTGTAAGATACTGTACAGAGAAAGGCTCGTTGGAAAGTTTAAAAGATTATGTAATAGATACGGGTAATCCTTTTGATATAATATTGTCATCATCATTTGATGCTATAGAATTTCTTGATAAATCTGAGAATGGTTTCATTTTCAGAATGGGGAGCTGTTTATGGAAGAATTATAGCACAAATAGTATCTCGTTAGGAGATAAGATAAGACTTGATTCTGTTGTGGTTAAACATCAGATAAATCAGAATATAATTGGGGCAGATATAATTGGATTGAATTTTCTTAAACGTTTTAATATAATATTGAATTTGAGAAAAATGGTTATGCTTATAAAGCCAATTAAACATAAACCTATAGTTGCCAAAGGTGATTTGCCTCCATTTTTTAAACCAAACTGTAGAATAAAACTAACCAAAGATAGCCTGGTAGAGATAACCTCTGTTTATGAGGGTAGTCCTTTTTACAGATTAGGTGTTAAGAAAGGAGATGTTGTTAAGGAGATTAATGGGGTGTATTCTCATAAAGCGTTTAGAACAAGAGCATTTGTTGCAAATGAACTTAGACATAAAAAAAAGCTGAAAGTTGTTCTATTTAGAGATTCAAAAGAGTTAACTCTTACATTAAAAGAATAAATAGCAATGAAATTTAAGACAACAAATAGTAACACATACTATATAAATAAAAGGGGCAATGTTTCGCTAAAACAGGAGAACTGCGCCGATATAAAAGATGTTAATGATATTGAATTCATAGGAATTACTGAGAGGGATATTGAATTTGAGCTAGCAAACCTTAAGCAGCTTACTCTTGAGGTCACAGATGCTTGTAACTTAAACTGTACTTATTGTGCATACGGGGAGTTTTATTGTGATTATGATGAAAGATATAGTAGCAATTTACAATTAGAGAAAGTAATAAAGATAATTGACTATTTAAATCAGTACTGGAATTCAGACTTGAACAGATCAAAAGAGAGAAATGTATATATAAGCTTTTATGGTGGAGAACCATTGATGAATATGAAGCTTATAAAATCTGTGGTTGAATACATTAACAATATAAGTGGAGATAACAGGTTTTTTACATTCTCAATGACAACAAATGGTCTGTTGTTAAATAAATATATGGATTATCTGGTTCAACATGATTTTTATGTGTTGGTTAGTCTGGATGGTGACTATAATAATAATGATTACAGACTTGATAAGAGTGGTAAGTCAAGCTTTAACAGAGTGGTTAATAACCTTGATGTTTTGAAGAAACGTTTTCCGGAATATTTTGATAATAACATTAGTTTTAACTCTGTACTTCATAATAAAAACTCCGTAAATGACATCTATAATTTCTTTAAAGGAAAGTATAATAAAATACCAAGCATTGAGGAGTTAAATGATATGGGCATAAAGCCTGAAAAAAAGGAACAATTCTTAAAAACACACAAGAATTATTTTGATAGTCTTACAGAGTCAGATAATCCTTTAGCTATTGAAAAAGATATGTTTATAAAATCCGGAACCTATCAGACATTATCTACATATATTCATCGGTATAGCGGATTTGTGTACGACGACTATAATCACCTGTTGTTTGGAAAACATAACAGACTAATACCAACAGGAACTTGTATACCTTTCTCAAAACGTATGTTTATTACAGTTAGTGGAAAGATTCTTCCATGTGAAAGAATAGGACAGCAGTTTGCTTTAGGTAGTGTGGATAACGATAAGGTAGATCTTAACCTAGCAGAAATAGTAAATAAGTATAATGACTATTTTAATAAGATTAAAAGGCAGTGTTACAGTTGTAAAATAGCGAGTGCTTGTTCTCAATGCATCTATAACATAGACTCATTAGAAGATAAATGTATATGCGATGGCTATACTAATGCCAAGGATTTTTCTCAATATGTTGCTTCTCAAATTGAGTTTCTGGAATCTAATCCAACTGATTATATTAAGATAATGAAGGAGATAGTAATTGATTAATACTTAAATTTTATAAAATTGGAACAGAAATATTGGTTATATATTGAGAATCATGTGTATTGCAATATCAAAGAAGATAAGGTTTTGCTTTATAATACAGTTAACGGAACTTTTCTGGAATATACAGATTGTATAGTAACAGAACTAATAAAGGATATTTATAAAGAAGATAATTTATGTGTTGTAGGTATTAGCAACAAACATATTAATGATGTAGATGTGCAGGTTTTTATAAAAGCAATAGAGAGCAATAATATGGGTGGGATTATTGATGCAAAAGAATCTTACAGAAAGCCTGTTCAGTTAGCACCTGTTCTTAATGTTCAGAATGATATTGAGAAATTAGGAGCAGATAGAACCAGATCAGTGGGAGAGGATGTGATAAAATACCTGACCGAATTAAATATATTTATTAATAGTGAGTGTTCTCACAATTGTATCTATTGTAATAGATATTCTAAACAGTTTAACTCTTGTCAGAAAAATAACTCTTCAGAAGAGTTAAAGCCTGATATTATATTACGTATCAAAAATCAACTTCAGGCATCTTCAGTTGCAAGAATAAATATTCTTGGAGGTAATATATTTAAAAGTGACAGTTTGGTATTTGTAAACGAGGCGTTTAAAAATTGGCACAATATATTACATTACTGTATACATTATAAAAATTTTATTGGTAATGAGAATATTATTGAAACTTTGCCTGCGCTAGATGTAATGGTTGATTTTCCGTTGGAGTCTGATTTAGAAACTATTCTAAACTCTGATATTAATGGTAAAATAACATATAACTTTATCGTGAAGAGTATTGAGGAGTATAATATTACAGCAAATATTATTAAGACAAAAAGTATTGTTAATTATAATATCAGACCATTTTTTAGTGGTGGTAATAGACCATTTTTTGAAGATAATGTTTATATAGACAAAGATGATATATTTAGTCAACCTATGTCTATGAGGAGTATTTTTTGTAATCAGACGCTTAATACGAATAATTTTGGGATTCTGACAGTCCTCTCAAATGGTGATGTTAATGCAAATCTGAATGAAAAGGAGCTGGGTAATATATATGAGTCTACATTAGTAGAGTTAATATATAATGAATTGATTAATAGTACTGCATGGCTGAAAACAAGAGATGGTAAACCTTGTAATACTTGTAATTATCAGTATTTATGCTCGTCGCCGTCAAATTACGAAAGTGTACTGGATAAAGTGAATTCATGTAATGTAATTAATTAGAGGTTTGTTAACCGCATGATTTCTATTTGTTTTTTGTATAAATTTATGCTTCAGATATCTCTCAACTTTTTTATCAATTGGCTCTTCAAGAGTCAGAATAAATATGGCTATCCATAATCTGTTCTCTAATATGTTAAAGTTAAGCTTATGATGGTTTTTGATATACTCGGCTCTTAATCCGGAAGATAGATGTCCGCACATAGATACATCATAATGTAGCTCTTTATAAGCAGGATCTTTTTCAGCAACTAAATTTATATAATCCATAAACTTACCTCTGCAACTAAGATCTAAACGTGGGAAGTCATTCAGGTTAGTAAGTATAGTATCTTTGTACTTTATTTTGCGTGCAGTAGAGTCTGTATTCCAGATATTACGAACAAGATTATGATTAAGGCTAAAAATGAAATTATACTTTATATCCTGATCTAATGCCTCATTAAGTGATCCCCTTGTTACTGCTATAACTCGAATAGAGTCAATAAATATATGGTAAGCAGAGTCTATATTAACAGCAGGACTCTGTTTTGTAACAATACTATCTGTAAATTCAACTATTCTTAACAGATCATTTATCTCAGATCTGTTAAATACCCTGTTTATAGTAGCATCATTCTTTAACCTGTAGTGTATTGTATTTTCACTACAAGCAAGCAACAGAAAACATATTGATATAAGTATAAATAACCTCTTTACCTGATTCATATTTCTTGGTTCCATACAATTACTCTGCAGTCTCTTCAACTTTATCAACTATTGATACTTCATCAATTAACACATCTTTTAATACAGCGTTACCTTTTTTTATAACTACCAGAGCATATGTAGTTGCACTTGAGTCTCTCTGTACCATTTGATAAAGAATTTCAGCTAACTCTGCCTTCGACTCCTCCATATAGAATCTGTTAAATGGGTATTCAATAGTAAGCATATTGCTGCCATCCTGTGTTACATGACCAATCTTAGCCTTCAGGTATGAGTTATTATCTTCGGGTTTATGTTTTGATACATCACCTATTTTTGCAAAACCATCTTTATCGGTAATAAGAGATACAAATGCTTTATCGCCTTTTTTCCAGAGGCTCTCGTCTGTACATTTAAAAGTATTGTCCTTATAGTTCAGGGTAATATATTTTCCTCTGAAAGGATCAGAAGGGTCTACAGGAGCTGTTCTGAATTTAAACTCTGTACCGGACTCTATAATATCCTCTTTTTCCCATATCATACTGGCAGGAATGTATAATTGAGTAAGTGCAACCAGTATAAAAACCAATATTATAATCTTCTTTTTTTGCATCTCTCTATATTTTTTGCTGTGCTAAACGTAAACAGACAATTAATCTTGTTATACCGAATCCTCTTTTCGTCTCTTCTTTAATATACTGTAGTTTGCTATAAAGAATCCTACACCTACCAATACAAACAGAACACCTCTTATGGCAAAACTCAAGTCTGTATCAAAGAATCTGCATATAGTTAATGCAGTAATAATCATTAATCCATAATTCAAAATACCCAGATGATCTCTGTTGGCTCCCTCTCTTATTGTAAGTATACCAATAGCAAATATGTATAGGTTAATTAGTATAACAGCTAAACTGGAGTATAGCCCGATAAAGAATGTAATTATAAACAGTACAAACACCAATGCAATAGGTTGTATGTTGCTGATAGATATTTTCTTTATATGGGTGTATAATAGTATGATTGCAGGTATCATTGTTATTGATATAGTAATAAACTCAGCAGACGTTATTACCTCATTAAGAATGAATGTTTTGGTATATAACTCTTCCCAAAACCAATCGAAACTTAAAGATAACAGCAGAGCTATGGTTCCTACAGATCCTAATATCTTGTAGCCGTTATTTATGATCTTTTGGTTAGCAAAAAATTCTTTACTCCCTATAAGATATAGCAAACCAAATAGTGTAATGTATGCTATATACATAAACTCATCCTGATTATTAGCAACAGTTCCAAGAGTAATTATTACCGACAGAGGAATCAACCAGTTATGAATAATCATAAAATTGCTCTTTGGCTTTTGTTTATACATAATATAGTAGTGAGGTATAATTCCTAAAAGCAATAACCAATATGTATATGATTCTGTTACAGGGTATGACCAATATCCGGTCTCTCCGGCGTAAAAGGTAATGGCTATCAGATAGAGTAATGATGTAACAGATGAATTCATAATGTATACCATAGGAATAGCTAACAGAGCCCAGGTTAGTAAGAATGAACTCAGGTTGCCCGGAATGTTATATGTTTGGCTGATAATTGATATACATGCCCCTATAGCAAAGAACAGAAAGGCCGAAGAGGATTCCCGCCATGCAGTACTGCTCCGTTTTTTTATAAGAACATAACCACATATTACCTGTGCAATTATTAACGGGGCAAAACCGATAATAGTCTTTGATGTTCTTGATAGTTGATCCCAGTTATGAGCAATAATTAATATTATGCCCAGACCAATAAGTATTGCGCCAAGAATACCAAAAACAACAAATAGTTTATTGGTTGGCGAAACTTTTTTGTCTCTGTAATAGTTTGTAATTCTATCGGCAGTCTCCTGAGTAATAACGTTGGCATTAACCAGTTCAGGAATATCTTTAATTAAACTCATAACCTTAAATATTTAGTTTGGGATATATGTTTTTAACCCATGTAAACATTTAAATATACGAATATATGTTATCTGCCCAAACTAAAACAGGAGCTTTTACTTTTGTTAACTATCCAAATGTTAGATTATCAATGGCTACTTTTATACTTACTTATTATTATCCATATAGTACCCGTTAATATTCCAACTATTCCAAACATAATGCCAATTAATATATCAAGATTATAAGTGTCAATAGATTTTTCTTTATTAAGAAATACCATATTACTATTTTCAATACCCCAAACATATATAGTCTTACTTACTGACTCAATCTCTTTTTTATTGACATAAAGGTCAATAAAATTGCCTTTTTTTACATTTTCTGTAAACTCTCTTTGTCTAAATCTACTAACTATGGATGCTGGTATTTGAAATTTGTTGTTATATCCATACATGTATATAAAATAACTTTTTGATCCCCTGCAACCTTTTGTAAATGAGTAATCAGACAATCTGCTGTTAATTTTATATAATTCCGATATATTAGAACTTTTTTTAGTTGTGTATGGTAAAATAACGAATAGTATGCCTACAAAAATTATAATTAATTGACGAATGTATTTCCTTATATATTTCATAAATCTATATCTTCATTTAATGGTTATATGGAGTTCGAACAATTAAGTTATCCAGATTTGTAATAAAACATTCTCATGTTTTGGTTCATCTGTTTATAATTGTTTTTTCATTTGCCAGATGGAACTCGCATTTATAATTATCTCTGTGTGTGAATGACTATTCTCATGCTTCGTTTCATCTCATACGAACTACTGCAGAAGTTAAAGATAGAATTTTAGTATATACAAGGAAAACATTCTGATAAGATAGTTGACATTAATCTACACTAAACAGATTAACGCCAACTAATCTTTAAACTGTTGCGTTCCGGAACTCTGTGGTATTTAAATTTAGGATAACCTATCATCATTCCCAGACAGAGGTGATCTTCTGTGATATGGATTGAGATTAGTGGGTGATGTAGTTTAATTTCTGTTCACCAATCCTCCTAAAATAACAGAAACCATACCTACAATATATATAACCTGAAATGGCTCATTAAAGAATAGTATAAGTAATATTGCAGAGATTACCGGTGTAAGGAAAACAAACGGGGCAATGAACGATGCTTTGCCCAGTTTTAAAGCTTTAATCCAGAATATGTATGAGATACCATTTACAAAAATACCATTAATAAGAACCGGTAACAGAGTATCTGTTGCAGGTAGTTTAAACTCAGATAATGATATCATTGATACAAAAGAGGAGAGGGTTGCTGTTGCAAAATATACTGTTACCAATACTATAGAGTCAATTCTTATCTTTTTACTTAATACAGAGAACAACCCGAATACAAATGCTGCTAAAAGAACTATGCCATCAACATATAGATTATCGAGATAGATATCTGTAAATTTACCTTTGGTTAATACCAGAAAAACGCCTAGAAATCCGAGTAGTACAGATATTACCTTTCTGATATTTAGCTTCTCTCTTAATATAAATAATGAGAGTACTATTACAAATATAGGCCAGCAGTACTGAATGATTAACACCTCAATACCTTTTGCATTTGCATACCCGTAATAGAGCAGAATATAATACAGATAGGTTCCAAGTAATCCTAATATTACTGACTTTACCCAATCTTTTATGCGCAGTTTAACAACATGAGCTGTTTTTTTCTGAAACAGAAGTATTATAATGAATGTTATAAATGAGATTAGGCTTGACCAGAACAAAAACTGGTGATTGTTAAGTGTTGATTGACCCGATTTTGAGACAACGGGGATTAGTGCCCATAGGATAACACATATCAGAACATTTGCTACTGCTTTATACATATCTTTATTTGGTATTTATTACCATACAAAAATCTGAATTAACAGAGTATTTATGTAGTATAATACAGTCTGTTTATGGTATTATTAAGCATACTTTATAGTTTCTCTGATCTGTTTTTGTACTCTAGTGGTGTTTTGTTGAAATGTCTTTTAAAAGCTTTTGTGAAGTATGAATTATCCATATAACCTGATAAATCAGCTACTTCCTTAATGCTGTAATTGCTGAATTGTAGCATCCTTGCAGCATCGTTCAGGGCATATAGCTCTATAAATTTTGCTGGTGGTAAACCTGTTGTAATGGTAATTACATTGTTAAGTTTGCGTTGCGATACTGCTAACTTATTCAGATAAAAGTCCAGATTCTTATTATCTCTGAAATTATCTCTTACAAGCAGTATAAAACGCTCTGCCAGTAGTTGTTTAGAATCTTCTATAGTTGTATTCTGATTTTGTTGTCTGTATCTGTAACTGTTTATCTTGGTTAAGATAATATGAAGATAGTTTTGTAGAATAATACTCTTTTCTGCCATATCAGATTTTCTGAAGTGATGATGCAGAAGCTCAAATTCACTATTCAGAATCTTTTGTTCCTCAGAAGGAACTGTAATCATGCAATGTTTTGGATTATAGAATAGCAGAGTAGATTTATATTGCAATCTGTTTAGAAATGTATCGCTGAAACTAACCACAAAACCATCTACATTATCATTATACTCTATCTGATGCATAAAATGTGGTGCAAGCAGAAAAATACTTCCATCAGAATAACTGTACTTATTTTGCTCTACAAGATGCTCGCCTTTACCTTTACTAATCCAAACAATCTGAAAATGGCTGTGCCTGTGCAGTGTTGTACTGTGTGGCGATTTAGTATCGTATCTACCATTAATTATCTGATCTACCATAATCTTAGTCTGGTACTCCTTTATTGACTGCTTGTAGTTATCTTTGTAGTGCATAAAACAGTTATAATTATTACTCAGTTAAATATATAGTAAAAAAAGCTGATTAAACAGAGTTATCTGTTCTCATAAACGTAATTTTAAGCAATAACTGAATTTGATTGATTATTTGCCAGATATTTAGCATAAATCTTTTAACTCGGATAGGCTATCAGCAAAAGCACTACGAATCCCATCGGTAATTATTTACATCCCTTCGGGATTTGGTTCATTTGTAGTTAGTTTGTTAACACAGATTCCAGAACTTGGACATATAAGTTACAATATAAATATATGTGTATATGGTACCGGAGGTACGTTAAATCAATAGAGGGTGCCCTAATTTTGGACACCCTCTATGTTTACATCAGTTCAATCTTTCTAAAACTTATTCTTCTTTTGGTTAGCCTTAACCTCCTTAATCATTCTGCTAAGCTCTTTACCTTTTCTCTTTTTATCGAGTTTGGTATTGGAGTAATGCTCCTGTTCTTTTTGTAGTCTAAGGTAGTTGTCATACTCACTCTGCGATAATAAACCACTGTCTATAGCCTCAATAACTGCACATCCCGGTTCGGTTATATGTGTGCAGTCTGCGTATCGGCACTTATGGCTTAGGTCAGAGATATTGCTAAAGGTCATCTCTAACCCTTTTGCATTATCTACCATACCAAGCTCTCTCATTCCCGGAGTATCAATAATCATAGCTCCGTTGTCCATATAAAACAGTTCACGATGCGAGGTTGTGTGCCTACCTTTCTGATTACTTGCACTAATCTCTAATGTTTTAAGAACCTCATTGCCCAGTAGGTAGTTTATAATGGTTGATTTACCAACACCTGATGACCCCACAAAACAGTATGTTTTATTACACTCAAGTGTATCAAATACCTTGTTAAACGACTCTAAACTATCTGTAGTTGTAAGAACTATGTCTGTATCCGGAAAACGCCCCTTTACCATCTGTTTATGGTTTATAACCTCATCTTCAGTAAGCAGATCGGTTTTTGTAAGTATTATAATGGGCTGAATATTACCATCAAGGCATATGCTAATGTACCTGTCCAGGCGGTTAAGCTTAAAATCCTGATTAAGTGCCATTACAACAAAGCAGTAGTCTATATTTGTTGCAATAATTTGTGCCTCGCCCATTTTGCCCACTGCCTTACGCTGCAACATCGATAAACGGGGAGCTATATCTATAATTATTGCTTGCTTGTCATCAACCTTCACAATCTCTACCCAGTCGCCAACAGCAGGCAGATCTTTGCCCGATTCTGCTTTATACCTTATATTACCCGTAATCTCTGCTGAGTATAGTGTATCGCTGCTTTTTACGGTGTATCTGTCTTTATGTACGCTTACTACTCTGGCAATATTTTGTATATCGGTATTATAACTCTCTTTAATATATTCCGGAATATTAAAATGTCTATGCATCTCTTTATCTGTTTTATAAGATTGATTCAGCATGTTCATGGTATCATTATC
The DNA here is from genome assembly GCA_025210735.1 of Bacteroidales bacterium. Taxonomy (GTDB): domain Bacteria; phylum Bacteroidota; class Bacteroidia; order Bacteroidales; family UBA6680; genus UBA6680. The sequence continues at coordinate 12,972 of JAOARD010000039.1, forward strand.
TTATACCATTGTTTATAGCTGTATCATCTTAAAAATGAATTTAACATGAGCCTATTTATCAGATATCAATTTGATACTGAATATAAATCTACTCTCTAATATAAAAAATGTAACAATTGGATACAACAATTATGTTTTGACTCAAAAGCCAATTAATCGGTATCCCGGAAGTGTCGACAGGAGCATTCGTAACAGAGCTGCTTACCTGCCTGTTATACCGACTTAACTGCTGATATGTAGTTAGTATTCTCTCTCATGAACCTGCAAAATTATAAAAAATAGTTACATATAATAATTTTCAGACTGTTTTATAGCTTATGGCAGTTCTGTTTTGGGCTGTAATTTATTAGTTAATATGGTGTTACATTGCTGCAACAGTGTATGTGTTTTTGCCTGATCTGTTTTTATAATGATATCTTAAGGAAGTGCTTTAACAGTGCAGGGTGGGAGAGAAGATCATCTGCCAGATATATAACTTGCAGATGATCTGTACTATAATATTAGTACTCTTTTTTTTACAACATAATGGTTAATAAGCAATATATGTTTGCTGAGCCCAGTACAAGTTCAAAAACTAAGCCCTGAACTATCTGTTTGTTGGGTTTTCCGTCAACATTTATACTTATTATACGGCCAATGGCAAAGCCAATATAGATTAGTGTTGCAACAATAAACGATGCAGTTGTAATTTCAGGAATTACAATGCCCAGAATGGTTATTACACCACCACATAACATTAAAGCACTTACTCCTCTAACCTCATTTAACAGATCAACATCTTTGTTCAGTTTTATTCCGGAGTTCTTCAGGTAGTTTTTTATAGGGTTTATCAACCTTGTTGAACCTACAAAAAGTAACAGAGCACCTGATAACGATAAGATAACAATTTTAACTATTTCCATTTTTTATCTGTTTTTGTCAATACTTATTCAAAAATATAGTGATGTAATGACAGCCTATGTCAGTAGTGTAGGTTTATCTTAATACCACTATGTAAGCTGGTAAATAAATTCTCTTTTATTCGGTAGCTTTTAATACTGATACTATAAGTTAATATAAAACAGAAATATATGCAACGTTGGGTGTGCCTAAATTAACAGAGAGAGGTATCTGTTCAGGAATATGATGATAATAAGATGGTCTTATTTTCTTTTGGTTAAGTATACCAACGGTATAATAAACATAACAAGAGTATCATTTGAAAATTACATAAATACTCTCGTTATGCTGTTATGTTTGTAGTTATTAGAAACTATACAGATACCAGTTTCCGTATCGTTTTACCAATACCATAGTCTCGTTACTACGTCTTTCGCCTCCCGGATGATTAAACCAGAAAGGGACATTAGCATACTCTACACCACTCTGTTTTTTGTAGGTAACCTCACCATTTATCTTACCAGTTTTAAACATGCTTACAAACTCATCAACCTTCTTATTATTATTGGTCTCAGAGTCTTTTGCCTGTTTTGCTACTTGTGAGATTGAGCTAAGATATTTAACATCTCCGTCCTCTTCGCCATACGGATCTGCAAGGCACTGCATAATTGCAAAATCTTTTGATTGTGCTGCATAAAATATTGCATTTACTACACTTTGTGGGTCGGTAAAGTTTAGCTCAAAGGCTTTTTTACTCTGAGCGTTTACACCAAAGCTAATTGATGCTAATACTGTTAAGATGATTACTAATTTTTTCATAATGTTTATGGCTGCAAAACTATTGGTTGTTAATCTAAGAGAAATTGTAGGATTTAAGAATGATTATTATCTGTTTTCTTAGTTTATCATTGCTTTAAAACATCTAGTTTGATCCAAATACTTCTTCAATAATAGTTGAATTTATTATTCCAAATTAATTGATTTAGTGATGTTATATCGGTACAATGCAAATACTCTTTGCTCATAGTATATACTATTAATAGAGTTTTTGTTATCACCAAACCATTTCTTAAATTCTTCGTTAGAATGTAATTCGTCAATATATCTTTGTTCTAGATTTGTATCTCCGCATAGCCTCCACACAAATGAAGAATATCTAAATAAGTTTAATAATTGATCAAATCTATGTTGTTCCAGCCAGTATTTCCAAGCTAATCTATGACAGTTATTTAATAATGATAATAAGCGTTGATAGAAGGAATAGCTATATGAAATATGTAAACCAAACAAATCCTCATTTGTGATCTCATGAATATTCTTTGTTTTTAGTATTATATCTGATTTTAATGCTAAAGTTCTTATTTTGTTGTAGGTTGATATCTTAGGATCCTTTATAACTTTATCTAGATGTGGTACTTGTTTAATGGTTCTTTTGATACTACTAATTTCTAAAATAATATTAGCTTTCAGAGTAGTGTATCCAAATTTATTTGCTTTGTTTTTTAGGGTATTTAGTTTTCTTATTCTTGTATCATTTTCATCAATGAAATGTGCTATAACAGATTCTGCTGCTAGGTATAGATAACTATTTTTGTTTTTCTCATTATCTTTAATAAGATTGGCATATGATATAGCATTTTCCTTATTATCCTGAGTTTCGTATGCATAGGCTATTGATAACCTAATATTATTACGTTCATTTCTACTTAATGAATTCTCTTCATCGTCACAGATAGATTTTAAAATATCTATTGATTTTTCGTGAATAGAAGTCATTCTAAGGTTTTCACCAAGACTTTTCATCAAATAGACTCTTGTTGTTAGAATGTCATCAAAACTTACATCTTTAGTTAAAAGCAAGGTTTCTTCGCTTAATGAAACAGCATCTTTATATGCTCCTTTATCTGAAAAGTATTCTATAAGTGACATAGATACTCTAGTCATGCGAGTTGTTTCTAATTCATTTTCATTCTCAATGCCATTTAATAGGATGAATCTGATTGCGAATTGCAAGTTCTGATGTATAATTAGGTTTAACTCTGCATCTTTCGATTGTATTAATTTTATTGAATTTCTCCAGTTACTTCCTAAATATAAGTTACATATATTCTTGTATATTTCAAGCTTATCATCATCGCTTAACAGAGTATTCATAAAATCCCTAATCTCTCTTGGAGCCTTTATTATCTTGATTAATTCATTATCATTTTGTTTTTGTTCAAAAATAGAGTTTACTTGAATAGTTTCTATTAACTTGTTTTTTAGTAGGAATGATACATCATCAACATGAAAAGGTGATGATGGACTATATTTTCTTAGCCTTTCGTATGTTTCTCCGTTATGTAATAATGAAATAACTGATAATAATTTGAATCGTCTGTCACTTTGTTTGCTATCATCAAGACGTAACCTTTTTACTTCTGATTGAATTGTTTTAGGTAAAATCATATTTGTATCTTCACCTGATGATGAGTCAAACTCCATGTCACCTAAATCTGTAAGTGGACGAAAAGATAATTGTTCTATGATTTTATCAATATATAAAGGAATGCCGCTTGAAATTCTATGTATCTTCTCATATTCAATAAAAGTAAAAGAACTTTGAAGATCATTCGATTTTTCAATATACTGCTTTACTGCAGGTATATCTAATTCTGTTAGTTCAATATAGTTAAATATTCTACTATCAGGTATGTTGTTTGATACTATTACAATCTTTAACTCTGTACTAAAATCGAAAATTGTTTGGACAAATTCTTTTAAGTTTGCTGAATCATTGCATAAATTTTCGTTTAAATTATCAAAAACCAATAGAGGATTATCTAATGTATTTATTACATCGAAGAACTCTGTTATTTTATGAAAAAATGTAGTGTTAAAAACATTTGTTAAGTCTTCAATATTAGAAACTTCATCACAATTTATACAAAAACAGTTTCCTACATTTATATTCGTATCGCTTAATATAGAACCAATAAATTCATCTTCGCCAAGTCCAAACCTAGTTACAATCCAACATAATTTTTGAGTATTAAGTTTTTCTGTAGCTAATTTTCGTTCTTGAAATCTAATACCTTTATGAGAATTAACCTCTTTGTATAAAGTTCTAGCTAACCCTCTATCAGTGATAGTTTTCTCAGAAAATAAATTTTTATTTTTCTTTTCAATGTCAATAAATTCTTTTTCAGTATTATCAGATGCTTCATCTGATTCAGATTGTTTTAACATCTCGAACATGGAAGAAGAATCTTTATCAAGATTGAATTCTTCATTTTGTGATATTTTGATACCAGAACTTATTTTTAATGAGATTCTTGGCCAAATAGTCTTTGAAATTTTGCCAGAATCTATATGGTATATACCTGCTGTATAGCCATGTATTCGTTCTGATGTTGAGTTTTCTTCATAGTATTCAAGTCCAAATAGTGAAGGAGAAACAAATACTCTTTTGTTTTCGTATCCGTTTATTGGTCTCAAAAGTAGTTAAAACTATGCACTTTAGTGCATCCGCTTTAGCTTCTAAAAAGTATCTTTGTATCATGGTTCAACGAAATAATGGTCATACGGTCTCAGATCTGACAGTTCATATAGTTTGGGCGACAAA
>JAOARD010000040.1 GCA_025210735.1 Bacteroidales bacterium
GGATTTTTTAAATCATTTCAGGGTGCTACTTCTTTTGCTATTATGAGATCTATTATTGATACTGCAATCAAAAATTCAAAGAATCCTTTTGAAGCATTGACTTTAATTGCAAAATATCAACCTACTGAATAGTTACAAATAATGTAATTGAAACTGAGTTTAAGGATGAATTTAAAGATCCTTACTTTTTAGATTTTCTGGGGCTCAAAGATGGTTATCTCGAAAATGATCTGGAAAGTGCTATTATAAAAGAACTCGAACTTTTTATTTTGGAGCTTGGTAAGGGATTTGCTTTTGTAGAACGCCAAAAACGAATGATTATTGATGGTGAAGATTTTATCTGGATTTACTATTTTACCATCGTAAGCTAAAACGCTTAGTGGCTATTGAGCTAAAGTTAGGGCGTTTTAAAGCCTCTTATAAAGGGCAAATGGAGCTTTACCTTAACTGGCTGAATCAGCATGAATCTGAGACAGATGAAAATCCGCCTATTGGACTTATACTCTGTGCTGAAGCGGGATCAGAACAGGTTCAGTTGCTTAATATGCAGAAAGATAATATTATGGTAGCTGAGTATTGGACTCAACTTCCGGATAAACAATTGTTGGAACAGAAACTACATCAGGTGTTTATAAATGTGAAACAGCGTATTGTTGAGCAAAAAGAGTTAATTGCTAAAAAAAGATAATAAATAAAATTGTGATAAAGAACTAAAAGGATCGTGACTCTGCCCTGTCTTGTTTGTTTTACTCAATGTTTATCAAAGCAAATGGTTTTAGAAATTTCAGTCTGTTTGTACGTCAGGTTGATAGGGAAAGTATATATCCGGTTAAGATATTATTATAGTCTTATGACCAAATTATACTTAATGTAATCTGTTCCTATTATAATAAAAACCCACAGATTCGAGTTCTTAGATAGATTAGCAGATAACTGCTGAAAGCTGCATGGACTATGGTTTATGTTAGATTAATGTTGTTACATGAGTATTACTCTTAATATAAGGAAAACTATAATGAAACTTTTTTTTAGAATTGTTCTGTTTCTGTGTTTAGTAAATAGCGTTAGTGCACAGCAGTTTAATTATATGCCACTGCATAACAGTGGTACAGTAATTAAACATAGATATTATACGCTATCGTACTCAGAGAAGCATGAACAGCCATATTGGGTTGCTTATGAGTTACAGCCAAAGATGCTGTACAAGGTGGTTAAACGCAAGAATAGCTTCAGAACTGATCCTAAGGTTAAAACCGGTTCGGCAACATATGCCGATTATAAATCGGCTCCGCTTTATGATGCAGGGCATATGTTATGTTCAAGAAATATGCAGTTTAGCTGCGAGTCGATGGATGAGACCTTTTTTATGTCGAACATGTCGCCGCAGCATAAGGATCTTAACCGTATAAGATGGGCACACCTTGAGGCACTTGAGAGAAGTATGGTTGAACGAAATGGAACGCTGTATGTGGTTTGTGGACCTGTTTTAAAGGACATTACTAAAACAATTGGTGTAAATAATAAGGTTAGTGTACCTAACTATTATTATAAGGTTATTCTTAAACATACACCAAAAGCAACAAAGTGTATAGCCTTTTTAATGCCAAATGAGAAGTGTTCACAACCACTGGAGGCATATGTTGTATCTGTTGATTGTATTGAGGATATGACCGGGATAGATTTCTTTCCGGAACTACCAGATGATATTGAGAACAGGATAGAGTCTAAACTAAATAAATCTGACTGGAGTTTTAGTAAACCACGCAGCAACTACGCTTACAATAAACCAAGTGTAAAATGTGATTAACCTTTTAATAAGGCTTAAGTGATATTTTATTATAACTGCAAGTAGTTTTTTATTTATAACTATTTGCAGTTGTTAATCATTACTTTGCTAACCTGTAACCAATCTCCTCGCCAACACCCGAAATAGATTCAGCTAAAAAAATAAATGCAATTATTGAGAAGGTTATAATAGCAACCTTTCTTAACTGCTCTTTCTCTATTATTTGTTGTTTCTTTAAATGTATTTTTAAAGTATTATCTCAATAATATGTATAGTAGCCATATAACTAATGGGAGGTTGCTTAAAAAATGTAAAATGATAGACCATATTAATCCGTTTTTAAGTCTTATATATCCGAAAATGAAACCTGTTAGTATATGAGGAGAGCAGAGTAATATGGTTGTTAATGTAATCTCTTCATATCTGTTTATATGATTTAAACCAAATATGATAGATGAAATTATAAGAAGAGCTACTGTTACTTTGTTTGTAGCTGTATAAGAATCAATATAACTATATTTTTTAAATATGACCTTTGATGTTATATACGCAATAGGAAATATAAGGGCAAATATCAATATCTTGATATTTCCAGATACATGAAGAAGATAACTAAAAGGGAAAATCAATAGTGATGCTAAGAATATACTTATGGTAGTTGAGTTTGGTTTTAGAACAGAACGACACATGAACTCTTCTAAAATTGGAGCCACAATGAGTGAACTGAGGATTATAGTAAACGGATCGTAATGACTCTCATTGGACTGTTTTGTATTGACTATAATACTACAACTCTCTTCGAGTAATTTAACAGTATAATAACTTGTTATAGATATGACATATACTAAAATAAGTGCTTTGCTTAATAGTATTATTTTCTTCTGAGTTGTATTGATCTCTTTTGTAAGTTCTGATATTAAAATCATTTTAAGAACAATGTTGTTCAATATCCTCTTGTTATAGAGGATATTGATGATTAACAGATTTTAAACAAACATCTTATGCCCCATATATGAGTCTGTCAAAATAATTCTTTATTTCATTATTTATTCTATCTAACTCTTTTGCTTCACGTTCTTTTCTCTCACGTTCATAATCCTCCGGAGTTTTCTCATTACCGTGGTTTCCGTCCATTGAATGTTTACCACCTTTTACCATTGTCATTTCAGAGTTGTTTAACTCCTGAAAGTTAGAGTTGTTTAAATCTAATTTTCTCATTGTAATTTAATTATCTTTACCATGACATTAAATAGGGCTGTCATGCAAGTAATGCCCTTTTATGTTGCCGGAAGTCGTAACTTGTGCAAAAGGAAAGGCTTCCGGTTTCTGTTCATTTAAACAGTCGGGCAAATATTACTATAATTAGCATGCTATATTGTAATGCTTGGTAATACTTTTTAAACGTGTATTATTACTGGTTAAGCGTAGCCTTTCTTAGATTTAGTGCATGTAATGTAGGATTGTAGTTTCTGACAGAAATGATATGTACAGATTTATCAGTAAGCGTTACAGCTCTGTTGCGTTTATCAATCTCCTTAACTTTATGTTTATTTATTGCGCAATTTCTGTTTACCCTTACAAAGTAACCAGATAGTAGTGTAATTGCATTTTTTAATGACATTGCTTTACTAAAAGACTCTCCGTTGTCGGTATAAAATGTGGTTATTCCGGACTCAACGCTTATGTATGTAATCTGACCTTTACTCAGTCTTTTAATCTTTGTCTCATTCTCAATTGTTATAAAATCATCCAGCATCTTTTAAATAGATTTTAGCTTTGTTAAACTCTCCTTAAGTATGTTATGGGGTAACTTTAAGAACAAATAATAAATAGCTTTTTTCAGATAGCTATCAAAAAAAAACAGAGTTCAAAGATTCAGAACTCTGTTTTTAAAAATGTGTGGAGAATGTCGGAGTCGAACCGACGACCTCTTGCGTGCAAGGCAAGCGCTCTAGCCAACTGAGCTAATCCCCCGTTTTTGCGTTGCAAATATAAACTATTAAATGTTTTTGTGCAAGATGTTTTTGCACTTTATTATAACTACAGTTGTGTAAAAACGTATCAGAAATTGTGCTATATGTGTGATATTTTATAATATAATAGTGTTTGTTTTAAACAGATTTATATATTTGCATGCACTATAGTTCTTGTTTAAGAGCTGTTTTATAGCGATAAAAGATAATAAGTTTTTGAATACTTAATCAAAATGCCTACTTTAGGGGCATAAAACTGCGAAGAAATGGAAGTAAAAAAATCACCTAAGGCCGATTTGGAGAAGAAGAAGGGGATATTCCTTCAGATCGGATTGATAGTTACTTTAGGCCTTATTTGGATGGCTTTTGAGTGGACTAGTAATCCTGACAAAGGATCCGCTTTTGAGACAGCCAAGGCGCAAGAAGTAGAGGAGGAGATAATCCCTATTACAGAGCGTGCTAAGCCAAAACCGCCGCCACCACCACCCCCACCAGCAATGTCAACAGAGTTGAATATTGTTGAGGATGATGTTGAGATTGAGGATGAGTTTATTGCTGAGGATGTTGAAGCTGATCAGGATACTGAGGTTGAAATGATCGAGATGGACGAGGAAGAGGAAGAAGAAGAGGAGCAAATCTATGTGGTTGCTGAAACTATGCCTACTTTTAAAGGAGGTAACCTTAACGACTTCCGTAACTGGGTTCAGAAGCGTCTGAGATACCCAACTATTGCTCAGGAGAATGGTATTCAGGGAACTGTATATTTAATGTTTGTTGTAGACCAGAGTGGTAGAGTTGCTAAGTGTGAGATTCAGCGTGGTGTTGATCCGCTTATTGACAAAGAGGCTAAAAGAGTGGTTATGAAATCACCAAAATGGACTCCGGGAGAGCAGCGTGGTAAGAAGGTAAAGGTTAAATTCTCTTTACCAGTTAAGTTTAGATTAGAGTAGTATTTTACTATAATGATATTAAGAGAGGGAATCAATTATTTGATTCCCTCTTTTTTATATCTTTGTATTATAAAAACACTGTTTGTTTAATGGGTGAAATAATTAATAAAGATATACAACATGAGGTTGCCGTTTTGGTTGGCGTTGCAACTCAGGATCAGAAAGACGAAGAGGTAAAAGAGTATCTTGATGAGCTTGAGTTTTTGGCCGATACTGCCGGGGCAACAGTTGCAAAGCGTTTTATACAGAAGATAGATACACCAAATCCTAAAACATTTGTTGGGTCAGGTAAACTTGAAGAGATAAAGTGTTTTGTTATAGAGAATGAGATAAATGCTGTGATTTTTGACGATGAGCTATCGCCATCGCAGCTAAGAAATATTGAGAGAGAGCTTAAGGTAAAAATACTTGACAGAACAAATCTTATTCTGGATATATTTGCAAAGCGTGCACGAACATCGCACGCAAAAACGCAGGTAGAGCTGGCACAGTATCAGTATCTTTTACCACGACTTACTGGTATGTGGACCCACCTTGAGCGTCAGCGTGGAGGTATTGGGCTTAGAGGACCCGGAGAGACTGAGATTGAGACCGACCGAAGGATAATACGCGACAGGATTGCAAAGCTTAAGGATAAACTTAAGAAGATTGACTTGCAGATGGCTACACAGCGTAAAAACAGAGGTCAGATGATACGTGTGGCTCTTGTTGGTTATACCAATGTTGGTAAATCTACAATAATGAATATGCTTAGTAAATCGGATGTATTTGCTGAGAATAAACTGTTTGCAACACTTGATACTACAGTACGTAAGGTTGTTATTGAGAATCTTCCGTTTCTGTTGTCAGACACTGTAGGGTTTATACGTAAGCTGCCACATAATCTTATTGAGTCGTTTAAATCTACGCTTGATGAAGTTCGTGAAGCTGATGTATTACTGCATGTGGTAGATATATCGCATCCAAATTTTGAGGAGCAGGTTAATATAGTAAACCAGACACTTACAGAGATTGATTCGTCGTTGAAACCAACATTTATGGTGTTTAATAAGATAGATGCATATAAATATGTTGAGAAAGAGGAGGATGATCTTACACCTGTTACCAAAGAGAATTATTCGTTAGACGATTGGCGTAAAAGCTGGATGGCTAAGGATGAAGTTCCGGCAATATTTATTTCGGCAATAGATAAACTGAATATTGAGGAGTTTAAAAGAACAATATATGATAAGGTAAAGGATATGCATGCAATCAGATATCCGTACAATAACTTTTTATATTAGAATTTTATATAACGATATAAAACAAGGGAGCTCAGTAATGAACTCCCTTGTTTGTTATACAGCCTGTTTATAAGGTTATATAAGATTGTTCTTTATCATATACTCAGCAATTTGAACTGTATTAGTAGCAGCTCCTTTTCTGATATTATCAGCTACAATCCACATATTATATGTGTTTGGTTGCGAGAAATCTTCGCGTACCCTACCTACAAATACCTCATTCTTTCCATGTGCATTTACAGGCATAGGATATATATTATTGTCAATATCATCCTTTATTATTACACCCTCTGTACTCTCAAGTATTGAGTATACCTCTTTAATATCTGTTGTTTTATTAAACTCAGCATTTACTGATTCTGAATGACCGCCAACAACCGGAACTCTTACCGCTGTTGCTGTAATACCAATAGTATTGTCATTAAGAATTTTTCTTGTTTCGTTAACAAGTTTCATCTCCTCTTTTGTGTAACCATTATCGGTAAAAACATCGCAGTGTGGCAGACAGTTTTTATCTATAGCGTGTGGATATACCATATCGGGAGTATTGCCCGCTCTTTCATCCTCCATCTGTTTAACAGCTTTAACCCCGGTACCTGTTGTTGACTGATATGTTGATATTACAAGCCTTTTTATACCAAGCATCTTATGAAGGTTTGCAAGGGCAACAACCATCTGTATAGTAGAGCAGTTTGGGTTGGCAATAATCATATCATCAGGCGTAATTGTATCAGCATTTATCTCCGGTACAATAAGTTTTTTTGTTTCGTCCATTCGCCATGCCGATGAGTTATCAACAACCTTTGTACCTGCTTCGGCAAACTTAGGTGCCCACTCTAATGATATTGATCTTCCGGCAGAGAATAGTGCTATATCAGGTTTTTTATCAACAGCAGTGGCAAGATTTACAACTTTATACTCCTTATTATTAAAGCATATTGTTTTACCAACAGATCTCTCTGAAGCAACAGGAATAAACTCTGTGACATTAATTGAAGACTCTTCAAGAACCTTTATCATCTCATTACCCACCATTCCGGTAACACCAACAACCGCTAATCGCATTTTCTTTCTCCTATGAAATTTATTAAATTTATATAGATCACACACAAAGTTAATTAATTACTTATTAATAGATGATGAGAAGATTGTTGATTTTGCTATGGTTTGTGATTTTTTCATACAGTTTAACACCAGGGCAATTAGTTCAGTTTGATTTTAACAATAGTGCAGATCCTTTATATAAGGATAATAGTATCTCTATAGCAGATATTGGTCTTTCGTCCGGTAGTTTCAGTTTTAGCAGTGCCGGGAGCTATTTTATTAACGAGCCTTATATTCAGGAGTCGGGAGGTTGGAGCAAAACATCATATAGTTCTGGTAAAAGCTTTAATGTACTTCTTACAGGAACTGAATTTAGTGTAAAGGCAATACGTTTTAGGGCATATTCTACATCAGCAGGACCATCGGCTTTAACTATAACTGTAAATGGAGATGTTGTTAAGACTATAGATATGCCGGCATCAACATTAATTGAGGTTGAGGAGTTTGTTTCAGGTTATAACGATATTAATAGTGCAGTTATAAAGTTGGTTGGATGGGATAACGGATCACGATCTACATCTGGTGGTGGGATATTAAAGATTGATGATTTGGAAATAAGTAATATAGGTGAGGAAATTATAGATTCTGATACAGAACTAAAAATTACTCAGGGTTTTGTTGCTCCTGCTGAGATTATACCAAATAATAGTGATGTTGATATCTTCTCGTTTATTGTATCAGACAAAGGAACAGCTGATATGAAGCCTACTGTTATTAAATCGTTTGATCTCAGATTTGTATCTGCTTATGAGGCTGGTAAAATTATTGATAATATAAGGTTGTATGCTAATGGTAGTTATGTTGACGCAACAGTAACTATAAGTGATGATAAAGTAAATTTTGTGATACCAGAACCATATATGGTTGTTGCAGATGGAGATGATATTACATTAACTGTTAAGGTAACCCTGAAAAATGGAGATTTGTTTGATGGTATGTTGTTCAGGTTTGTTATAAACGATGTAAACAGTTTTAAAGAGACAGATAATAGCTCGTTGGTTGGTGGTTTGCCAGATAGTGGAATAGAGTATGGATCATCAACAATTAATGTTGTTGGCAATGGTGCTGTTATTAATGAATATCCTGAAGCTGTAGGATTAAATAGTCCGTTTAATATTACACTGATTAATGAAGATAACTATGGCAACAGAGATAGTGATGCAGGTAATTTTGATATTACTGTTGAAACGGGTAACGGATTGTTGAGTTATGATCCTAACTCAACAGACTTTTCAAATGGGTTAATATCAGTTAATAATGTTACCCTTGATAAGGTTGGCTACTATAGTCTGCTGTTCAGATCGGGAGGTAATAAATCTGTTATAGAGCCTCTGTTTGTAGGGGATAAATCATCTGTGTTTATGATTTCTGAGGCTCCGCAGAGCAGAACAGTTGTATATAATGGCGATGGGATATCTGCTTTTAGATTTGTTATTAATGATAGAGGTGATACAGACAATCTACCAACAAAAGTAAAGCAGTTTTATATAAACAGATTAACCGGTGATTACGATCTGAGAGATATTATTAAAGAGGCAGAGTTATATACCAATGATGATAGAAAGATTGAAGCAAAAACAGTTGTAGAGACCAGTAAAATTAAGATATATCTCCCAGAGGATGCTCTGAATATTGATAACGGAGCCAGCAAAGAGATTACTGTAAAACTACGTTTGAAAGATAAGGTAGATGATGGTGTATGGATACAGATAAAGATTGATGACAGATACTTTGGTGGCAAAACATATAGTAACAGCTCGCTGTTTGTTGACGATATAGGCGATGATATTATATCTGATAAGACTACTATTGATATTGTTGCAGACAGATTACATATTGATAGGTTGAGAAGATATATGCCATATAACTACAAGAGCAGAATAAGGGTTGTTGCAACTGACAGATTTGGTAACAGAGACAAAGATGCAACAGGTGTAATTAATTTTGAATCTGTAAAGGGGAGTGTAAATTTCTCTTCTGTTACAGATAATATGGTTAATGGTATTTCAGAGTCGGTTTATATTGTAACGGGAGAGAGCGATTTAAACTGGCAGATAGAAGCCTCATCAGATAATTATGTTTCGGCACAATCAGATATTGTTTATACCGGAAGAATGGTTAAGCATCTGAAATACTCCGATTTTGAGAATGATGATATTGAAAGTACGGACTGGAAATCATCAGTTGTTGGCTCTATATCAGGCGATAAATCGTTAAAACATAATATTATTATGAGTGATGGCAGGAGTAGTATTACACTCATGCCGGAGACAATATATACTAATAGAGGTAGTTGTAATATATCGTATAATGTAAAGGTTGGTAACTGGAGTATTAATAATGATAACTGTTTTTACACCATATTCTACACTGCTAAGGGGCGTTATATTCTTGGTGTTAATTACACTGGTGCCGATGATAATCTGAAATTGTGGTATCAGGACAACTCAAGATCTGTATCTACATTAATGGACAGCGATTTTAAGATTGATATAAACTCTGTGTATAGCATCTCAGTTGGCACAAGTAGTGATGGTTTATGGAGTATTTATGCGGGAAGCGATGATACTGGTAATGGAGACGAACTAATAGGAACAGTTGACCTGAAAGATATTTCTGTAATTGACAGTGTAGGATTTACATTTCGGTATACTGAGAGTTCAGGAGGTTCGTTATGGATTGATGATATAGATATCATGATGTTTGATAAACCATCGTTTATAGAATCATATAGTTACAAGGCCGATAACCTTGTAGTAATGTTTAATGAACATGTTGTTGATAACTCATTGCATGTAACAATTAATCAGGATGGTAATAGTAGTTCAGATATTGATTTCTCATGTGTTAAAGAGCGGGAAAAATCGTTATCATATATTAGTACTGATGGATGCAAGCCTGGAAGTTTAGATGTTAATATGATATTTAAAGATATGGGTGGGAATATATCTGATAGTACAATAACCCTGTTTAAGTATGATAAACCTCTGTTCTCAGATGTTGTATTCTCAGAGATACATCACTCTCCTAAAACAGGAGATAAGGAGTTTATAGAGTTGTATAATACATCTGCACATTCATTTATAGCAGAAGATTGCTTGTTGATATCTGGTAACGATACAGTGAAATTACCTGAACAGATATTGTTACCTGATAAGTATCTGTTACTTGTCTCTGAATCTTCAGCTGACTGGGCTACTGAATATTCGCCTTTATGGCTGTTATCATCTTTACCATCACTGTCGTCAGAGGCAGATAGTATTAAGCTTGTATGCTACAATAAACTTATAGATGTAATTAAGTATAATGGTGATTGGGCAGACAGAGAGGATTATAAAGGAAGATCATTAGAGAGGATTAATTTGTACAACAGAACAAATACAGATGATAACTGGACAGCATCGGTAAACGATAACGGACACTCAGCTGGTGCTGATAACTCAGTTATGGGTGATTATAAAGATGCTCAGGTTCCGGAATTTACAGGCTATAGTATAACAGATGAAAAATCTGTTACATTATATCTGTCAGAGAGTGTAAATGATACTATTATCTTTTCTGATATTCTGTTCCCAAAGGAGCCGTTGTATATCTCAGAGGTGTTATTGTCAGACTATTATGACAGATTAACCATCAGGTTAAATGAGGAGATACAGGATGGTGTGTTTTATAAGATCTGTTTTAATGAGGTATTAAGAGATTTGCAGAATAACTATATGTCTGCAACAGATACATTAACCATTTTTAAAAGCTCAATGCCCGTTGAGGGTGATATAATAATTAATGAGGTGCTATTTAATCCATATTCTGGACAGGCCGACTTTATAGAGATAAAGAATGTGTCAGATAAAGTATTTGAGCTTGACAAATTCAGAGTGCGATATTACAAAGAGGATGTATCTAAAGAGAGTACTGTTGACTTTGGATTGAGCAGGAGGTATATAAAACCAAATAGTTATTTTGTTATAAGTACCGATATACTATCGGTGAGAAGCAGATACAAAACAGGATTACCTGATAGTTTTGGAGAGGTTAAACGACTACAGAATTTCTCTGATGATAATGGTGTTATAGAGTTGCTAAATATTGATGGCGATATTATTGACAGGTTAACCTATGACAAAAGTATGCACTATAAGTTTCTTGCAGATCAGAATGGTGTATCGCTTGAGAGGATTGATGCAAACAGACCAGCTGATGCAACTGATAACTGGCATTCGGCATCAGAGACATCTGGTTTTGCCACGCCTGCATTGCCAAACTCTCACCAAGCAGATGTAATTAGCAAAGGTTCTGATATTGTAACTATTGATAACAGACGTTTCTCGCCCGATAACGATGGTTATGAGGACAGGTTAGTGATATCATATAATACTGATACTCCCGGATGGAGAGTGTATGGTGAGGTTCTGGATATTGACGGACATAATATTGCTGATGTATTTGATGGAGTTACGTTATCTGAATCGGGAAACCTTTATTGGAATGGAGTTGCTGATGATATGTCGAGAGTGAAATCGGGAATATATTTCTTTCACTTTAAGTTATTTGATGAGAACGGAAGCCGAAAGGTTGTTAATATCCCTTTTCTGGTAGTATATCCGGTAAGATAAAAAAAGACTGTTGTGGTTATCCTACAACAGTCTTTGTAATATTGTATATCTAATAATTATTAGATTCTCTCAATAAGTTTTGACATAATAGCAGTCATCTTCTCTTCTGCTTTTGCTGCAACCTCTTGAACCTCTTCGTGTGTAACCTGAACAATTTTTCCTGGAACACCCAGATCTGTAATAATTGAGATTGCAAATACAGGAAGTTTCATGTGTCTTGCAACAATAACCTCTGGTACTGTAGACATACCTACTGCATCGGCACCTGCAATATGGAAGAACTTATACTCAGCAGGAGTCTCAAAAGTAGGACCTGAAGTACCTGCATATATACCTCTCTGAAGCTTGTATCCAAGTTCTTTACCTATCTCAAAAGCTTTCTCAATGTGCGATTCGCAATAAGCATCGCTCATGTCAGGGAAACGAGTTCCTAGCTCTTTAATGTTTCTACCTCTTAGCGGGTGCTCAGGGAAGAAGTTAATGTGATCATCAATAACCATAAGGTCACCAATCTCAAAATCAGGGTTAACTCCACCACTTGCATTTGATACAAACAGGTTTTTAACACCCAGATACTTAAGAACTCTTACAGGGAATGTAACCTCTTTCATATCGTAACCCTCGTAGTAGTGAAAACGTCCTTGCATTGCAACAACTTTTTTACCTCCAAGGTATCCAAATATTAATCTTCCGCTGTGTCCTTCAACTGTTGATACAGGAAAGTTAGGTATCTTTTCGTATTGTAACTCGTGTTTGATGTCAATCTCATTAACCAATCCACCTAATCCGGTTCCCAGAATTATCCCTACTTCCGGATCAAATCCCGTATTCTCCTTTATAAACTGTGCTGTACTTTCTATTCGAGCTAACATGTTTTATTATTTGATTATTAAACAATTCTTCGTTATCGTCAATAAAAACAACCTCTATAGGAAGGTAGTATATATACTCATGTGAGGCTTTCATAATTTTTGAGAGCCTTTGTGCATCCTTTTCGGTTGTAATTATAAATTTTCTATTCTGTTTTATGCTGCTAAAAGCATTGGTAATGTTCTCAATATCGCGTGCAGAGAACATATGATGATCAGAGAAAGCAAGATGCTTAATCATTGGAGTAAAGTTTCTTAGGTACTGCTTTAAAGGTTTTGGATTTGCAATACCTGTTACTAGTAGTACTCCGGTTCTCTCATCTATAATTTTAAGAGGATCAATCTCTAGTGACTGATCTTTTATATTTACCAGATTCTTATACTTGTATGATGTAAAGAATATCTGTTGATGTTTTTTTAGTTTTACGCTATTCGTAATCTGTCGTCTCTGAAAAGCCGTGATATTTGGCGGACATTTTGTAATAACTATAAAGCGTGCACGTTTCATTCCGGCTCTGCTCTCTCTTAGATTACCTACAGGTAACAGATAATCTTTTGTATACAGATTATTGTAATCTGTTAATAAAATAGAGATATCCGCCTGTATATATCTGTGTTGAAAGGCATCGTCAAGTAATATTACTTCGGTATTTGGTCTCCGGTTCAGAATATTCCTTACTCCGTTGCATCTGTCTCCGTCTACAGCAATTGTTACATATGAGAACTTCTGCTTCATCTGTCTTGGCTCATCTCCAATTTCAAATGCCGACGATCTTGATGATGCAATTCTGAAATCTTTTGTTTTGCGTCTGTATCCTCTGCTTAATACAGCAACATTATATTGGTTGCTTAAAAGCTTTATAAGATATTCTGTATGCGGAGTTTTACCTGTACCTCCGGTAGACAGATTCCCAATACAAATTATTGGCAGATCAAATTCTGTACTCTTAAGAAAGCCTGTATTAAACATAATGTTCCTTATATATACTACAAGTCCATATATGGGCGCCAACGGAAAAAGTAATAAACGTAGAAACTTCATGTCAATAATCCTGCATTATTAAAGTTTTTCGTCTGATTATTGCACCTGTAAATTGCTGCAACTTAGTATCAGATGTTCTGTCTTTGTTATTTGTACTAATAAATATATGAAACCGATATGACTTAATCAATATATTGATAATAAAAAGTTTAGTAGTAAACAGAATGTACTGTACATATATATAGGTTTGTTTGTACGTTTTTTACTACCTTTTTTAATAAAAAGTCTGTTTCAAACAGCAAACATAGATTCAAAATTTTACATTTCAATGATTATTTGCGAAAATTTTCAATAAAAAAGAGGATGTCGTTTACCGACATCCTCTGAACTTAATATATAAGATAATATTAGTATATCTCAATCTTATAAGGTACTCTGGCTTGTATTCCAGACATCTCCATAGCCTTCTTGTAGTTCATGTACATATTGTAGTTTGAACCAAGCTCAGACTTAAGCATCTCTGCTTTTGCCTCAGTAGAGAAGTTCTTAATGAACTCTTCAATAGGATCCTTAATTTTTGGATACTCAACAAGTCTGTAGTTTTCAATACCAGCCTTATCTTTAGCATACGCAATTGCATCATTTAGTCCGCCAAGCTCATCAACAAGACCTATTTCAAGAGCATTTGTTCCACTCCAGATACGTCCCTGACCAATCTTATCAACAGCCTCTTTTGTCATTCCTCTTCCTTCAGCAACATGCGAGATAAATACATCGTATACATCCTCAACACCCTTCTGAATAATATTTCTTTCCTCTTGAGTAAGCTCTCTTGATGCTATAGCTCCAAGAAGTGGGAATGGCATAGCAGCACCACCAAAATCAGCATGTTTGTTCGTCTTAACACCATCAAATGTAATGCCTAATGTTCCGTTTATTAGCTCTTTACCAGTCATAATAACTCCGAAAACACCAATTGATCCTGTAAGAGTATTTGCCTCTGCAAAAATTCTGTCGGTATTACAAAGAATGTAATATCCACCAGAAGCAGCGTAGTTACCCATTGATGCAACAACAGGCTTAATTTTTCTTGCTTTCTCTACCTCGTTCCAGATAATCTCACTTGTAAGTGCACTACCTCCACCAGAGTTAACTCTTAGTACAATTGCCTTAATTGTTGAGTCTTTAGCAGCTTTGTTAATAGCATCAGGTATATTTGTGTGTCCAATAGAGTATGTATCACCTTCTGAATCAACAACAGATCCTTGTGCGTAGATTACTGCAATCTTATCTTTCGCAATACCTTTAGAATCTTTTTTCTTAACGTAAGCTTTGCTGTAATCTGCAATACCAATTGATCTCAAATCTTTTGATTCTTTGATATCGCACATGCCTTTAAGCTCGTTAACTACATCAATTTTGTGTTTAAGTTCATCAATAAACTTATACTTTACAGCTGTCTTATCATCTCTGATGTTAAGGTTATCTGCAATAGCATCAATCTCTTTAACAGACATTCCTCTACTCTCTGCTATCTCAGTAATAATTACCTTCCAGATAGATGTAATGTATGTAAGGTTCTGCTCTCTATTAGCGTCACTCATCTTATCAAGAATAAGCGGCTCAATTGCAGCCTTAAATTTACCATGGCGGATAATCTCTGGTTTAATACCAAGTTTTTTAAGTGAACCTTTAAGGAACTGAACATACGTTGCAAGACCTTTAAAATCTACACTTCCTGTTGGTGTTAAGTAAACCTTATCAGCAACAGATGCCATATAGTAACCTTTTTGTGAGTAGTAGTTACCATGTGCAACAATAAATTTACCAGACTCTTTAAAATCTTTAAGAGCTGCTCTTATCTCCTGAGCATGAGCCATACCAATTGGTGGAACAGAAGATTGCAGATATATACCTTTTATTCTCTCATCTCTCTTTGCTTTCTCAATGCTCTTAAGTATTGAGTTTAAACCAAGTTTTTTAGAAGAAGAGAACGATAGTGGACTAAACCCGTCGAAAGGATTGTCTGAGGCACGATCTTCGATCATCTGATTTAGGTTTACAACAAGTACAGACTTGCTCTTTACTGTAACCTCTTTTTCTCCCATAGAAGCTATGGAACCAATTATTCCCAGTGAAATAAGGAAGATAATTGTGAAACCTATAAATACCCCTACTATTGAGGCTAAGGTATACTTTAAGAAACTTTTCATATATTTCAAAATTAAAGGATTAGTATCTTTGTTAATTAATATCAAAAATAGAATTTTTTTTAATGTTTTACATAAAAAATAATCTATTTTAGTTCAATATAAACAATACCTTAGACAATTAAAACATATGACGGTTTATTTATTATTGGGAGGAAATATTGGTAACACGCGTAAATATTTTAGTGAGGCCAAAGAGATGATACAGAAAAAAGCAGGAGATATAACTAAAGAGTCATCGCTTTATGAATCTGAACCATGGGGATTTACGCATGATCAGAACTTTCTGAATAGTGTGCTTGAAGTGTCTGTTGATATGGAACCTATAGAACTACTTGATATAACACAAAGTATTGAGAGAGAACTTGGACGAGTGCGTAAAAAAAGTCAATATTCTGAACGTACAATTGATATTGATATACTGTTTTATGATAGTATTATGTTTGATACAGAACGATTAACAATTCCGCACAAAATGCTGCATAAGCGCAGATTTACAATGATGCCGTTAAATGAATTAATACCAGATTATATACACCCGCTACTTAATAAAAGTATAAAGGAACTTACTGATATATGCGAAGATAAGTCTCTTGTAAAAAAGGTATAATAAACCTAAAATACCTCACCTTACTTTATAGTTGTAATTAACTGAAAAGAGATTGGTCTGCAAAGCTGAATATTGACGCATATGCAATAGACCATGCAACATGAGATGCAAACAGAGCTAATAGTGCGTATCTTTGAGTTTTGAAGTATCTAACAATAAGAAAAGTACCTATAGGTGTTGATATAAAAAGAGGAGTAAAAAGTACAATACCCCAGAATCCATACGATTTCTTAAACTTAATAAGTTTACGTTTTTTCTTAGTATTGTACTTTCTTTCCGGAAAGTTAATTAATGATATATTAGATAGATATCTTCTTTTCATGAATCGATAAAAATCAACCATATATTTAGATAATTGCGAAAAGAAGATAATACCTGCAATAGCTCCTACATTACATATAACTACAGCTTCCCAAAAAGAGAAGTGATACTCTAATACTGCCAACGGAAATGTTAAGGCAAACTTTACAGAACTAAGTAAAAGAACTAACAGGTATTTTATCATAAATAATTTTTAAAGTTTAGAACCAAATGCAAGATCTCCGGCATCACCAAGTCCTGGTGCAATATACGACTTAGCAGTTAGTTCCTCATCAATAGCACCAACCCACAAAGTAATATTTTTAAGGTTAAGATGCTTCTGTACATACTCAACACCTGCTTTTGAGGCAATTATTGATACAATGTGCGTATGTTTTGGCTGACCATGATCAAGCATTGCTTTGTATGAAAGAACCATTGATCCTCCGGAAGCAAGCATTGGGTCAGATAGTATTAATGTTCTATCATCTATTGATGGTGACGATATATGGTCAAACTGTATTGTGAAACTACCATCTTTATGATATTTTCTGAATGCAGTTATAAACGCATTATCGGCATTATCGTAATAGTTCAGAATACCCTGATGAAGAGGTAATCCTGCTCTTAATATTGTTCCAATAACAGGCTTCTCAGCAGGCAACATCATTTCTGATATTCCTAACGGAGTCTCTACAGAATTTTTATCATATGTAAGCTTTTTACTTATCTCATATGCAAAAATCTCGCCACATCTCTCCAGATTACGTCTGAAACGCATGCTGTCTTTTTGTATGCTTTTATCTCTTAGTTCAGAGATAAATCTGTTTAACAGGGTATTACCTTCACCTAGATTAACAATTGTCATTGCAAATATTATTTAATTCGGCGCAAGTTATTAAGATATTTTCTGTTTTACAAAATACCGTTGTCTGCAAAGCTGTAATATTGATTATCACCCACAATTATGTGGTCAAGAAGTTGAATATCGAAATAAGAACATGCTCTTTTTATCTTTTTGGTAAGTTCTGAGTCAGGTTTGCTTGGTTCCAGATTACCTGATGGATGATTATGGCATATAATTATACTGGATGATAACATATTAATTGCCTGTTTTAATATTAACCTTATATCTACAATTGTTCCGGAAACAGCACCCTGGCTAACACGTTGTTTAGATACAACTCTGTTTGCTCTGTTAAGGTGTACTGCCCAAAACTCTTCGTGTTTAAGATCAGATAAAAGAGGTGAAACAATATTATACATTGACTTACTATCTTTTATAGTTAGTTTTTCTTCCGGCATCTCAGCTTTTCTTCGTCTGCCAATTTCGAGAGCCGACATTAGCGTTATTGCTTTAGTTTCGCCAATGCCCTTTATGTTTGTAAAGTCATGAATATCCAGTTTACCTAAACTATTCAGATTGTTATTTGCTAAGTCAAGTAACTTTTTTGACAGATCAACAGCGGAACTCTCTTTTGTGCCTGACCTAAGTAATATTGCTATTAACTCTGAGTTAGTAAGACTCTTTACACCGTTTAACATAAAACGCTCTCTGGGTCTGTCTTCTTTAGCCCAACTTTTTATTGTACTTTTCTCTTTATACGCCATAACCAAAATTCACAGATGTTTATAAAATACAATTACTCATACTCTGTAAATATGTTTAGGTTACAACATTTGTATCTTTTTTGTAAACTATTAACCTGTTAAGCTAAAAGTAAACTAAAACAGTGGTTAGTTGTTGTATTACACAAAAACAGGAATATGTCACAAAGAATAACCACACGCTGTGTACAAGATGTGTACACTAAATTTAGAACAGAACACGATACACTTGGGGAGGTACAGGTACCTGAAAATAAATATTGGGGAGCCCAGACTCAACGATCGTTAGAGAATTTTCCTATAGGTGAAGAGAAGATGCCGGAATCGGTAATAAGATCGTATGCATTGCTTAAGAAAGCGGCAGCCATAACCAACTTTCAGCTTGATGTATTGACCGAGAAGAAGTGTGACCTTATAGTAAAGGTGTGTGATGAGATTCTGGGCTGTGAGCTTACAGATCAGTTTCCGCTTGCTGTATGGCAAACAGGGTCAGGAACACAGACTAATATGAATCTTAATGAGGTTATAGCCAACAGAGGTCATGTAATTAATGGTGGCAAATTAACAGATAAAGAGAAGTTTTTACATCCTAACGACGATGTTAATAAGTCTCAATCGAGCAATGATACCTTTCCTACAGCAATGCATATTGCAGCGTATGCAACGTTTGTTGAACGAACAATACCTGCAATTACAAACCTGAAAGATACACTGAAAAAGAAATCTGAAGAGTTTAAGGATATTGTAAAGATGGGGCGTACTCATTGGATGGATGCCACACCTCTTACACTGGGACAGGAGTTCTCCGGGTATGTAACCCAGCTTGAGCACAGTATACATGCAATGGAGAATGCTTTATTGCATCTTGCAGGTTTGGTTTTGGGAGGTACAGCTGTTGGAACAGGAATAAATACTCCGTTAGGATATGATATTAAGGTAGCAGAGAATATTGCACAGTTATCTGGCCATCCATTTTTTAGTGCAGAGAATAAGTTTGAGGGTATTGCTGCTCATGATGCAATGATTGAGGCGCACGGAGCACTGAAAACTGCTGCTGCAAGTCTTATTAAGATAGGGAACGATATAAGGTTAATGTCATCGGGACCGCGAAGTGGTATTGGAGAACTTATAATTCCTGCAAACGAACCGGGATCATCTATTATGCCTGGTAAGATTAATCCAACACAGATAGAGGCTCTCACTATGGTCTGTACTCAGATAATAGGCAATGATATGACTATTGCTGTAGCAGCATCAAGCGGGCATTTTGAGCTTAATGTATATAAGCCTGTTATTATATATAACTTCCTTCAGAGTGCAAATATTCTTGCCGACTCTGTACAATCATTTAACGACAGACTTGCTGTTGGAATTGAACCAAACCTGAAGGTGATAGAGCAACATGTCAATAATTCACTAATGCTTGTTACCTCGCTGAATCCTCATATTGGATACGAGAATGCTGCAAAGATAGCTAAGAGTGCTCATGAGAGTGGATTAACATTAAGAGAGGCTGCAATAAAGTCTGGTTTAGTTACACCAGAGCAGTTTGATGAGTGGGTTGATGCAAGAAAGATGTTAGGGGCTATGGGGAAGTAGTAGTTTATGTAGCTATTTATTAACCGATAAAGTAATGTTTTTTTTATGATAACTTGACTTACTTATTAAGTTTTAGTATTTTAAATATGCAATTAATGCATGAAAATAAATTGTAGTGCCTGTTGGTACTGGTATAAATCTGTTATACGGAGTGCAAAAGCAAGCTATTACTGATATTAATATTAAGTTAAAACTAAAACCAATAAGTATGAAAAGAGTTCTTCAACTAGTCACTGTAATTTCATTAGGAGCCATACTGTTTACAGGATGTTCTGATATGATTAATAAAGAGAAAAACGGACCTAACATGGAGGAGTATTTTGCTATAGCTAATATAGAATACTCTAAGTTGGCTCGTACAACTCTGGTAAATCTGCAAAGTTTCGATTTTGATAAATGGGGCGAGAGTTTTTCAGAAGATGTAACTATCTATTTTCCTGATGGTGGACCAAAAACAAGAACCATAATTGAAGGTAAGGATAATATGGTTAAGTTTTATAAAGACTGGAGCCAGTCGTCAGGAATTAAGAGCCTTGGTTTTGAAGAGGTGGTATTTATCCCTGTAAATGCACTTAAGCCTTTAAATTATAGCCATCTTACAGGACCGTTGGTTGTGGTATACTGTAGTGTAAAGTATAATTATAGCGGAAAAGAGTTTTATATACGTAGTAACTATGTATTCCATTTTGATGAGAATAAAAAGATTGATCACTGGTTTATGTATTATGACAGAACACCAATAATAGATGCAACCTACACAAACATTCTGAAAAGAGAGGCTGAAATAGAGAGACAGAATGGTAAAACAGAAGAGGAGGCTGTTGAGTAGTAAATTGTTCATATTAGTATAAAAGAGAACAACAGATTAACGTATTAAGTAATCTGTTGTTTTTTTATATAGCTATACTCAAACTGAATACTATTTTAATATATAATTTATGAGATGTAGGTTATGTTTTTTGGACATGATATTTGCCTTATTAATAACGTATTTGTATTGCTAACTGAATGAAATAGTGATATTTCATTTTGCTTTTAATGTTTTGTGATAAACCGACGAAGAATATTATTTTTTGATAATTATGCTGAAAATGGTGATAATTTGATATCAAGAGCAACTTAAATGCTATAAAACATAAGTTAAACATGTAAAACTACATCCTTCATATGCTAATAAGCAGTACCAAAGGATGTTTTTTTTGTAACTTTGTTGCCCAAATTTAATTATTAACAGTCTAAGTTATGGCAGATAATAAAGACAGAAAGCTATTAAGCGAATTCCCTCCGGTGTCGACCGAAGAGTGGGATGCGAAGATTCGTACCGACTTAAAAGGGGCGGATTATGACAGAAAGCTCGTTTGGAAACCAAATGAGGGGTTTAAGGTTCAACCATACTATCGTAGTGAGAACCTGGAGGGTATCACTTATATGGATAACCTGCCTGGTGAGTTTCCTTATGTAAGAGGAAATAAGAAGGACAATAATACCTGGTTAATTCGTCAGGATATTGATGTAAAAGATTTTGAAGATGCTAACAAGAAAGCACTTGACGTATTAAACCGTGGTGCAGACTCATTAGGATTCAATATCGATTCTTCTCTTGAGATTAACAAGGCTAATATTGAGACTCTTTTTAATGAGATTCATTTAGATTGTGTTGAGATTAATATTTCGGCTGCCGGAAAGAATTTAGAGGTAGTAAATATTATCAAAGAGATTGCAAAAGATAAAGGTGTTGCATTTGACGCACTTAGCGGATCGGTAAATGTTGACCCTATTGGAAATATTACAATTAAAGGCGGTTTATGTGTAACTGTTGAGGAAGGATTTAATGCATTTGCAGAGGCTGTAAAAGCTAACGTTGATCTTCCGAACATGAGAGTTGCATCTGTAAACGGACGTTACTTTAATAATGCAGGTGCAAATGTTGTTCAGGAACTTGCATACTCATTAGCTGTTGGAGCTGATTATCTTGCTGTACTTGCAGAAAAGGGTATTAGTGTTGAAGAGGCAGCTAAGAATATCCGTTTTAACTTTGCTGTTGGATCAAGCTATTTTATGGAGATAGCTAAATTCCGTGCAGGACGTTACCTATGGAGTAAGATTGTTACTGCAAACGGATGCGAAGATAAAGAGGCTGCAAAGATGAACGTGCATGCAGAGACATCGTTATGGAACAAAACAGTATACGATGCACATGTGAATATGCTACGTACACAAACTGAGGCTATGTCGGCATCAATTGGTGGTGTTAACTCATTTACTGTACAGCCTTATGATATGGCATTTGCTGAGCCAACAGAGTTCTCTGAGCGTATTGCACGTAACCAGCAGATTCTGTTGAAAGAGGAGTCGTATTTTGATAAGATTGCAGATCCGGCAGGAGGATCATATTATATTGAGGAACTTACACAGTCAATTATTAAAGAGGCATGGAGTATATTCCTTGAGATTGATGAGAAGGGTGGATTCCTTAAATCATTTATTGCTGGTGATATTCAGGCGCAGATTAAAGAGATGGCTCAGAAGCGTGATATGAATATTGCAAGAAGAAAAGAGATTATGTTAGGTACAAACCAGTTCCCTAACTTTAATGAGAAACTGGATGAGATAGATACTGATGTATTTAAACCATTTACACTTGATGCAGAGATTAAAGTGGCTGAGCCATTAACAATCTACCGTGGAGCACAGGCGTTTGAGGAGATGCGTTATAAGACAGATCTTCTGGCAAAGCGTCCTAAAGTGTTTATGTTAACTATTGGTAACCTTGCTATGCGTAAGGCTCGTGCACAATTTGCATGTAACTTCTTTGCATGTGCAGGATTTGAGGTTATTGATAATAATGGTTTCGCAACAGTTGAAGAGGGTGTTGAAGCTGCTAAGGGTGCCAATGCAGATATAGTTGTTATTTGTAGTTCAGATGACGAGTATGCTGAGTACGCTCCGGCTGCATTAGATCTTCTTAAAGATCAGGCTATTCTTGTTGTTGCAGGAGCTCCTGCTTGTGCAGAAGAGCTTAAAAACAACGGTATTGGAAACTTTATTAATGTTAAAACTAATGTTCTGGAAGAGCTTAAGCGTTACCAGTCACTATTAGAGATTTAATAACAGATATCTGATACTAAATAATAACATTAATCTTTTCGATTGTCGAAAATCAAAAACAGAAAGAGATGAAACCAAATTATAAAGATATAGATATTTCATCGCAGGTAAAGTCAGAAAAGACTTCTCAGGAATGGGAGAAGGAGAATAATATCTCAGCTAACTGGATGACTCCTGAGCAGATACCTGTTAAAAGTGCTTTTACAAAAGCCGATCTTGAAGGGATGGAGCACCTTAACTATGCTTCAGGATTAGCGCCATTCTTGCGCGGTCCGTATTCTGCTATGTATCCTTTGCGTCCTTGGACAATTCGTCAGTATGCAGGATTCTCTACAGCAGAAGAGTCAAACGCATTCTATAGAAGAAACCTTGCTGCAGGGCAGAAAGGTCTTTCTATTGCATTTGACCTTGCTACACACCGTGGTTACGATTCAGATCACAAACGTGTTGTTGGTGATGTTGGAAAAGCCGGTGTAGCAGTAGACTCTATACTTGATATGAAGATCTTATTTGATCAGATACCTTTGGATAAGATGTCAGTATCTATGACAATGAACGGTGCGGTACTTCCGGTTCTTGCTTTCTATATTGTAGCAGGTCTTGAGCAAGGATGTACACTTGAGCAGTTGTCAGGTACAATTCAGAACGATATCCTTAAGGAGTTCATGGTGCGTAACACATACATCTACCCACCAGAGTTCTCAATGAAGGTTATTGCTGATATCTTTGAGTATACATCGCAGAAGATGCCTAAGTTTAACTCTATCTCTATCTCAGGTTACCACATGCAGGAAGCAGGAGCTACAGCAGATATTGAGCTAGCTTATACACTTGCCGATGGTCTTGAGTACCTTAAGGCCGGGGTTGCAGCAGGTATCGATATTGATGCATTTGCACCACGTCTTTCTTTCTTCTGGGCTATTGGTATGAACCACTTTATGGAGATTGCTAAGATGCGTGCCGGACGTATGCTTTGGGCTAAGATTGTTAAGAAATTTAATCCTAAGAATCCTAAGTCGCTTGCATTGCGTACTCACTCACAAACTTCAGGTTGGTCACTTACAGAGCAGGATCCGTTTAATAATGTTGGACGTACATGTGTTGAGGCTATGGCTGCAACACTTGGTCATACACAGTCGTTACATACTAACGCACTTGATGAGGCTATTGCACTTCCTACAGATTTCTCTGCACGTATTGCTCGTAATACACAGATATTTATTCAGGAGGAGACTCAAACATGTCGTTCTATTGACCCATGGGCAGGATCGTATTATGTAGAGAAACTTACTGAGGAGCTTGTTGAGAAAGCATGGGCACTTATTGAAGAGGTTGAGAGCCTTGGAGGTATGGCTAAAGCTATTGAAACAGGTATACCTAAGATGCGTATTGAGGAGGCTGCTGCACGTAAGCAGGCTAGAATTGACTCAAATCGCGATACAATTGTAGGTGTAAACAAATACAGACTAGAGAAAGAAGATCCGCTGGAGATTCTTGATGTAGATAATACAGCAGTACGTGAGGCTCAGATTAAGCGTCTTGAGGATCTTCGTGCAAATCGTAATGAGGAAGAGGTACAAGCAGCACTTGCAGCAATTACAAAAGCAGTTGAAACAGGTAAGGGTAACCTTCTTGAACTTGCTGTTGATGCTGCACAGAAACGTGCATCGCTTGGCGAAATCTCAGATGCTTGTGAGAAAATTGTTGGTAGATATAAAGCAGTAATCAGAACTATTTCAGGCGTGTATTCTTCAGAAACTAAAGGTGATGAGACTTTCGATAAGGCTAAGGGTCTTGTTGAGGAGTTTGCTAAGAAAGAGGGTCGTCAGCCACGTATCATGATCGCTAAGATGGGTCAGGACGGACACGACCGTGGAGCAAAAGTAGTATCAACAGGTTATGCTGATATAGGATTTGATG
Organism: Bacteroidales bacterium; assembly: GCA_025210735.1. Lineage (GTDB taxonomy): Bacteria > Bacteroidota > Bacteroidia > Bacteroidales > UBA6680 > UBA6680. The sequence continues at coordinate 24,916 of JAOARD010000040.1, forward strand.
TTGATATGGGACCACTTTTCCAGACACCGGAAGAGGCTGCTAAGCAGGCTGTAGAGAATGATGTTCACGTAATGGGAGTATCAAGTCTTGCAGCAGGTCACAAAACTCTTGTACCATCAGTTATTGCAGAGCTTAAGAAACTTGGTCGTGAGGATATTCTTGTAATTGCCGGAGGAGTTATTCCTCATCAGGACTATGAGTTCCTTTACAATAGTGGTGTTGCCGCTATCTTCGGACCAGGAACAAACGTATCGCTTGCAGGTGTTAAAATAATGGAACTTTTATTAGAGCAGTATAGCTAAACAACAAGTTATATTATAATATATACAAAGGAGCAATCATATTAACGGTTGCTCCTTTTTTTATCTGCAATAATTTTGCCTTATCGTTAAACTTTTATATCCTTGTATTAATCTATAGTAAAAAAGATTGTATGATAAATCAACAACAATATACTAATGCAGGGCGAACGTTGGGTATAATAGCAATTGTATTTGGCGGTGTGGCTCTGTTCCTGTCATTTACTTGTCTTGGCTTTGCTGCAATATTTCCGGGTGTTGTTGCTATTGTATTAAGTATATTATCGCTTAATCAGGCAAAACGATTAAATGGAAATAAAAATATAGGTATTGCTTCGCTTGTTATATCAGTTGTGGCAACAGTAATAGCCCTGGTATGGTTATCTGTTGCTGGAGCATCTGTATTCTTTGAGGAGAAATTTGAAAAGATTAAAGAGCGTAATGGAGGCGAATTTAAATTCGAGGTAGTTACATCTGATGAGAAAGAGGAGATGGATGAAGATATGGAAGAAGCTCTTAAAGATCTTGAAGAGGAGTTGAAAAACCTTGAAGATAACAATCTTATAGATTCGTCTACAACAAAAATCATAAAAAGAGTAGCAAAGAAAACAGCAAAAAGAGTTAGGGATAAAGCTATATCAGACAGCGAAAAGCAGAAAGTAATTGTTATAACCGGAGGAGAGGATACCATAAAGATAAAGACAGATATTGAGTAGTGTCCTGGTTAAAGAAATTATCGTTTTATCAGTGGATTAGCCTCTGTTTTGCATTTGTTATAATATGCATTATAGGTTATTCGGCTATATACAGTACAATAAGAAATGGCTATAGCCTTAGTTGTATGTATGTTGAGAATTTTGGTGTTGAGTGCCCATCATGTGGTATGTCACGCGCGTTCTCTTTGATACTTAACGGAGATTTTAATACCGCACATACTCTTAACAATAATGCACTGTCGCTTTTTGGTTTTCTTTTACTACAGTTGTTTTTAAGGCTTACTACAATTTTTTTATATAATAAAAAAAGAGCACTGCTCATTAAGAGAACAGATGCTCTGGTATCTATAATATCTTTTGTAATACTATTTGGTCCTTTTATACTTGAGTGGGTATCATTTTTTCTATTTCTGACACAGTAAACGTATCTTTTATTACTATTCCTCTATCTGTATTGGCAAGTGTACAACATTCTACACTGTAATCGTGCTGAAAGAATATAATATAGTTGTTTTCAACAGCACTGTTCAGAAAGCTCTCTTTCTCTTTAAGCTGTTCCATAGGAAAAACATCATATGCAGCATTGTATTTTAAAGGTACATTTGCCGAGGTAGGTATAAGATCAGCTACAAAAACTACTGTTCTTCCATTATAATTTACATATGGTATTACTTGTCCCATTGTATGTCCGTTAAAGAGCTTAACCTTTATATTTGGTGTAATTTCGCCTTTATCAGATATAAAACTTAGCTGACCAGAATCTCTTAGTGGTAGAAGGTTCTCGCTAAGATAAGCGTCAGCTTCTCTTTTATTAGGATTTATTGCCCATTCCCACTGTTCGCGACTAACCCAGTATTTTGCATTTTTAAATACAGTTTCGTAACCATTCTCTCCGTTTTTTATTGCTCCTCCACAGTGGTCAGAATGCAGGTGAGTAAGAATAACGTCTGTAATATCCTCAGGTTTTAAATTGCAATCGTCAAGTCCACCTATAAGTCCTTTTCCTCCACTAAGATGAAGATGTTTAAAGAATCTTTCGTCCTGTTTATCACCATATCCTGTATCAACAAGTACCTTTCTGTCGCCGTCAATAATAACAAGAGCTCTGATAGAACAGTTGCATAGATTTTTATCGTCTGCCGGGTATCTTCTGCTCCATATTGCCTTAGGAACAACGCCAAACATAGGTCCTCCATCTACTTTATAATCAGTAATCTTAAAAGAGTGTAACTTCATATGTTTATAATTTGTTTTTTAGTAGCCAGATGGAACTTAGCATTTACAATCATCTCCGTTGTAAGAAAAGTCTTTGCTCATGTTTAGCCTCATCTTTGTAATTTATTAATAAACAAAACTAACCACTATATTGATTTTTAAATTATATATGGTTAATGGCACCAAAAATAGCTCATTTTATTATTAAAAAATGCAAAACCATAAATTAGAGATGTATAAATTGAGCATTATAATCAAACAATTGGTAAATTTATCATCAGTATAAATAGTTTCATACAGAAATAATGCGTAAAAGAGTTCATTTTATTGCTATAGGAGGGGCTGCAATGCACAACCTGGCAATAGCACTACATAAAAAAGGGTATTTAGTAACAGGATCTGATGATGAGATATTTGAACCATCTAGAGGGAGATTGAAACATCATGGTATTTTACCGGAGCAGTTTGGGTGGTTTCCGGATAAGATAAATAAAGAGATTGATGCAGTTATATTGGGAATGCATGCACGTATTGATAATCCTGAACTTATAAAAGCTAAGGAGTTGGGGGTTACTATATACTCTTATCCGGAGTTTTTGTATGAACAGACAAAGAATAAAAAGCGAATTGTAATTGGCGGAAGCCATGGCAAAACCACTACAACAGCTATGGTTATGCATGTGCTTAAGGATCTTCAGTATAATTTTGATTATATGGTTGGTTCACAGATTGATGGATTTGATACAATGGTCAAATTATCTGATAATGCTGATATTGCTGTTTTTGAAGGTGATGAGTATTTATCGTCACCAATAGATAAACGACCAAAATTTCATCTGTATAATCCACATATTGCCCTGATAACAGGTATTGCATGGGATCATATTAATGTGTTTCCAACATTTGAGATATATAAAAGGCAGTTTGAAGAGTTTATAAAGAAGATAGAGGATGATGGTATACTTATATGGTATAAGAACGATGATAACCTCAAAAAAATGGTTTTGAACAGCACTCGTAATGATATATCAGATATACCATATGATACACCTGAGTATATTATTGAAAATGGAGTTACTATTGTTGATATTGAAGGCGAGAGATATCAACTTAAGATATTTGGTGAGCATAATCTTCAGAATATGGAGGGGGCAGCACAAATATGTTTCAGTCTTGGGATAAATTCTGGTGAGTTTTACAGATCTATGCAGCGATTTGAGGGAGCTGCAAGAAGGCTTCAGAAACTTGAAGATAGTGGAGACAGGGTTGTGTATTATGATTTTGCTCACTCTCCATCTAAATTAAAGGCAACAGTTGAGGCTGTAAAAAATCAGTATAAAGACCACCGGGTAGTAGCATGTATGGAGTTGCATACATTTAGTTCGTTAAATCATGAGTTTCTGAATCAGTATAACAAAACAATGAATGTAGCCGATGATGCTGTTGTTTTTTTTAATCCAGAGACGGTAAAGCATAAAAAATTGAAAAATATCTCGACAGAAGATGTTTTTAATGCATTTGGCAGGAAAGATCTTCAGGTTTTTTCTGATAGAAATATGATGGTTGAGAAATTGAAATCAGAAAAAAATAAAAAATGTGTTTTTTTATTGATGAGTTCCGGGAACTTTTCAGGAGTTGATATTAAGGAACTTGCGAAAACACTGGTGTAGCGGGGTGAATTTTTTATTAATTTTTTTCTTAAAAAGATTTGGTGGTGACAAAAAATGATTTACCTTTGCAACCGCAATGAGGAAATAACCTCACTAGCAAACAAGAATTTTGGTCCGTTCGTCTAGGGGTTAGGACGCCAGGTTTTCATCCTGGTAGCAGGGGTTCGAATCCCCTACGGACTACTTTTTTTAATCACTATTACAATGGCAAATCACAAATCATCTATTAAGAGAATCAGACAGAGCGAGAAGAGAAGATTGCACAATAAATATTATGCAAGAACAACTCGTAATGCTATTAAGAAGCTTAGAGAGCTTACTGATAAGGCTGAGGCTTTAGAGATGCTGCCTAAGGTTGCTAGCATGTTGGATAAGTTGGCTAAAATCAATGTTATTCACAAGAATAAAGCATCAAACCTTAAGTCGAGTTTGACATTAAAAGTTAACTCTTTGTAATTAGTTACAAATACGATATTCTTAACGTCTTCTTAATTTAAGAAGACGTTTTTTTTTATACATAGTTGATTGTTGGTTAAAAACGGAGCAAATTGTTATTGCCCCGTTTTTTGTTTTATCTATGATTACGGGGCTCTTTGTATGATTAAGTATTTCTGGTTACGATTCGCTATTTGAGTTATTATCGTTTTTGTATCCTTTGTTTGGGAACAGGTACTTCATTACAAAAGCAAATAGTCCTATTATTTGTGCTAATGAACCACCAAGCAGAGCAAGGATCACTGTGTCGCTCAGTTTAAGCCATTCCATACCGCATGAAATTGTTATAAGTAGTATTGTGAATACATAGAAAGCAACAAGCCTGAATGTGTATATAGCGTACTTTTTACGTTCATCCTGATCTTGTAAATTGCCTTTATTCTCAATACGGCGTGCAAGAATATCGTCTACACTATCTTTGCTTGCTTCAATAATACTTTCTGCATCAAAAAGCTGAGCTTCAAAGTTGTAATTGTTATCCTCTGTCATTCTTTCTTACAACCTTATTAGCAAAAACATCATAAAACTCTTTGGTAAGCGAATCAGGAATTGATTTGTTCTCTCCGCGCTGATATATCTTCTGCCATGGGGTGCCATTCATGTGTAATAAAGATACCAGATCTCTTGCTGAAAAATTACCGAATATCTTCCAGACAAGTTCTGTTACCTCTTTTATATCTTTATCAGCAAGTATTGCTGTTTTTGAATCTTCAGAATCGTAATCAATATAAACTGATTTAAAGTCTTGTATAGGTTCTGAACCAAAGTGTTTGAATTCGTGATACAGGCTTGGTATTACCGGGCCAAACTTCCATGCTTCAATTTGATCGTAATTATTATTTAATATACCTCTGTTTAAGAGAGCCAGAGAGAATCCGTGAACGATATATACCAACTTAAGCATTTTAAGTGTGCTTAAATCTGTATTATTCTGTTCTGCAAGTGTAATTATCTCGTTAGCTACTGCCTGGCTACAAACCTTCATATATATCTCCTCTGTTTTCTACAAAAATAACTAACATATTTAATAAAATATATGTTTAAGTAAAACATTTTGTATTGTAACAGCCTTGTAAATTATACAATACGGTAAATATGGTACTGTATAGAAGAAGAGTGTCGTTAACTAAAAACGACACTCTGATTGATTTAAATCACCCACCGATTAAACGGCGCTATAAAAAATAGTGGACAACACGTAGTATTTAGAAACCCTAAACCTATAAATTATAGCGCTTTGCATATAGTATCAAATCATCCGTTCCGGTAAGAGATAGCTTTTTCTGAATATTATGTAGGTGTGAATTTATGTTTTTGTTGCTGCAATTTATTAGTGTTGCTATTTGATTTATCCTTTTGTTTTCTGATAGATATGTTAATATAATATACTCTTTGCGTGACAAGTTAAATGGTATGCGACAAACAATTCCAAAATTAGGACACTTGTTTATTTTGTTGCATTTTGGTGGTGACGTCTTTGGTCTGTTGTAAGTTGATAATTTATTATTGGTTATAGGTAGTTTGTTGTATCTGCATCTGATAAATTCATTGAGCATTAGTTTTTTATCATCATTAAACATTGATGATAGCATTATGTATGCTCTGGTATCGTTATGTAGTTCCTGATTAATGATATTGTTAATATCTTTTAAGTTGTTGTTTACTGGTGTGTTATCAGACATTAGTTTGTGGGTTATTTTAGTTTTTTTTGCAGACGTTTTTTTGTCTTTCTATACTCGTTTCTTAGTTTGATAGCTTCGTTAACAATATCCATATTGAAATGTTTGCCTTTTAATACCAGACTGACATAATTTGGGGAGAATCCTGTTCTTTCTGCTAACCTTGCAGACCATCCGTGGGGTAGTTCTGCTTTAAGTTTTTGTAATTGACCTTGTGTAAGCATTGTTCAGTATTTGTAAAGTAAACGTAAAGTATTACATTAGTGTCGTATAAGTGGGCGTAAAGTAAAGAAAACTTTATTAAAAACGCAAAATTTAAATGTAATATTATATAGCATTTGTTATGTATAAGAATATTGGTAAGCGCATATCTGAAATATGCAAAGAGAAGAATGTTACTCAAAAAGATTTGATTCTTAATGATTTAGGTAGTACGCCTACAATCAGCAATGTATTTCATGGACGCCAGTTACCAACATTAAAATTTGTGTCGGGTTTTCTTGATATGTTTCCATATCTGGATGCCAGATGGCTTGTGACGGGTAAACGATCTACGTTAGAGAACAATATAACCAGTGATAATCAGATAGAGTATGAGAAAAGAAGAGATGGTAATAATAAAGAGAACATACATCTGGAAAAGATAAACTCGCTTACCGAACAAATTGAATTAAAAGATCAGATTATTGCAAATAAAGATGAGCAGATAGCTCTGCTTAAAAGACTTTTGGATGAGAAGTAATACTTTTGAGTGTATTTTGTTTTTTAAATTTGTTTTTCTGTAGTAGTTTAAAATAATCATCCGTTTTGCTAAAATAACAAAACGGATAATTGGTTTTGTTTATAGTAAAGTTATTTTTTTACTATAGGTAATATATCTTCCAATATTATTCCTTTTCGTTCCAGATCATTTACACACATATTACTCAGATACTGTTTAGCATTGTTGTTTATTGTAAAACCAACTGACTTAAGTCTGTCAAAATAATCCATTCCATAATACCTAACATGATCGTACTGTCCAAATCTGCGTTCTCGTTCAGCTCTGTCTGTAATGGTAGAGTCTTCATCGGTTGTTTCTGATTTTATATTCAGAGGAACCTGAAAAATCCCCATTCCGTCATTCTTCATAACCCTGTAGAATTCTCGCATTGCTATATTATCGTCGTTAACATGTTCCAGTACATGATTGCAAATAACAACATCAAAAGCCTCATCTTCAAAAGGTATATCGCAAACATCCATCTTTACATCAACAATTGGCGATTCAAGATCGCCGGTTGTGTAGTCCAGATTCTTCATTTTTTTAAATCTGCCAATAAAACACTGTTCAGGTGCAATATGAAGAACTTTAAGTTCTTCGGCATTAAAAAAATTTGTATGTTCTTTCAGAAATAACCATAATAATCTGTGACGTTCAAGTGACAAACATCCTGGACATAATGCGTTGTCTCTCTTTTTTACATATCCGTAAGGTAAAAATTTTCTGAAATTGCCTTCGCATATCGGGCAGCTAACCTTGTTGCCTCTCATAAAAAAGGCAACAAATTTATGTACAATCAGGCTCATCTTAATTAAAAGTGGTCTGGGAAATATCTTTAAAAGAACCTTAATAATACGATACATAACTATATCTCCTTCTCAATCTTATAATCGTTGCGCGACGATGAACTTCTGGATACTAACTCAGCAAGGAATCCTGCAATGAATAGTTGTGCACCAATTATCATTGAAGCAAGAGCAATATAAAAGTATGCAGAATCAACAATTAATTTTGCAGGGATATTGCTTATAACGCAATATATTTTGTGAATACCAAGATATCCGGCAGCAATAAAACCAAAAATAAACATAAGCGTTCCAATACCACCAAACAGGTGCATTGGTCTCTTTGCCCATTTTGTAATAAATATTACCGACATCAGATCAAGAAAGCCTTTTACAAAGCGCTCCATACCGAATTTGGATACTCCGTATTTACGCTCGCGGTGTTCAACAACTTTTTCGCCAATATTCTTAAACCCTGCTTGTTTAGCAAGAACAGGTATGTATCTGTGCATTTCGCCATATACCTCAATATTCTTTATAACTGCACGTTTATACGCTTTTAATCCGCAGTTAAAATCGTGTAGCTTTATACCTGTTACTGCACGTGCAGTGCGGTTAAAGAACTTACTTGGCAATGTCTTGGATATAGGATCGTATCTCTTCTTCTTCCAACCCGAAACAAGATCGTATCCCTCTTTCATAATCATATTGTACAACTCAGGTATCTCATCAGGGCTATCCTGAAGATCTGCATCCATAGTTATAACAACATCTCCTTTGGCACGTTCAAAGCCTACAAACAGGGCTCCTGATTTGCCATAATTTCTTCTGAACTTAATGCCTGAAATGTTTTCGTCTTTCTTCTCAAGCTCCTCTATAACGTTCCAAGAGTTATCTGTACTACCATCGTCAATAAGTAGAATCTGATAACTATACTTATTTAAACTCATAACCCGAGCTATCCATTCGCATAACTCGGGCAATGACTCCTCTTCGTTTAAAAGAGGTACAACAACTGATATATCTGTCATTAAATATATTTTTATTCTTCTGTTTCTGTAAAAAGATTAACAACTGGTTCCTTTTTTACTATTGCTGATGTAATTAAAGAGAATATAAATCCAAAGAAAGAGTGCCCTATTATAGCATAGAACATCATTAATACAGGATTCATAAAGTTTTTACTCATCTCCATAGCCATCTCTATTTGTTCTTCAGCCATTCCTCTTTCAAGCATTTTTTCTGTTTGAATCTCTATTATTCTATTAGTAATATCTGGATCTATAACTTTGAAGAGCATTATGGTAAATAATCCGGATAAAATTCCTGTTATAACAGATATAAGTGTTCCTGCACCTAATCCTTGTGCATAGCTTAAAGAGCCATTGTTGCACTTCTCTCTTACAAGTTTTGAGCCATAAACAATACCAACAAATAGAATAATGTATGCTAAATAGCTAAACCAAGGTTCGTACATAAGATCGGTGATATAGCCAATTAACGAAAACATAATAACACCTATACCTGTTACAAGTCCCCCTATAAGAACGGCTTGCATAAAACTCATCTTCTTTTCCATAAATACTATTTTTTGAAAGTGATAAAACAAAGATATTTTTTTTTAAATAAAAATTGCTTTTTTTTTTGCGGAATAGAAAAAATTCCTACTTTTGTGCCCGGGTAAGTCTTGCACGACTAGCTCCTGCTGAAATCCCCCAGGACCGGAAGGTAGCAAGGGTAGGTGGTTGTAGCAGTGCGATGCAAGTAGCTTACCCATTTTTTGTACCCATAATTTACTATTTACTCCCATCTCTGTTTTCAGATTCGCGTAAACCTTTAAAGAATCCTTTCTGAAATGCACTAAGCTGGCTTTCGTTTTTTCCTTTAAGGTATCCAATCCAGTATCCTACGGCAAGAACAACTACTATTGCAATTATTATGGTTATAGTTACTTCCATAAAAATTTTGTTTAATTTATAACTATAAAAGCTGGTGATTAATCTCACCCGTTTGCTTGTCTAACAACGTTCAAAATTTAAACCAAATAACTTATGTTTTTGTAAGTCAGTAGTTAATAAATATTTATGAAAATTGAAATTGTACGAAAACATATACTCATAGTACGATATCGGGCAAATTAATGATAATGGTTTCTGAGATAAAAAAAACTTATTACTTTTGCAGTAAATTTGTATAAAGTATTAATAATTAGAGATTATATAATTACAATTCATACATTTAAAACATAAAAAAGATGAAGTTTTTTATTGACACAGCCAATCTTGAGCAGATAAAAGAAGCAAATGATCTTGGTGTTCTTGACGGAGTTACTACAAACCCTTCGTTAATGGCAAAAGAGGGTATTAAAGGTGAAGAGAATATTCTTAATCACTATAAGGCTATCTGTGAGCTTGTTGATGGCGATGTTAGTGCTGAGGTTCTTTCTACAGACTTTGAAGGAATGATTAAAGAAGGTGAAGAGCTTGTTAAACTTCACGAGCAGATTGTAGTTAAGGTTCCTTGTACAAAAGATGGTATTAAGGCAATTAAATACTTTTCTGACAAAAAGATACGTACAAACTGTACATTGGTATTCTCAACAGGTCAGGCTCTGCTTGCTGCAAAAGCTGGTGCAACATATGTATCTCCTTTTGTTGGTCGTCTTGATGATATCTCAACCGATGGTGTTGAGCTTATAAGACAAATTGTTGATATGTACGGATATTATGAGTTCGATACACAGGTTCTTGCAGCTTCTATAAGACACACAATGCATATTGTACAGTGTGTTGAGGCTGGTGCTGATGTTTCAACATGTCCGCTTTCGGCAATTGTTGGATTACTAAATCACCCTCTAACAGATAAAGGGCTTGCTCAGTTTGTTGCTGATGCAAAAAAGATGAACTAAAACTTGATAGTTAAGTTATAATTCAAAAATCCTCATAATACGATGAGGATTTTTTTTACACTAAAAATTCTACAATGATTATTCTGGACAAACCGTATATATCGGAGTTTCTGACTTCAACGGCTATAAAGAACCGTACTCCGATATTAAGAAGCAATACGCTTGATCTTCATCAGGAGCTTAATCTGATAAATGAGGATGAGTTTAAAAAACAGATTGGGGATTCTAAAAACCCAAAACTTTATAGTAATTCCGAAAATGCTATAAATTGGATATCAAAAAATCTGAACTCTACCGATATACCTAAAAAGATAGATCTGTTTAAAAATAAAGTAGCATTCAGAGACCTGTTAAAACCAATATTTCCTGATTTCTTCTACAAAGGAGTAAAGTTTGATGAGCTGGCAACGCTTGACATAACTAATATCAGTAAACCTTTTATAATTAAGCCTTCTGTAGGTTTTTTTAGCATGGGTGTTTACAAAGTAAACAGCAACGAGGAGTGGAATACTACTGTAAATGCAATTAGCAATGAGATGTTGCTTGCAAAAGAGTTGTATCCTAAAGAGGTTATTAACTCAACCGATTTTATAATTGAGCAGAATATACCAGGTAAAGAATTTGCTATTGATGTATATTTTAATGAAGAAGGAAAACCTGTAATACTAAATATTCTTGAGCATATATTTCCGAATGAGGATGATCTTACCGACAGAGCATATATAACCTCAAAAGATATAATAGTGAAGTATCACGATGTGTTTGAGAGATTGCTTGATAAAATTGGAACAATGTCAGAGTTGGTTAATTTCCCTATGCATATTGAGCTTAAGATATCAGACGATAACAATATTATTCCGATAGAGGTTAATCCTATGCGATTTACAGGATGGTGTCTTACAGATCTGGCTTATTTTGCATATGGAATAAACGTATATGAGTACTATTTGAATGGTAAAAAGCCTGATTGGAACGAGATTCTTTCAGAAAAAGACAATCTTACGTATAGTATGATTATAGGAACGCTACCTGAAGGATATACTCCGGCAATGATTGATAGTGTTGATTGGGATGCGTTTAAAAACTCATTTACAAAGGTTCTTGAGCTTCGTAAGGTAGATTATAATGAATATCCTGTTTTTGGTTTCTTGTTTACAGAAACACATAATGATAATAAGCAGGAAATTGATAAAATGCTAAAATCTGACCTAAAAGAGTTCTTTAGATTAAAATAAAAAGTTATCTTCCTCCTTATTTCAGGAGGAAGGCCTCCTTAAACTATACCAAATGATTATTAAAATTTATCCTGAAAACCCTAATAGCAGGGAGATTCAAAAGGTTGTTAATGTTCTAAAATCGGGTGGATTAATAATATATCCGACTGATACCGTTTATGGTATTGCTTGTGATATGAAGAGTATTAAGGCTATTGAGAAACTGATAAGGCTAAAAGGTAAGAAAACGGAAGCGGCCGAATTATCAATTATTTGCGATAATCTAAGTTCGCTTTCAAAGTACACCAAACCAATTACAAACAGGTATTTTAAGATTATAAAACATAATACTCCCGGGCCTGTTACTTTTCTGTTTGAGGCAAATAATGAAGTGCCTAAAATATTCAAAACAAATAAGAAAACAATAGGTATTAGAGTTCCTGATAACTCAATCTGTCAATCAATTGTAAAAGAACTCGGGAATCCACTTGTTTCATCTTCGTTAACAATTGACGATGATATTTTGGAGTATGTTACAGATCCGGAACTTATGCATGAAAAATATGCTAAAGGTGTTGATATAGTTATAGATGGAGGTGTAGGAGATATAGTTCCGTCTACAATTGTAGATCTGAGATATGATGAGCCTGAAATTATAAGAGAGGGTAAAGCCGATATACTATTATAAATGGTATAACACTAGTTATAATTAATCATGATGAAATAATAATATGTACTGAAAAGGTAAAAAACCAACCAATGTTTATTGTATAATCAACCTTTTTACTATCTTAAACTAAAATTATTTGAGATGGAAGACCTAAACACGTCACAAAACAAACAACCAAACAAAAAGAACTACAATTCGGAAAAACTAATTGAATGTATAACACTTCTTTCATCTGAAGCTTGTTTTTTACAAAATAGAATTGGTGAAATAACTGATATTGTTTCAGATAATTCATTTACAGATATGCTAAAAACATGTCTGATAAAAGATGTCCTTTTTGAGGATGAGGAGATTCATAAACGGTTTGCTAAGAATGTTGTTCATACTCTTAATAAGAGTGCTGCAACAACATTCAAGATACAGCTTCTTGTAAAAGGAAAACCTAAAAATATGGAAGTTAAGCAGGTTCCGTATAACGATGATCTTGTTCTTACAGTTATAAACGATGTAACTCCTCAGGCACAGTTAAAAGAGAATCTTACACTTTCGGCAGAGCAGGCAGAAAAGGAGAAGGCACTTAAAGCTAAGTTCATATCGGAGATGTCGCAGGAGGTTCGTACGCCTATGAATGCTGTTCTTGGATACGCGCATCTTCTGGGTAAGCATGATAATGATGCAAAGGAGAAAGAAGAACTTCTGAATCAGATTATATCAAGTGCAAGAAATATTACGTTACTTATTGACGATTTGGTTAATACAACACTTATTGTTAATAATCAGATATCAATAATATGTAACGATTTCAATATAAACGTAATACTGAATAATCTCAAGAGCTTTTATTCAAAGAAGATAGAGATGGTTTACAACAACCAGATAAATATTATTGTTGAGGAGATTGAAGATGATAAAGCTCTGGTTTATATTGATAGCGGAAGGATAGAACAGATATTGAGATATGTTCTTAGTCTTGCAATATTAAAAACTGTACCTGGAGATATTATCTTTGGAGCGTCAATTAATAATGAGAATGAACTGAAGTTTTATACAACATTCTTTGCTCCTGATTTTCCGGATAATATAATTGAGAATATAAACGATAGTATTGATTTTGCAGTAGAGATACTTGATACAGCATTAGGAAAAGAGTTTATGGGACTTAAGATAGCAAATGGTCTTGTAAACCTTATGGATGGTAAAATTGATATCCGTAAAACATCAAAAGGAAAAGTTACAATTTGGTTTAATATCCCTATACCAAAGGGTAAACTTGCCAGCCATTCACCAGATATAGGAAATGAGTATATCTGGAAAAACAAGGTAATACTTATTGCAGAGGACGAACAGGAGAATACACTGCTATTTCAGGAGCTGTTTAAGGATACTGATGCACATCTGATATTTGCCGAAACAGGAGAACAGATTATAGATCTCTTTGAGACATTATCGCATATAGATCTTATTTTGCTTGATATAAAACTTCCGGTTATGAACGGCGATGATGTTGCCCGGTATATAAGAGGAACAGGAAGTAAAATACCATTAATTGCACAGACTGCTTATAGTTATCCGAGTACAAAAGAGAGTCTGCTTGAGGCAGGTTTTAACGAATATTTCTGTAAACCTATAAATGTAAGAGACTTGATGGAGACTATGAATAAATATTTGTTAGAGTAATATACTGTATAAAAACAGCGGATCAGACCGCTGTTTTTATATAAAGAATCTCTACTTCATCAGAGTAAACATATTATCAATCTCTTTTTTAGCTTTTGGTTTAACATCACCTTTTGGATAACCTACAGCAACAATAGCAATAAGTTTATATTTGTCATCAAGTTTAAGTATCTCAGAAAGAGATTTTGATGCTATAAGCGGAGCACTCATCCAACATGCACCTAATCCTTTATCTGTAGCAGCAAGTAGCATATTTTGTATGCATGCACCTGCGCTCTGGATATCAGGATAGTTACGCATTTTATTGATATCTTTGTGTGTAAGATCAACACCCTGTTCAAGTACACTCTCATAATCCTCTATTGCAACAGCAATTACCGATGGTGCATCTTCAAAGAATGTTGCAAACCACTCAACCTGCGATTTAATATTCTTTGACGATTCTGTTTCTGAATCAGGCAGTGCTTCAATACGGTCATGTACCTCTACTGCCATTTTGTGCAGAATCTCTTTATTTGTTACAGCAACAAATTTCCAGGGCTGATAGTTATTAACACTAGGAGCAAGGCTACCCATTCTGGCAATCTCTTTTAATAATTCAACAGATACTTCCTGATCTTTGTATGACCTTACGCTTACACGTTGCTCTACTACTTGGGTTAATTCCATAATTGTATAATTTATTTAGTAATAATTGATCTCTTGGTTACTATTTCTAAGTTAAAGATTTTAAATATATTAATCAATAACAGAACAGGTGTAAGATGAAAAAGTTGTACTAAATGTAGTAGCAGAAGGTGTTAATATTAACTTTAATAACGTATCTGTTTAACAGATAACTTGATAGTATTACTCTTTTCCTGTTATTTTATGAAATACTTGTTTCAGGTAAGCAAATTTAGATGGTATACTTACCAGATATACACCAGTAAAGACAAGCAGTGTAGCCATGATTTTTACTGTTGATATAGAGTCTTGCCCAAGAATAATAGCTACCACAGATGCTATTACAGGCTGCGAATATATGTATATACTTACCGTGGTAGGGCGTACATGTTGTAGTGCATAAATATTTAGCAAATAGGCAAGAAATGTTGTGGCAACAATTACAAAAGTTATAGATAGTATTATTGACATTGGCATTGCTGACCATATAACCTCTGTAACCTGACCATATGATATAGGTGTAACAAAAAACAGACCTGACAGGAAAACCCATTTCATTACAGTAACAGGTTTGTATTTCATCATCATAGGTTTTATAAGTACCAGATATATACCGTACGACAGTGCGTTGAGGAATATCATTATGTTTCCCAAAAAGTTCTCAGAGGTAAAATCGGCCTTGCCACTGTATAGTATAAGCCACAAAGCCCCCGATGCACCAAATATAATACCCAGAACCTTGCGCGATGTAATACGCTCTTTAAGAATTATTGCAGCCACAACAAGTACTAGAATTGGGTTAACAGTCATAATAATTGACGAGTCGATAGGGGTGGTGTAGTTAAGACCAGCAAGAAATAGTAGTTGATTAAGAACAACACCAAAGAATGCGCATAAAACCATGTACCAGATATCTTTGCGTTTAACTTGTTCTTTGGGCGTCAGCATACTGAATAACCAAAAAAGAATAGTAGCACCAATAAGCCTCATCAGTACCAAACCAAAAGGTTTTACATAATCGGGCATAATGCCCTTTGCTATTACATAATTAACACCGTAAATAAGGTTGGCTCCAATTATTGCTGCATGCGATCTGATAATCTTACTCATTAATATAGCTTTTTGGCAAACAAAAAAATCAATACATCGTTTTTTAAGAAACAGTTTAAATCTGTTTTTAGAATTTTAAACAGTTTCTAAATATATTTGTACAAAGAAAGCGAATTCTTACTGAACTATATTACTATGGCAAAGGATAATAAAAAAGCTCTGAAAAGTATAAGAAGCTCAAGAATAATATACCCTCTGATAATCGGGCTTGGAGTAATAGGTTACATGGTTGCAAAAGAGTTTGATCCTAATGCTCTAAGTTATCTTAAAATTACATGGAGAGGTGTATTCTGGCTTTTTATTGCTGTTTTACTTATGCTTAGTAGAGATATAGGTTACGTAATACGTCTTAAGATATTATCTGATAAAAAACTATCGTGGTGGCAGAGTATACGAATAGTATTTCTTTGGGAGTTTGCATCTGCCATAACCCCATCGGCAATTGGAGGAACAAGTGTTGCAATAATATTTATACATAAAGAGGGGTTGAATATAGGAAAGAGTGCAGCTGTGGTTATGGCAACATCGTTGCTTGATGAGTTGTACTTTATAATATTCTTTCCGCTATTGTTACTTATTCTTACTCCTGCCGAACTGTTTAATATAGATACTTTAGAGAACTACTCATATCTGAATAGCTTCTTTCTGTTTGCAATTATCGGGTATTCGGTAAAGCTGCTGTGGGTTATTGCTGTAAGTTATGGGCTGTTTGTAAATCCAAAAGGATTAAGGAGATTGATACTATTGGTATTCAGATTGCCAATTATACGTAAATGGAGAAACAGTGCCCGTGCTGCGGGTAATGATATAATAAAGAGTTCAAAAGAACTTAAAGCAAAACCATTCAAATTCTGGTTAAAGGCATTTGGTGCAACTGTGTTGTCTTGGACATCGCGTTACTGGATTGTAAATGCACTGTTTCTGGCATTTTTTCTGGTTAAAGGTCATGTGATTATATTTGCTCGTCAGCTTGTAATGTGGATAATGATGCTTGTTAGCCCAACACCTGGCGGAAGTGGTTTCTCTGAATATGTATTTAAGGAGTATCTTGCAGAGTTTATTGAGGTTCCGGTAGATCATCTGCCATTTATAATAATTGCACTGGCGCTTATCTGGCGACTTATAAGTTACTATCCGTATCTTATTATCGGAGCCTTTATATTCCCAAAATGGGTTAGTAAAAGATTTAATAACACAAAAAAGTAGATTATGAATTACATATATATTACAGGAACAAGCAGAGGTATAGGAAAAGCAGTTGCAGAACTTATGCTTTCAGATGCAAATAATAAGGTTATTGGTATATCAAGAGAGTGTGTTATAACGCATAAAAATTATAGCCATATTAAGCTTGATTTGTCAGATACAGAAGAAACAGCAGCATTTGAATTTGCCGATCATACAGATGCACAAAAAATTATACTAATAAACAACTCTGGTGTTCTTGGACCAAGCTCTGTTGTAGGAAACAGCATACCTGCAAATCAGGTAACCATGGCTTTTAATGTTAACGCTATTGCTCCTGCAATACTTATGAACAATTTTGTAAACAGATACAAAAACACTAATGCTGAGTTAATAATAATTAATACATCGTCCGGAGCAGGACGACATACAATTGATGGCTGGAGTACGTATTGCGCAACAAAAGCTGCCCTTGATATGTATAGCATGACAATTGCTGACGAGCAGAGAGGTAAAGAGAATCCGGTTAAGGTATACTCTGTTGCTCCTGGAATTGTAGACTCAAAAATGCAGGATGAGATACGTACGCAGAAACAGGAGGATTTCCCTTTGGTACAAAAATTCATAGATTACAAAAAAGATAACGCATTAAGCACACCGGAAGATGTTGCTAAGAAATACCTCTATATTATAAACAACACAGATAAATTTACAGACCCAATTGTAGATGTAAGGGATTTTTGATTTTAGAGATTCTTATAAGATAGCCCAAGAACTACCAAGTCTGTAGTTCTTGGACTACCAAATATTATATCAAACTACTTATTACCTTTTAATGAGTTGTAAAGTTCCTGGTTGCGTTCAAGTTCTCTGTTTAGTGACTCTTTAAGTTCGTTTTTATCATTTAGCAGATCTCCGGTAAGACCTTTGTAATTGTCAATCATCATTCTTAGGTCGTCTATATGTGCCTTTAGCTGCGATATTAGTGAATCTTTGTTTGTGCATGATTCGCATTTACCGGTACTTATGCTTTCGGTTTTTTCTGTTGTTGTATTATTGTTCTCTTTCCAGTTTGTTTTACCAAATACCAGATAATCCATGCTGTAGTTAAACTGTATACAAAAGTCATGCAGTAACTCAAGGCTTATCTTGGTTCTTCCTTTAAGTATCTCTGTTAATTTCTGGGGTGAATATCCAAGTCGTTTAGCAAGGTCGTTATTAGATTGGATAATCCCGTTATCCTTTAAAGCATCCAGTTCTGATTGAAATCTGTTTCTAAGCTCTTTCTGATTCATTTGTCGTCTTTTTCATCTGTTTATAATTGTTTTTTCATTTGCCAGATGGAACTCCGCATAATAATCATCCTCGTGTGTGTGAATGACCATTCTCATGCTTCGTTTCATCTGTTTATAATTTGTTTTCCAGTTGCCAGATAGAACTCGCATAATAATCATTCCTATATGCAAATGACTATTCTTTTGCTTTGTCTCATTTTTATCTGGTTGCAGAATGAAGGTTAGTATAAAAGTTGCATAAATGCATATTATAATCTACAACTTTTATATTTGGCCATATTTTCTGCTAAAAACCATATTTGTCTCATTTATCTAATTTACGATGAATATTAGCACTATATAATCTTGTACAATCTACGGCACTAAAATTTATCATACTATCCTTAATAAAACTTTCTAAATACAGAAATTCTGTATATATTTGTAGAAAGTATTGCGCAATATACAAAAAATACCCGTCATTCTAATAAATAAAGAATTATTGTAGTTGGTTATCTGCAATGTCGGGTACATTAATTAATGTAATATGTAACAAGCATTATACGCTGCTTCTGACTAAAGAGATAGTTGATTTTGCCGATTGCATATAACAAAAGGGAAATTATAATATATGTAAAAATTAACTGTATGGCTTATTATCCAAAACCTGAACATCCCCAGAAACAGGAAATTGAAAACCGTATAGTGTGTCTAAGACAACGAATTAATGAGTTAAGAGAGAGAGATTGCAACGAAGAGAATATCAGAGAGATATCACTATTATCTCATAAAGTAGAGGTTGCACAAAACAGGTTAAACGGAACATTCGGAAGTTCCGTTACAGAAACATTTAAAGTAGAATATTTTAATATAAAGGACTGAATAATTATGAAAAACAAAGAGTTAGTAACAAAAGCCCCAAATCATATACGCAGATATAAAGAGATTCAGTTAGTATCTACAGAGTTATTAAAGACTTACAGGTCAAATAAAGTGATAGAATTTATTAATAATAATTACTTTATTGGCGAAGATCTGTTCTGGAAGATAATAGGAATGAACCTTAACGATATTGATTTTATAACAGAAGACTCAAGCTGTATATACAAATCTATATTTGATAAGAAACGACGTAAGATAGCGATTTAGTGAATCCTTATTCTGTACTCTTATAATAGTTATCCCTGCAATACTACATTGCAGGGATTTTTTTATTATCTAAATACTGAAAACGTGTATTTAATACAGAATAATATTTCAAATATACTGATTTAAAACTGTATGGATACACAAAACCAAGACATGGTAATGCTTTTACTGTATTCTTTACAGGATAGAGTGTATGGCTGTTTACTGAATTTGTGTAGTCAGAGATAATGTACCATCTTTGTAATGTCGAAAGGGAACAACGAATAAACAACACGATTATGAGAATTGATATTTATACAGAAATTAAGGATATATTAGAATCGAGTAAAGAGTTTAGAACAGTAACTCTTTATAAAGATCAGTTTAACAGGTTACCACTTGATGCCTCTTTAGAGAGACCTGCAGTGTTAATTGACATAGCAAATGTGAACTGGAAAAGTTTGTCTAAAGGGGTTAGACATGGTGATATGGTAGTTGGTATCTATCTGATAGTTGGAGCAAACAACAATCTTAATAGTTCAATTACAGCAGAGAACGATACCGCTGCCATAAACCTTCTTGATAAAACAGGAGAGATACTTGATGGTTTTGTATTTAATAACGGATGCCGATTACAACGAGTATCAGATAAGGCAATAAAACATACATCATCGCTAAGCATATATAGAATTGAGTATACAATGCTTGTATCATTAGGAGAGTAACAGATATGGATATTAAGTATTGGATCTTAACAGGTGTTGTATCGGTATTTTTTACTCTATCTATGCTATTTCTTAGAATATGGCTTAACAGAGTGCTGCGTAAGTTCGATAACCTTACCGATTCGGTAAACGATCTTAAAGCAAGTTTTATGCTGCAAAAACACGATTCTGTAGCAATAAGGGAGGAGATAAAACGGCACGATATCAGAATTAATAACCATGCCGACCGGATACGGGAATTAGAGATATTAATAAAGTGATAACCCAACTAAACATCTATGAATTATGCTTGACAGAATTTTTAAAAATTGGAAGACTACGATATTTGGTTTATCGATGATAGCTTTTTGCTTTGTTTTAGTAGGAGCAGGTAAAGCCTCATTATCAGAGGTGGGAACATTTATACTGGGAGGCTTTGCCCTGTTCTTTACAAAAGACGGAACACCCGATAACCAGAGTTAGATTCAGATATCTGCAGTAGCGCGCTCATAAGTATGCAGATATAATCAGAGAGAATTAAAGTAATCTGTTGATACAGATGACATTTTGAAACGAATTAATTATTCGTATGGGATTGCTATACCCATATGAGACTATTTATAAATTAAAAATCAATTGTAAAATGGGTTTACCAAATGTTAAGATTAACATTACTAACGGTGCATTAGGTACTGTTGATGCCAAAAACGGCGGTGTAGCAGCAATGATTCTGCGCGGAACAACAAAAGGTGGTGAGGATGTACAACCGGATCCGGTAAGTACACCAATTGTTCTAAACAGCTTAAATGATGCCGTAAAGAACAATATTACACCTGAGTACGATTCAGAAAGAGGAGTAAATGCATATCATCATATTAAAGAGTTTTATGATGAGGCTGGCGAGGGTGCAAAGCTATGGGTAATGGTTGTTGATAAGTCGGTAGAGATGAATAATCTTGTGTCTGCACAACACCCTGAGTTTGCAAAGAAACTTATTGATGCCGGACAAGGTGAGATCAGATTGTTAGGACTTACTGGTGCTGTAGTTGAGACTCCTACAATTACAAAGGGACTTCAGACAGATGTTGCTAATGCAATAAATGGTGCACAAACATTTGTAGGAAACTATGTTGAGAAGATTGCTCCGTTTATCACAGTACTTGAGGGTAAGAATTGGGATAAGTCAGCAACAGATATTGAGAATCTTCGTGAGGGTGATGATAACCGTGTTTCGGTTGCTCTATGTAGCTCAAAAACCGATGGTTCTGCATCAATAGGTCTTGTACTTGGTCGTTTGGCTAAGGTTGAAGAGCAGACACGTATCAGCCGTGTTAAGGATGGTTCTCTGTCAATTAACAAGGCGTATTTCTCAAACGGAGAGATTGTTGATAACGCAACAGCGGAGTCGTTACACGACAAGGGATATGTTGTAATGCGTACATTCCCAAGAACAAACGGATACTTCTTTGCAAGTGACTACACAGCAACAAAAGCATCTGACGATCTGAACAGAATCTCATTGGTTCGTACTATTGATAAGGCACTTATGATTGCTTACGATACATATATCAACTCTGTTGATGATGAGATTGAGATGGATAGTAAGGGTCAGGTTCTTGCCTCTGTAGCAAAATCGCTTGAGACAGATATTGAGGACATGGTTCGTATTCAGATGAACGGACAGATCAGCTCATTTGATGCATTTGTTGATCCTGCACAAAACATCATCAGCACCGGACAGCTAAGCGTTGTTTGTAAGATAGTTCCTAAGGGATATCTAAATGAGATTGTTGTAGATCTTGGTTTCAGCAATCCGGCATTAAGTAACTAATTGTAAGAACATAAAAAAAATTAAGTAAAGAATATGGCAGAGTTTAATAGCAGACAGTATCAGTTTTCAGACATTCAGGTAGTTATAAAAGGTAGAACTATCACTGGTTTGAGAGGAATTAAGTATAAGGTTTCTCAGGATAAAGAGGTTGTGTATGGAGCCGGTAACAAAGGTCAGTTTATTCAGAGAGGTAATATTTCATATGACGGAGAGATTTCGTTGTTGCAGAATGAGCTTCTTGCACTTGAGCGTTATGCACGCGAAGAGGGCTTTGAAGGGCTACACGATCTTCAGTTAAACATAGTAGTGGCTTATGCTCCTGAAACAGGACTTCCGCTTACAACAGATGTTATCAGAGGCGTTGAGTTTACATCAGTTGATACCGGTATGAGCCAGGGAGATAAGATGATGGAGGTAACACTTCCGTTTATCGCTCTTGATATCAAAAAGGGTTAATTATAAAGTAAAGCTGAAAAGGCTCTTAGCGGAGCCTTTTGCTTTCTAAAACAGAGTCTTTAAAAGAGTTTCATAAAAAATAAACAACAGTATGAGTAAAGAGTATAAAGGGCAGTTATCTGCAGCAGAGATTGCCGAGTTAAAAGCAAAGCATAAAGATATTTTTCAGTATAAAGTTGATGGTAAAATCTGCTACCTGCGCGATGTTACTATTGATGATATAGACTATGCTCAGACAGTTAAGAAGAGTAATATAGGGTTTAAGATGATGATTATTGATTCTATATGGCTTGCAGGATGTGAGGAGATAAGATCAAATAAACGATATAAACTGGGATTGTCATCATTTGTAAGTGACCTTATAGAGATTGAGGTAGGTGAGTTGGACAGGCTTTAGCCGATACTGTTGTTGAGAAAACAGACAGTATTCGGCAGATAAACGCCCAGTTACGATACTACTTTAAGATAGATCCCAAAGGACTAAGTATTTATGAGAGAGCAAAACTCTACAATGAGCTAATCTGGATCAGAAAGATGGAGAGAGGTAAATAACCTCTCTTCTTTAGCCCCTAAACTAAACAACTCTACTAAAGCAAAGCTCTCAGACAATGTAAAAATTAAATCAATTTAAAATATGTCAGATAATTATGATAAGATACTGAAGGCTGTTGAAGGTACCAATAATAGTTTGCAGGTTATTATTGCCGACCTGGCAAAAATACCAAAAGGTTCAGATGATGCTGTACTTAAAACTTTAGGTGGTAACTGGATGCAGCTTTTGGGTGCTATAGAGAGCTATGGAGCCGATGTTGAAGATACAGAGAATGAGTTATCGGATATACCGGGCGAGTTTAAGAATATTTTAGATAAGAACAACAGAGAGTTACGTACTATATACGATGAGTTTGTACGCGATATGTTTGATGTTCTGTATCGTATAAAAGACATACAGTCACAGAGCAGAACGTTACAGACAGGCAGAACAGAACCAGCAGATATCAGACTCCTGAATACTACATCCCCGTTAGATTCAGGAAACATGAGTAGTATAGCTCCGTTAATGTTATCACCTGCTAATAATAACGGTATTAGTAATCCTGAACTTATGTTGCCTCAGCCAAACAGAGGAACCTCAGGAGCTATGTTGCCGGTGGCAAATAGCAGAAGAAACGAAGATGTTAATTCAATAATAGAGAATACACGTGGTACTCAGCTTATGTTACCACAATCAAGCAGAGCTATGCTTCCGGTACCTCACAGATCAACTGTTAATAGTAACAGACCTGTAGTAACACCGGGAGATAATATAGTACATACACCACAGATTATTATGTCTCCTTCAGCTAACAGAAGTGAGAGAAGAGATTTGTACTCTGTAATCAGGAATATATCAAGACCTATAGATATAACACCTGTGAATAGTGGCTCCGATAGCAGAACAGGTAACAGATCTGGTATTAGCAGGGCATTTGGCGGAATGAGAAGAGGTGTAGGAAAAGCTTTTGGAGGAATAAAAGGTGGATTAGGAAAGGCTCTGGGTGGTATAGGAGGCGGAATGCTTAAGGCAAACCCCTATGTTATGGCTGCATCAAAGGTTGCAGGAGTAATGTACGATGCCGGTAAAGCTGTTGTAGATGCCACAATGAAGTACGATAAGTATAATGATACATTGCAACGTACCTTCAGAGATACAACAAAGGCTGGTAATGCAATGGATATGCTTAAGAACTTTGCTACCGATACACCTTTCCAGATTGATGAGCTTACAGGATCATTCAGTCAGCTTACCAAGGATGGTGTTGGACCAACCAAAGCACAGATGAAAAGTCTGGGTAATGTAGCATCATATAATGGACTAAGCTTCTCTGATATGACAAAGGCTCTTGTAGCAGCAGAGTCGGGTAAGGTAGACAGTTTGAGTGCACTTGGTGTTAAAGCAAAGGTTAATGGCGATAAAATATCGGTTGTATTTAAAGGGCAGAAAAAGGAGATTGAGAATACGGCGGCTGGTATACGTAAATATGTAACAGAGCTTGGTAATATGCCGGGAGTTGCAGGAAGTATGGCTGCTGCAAATGATACTATTGGAGCATCTATCCAAAATCTTGGTGAATCATGGACAGGCATGTTGGCATCTATTGGCGATGGACGCATGGGACCTCTTCAGAGTGTTTTGGATGGGCTTGGTGATGGCCTTAACTCAATTGGCGAGTGGTTTGAGATACCTGTTAGTGACAAAATAATGGAGGAGAAGGCCGAGATAAATGGTCTTGTTAATGCCATTATTGCACTTAATGAAGGTGATTCAATGAGATTAGATCTGCTTAATCAGTTACAGCAGAGATATCCGGATGTAATTGGTGCAATTGATCTTGAGAAATTATCGAACGAACAGCTTGCAGAGAGTCTTAAACGTGTTAATGGTGAGTATGAGCGAAAATATAATTCTCAGAAAGCTAATGAAGAGAGAGCAGAAGAGCAGGAGGAGATTGATGAGTTAAAGCAGGAGCTTTTGGAGGTGAATACAGCCAGGGGTATCAAAGCTCGTATGAGTCAATTAAATAATGAACTTTTCAAAAAAGCCGGAGGTAAATGGCAAGAGTATCAAACATCTATGTTTGGTTCTGGTAGTATGCATTACAACAGTAAGGTTATTGGAACTGTAGAGTTTGAGGAGTATCAGAAACTTCAGGAACAGCTTGGAGATCTTGGATTTAAGTATAAGCTTGGTACTGTAAATTATGAAGAAAAGATAAAGAGTATTCAGGCAGAGATTAGTAAACATGAGAAGAAGCAAAAGGATATTACTAATGTAGAGCAGTTAGGAAGACGTTCCAGTGTTTTTGAAGATGCCAAAGATCTGGGAATTGATGTTACAGATGATAAGAATGGTAACTATGCCAGATTGTTCGGGCAAGACAAAGCTCTGTATGATAAGTTTGATAAGATAGTTAAAGAGGATTATAAAGATCTTGACGATACTGAATTTAAATTTCTGGAGGAGGTTCTTTCAGGAAAACTGGTAAAGAGTCAGAAGAGTAAGAAGGAGGTTCTTGATAAATCATCTAAAGTGGATGCCAGTGTATTTAAAGGTAATAAGAAAGTTAAGGAAGAATATATAAACCTTAAGAAGCAGAGTGTTTATGAACTTGATGATAAAGAGACTAAGCGCCTTAAAGAGATACTTAGCATGCCTTCTGCTCAGAAAAGTTTTAATTCTAAAAAAGGCAAAGCCGGAAATGAGAATTCATCATTAACAGGATCAGAAACATCAAGAGTAAATAACGGACCACTTGAGGTTGCATCGGGAGGATCACGTGCTACCCATATAAATACCACCGTGCAGAAACTTGTTGAGAGTATTGTGATAAATGCCCAAGGTAAAGATATGGGCTATATAAAAGAGAATATACAGGCAACAGTTGAGGAGGCTCTGCTGCGTGCTCTGAACTCGGCTAACGCTATAGCAAATTAAAAACTAAACAGTTATGGACGATATAAAAAGAGGTAGCGCACCGGTAGGTGACGACTTTAGTGGTGTAGGAGATAATATTACACTTAAGGATAGTATTGAATATCTGTGGGGATTCAGAGGAGTGCCATTTCCTGGTGACTTTAGTGAGATTAAGGAGGGGCATATTGGGAAAAGACTAAAATACTATGGTGATAAGCTTGAAGAACTGGATGATAAGGGATTTAAGATCTTTACTGAAGGACTTAAGGGTAAGAAGATAGAATCACCGATAACCGTTTTAATTGACGGATTAGAATATCAATTGCCACTTCCTACATTTAAGATTACCGGAACAAAGAATATTGTGTCAACGCCCCTGGCAGCCGGAGTAGGTTCTGTAAAGGAGCTTGTAAGTGTTAATGGGTTTATTATTGAAGTCAGCGGACTTATATACAGTAGTGCACAAGAATATCCACAGAAAGAGATTGCGGAGTTTAAGAAGATATGGAAACATAACGATGTTGTTACATTACAGAATGTTGTAATGGCAGAATTTCTTGAAGAGAAAGACAATGTGGTGGTAAAAGAGGTTGAGATATCTGATGAAAAGGGTATTCTGAATGGTATACCATATAAGTTGAAGTTTGAGAGTAATAATCCGATAGAACTAATAATTAATTGATAGCCTATGTATGTATTGAGTTGTGAAATAGATATAAACGGTAAAGTGTTTAAGAGTGTAAACTCTGTAAATATAAAGCGTTCTGTACATACACTATCAGATAGTGCTACAATAAAACTACCAAAGACAGCTATTCAGAAAAAAGAGGATAAAACCTTTCAGGCTTATGATATTGCAGAGACAATAAAGGTAGGAGAGAAGGTGACTATTAAACTGGGCTATAATGGGAAAAACAATACCGAATTTGTTGGATTTGTTAGCAAAGTTACAACATCAATGCCGGTTGTTATTGAGTGTACAGATTTTAGCTATCTGCTCACCAAAACCAGTTTCAGAAAGAGTTTTAAGGATACTACACTTGAAGAGGTTCTTAAGTTTATAATAAAAGGTATTGGAGAGGTTAAATTGTCAGATAAGTGCCGTAAGATGAATATCAGTTACATGGTGCTGAGTTCAAAATCAAATGGAGAGATAACTGCTTTGGAGGCACTTAGAAGACTTCGTGATAAATATAGTCTGGCAATATATTTTAAGAGTGATGGTACGCTGTATGTTGGTGGTCAGTACGATGAAAAGGGCGAAGATTCGGCATATAAAATAGGATATAACACTGTTTCTGATCAGCTAAAATATCTTGATGCCGAAGAGAGAAAGATTAAAATCACCGCAGAGTCATACGATAAAACCGGGCAGAAATATAAAGGTGAGTTCGGAGATAGCGGTGGTGCTAACAGAACAATATTCTTGTTTGGTATAACCGATGAGCAGAAACTTAAAGAGTTTGCGGAGGAGGAGGTTAAACGATACACCTATTCGGGATTTGAAGGAGCATTAACAGGTTTTATGCAACCATTTGTACAACCAACAGATAGTGTGAATATTATAGATCCTAAGTTTAAGCGCGATGACGAGAAATACTTTGTTGTAAGCACCGATGTTACCTATGGTACAGGAGGAGGAAGGCGTGTTGTTGAATTAGGAATAAAACTGTAACCCCTTTGGTCAGATAATTTATTAACCAAAAACTATATAATCTATGAGTAAAACTACTGAGCAGATATACAGAGTAATACGCGATATTGCTTCTGATGATGAGGAGATGATATTTAGTGGTACTGTTGCTGAGGTACTTGAAGAGGAACAGGCGATAACTGTAAAGATAAATGAGGATATTGAGATCCCTAATGTACTGCTAAGATCGTTAAGTGGTAAAAATACCGGTCTTGTTGCTTTTCCTAAGTTAGAATCGCATGTGGTATGTGCTAAATCGTTACAACATGATTTCTCATATGTAATAATGTATTCAGACATTGATAAGATGGAGTATACAGGAGAGAATATGAACTGGATGTTTAGCGATGTTGATAAAACGCTTCTGTTTGTAAATGGTGAGGTACAATCTGAGATAACCGATACCAGCATAAATGTTACTAATAAGGATGTTAGTATAGCAATTGCTGATAATCAGATAACTGTCACAAATGGTAAAGCATCGGTTGAGATTAAGGATGATACCATTGTTATGAACGAGGGTGGTAACGATGGTCTTGTTGTAATAGGATCGCTAACCGAAAAACTGAACGGGTTGGTAAAAGAGGTTGACGCTATAGGTAAAGATGTAAATGATCTTAAAAAAGGAATAGGTAAATGGGTTGCAAAAGCTAATGATGGGGGAGCTTCATTAAAATTAGCTCTTACATCATGGTTCGGAAAGCAAATTGCTGCTACAACCAAATTCAGTAAACCTGATTACGAGAACCAGAAAGTAAAACATTAAAGCAATGATAGATATAAAACATATTGATACCATTCCTGAAGGAGGTGATCCCTCGATGCTTGGCGATATTGATATATCAGGAGGAGACCTGAATATTGTAAAGAATGCTGTTTATCAGCATCAACGAGATATTATAATGATGCACAAAGGCGAGGTTAAGTGTGCTCCGGCAATGGGGGTAGGTGCATCAGATTTTATCGATGATGCTGATGAGGCCACAATTATCGGGGTTATTCGTCGTGAATTAGTACGCGACAAGCAGACTGTAGAGAGGATAGGTTTTAGAAATGGCAAACTTGAAATAGAGGCTTATTATGAAGAAGATAAAGACGGTTGATGGACAGAATGTATTTGATATTGCTGTACAGGAGTATGGTAATGTAGAGGCTGCTTTTGAGGTGCTAAGACTTAATCCTCATATTGTTAGCAGCGATACAGATTACAACTATGAGTTATCAAAAAGTATAAAACCAGGAGTTGAACTGAGTATTGATACTGATAGTGATCTGTACAGACCCAAAATAAAACGAGAGTTGGAGAACAAAAACATAATATCAGATTAATATGGAACAGTATAATACGTTGGCAGCCTGCAGAGAGGCTGTAGAGAGCAAATCGCGCGAGAGATTTGGTGACAAACTGGATACTTCCGGAGCTTCAGAATGGGGATTATGGATAGGAATTCTCTCATACTGTATCTGGATATTTAACAATATTCTAAATCTCTTTAAGAGAGATGTTGAGGCCAGTATACAGAGTAAAAAGATGTTTCTTTTACCATGGTACGCAAAGATGATAAAGGAGTTTCAGCTTGGCGACAGTCTTGTTACAGATAAGAGTGGGATTACTTCATATCCGGTTGTTGATGAGAAGAAGAGAATAATTAAACATGTAACTATTAGAGAGACAACAGAGGGATTATCTATTAAGGTTGCAAAAGAGATTGATGATAACGGGGTTAAAAAACTGGCACCTTTAAACAGGGCTACAGATGAGTTTATACAGTTTAAACGTTATGTAGAGAATCGTAAAGCTCCGGGAACAAAGATAGAGTATATATCGTTAGGTCCTGATGTGGTATACCTTGATACAGATATCTATTACGACTCACTCTATATCCCAATGTCTGGCGACAATGCAGTTGATTCGGTTAAAGGTAATGTGCTCAGAACACTTGAGGAGTATAAAGAGAGCCTTGGTTACGAGGGGATTATTTATGTGTCTGATCTTGAGAAGAGACTATCTGAGACCGATGGTGTAGTTACAGCAAAGATAAACCTTATAAAAGGAACTCAGGGTAGTGCAGTTACCACGTTTGATGTTGCCTATATTCTTAAATCAGGTTATTTCAACTTTGATGACAGTGTAGTTGTAAACATGCATAATAGTGCTGATTTTCTTAAGACTATAAACTAATATAGGTTTAATATGACCATTAAAAAACAAATTTAGACATATGAATCTTAATTTAGATATAAAAAGCTTTGTAAACAGGATGATTCCTGTTCACAAAAGACAGCCTGTGCGTCTGAAAATACTTGGATTCTTTGCCGATCTGATGTCTGAGATATATAACGATTATGCAAGCTACAGGGATGAGTTGTTATATCGGTTTAACGTTACAGGAGAGGTGCTTAGTCTTAAGAATTTTCTTAACCGGCAGATCCCTGAGGCAGGTGGCAGAATAGATATTATACACGGAAAAGAGAATGGGTTCTCAATTCAGCTAAGATCTGAGCAGGGGTATAATTATCTGCAACTAAGCAATAGCGATGGTAACCAGTTTGTAGAGGTAGCTTTGCGCGGAGAGATATTAGATCCTTTTACAGAGTCGTTTGCAGTAGAGGTGCCTGAGCATGTAAATACCGATAAAGTGCTTGCAATTGTTAACGAGTACCGACTTGCAGGTAAGAGCTTTAAAATAATCAATAAACAGTAACAAAACTAAATACATATGAAACGAAGCATGAGAAAGAATTTTCACACACACGAGAATGATTATTATGCGAAGTTCCATCTGACCATTAAAAAGAAAAAATAAACAGATGAAAAGACAAGTACAGGCAGAGGGTGTACGTCAGTGGTATGGCGATGATCTGATATCTCTGCAGAGTGAGCCGATGAAGGTTCTTGACAAATTTTTTGAGGATTATGGTAATATGATAATCTCAGGATGTAAGGTTAAAGGTAATAGTATAACCCCTGGTTTAGTAGGATTAACTTATGAAAACGAAGGTAGTTCTATATATAAGGTTTGTGAATTCAGAGGACTTGACTCTGTAGAGTCATGGCCGGTATTTCTGTCGTTATCAAAAGAGGTTATAGATGGTAAATATGCCTCAGAGCAGACAAAACCAATTATTGAGCAGTATATTGCTAAACCCGATTATCTTGAACCGGATGGTATCTACATAAGTATTAATAGTAACGGACAGGTATTTGCATATGAAAGCGATGATGCAATAGAGACCAGAATGGTTACATTACGTGAAATAAATGACTGGAATAGATCCAGAGCAGATGCAGTATCAGATGTAAGAGGAGGAGTTCCTTCTAATGTAAATACACTTAAGCAGCTTTATAACTGGGTGCAGGCTAACTATCTGCAGAAGACATTAAGAAGTAATAGCCATACATCAACATCAACAGAGAGTGTTGCAACTAGTAAGGCAGTTAACGATTCAAAAACAAGCGTTATATCAACAATCAGAGATGGTGCTGCTCCGGCATATAATACATTTAAAAAACTGTATGATTATGTTGTTGGCAACTATATTCTTAACTCAAGAGTTAATGACAGTCACTCGTCTGCATCAACAAATAATGTAGCATCAAGTAAAGCAGTATTGGATGCAAAAACAAATGTGTTGTCAACAATACGTGGTGGTATATCAACAACGTATGATACCCTTAAGAAGTTATATGATTATGTTGTTAATAACTATATATCTAATGGCAGAGTAAGTAACCTGCATACATCTCAGTCAACAACAAATGTTGCTTCAAGTAAGGCTGTTTATGATGCAAAGAGTAGTGTTCTGTCTACAATTCGTGGAGGAGTATCTTCGTCATACGATACCCTTAAGGAGTTATATGATTATGTTGTTAATAATTATGTTTCTAATGGTAGGGTAAGTAATCTACATACATCAGACTCAACAACAAATGTGGCCTCAAGTAAAGCTGTAAAAGATGCAAAAAGTAGTGCTGTTTCAATAGTAGTTGGAGGAGAGGCAACATATAATACATTAAAGAAACTGTATAATTATGTTGTAGGTAACTATGTTTCAAAATCAAGTATTAATAGTAGCCATACCTCAACCTCAACCTCAACTGTAGCATCAAGTAAAGCTGTTTATGATGCAAAGAATAGTGTACTGTCTACAATTCGTGGAGGAGTATCTTCGTCATATGATACCCTTAAGGAGTTATTGGATTATGTGACTGGTAATTATGTCTCTAATTCAAGGGTGAGTGATAATCATACTTCAAGTTCTAAAACAGATGTAGCGTCAAGTAAGGCTGTAAAAGATGCAAAGAGCAGTGTTATTTCAACATTACTTGGAGGAGAATCTACATATAATACGTTAAAGAAAATGTATAATTATATTGTAGGTAATTATATCGCAAAATCTAAAATTAGTAATAGTTATACATCATCTTCTACAACCAATGTTGCTTCAAGTAGAGCTGTAAGAGATAGTGTAAGTAGTGTAAAGAGAGAGCTTGGATTTAATATTATTGACTCATGGAGTAAATCTCATAATTCACAATCTGGATACGAGATACAGCTAACTGCTGTTAAGTATGTAAATGGAATGGTTCGTTTATGTATTAAATCAGATGATAGTCCTGGGCAGGTTACAGATCCTGGATATTTACTTGAACTACCAGAGATGTACAGACCTGTTGAGGATGTAACATTTGTTGGGTCAGGCTCTATTAGTGGTAGAGATATTAATCTGACAAAATATAAATTATTAAAATCAGGTAGATTGGAAAATGGAACAATTACGCATGCTACTGTAATGTATCAGGCAGTTATGACAATGAGTGAGTTTGATGATTATTATGTTTGTTAAATGCAAGGATTTATAGGAGGTAGCTTTGCAAGATATATAAGAGGAGAGGAATCACATTATAATGATATTGATATGTATTTTGATTATAATCAGTTGCCCGAGTTGATATCTCATCTTACAAGTATTGGTGTTGCAATATCAGAGCATAATGGAAATGGGGTTATATGGTGCTCTACCATACACAATAACATGGATATTATTGTATTTCAGCCAGATTTTGAATATGAAACAGAGCAAGTAATGGGATTTACTCTGTTGACATCAGAAACTATAGATAATATATATAGGTATGCAGCAAGCATTAAGTGAGAGAAGAGATTTTATCTCTCTTCTTTCTTAAAAACAATTTATTATGCAAGGATTTATAGGAGGTAGCTTTGCTAAGTATATAAGAGAAGAAGTTACGCAGTATAACGATATTGATATATACTTTGATTATAGTCAGTTCATTGAACTTATGCCTGAATTGATGAAAAGAGGGGTTGCTCTGTCAGAACACCCGGATCATAAGATAGTAGCTTTTACGGCTAAACATAAGGGTATTGATGTTATGGTGTTTAAATCAGATTTTGAATACAAAATAGAGCAAGTAATGGGTTTTACGCTTTTAACAAAAGATACGATGGATAAGATATACAAAAATGCAGAAATGCGTAGATTGTTAAGAGAGCGTATGTTAAGTAAAAAAAGGTGATATTTATGTATACAGCAAAAGGGTTTATAGGTGGTAGTTTTGCCAAATTTATAAGACAGGAGGTACCTGATTATAACGATATTGATATCTACTTTGATTTTGATCAGTTACCTGAACTTATGGCAGAGCTTACTGCAAAAGGAGTTGGTGTTATTGAACATCCTGATAATGAAATTGTATCATTTTCAGCACAGCATAACGGATTTGATATTATGGTATTTAATCCCGATTTTGAATATGGGACAGAGGATCTGGTTGGCTTTACTCTGTTAAGCAGAGCTACAATGGATAGGATTTATAGTTATGCAGCAGAGATAGATAGTAAAGTATAGTTTTATATGTAACTACACCACTCTGTTTAGTATAATAGTCTGAAACTGACAAAATAATGATATGTGTCAATTTTATGAATACAATATTGTATAGGTAATAATAATTATGTAAATTGAAGAGTGATTATTGTAGAGTTAACCCCGACAATGCACATCGGGTATTAATTTAGTGTAATAATCCGTAACAGATCTAAAAGGTAATAGCCTCAGTATTGAGGCTATTACTGTTTTATATTGTAAGATTTAACTTATTCATTAATACCTTCAGGTTTGTCTTCAGAGATTACTTTAGCCTCTTCAACCGATTCTGTGTTCTCAGTACCTTTACCTTTTAGATATGATGGAAGCTCCATACCAGCCATCTTAAACAGCTCTTCGAATGGAGGAATTGATCCTAGCATTCCTGAAAGGAAGTTTGCAGATGTAGGTGTTTTACCATCTTTACCGCTCGACATATTATCCCATACGGTAATTTTGTCAATCTTAAGATTCTTAACAGCCTCAACCTGTGTTTTAACAAGCTCAGGAAGTTTGTCAGCTATCATAAGCATTACAGCATCAGATGCATTATCGCCACTGGCAGCAACAAGTTTCTGGAAACCTTCTGCCTGCTTACTTAATACCTCATAAATACCTTTCGCTTCAGCCTCCATTTTCAGATATATAGCATCTGCCTCTCCTTTTGCATGTCTTCTTGTCTGCTCTGCAATAGCCTCAGCAGCAATCTGAACTTTCTCTTTGTCAACCTCAGCAGGTACAATAATATCTGCTGTTTGCGACTCTTTATCTCTCTGTGCTCTGGAAATCTCAGCCTCTTTCTCTGCAGCATATGCCTCTTCAAGAGCTTTTGCCTGACTCACCTTCTCAGCAGCAACGGCTTTACGTTCAGCCTCAGCCTCTTTCTCACGTCTGTCGGCATCTGAGTTTGCAATTGTAATCTTTGCAGTGTTCTCCCCTTCAACAGCCGATGCATCAGCACGTGCAACCTGAACCCTCTGATCCTGCATTGCATTTGCCTCACCAATAGAACCGTCTCTGTTTTTCTCAGCAACACTCTTCTTAGCGTCGTTAATTGCTTTTGCAGCAGCCTCTTTTCCAAGAGCATCAATATAACCAGACTCATCGTTGATGTCGGTAACGTTAACGTTAATTAACTTAAGACCAATTTTCTTAAGTTCTGCTTCTACATTTGACGATACAGCCTCAAGGAACTTGTCACGATTACTGTTTATCTCTTCAATATCCATTGTTGCAACAACCAGACGAAGCTGTCCGAATATGATATCTTTAGCAAGATTACTTACATCATCTTGTGAAAGACCAAGAAGACGCTCAGCAGCATTTGTCATAATACCAGATTCTGTAGATATACCAACAGTAAACCTTGAAGGAACATCAACCCTGATATTCTGCTTACTCAGTGCATTTGTAAGGTTAATCTCAATTGAGATAGGTGTAAGGTCAAGGAAGTCGTAATCCTGAATAATTGGCCATACAAATGCAGCACCTCCGTGTATACATTTTGCAGATCGTGATTCTGAAGTACCACCTTTACCTACTTTACCATAAACAACAAGAACTCTGTCAGAAGGACATCGTTTGTATCTTCTGAAGAATGAAATGATTAAAATAAATACGAATAGTATTGCCGCAGCAATAACAAAAACTAAATATTGACCCATAATTTTTGATAGATTATTTAATTACTACTAGATTTTACTAATAATATCTCTCCGTTAATAACATCTGTAACCTCAACAACAGCTCCTGTAGGAATCTCTGTTTCGTTATCGGTAACAGCATCCATTGTTCTTAATCCCTGTATCATAACCTGTATTTTTCCCATACCAGAACGTTTCTGGGGTATACGCAGGTATACAGTGGCAGTTTTACCAATTGCATGATTAATGTTCATTGTGCCATTATGGGTAAGTTTGCCCATAAAGTATGCAATAGAAGCCATAACAGTCATCATAATAATTCCTGCAAGGGTTGATACAAGAATTGTAATGCCTGTACTTGTACCTCCTTTTAAACACGCAATACCTGTCCAGCCAAATATTGTGAAGAATGCAACAAGGTTTTTTAATGACAGGAACTGAAATTCTATTCCTGTATCTCCTTCAATGGCAGCATCGGCATCACCATCTGCTTCAATACCATCAATATCTCCACCAAAAAAGGTAAGAATTATCTGTATTACAAATATCAAGGAGAAAGGAACTGCAAAGCACCAATATAATTTCTCTATTAGAGCCATTGCTTCCCACGATTCTGAAATTGATAACAACATATTTTAAATATTTAAGTGAAATGCGGACGAAAAATGTTTAGGGGCATCTTTAGTCGATTGTTTAACTTTTGTACGAATATACTGAAGTTTTCTTAACTTTAATATAATTGATATTGTTTTTAGTAGACGAATTATTTAATGTGATAGGAACAATTTATCTGGTGATAAATTTTGAAATGAAGCATGAGAATAGTCATTCACACACACGGAGATGATTATAAATGCGAGTTCCATCTGGCAAATAAAAAACAATTATAATCAGATGAAAACAGTACAGGCATTGCTACTAGTGTATTTTGTTATAAGCGTAGGTAACCTATACGCTAAACCCAATAAAAATTATTGTGACTCAATAGATGTAAACAATGACACGATAATTGATTTTGTTATTGAAAACAGGTTACAAACAACAATGGATTTGGGATCTAAACCAATAACTATTGTTTCAATTCGTCCATTAAATAGTAATATGTTACTGTATAAACCGTATGTAGGATACCTGTTTCTTGGTAGAGGCGATACTATAACAAAATCTGACAGAAAAGAGTATGTCTGGACAAAATACAGAGCAGATTTACTAAATGGTTACAATAATAATTGGAAGGTAATAGGAGAGTGTAAAGAGTTATGCTATATCGGAATAAAGATCTATGTAAGAGAAGAGTGTAATATTGGTTGGTTAATATTAGATATTGATCAGGGCAACATAGCAGTTTCTGAAATGAAGTTGTTAACTGAAGATATTGTTGTAATAGAGTAGGGTGAAACATATATTATTTCACCCTATATATCTTGTTCTAGTTAAGTATAATTTTATACCCAACTGTGATTGCAAAAGGTAGAGGTTCTGTGTATTTCTCTATATTGTAGTGCGATTGGTAATAGTCATTATGGTTTTTATATTCAGAATCTCTTATTGGAATTAATAATCCAAAAGTCCAGTACCCTGGCGATGTTGGTCTGAATTTTAGATCTATTCCACCACCAAATGTATAACCATAAAATAGTTTGTCAGCACGTTTGAGACCTTTGATTTTGTATGCTAAATTGTAACCATACATACCTATGAAGAAAGGATTAACTAATCCTCTCTTTGTTATCATTCTTACTTTTATTCCGGCATTGTAACCTGCACCAGCAAGAGCATATCCAACACCGCCAAATATTCCAATGTTTTTTTGAGGATATACTATCAGGTTTGCACCAATACCACCGTAATCAAGTCCAAGTCCAAAACCAAGCGATACAATATCGGGTTTGTTCTCTTCTTCATATATAATTTGTGCTGAAGAGTTTAAGTTTGTTAATACTGTAAAAACAAAAAGAGTAATAAAAATTTTTTTCATAATGTGTTTTCTTCTAATGATATGTTCTGTGTTATATAAGCGGCGCAAAAATATTTATTTAATGTTAAAACGCAATTTTTTATGTGAGTTTATTATCAAATAACCGTACTAATATCTTCTATTGTTATGTGTTTATTAGATGGATATTGATTAATTTTCAGAGATTAATTAACGAAATAACCTAAACATGAAGTCATTAAACTTACACTTTTTTATAGCCATATTTTTGTTGGTGATTTATGGTTGTAGTGCAGATAAAGCAGTAGATACCCTTATTAAGAATGTTTGTATTGTTGATGTAAAAGAGGGTGTTGTTACCGAGCCTTTAAATATTGCAATTGATAATGGAACTATTGTTGATATTGGCAAAACGTATAGTGCAGAAACCGTAATTGATTGTACTGGCAAATATGTTATTCCCGGACTATTTGATTGCCATACACACTTAGCTAATCTTGAGCTGTTTGGAGATAGTTTAAAGGGTGATATTCTTAAAGGTTTTGTAAAAAAAGGAGTTATGTATGTGCGCGACGTTGGAGGACCAATAGATGTTATAGACAATATGAGTAACCAGATTAACTCTGGTGATATTTGTGGTCCAGAGATATTTTATACAGGACCAATGCTTGAGAGCAGTCCTTTGACATGGGAGAGACAAAATGCCAGATTGCCGGATTTTACAGTTGCAATAAATTCTAAAAGTGATGCTGATTCAATAATAGATATTTTATCTGGTAAAGGAGCAACAATGATAAAGACATTCAAAAAGTTTAAACCAGAATTGTATAGATATATTGTAACTGTAGCTCATAAACATGGCCTACGTGTTGTACATGATCCGGGAGGACCTCTGTTTCATCCAATACCTGTTGATAAAGCAACGGAGTTTGGTGCAAACTCTATAGAACATGCAAAGGCTTTATGGCCGGCTGTACTTAAGGATACTTTTAAATATCGTCATGATAGTTTTATGCTTTCTGTGGATACCGACAGAGAAGCAATGGTTAAGTTGGTAGGAGAGATTGTTGATGCGGGTGTTGAATCCGTATCAAAGGATAAAATAATTAAGGTCGGTAATGCAATGGTAAGATACAATGTTTATATGTGTCCCACATTTTATGCATTGGCATCTATGAGTGAAGAAGAACCGGATCCGAATAATAAACAGCAGGTTTTTATTAATAAAATGCGTAAAGCAATGCATGATGTTGGAGTTATGTTTGTGAGTGAGTTAAATAATGTGGGTGTGAATATGCTTGTTGGTCAGGATAATATAAAACCAGAAGGTACTGTTGCTGAGATGAAACTAATGAAGGAAGCAGGAATTTCAGATATTGATATTCTTAGAGGAGCAACAATATTGCCTGCCCGCTGGCTTGGTATTGATAATAAGTATGGATCTGTAGGAAAAGGAAAAAAAGCAGATATATTAATACTTAATAGTAATCCACTGGTTGATATTGACGCTGTTGCTAATATTCATAAAGTTGTACATAGAGGTAAGTTTTTACTATAGTTAGTTAAGATTAAAACTTAATAAGGTTGTCTTTGATGAGGCAACCTTATTTTTTGTATAAATATATTTATTGTATAGGTATTTATTATTATGTTTTTATATATTTGAATGTCGGTCATCACCTTCCTGTATACGCCACACAATATAATGATGTCTGACAATCAGGACTTGTAATTATCTCTGATATTAAAGAAAACTTAAACAGACGAAAACATTATTATGGAAACATTCAATAAAATACTTAAACTTGAGCAGATACATCAACTTATAAAATTAAGGTCAACCGGAAATGCTCAGGAGTTTAGTAATAAAATGGGGATAAGTGTGGCAACACTGAAAAGAGAGATTAACACTATGAGAAAGTTAGGCTGCCCCATAAAATACTGTCGTTATAGCAGGTCATATTATTATGAATATGAAGGCGAAATGAACCTGCAATTCAGAAGACGTAACAGAGTGTAATTGTTAAAAAAAACAAAAAAACATCACCGTATCAATTTATGACACGGTACCATATTATGTTTGTAATATAGTTTTTTAAAGGACAACCCAAATACATCTAATGAGTTTGATTTACATTTCAGAATACAGAATAAAACATTGTTTATCAGGTATCGGATAAGAATATATTTATTATATCTGATGGTGTAGGGTAGTCATAGTTTTTATAATTATATCTATTTATAAAATTTATGTGGAAACCGTTAAATGTTGAGAATAAAGAGAGAGCAGATCAGGTATTAAACAGTATTGCAGACACTTTATACAGCTACGATTTTAATCAGGTTGGTATTGGTCTGATGGGAGGAAAAGCTGGTATAGCTCTGTTTATGTATTACTATTACAGATATACCAATAATGAGAAGTATCTTGATAAAGCCAATGAGTATATAGAGTCGGATTTTGAACAAATAAACAATGGATTCTCTTTTGGAACACATGCCGGAGGTATTTCAGGAATACTGTATGCATTAAGTATAATAAAAGAGGAAGGATTTGTTGATATTGATAAAGAGTTATTTCAGGAGTTTGATACATATCTTTCAGAAAGTATAACAAATTGTTTTAAGAATAATAATTATGATTTTCTTCATGGAGCTTTGGGCTATGGAATTTTCTTTCTAAGATATCCGGAGTTATATATAGACAACCTTGAAAAAGCGTTTGATAACCTTAAAGATATGGCAACCGATTTTAAGGAGAATGGTGTTGCCTGGCATTCTGTTAACTCTCATGCCAATTTTGAGGGATATAACTTGAGCTTATCACATGGGTTATCCAGTATAATTCACTTTCTGGCAAAGTTATATGAACATGATATATGTAAAGATCGTGTTTATAATCTATTGAAAGAGGCTGTTAAATACCTTTTCTACAATCTTCAGCCTGTTGATGAAATAGGGTCTTACTTTCCTGCATGGTCAGATCCGGGAGTTTATGAATGGAGCCGTATGGCTTGGTGCTATGGCGATATGGGAATAGCAGCATCTCTTTGGCAGGTGGGATATATTACAGGTAATGATGAATGGAGAGAGAAAGCAGAAGAGGTATTACTATTCTCAGCAAACCGTAGAGATGTAATGAAAGAACTTGTAAGAGATGCAGGACTTTGTCATGGCTCAGCAGGTTTGGCTCTTATGTTTCATAGAATGTACAACTATACTCAACGAATAGAATTTAAAGAGACTGCTGAATATTGGGTGGATGTAACATTTAAATTCTCTAATAGTGAAGATGGTGTTGCTGGTTTTAAAGCTTACAGGCCAGCAAATTCTGAAGGAAATACAAAAGAGACAGGGATGTTAGAAGGAGCGGCCGGAGTAGGTTTAAGTCTTATATCTGCAATGTCTGAGATAGAACCTAAGTGGGATGCTACACTATTATTGAGCTAATGATATAAGCGTATGCCGAAAAGCTATAATAGAGTAGGCGGTTAATATAAATTGAAAAGTTATGAGAAAGCTAAAGTTATCATTAAAGAAGGAAATTATTTCTGATTTAGAGGCAAATAAAGTTAAAGGAGGAGGAAACAATCCAAGAGAAACTTTTACTGGATGTCCTGCAAAGTACACTGACGATTGTCCTTCTGGTCCTAAATGTACCCTAGAGTGTTAGACTTAATCTAAACTAGCGTAAGCCGAAAAGCTATAACAGAGTAGGCGACACCAACAAATATACAGATTATGAGAAAGTTAAAATTGACACTTAAAAAAGAGATTATTTCTGATCTTGAGTCAAAAGAGGTTAAAGGAGGAAAACCTTTAGATACTGGTAACTGTGTAACACAGCAAGTAGCTTGTGTTACAAGACAGAATGTTTACAGTTGTATAGGTTGTTTACCTACAGGAGACTGCGAAACAAAGGTGCCTGTTTGCTTCACAATAGATGATTGTGAGTCATAAACAACAGATGTTATTAGAAAATTAAAGTTTTCTGAGGGAGAGTTTTTTAATCTAATGGAGAATATAAAACTCTCTCCAATACTTTATAAAAGCTATTAGAACTTCACTATAAGATAAGAATATATTATTGAGTGTTAGTATACAAAAAAATAGCGGTGACCGAAAAGCTATAATAGAGTAGGAAAAAATTAAAAAACCAAAATTATGCGAAAACTAAAATTATCTTTAAAGAAAGAGGTTATCTCTGATCTTGAATCAGTAAGAGGTGGTAATATGAATAACAGAACATGGACTATTCCGGGAACATGTTGTATTAATCCTGATCCATCAAGAAGAGACGATACTTGCGAGACCAGACACTGTCAGTCTGTAGAGTGTGAGTATACAGAGATTAATTGCATGTAATTTAACATATAGTGCAAGATGAGAAAATTAAAATTAACACTAAAGAAAGAGATTATCTCTGACCTTGAAGCAAAAGAGATAAAGGGTGGTGCAAATACATTAGATCAGTGCCAGACTCAAGGAGCGTCTTGTTTGACAAATTGCGAAATTGATACTTGTATTGATTGCTTTATGACTAATGGTTGTGAATCAGTTCCTTGTACAAAGGCTGATTGTCTGTAACTAATAATTAAAAACCAAAATTATGCGAAAATTAAAATTAACACTAAAGAAAGAGATTATCTCTGATCTTGAAGCAAAAGAGATAAAGGGTGGTGCAAATACATTAGATCAGTGCCAGACTCAAGGAGCGTCTTGTTTGACAAATTGCGAAATTGATACTTGTATTGATTGCCTTATGACTAATGGTTGTGAATCAGTTTCTTGTACAAAAGCTGATTGTCTGTAACTAATAATTAAAAACCAAAATTATGCGAAAACTAAAACTGTCGTTAAAGAAAGAGGTTATCTCTGACCTTGAAGCAAAAGAAATAAAAGGTGGTAATGGATCAAAATTTGATTGTACGCCAAGAACTGCAATATCACTTTGTATAAGATGTGTTTATACAGAGGGTGAGGAGTATACATGTGAAATGGTTTGCGGACTGGAATAAAGAGTGAATCATTATGCGAAAATTAAAACTATCGTTAAAAAAAGAGGTCATCTCTGACCTTGAAGCAAAAGAGGTAAAAGGCGGTGCAACTATAGATTGCTATTCTGCAAATAGATATTGTAGACCACGTACCAGAGAAATCTCTATTTGTGTTGATTGTTCGCCAACTGAACAAAGGACTTGCAGAATTTGTGAGGATTAATGTAATTATAATAATTACTAATTAACTACTTAATTATTATGAGAAAACTGAAACTATCCTTAAAAAAGGATATCATATCAGACCTTGAAAACAAAGAGGTAAAGGGCGGAGTAATTTATTCTGAAAATATGAATTGCAGACCTAAGACATATGAACTGTCGCGTTGTTTAATGTGTGATAAAACGCAAGAGTTAACATGTATGGCTTGTTAATAATTTCTTGTTTGACATTTCATATCTAATAATAAGCCTTAGGATAAAACTTAAACTATCTCTTTAAAACGAGATTATATAATATTTTGAGGCAAATAATACCGTAGTTGGAGGTATTAATTCACATAGAACCTTATCAATTCAGGCTATATTTTGTC
The DNA here is from genome assembly GCA_025210735.1 of Bacteroidales bacterium. Taxonomy (GTDB): domain Bacteria; phylum Bacteroidota; class Bacteroidia; order Bacteroidales; family UBA6680; genus UBA6680. The sequence continues at coordinate 67,569 of JAOARD010000040.1, forward strand.
GTGATATTGATAAATGTGAGACAGGTATTGTGATATCGATACTTGTTTACAAATATTTTTTGTTAATAACTAATAACCATAAAGATGAGAAAATTAAAACTATCATTAAAAAAAGAGATCATCTCTGATCTAGAATCAAAAGAGGTAAAAGGAGGTATGAATACTATTGATTTGTGTAAGACAGAACCACAATCTTATTGGACAAATTGTGAAGTTAATACTTGTGTTAATTGCCTTTTGACTAAAAATTGTGAGACAACACCTTTAGATTCATGTGAATGTCTTCCGACATATATGTGTTAAATATCGGAAATATGATTAATCAAATGGGAATATGTTTTTGAATGGCATTCCTATATCAGGAATATTATAAATGTAATTCTGTTTGGCTGATGAATTTTCTAAAACTATACATGTGTATAGTTCTAACTATTACTAATAAACAATTAAAAATCAGAATTATGAGAAAATTAAAATTAACATTAAAAAAAGAGATTATCTCTGATCTTGAGAATGTAACGGGTGGTATTAATCCTAACAGAACTGTAACAATTCCAGGTACTTGTTGTATCGTTGAAGAAACTAAGCATTTTCATAGTTGTGAGACTGATTGCAATACAGATACCTGTCATACAAAAATCTTCTGTTAATAACTAAATAAGATAAGTAAGATGAGAAAGTTAAAATTATCTTTAAAGAAAGAGGTTATATCTGATCTTGAGTCAGTAACTGGTGGTATTAATCCTTTAAAAACTAGGACAATTCCAGGAACATGTTGCTTAGATCCAGATCCATCAAGACAAGACGATACTTGTGAAACAAGATATTGCGAAACACAAGCTTGTCATACAAGACAATTTTGTTAATTCAACATGTTTAACAAATAGAACGTATAGTGAGTGATTTCAATTTTACGATTACTGTTTGCTTGTTTTATATGGATAATTGAGTAAAATTGAATACCTCAAAATATTAAGAGGGCGTTTAACACGCCCTTTTTAACTTCTAAAACAAGAATATGAGGCGAGCATATACAAGATTTATCTCAAACATAGAGATGAAAAAGTTATGTGAGCTCATATAGCAACTGAAAAACAAATTTAGATATATGAAACGAAGCATGAGTAAAGGATTTTCTCACACACGAGGATGGCTAAGAATGCGAGTTCCATATGACCTTTAAGAAACAAATTTAGACATATGAAACCAGAATACTCTATAGCCGACTCGTTTGTATACCGGCGTCATCTGTTGCCAACAGATACGCTTGATAGTATAATAAACGGAGGTGATATATCATTAGATACACTTGTTAAGTTCTGTTTAAAACAGGAGATTTTTGAACCAATATTTATTGCATCGCAAGAGTTGGCATTACAGATAGTGAAGTATAATGAAGGAACCCTGAAGGATAAGAAGAAACAGGATAAGCTTAAGGAGTCCCTGCTTAAGTATGTATCGCGTATGTCGTCAAGATGTACACCATTTGGTCTTTTTGCAGGTTGCTGCACAGGGTCATTTACAGATAATACGGAGGTGCAAATGTCTGAGATATCTGACTTTAGAAAGCATACCAGACTTGATATGCACTATCTTATTAATATTGCAGATTATATACAGAAAGATAAAAGCATACGTTCGCAACTTAAGTTTTATCCTAATTCGAGCCTGTACACCGTAGACGATAAATATCGCTATGTTGAATACAAATACAATAAAGGAAACAGAAAACATTTTATAGTTGAGGTAGAGAGTAATGAATATCTTGATGCAATTATTCAGGATGCAAAGCAGGGAAAAACAATAAATCAACTCACAGATGTTCTTACAAAAGATGGATATACCAAAGAGGAGTCAACAGAGTATATAGAGGAGATAATTGATAATCAGGTATTGATATCGGAACTTGAACCATCGGTAACAGGAAGTGAGTTTATAGATCACATTAAAAAGAAACTTACAGAGCTTGATAACTCCGGCGAGATATTATCTGTAATATCAGATATAGACAATAAGATAAACAATATAAATACCTCAGAAATTGGTCTGGAGACATCAAATTACAATGATGTTACAGATAAACTTAAATCTTTGGAGTTACCATTTAACCCCAAATATATATACCAGACAGACCTGAATATTGCCAGTAACAGTTGCGAACTGAGTAAAGATATTAAGAATGATCTTCTTGAAGGGCTAAGTATACTTAACAGAATAACACCAAAAAGAGAGGAGACTCAACTGGATAGTTTTAAGAGTAGTTTCTACTCAAGATACGAAGAGCGCGAGATGCCTCTGTTACAGGTTTTGGACACTGACTTAGGAATAGGATTCAAACAGAACGGAAAGTCTTCCGGGAATGATATAAATCCTCTTGTAGACGATCTGTTTATCTCTCCGGGTAAACAAAACGGTTATAAGACTAATATAAATAAGCTGTACAGTATTCTTCATAAGAAAGTTGTTGAAGCAGTAAAGACCGATAGCATAGAGATTGAGTTGACAGATAAAGATCTTGAAGGATTTGAGGCAGATAATAATGATATGCCACTATCAATGTCAGCAATGACAGAGGTGTATAAAACCGACAATGGTATTGAGATATCACTAAAAAGTGTAGGAGGATCAAGTGGAGCTAATCTGTTAGGACGATTTGCTCAGAGTAATGACGACATAAAAGAACATGTTAAGAATATTACCTTAAAGGAGCAGGAAAAAACAGGAGATAAAATACTTGCTGAGATTGTCCATGTGCCGGAATCGCGTGTTGGAAATATATTGCAACGCCCTGAATTAAGAGATTATGAGATACCATATCTGGGAAGAACAGCCGTTAATCCTGATAATGCAATATATCCTGACGACCTTATGATATCTGTAAGATATGGTAAATATATTACCCTCAGATCTAAACGACTTAACAAGATTATATCGCCACGATTAAGTACTGCTCATAACTACTCAAATAATGCTCTGCCTCTTTATGAGTTTCTGTGTAATATGCAGACAGACGGGCTAAAATCCGGACTGTTTTTCCATTGGGGTGATATAGAGAACCAATTTGATTTTTTACCACGCGTTAGGTACAAAAACATAATATTTGAGCATGCCCAATGGAGGGTGAAAAGTGATGAGGTAAAGCATATATTTGATATTAAGGATGAGCAGAAGATGCTTGAAGAAATGAATGCTCTGCGTCAGAAGAGAGGTATTCCGGCAAAGGTGCTTCTTGTTGAGGGCGATAATGAGTTATATCTAGATCTTAGTATATCAGCATATATAAAACTGCTGAGAGCTGCATCAAAACGCGGAGTATTTGTCCTTAAGGATTTTTATTATACCTCTGATAAGGCTCTGGAGAGTAAAGGTGATAAACATTACAGAAATCAATTTGTATTTACATTTGAGAAGGAGGTGCAGAAATGAAACGATCATTTATTCCGGGAGAGGAGTGGGTATACTATAAACTATATTCAGGAACAAAGAGTGCAGACAGAGTATTAACACAACATATACTACCACTTGCCGAGGAACTTATGGAGGCTGGGGTTGTTGAAGAGTGGTTCTTTATCAGATACTCAGACCCAGATGAACATATAAGAGTACGATTCAGAGTTAAAGATATGACGGCATATGCAACAGTTATATCGCAGGTTACACCTATGCTTAAACAGTTGCATGAAACAGGTATTATCTGGAAAATAATGATGGATACCTATAACAGGGAAATAGAGCGTTATGGAAGCGAATCTATACCTGTGTTGGAGAGTCTGTTTTTTGTTGATAGCAAGCATGTCATGAAACTACTTGGTGCCGTTACAAATCAGGAACATATGGCATATGTAGGTATGCATATGATTGATACTATATTATCAGTATTTGGTAATAATCTGGCTGCAAAAAACGATCTTGCAACAATGTGGCACGACTCAATGGGTAAGGAGTTTAATATGGATAAAAGTCTTAGGGTGCAGATAGATGGTAAGTACCGAAAATCTAAAAAGAGTGTTGCAGGAGTGTTTGATAATAGCCTGTTTGATACACGTGTACAGATGATACTTAAATCGTACAAAAACCAACTATCTGATATTGCAACAAAGATAGATGAGCTTTATGCAGAGGATAAGGTTGAGGTTGAAAAGAAACAGCTGCTGAATAGTATATGCCATATGTCTATGAATCGTCTGTTCCGTTCTAAGCAGCGAATGAGTGAAATGGTAATATACGGATACCTGTCAAGATACTATAATAGTATGCTTATGAGAGAGAAATATAGCAAAAAGAGTAAAAAAGAGCTTGTAGAAGCAGAATAGCCAAAACGCAATTAACGATAACCATGATTAAATTACGTTGATGTGTTTTTTGATTTGATATGATGAACAGAGGGGATGATTCTCCTCTGTTATTTTTACCCCTGTTTAGAACACCTCCTTTATAATTAATATTTGTTGAGTTTATACTACGTTATTTGTATATCTCTTTTTCTTCTATGTAAGATGTTCAGATCTTATATTAATTGCATGTTTTACGATTAACTTTTTGCTTGTCAGTATTATATATAGTGGTTGTTGTTAATGTCAGACATAAATAGTATCTGATAAGCTGCACTTAATGGCACCAATGCTATTGGTTGTAGAATTTAACAGAATGTGATTTTTTAAGAAAAAAGCTATATATGTGATAATAAAATATTAAATTGATTGAGGAAATATATATTACTCTGCTGGTAAATTACTTATATTTGTGGATAAAAAGTATTAAATAATGGGTAAAGTTAAATTAAATGTATTAGGTATATCCTATAGCCAGACACAATCCGGAGCGTATGCATTAGTGTTAAGCGAAGCTGACGGAGAGCGCAGAATACCTATAATTATAGGTGGTTTTGAGGCACAGGCTATAGCTATACAATTGGAGGGATTAACTCCTCCGCGACCACTTACCCACGACCTGTTTGTTCATCTTTCAAATAAATTTAATATCAAACTAACCGAAGTAAATATATATAAACTGGAAGAGGGAGTCTTCTTCTCAAAGCTTATCTGCAGTGGTAACGATAAGATTGAGACTATTGATGCCCGTACATCAGATGCAGTTGCTTTGGCACTCAGATATCACTGTCCGGTTTTTACTACAGAGGAGATTGTTGAGAGAGCAGGAATAATACTTGATACCGACCCACCAAAAGAACCTACCAAGTTTGAGGATGATATTGATGAACCAGAAGATTATGAAGATGCTGTTAAAGGATCTCTTAAGGAGGCATCAGTTGAGGAGTTGGAGAAGATGTTGAATGAGGCAATAAATGATGAAAATTATGAGTTTGCCACACGAGTAAGAGATGAATTAGATAAACGAAAAAAATAATTTCAAATAAATTTTATGAGGAAAGTTGTTTTTGTCGCCTTGGCGACCCTTCTATTGTTTGCTCCTCAATTAATGCTTGCAAACAATGTAGCAGACAGTGTGCAGAATGTGTTAGAGGTGTCTGAGGTTGTTGATTCTGTTGCTGTTGATAGTGTGACTAGTGTGGTTGATAATAGTGCTCCGGTAGCAACAATTGATAAAGCAGGAGGTGCCGAAAATGAGGTTGGTTTTGACCTGATAACAATACTCAGAGGTTTACTCGGAATGGCTGTTCTTATAGCAATAGCATGGTTGTTTAGTGCAAATAAAAAGGCTATAAACTGGAAAATTGTGGCTATTGGTCTTGGTATACAGTTGCTATTAGCATTAGGTATACTTCAGGTTCCTGCAATTCAGGTTATATTTGAGTTTGTAGGAAAGATCTTTGTTAAGATACTTGACTTTACACAGGCCGGAACAACATTCCTGTTTAAATCGTTTGGTACAGGAGAAATTGAGTCGCCACTTATGACATTTGCTGTAATAATATTACCAACAGTAATATTCTTCTCGGCTCTTACAAGTGTGCTTTTCTATCTTGGCGTTATACAGATTGTTGTAAAAGGTCTTGCATGGATAATGGCAAAATCGTTTGGTATATCAGGTGCAGAGAGTCTGTCTGTTGCAGGTAATATATTCCTTGGGCAAACAGAGTCACCTCTGATGATTAAGCCATATCTGGATAAGATGACAAAATCGGAGATACTGCTGGTTATGTCGGGTGGTATGGCAACGCTTGCCGGAGGAGTGCTCGCCGTTTATATTGCTGTACTTGGTGGTGACGATAAAGTTATGCAGCTATTCTATGCAAAACACCTGTTAACAGCATCTATTATGGCAGCACCAGGTGTAGTTGTTATCTCTAAGATTCTGTATCCACAAACGGAGAAGGTGAATACAGATGTAACAGTATCTAATGAGAAGATTGGTAAGAATGTACTTGATGCAATATCAAATGGTACGGCAGATGGTCTTAAACTGGCTGTTAACGTAGGGGCTATGCTTCTTGTGTTTATTGCATTTATAGCATTTGGTAACTATCTGTTTGAGCTTATAGGGCGTATACCTCTTGATTCAACAGATCCAAAAGCTGTTTTTAGGATAAATAACTGGATTGCCTCAATAACCGATGGGCAGTATACTAAGCTATCACTTGAATTTATTCTTGGATATACATTTGCTCCGCTTATGTGGTTGCTTGGAGTGTGCAAGGAAGATATGACATATGTAGGACGAGTTCTGGGAGAGAAGATTATACTTACGGAGTTTATTGGTTACGTATCGTTGGCTGATCTTAAAGCTACATTTGCTGAGAAGAAATCGGCAATTATGGCAACATATATGCTGTGCGGATTTGCAAACTTTGCATCAATAGGTATACAGATAGGTGGTATTGGTTCGCTGGCTCCTAATCGTAGAGTATTGCTATCGCAATTCGGACTTAGAGCACTGCTTGCCGGAACATTGGCATCGTTATTGTCTGCCACTATTGTAGGAATGATTTTAGGATAATAAAAAATATATAACAATGAAGAGTCTGTTATTTAGTCTGCTGCTGTTAATATCTGTACCATTTGCGTACGGACAGGATTCTACCAAGGTAGCTAAGAAGAAGATTACACCGATTCCGAATGCAGAGTACGACTATCTTGTTACAATAAATACTGGTTACGGGCAGATGAAACTTCTGCTTTTTGATGAGACACCTGAGCATAAACGCAACTTTATCCGTTTGGCTAAATTGGGTGTGTATAACGGAACAGATTTCTTCAGGGTTATCGAAAAGTTTATGATTCAGGGCGGAAACCCTAAGTTTAAGAAAAATCCTGATCCTAAAGATATAGAACGTCTTAAGGCAGGAGGGATGAAGCCTGAGATAAAGCCACATATAAAACATGTGTATGGCTCTATAGCATCGCCCAGCAGTAAGCCGGGAGTTAAATCGAATAGTGCACAGTTTTATATTGTTGAGAACAAAAACGGAGCACCGCATCTTGATGGTAAGTATACCGTGTTTGGACGTGTTGTAAGTGGTCTGGAGACTATTACAAAGATTGCACGTGTTAAAACAAACTCAAAAGACAGACCATTGCGTGAGGTGTGGATGAATATGAAGATAGAGAAGGTTAAGCGTTCTGATATTAAGAAATTTTATGTGATAGATTTCTATTAGTAGCTTACTCATACAATATACAGAGAGAGGATTGTTAAGTCAACAATCCTCTCTTTTTTTATTATTGGAATGTAGGTTTATAGGCACGAGTCATAGTGCACTTGAAATAGCGTATATTATTTGATATTTAAGATCGCACTAACGTTAGGCCAAATTCTGGAATTTGGCGAATTGAGGTTCTTGGGCACGAGTTATAGTCAATTTAATATTGTAGGTTACCCTACTTAATCATCTTGTTATAGAACGTTGTAAGCTTATCTATAGCCTGATTAACATATTTCTCCTGATCATAAAGATCAAAATGTTGAGCACCTTTTATCTTATATAACTCCTTTGTTCCTATAGCGCGTTTTACTGCAACTTCGCTAAAATATGCCGATAGAGCCTCTGTACCTACAATTGCCAGAAATGGTGTACCACGCATCAGATCCATATGTTCGCTCGGATTAAAGAAATATCTTGTATCAAGCGACATTGCTGCTCTTAGCGGAGTATATGTTGGTGCAGCACCTCCGCGTTTTGGATTACGATAGTAGTCTGCAGCTCTGTCCCAGAACTCACCCATACCAGAGCCTTTTGCTGGTATACCATCCACAAGAACTACCTCTCCTGTTTCGTAGTATTTCTGACGAGCTTCGCTACCCATCTTTATCTGCTGTTGAAACTGCTCTATTTTATCACCTTTAAGAATATCAGAGTACTGTGTAGCACCACCAAGACCATAGTCAATAAAATCTACAAAACCACTTACTGTTGCAACAGCCTTTACACGGGCATCAAAACATGCAGTCTGTATACTGTAACCTGCACCTGAGCAGATACCTAACTCAGCAATCCTGTTCTTATCAACACCCGGAACTGTACCAATAAACGATATAGCGCTCTTTATATCCTCTACCTTCATTGGAGCATTCTCCATACCACGTGGCATACCACCACTCTCGCCATATGTGCGATGATCAAATGCCAGTGTAACAAAACCTTTTTTTGCCAGTTTTTCGGCATATATACCTGCTGTCTGTTCCTTTACTCCACTGGCTGGTGTTATTACCACAATGGCTCTGTAGTTACCTTTTTTATTATACCCCTTGGGTACAAAAAGATGTCCTGCAACTCTTGTTCCTTCACTTATGAAACTAACTTTGTTCTTTCCTGTTAAATAATCTGTTTTATAAGTAGCATTACTCTGTTTTACAGCTTTCTGTCCGTATACGTTTAGTACCGACATAACCAGCATGAATGTTGTAATAATACTTAACTGTTTTACTAATGTTCTCATTCAAATAATGTTTAAAAGTTAGACGTTATAATCAGACATAGCTATCTCCGGTAGTATCATATTTGGTACTACTAACACGATATTGTTATGTAAGTCTGATTAATTAATATGTTGTCTGTATCGCGCGAAAAAAACAACATTGTTTTGTACTGCTTGTATATCTGTTTTGTTTATTATTAATATTTATAATGATAGATGTCAGAATCTATAACTATATACTCTCCTTTTAAAATTAATATATTGCAAATATATGTTGTGACAAAGTAGGATCAAAATACTAATTTCAGATGGTGATGATAACTATTTTTTATGATAAGTTTGCAAAAGTAATGAGCACGAGTTGCCGCGGATTTTTTAGACTAAATTTTGAGTAGACGGATAATCTGGTGCTCGTTTGATTATATATGTAAAAGATATGCCTTGGGGAAAGAGACTGTTTGTTATTGAAGAGAATATGCTACATTTGGATAGAGTAAAGTTAATATGAAGTTTATAATAAAACACCCCCTTTATGAAGATATCAAAATATGTAATATTTCCATTAGAAATAGTATTGATTACTGTATTATCCATTTCATTTTTCTCTGAACATGTACTGTTTGATTATATATTGGCTGTATTAATGATTGGTTTATTGATATTTAGGATTATTAGGTATTTTAAAGAAAGATCTACGTCAAATATGGAGTTTGACAAAAAGATCAGACTAAGTCATGAGACAAGGGTAAATAAGAAGTTCTGGATCTGGATGTTAATTGTTTGGAGTTTTTTAGCAATAATTGGATACTTACATGACTACGATAACATAATGATATGTTATGTTAATGTTTTTATATCGGTTAATTGGCTATTGTTTAATGATACAAGTAAACAATTCCTGTTTTGTGATGACAGAGGCAGATGGAACATAAAGTTTGAAGACAAGATTGAATGCTTTGATGAGATTATCGGCTACAGACAGGAATCAAAAAGGATAGTTATTAACACAATACGTGGAGAGATTAAACTGCCGAAGTATGAAAAGGTATTTGAAAATAGATTAATGGCCATTTTAGACAGAGAAGTTGAAATAAGACAATTTAATATAAGATGATTATGAGGTATATATTATTAATCCTTCTTCTTCTACCTGTTAATATGTTTGTGCAGGAAAATATAACTTCAGACTCAGATGTTGACAGATGCTTGAATGATACAATAAGAGATGATGTTTACATTATAGCAGAGCAGATGCCAAAACTTATTAACGGAGAGTCAATAACCTCATATTTCAACAGTCGGTCTTTTATAGTGGATTCTTGCTGTCTTTTTAAGGCTTGTATTAGTTTTGTTGTTGAGACAGATAGTACAATAACAGATAAGATGATTAATGTTAGCACTGTAAATTGTAAACAAAAAGGTTTGATTTATAGTGGAGCTGAAATAGAATCAGTGAGATTGAAAATAGATAGTATTCTGAGTAATATGCCTGAATTAGTGCCGGGTAGAATTAACAATAAGAGTGTTGCTGTTATGATATCTATCCCTATTCATGTTGATTGTTTTATTCGATGATTTACAGAAATTACAAATGTATGAGATTAAGATTAACAATAATATTAATACTGTTGATAAATATTCAATTAAGAGTTGAAGCTCAGGATATAATAGTTTATGAAGATGTACGTAGAGAACTGGTAAATTATGGTAGTTTGGAGATTATTTCTGTTTACTCTTATCATTTAAAGCAAAATTCGGAACTCTATCTTATAGATATAATGAGACCGGGAACTTTCTCAGAACCACCTGAATTTGATATTAAGACAAAAAAACAACTTACAATAGATTTTGAGGCTGACTCTTTAATGTTAAAGCGAATTATCGATTTTATGGATAATAATAGGTTTTTAGATTCGCTATATGTGAGAATAAATGATCGTTATATAAATATTAAAACAACTGATAATATTTTTTGTGATTATGAGACTCTTGTGGTTATTGATTTTGTACATAGATATAAAGGAGAACTGATGCAAACATATACTAAGATTGATGATATTAATCAATTGGATTTGCTTATATCTGGATTAGAAGATATTCTCGGTGTAAAGAAACCTAAATTTCTCAAGGACTATAAGGAGAGTATAAGAAAACTTAGAGATATAAAATATTGTCCATTAAACTGAGGAGCTGTATAGTCGTTTGATTATAAGTTATTAAGAATGTCAAAAAGTATGAGTTAACTTATATTGAATCTCCCGCTTACTTTTGTTGTAAAGACAATCGAGACTTCTGGTTATAGATGTTTAAAGAGTCATCTGTATAATTCCGTTTTTAAAATTAATTTCAAATATAGTTGCTAAGGAAACTAAATTGCTTTATGTTTGTATCCGTGGAAACTAAAAGTGGTTTTAAATAGTATTGTTATTTGTAATTAAGAATAGATAGTATATGGAAGAGAAATTAGATAGTTTGAATTTGGCTCCGGTAGTTATTGGTAAGCTGTTAAATATTGGCGGAATGTTACAGCGTCATGGTGACAGATTATTATTGCCTTTTAACTTGAATCAGCAACAGTTCACGATCTTTTTTGAGATTGCTAAAGCAAATAAAGTCAGACAAAAAGATATTGTTAACAGATTAATGCTTGAAAAGGCTCATATATCAAAGGTTGTTAAAAAGTTACAAGATATGGGGCTTATTACTGTTGCAGCATCTGGTGAAGATAAGCGTTCGTTCTGGTTATTGGCAACAGAAAAGGGGAAACAGGTAATTAATGAGTGTATGATGATTTTTGAAGAGTGGAACAAAGAGTGGCTCAGTGAAATTGACGATAAACAGCTTGCATTGGTTATTGAGAACCTGACTTTGTTGCAATCTGTATTTAAGAGTAAAACAGATAATAAAAGATAATAATATGGTTATGAAGCTAAAAAATAGTTTGAAATTATTTGTGTACGGTTTACTTGTTATAATATCTGTAGGTTGTGCAAAAAGTAATAAAGAGGAGAAAACCGTGCAGAGAAGAGTAATAAATCCTTGGACATGGCAGGATAAGTATGGATTTGTGCAATCTAATGAGGTAACAAATTCAAATAGGATATTATATACAGCAGGAATAGTATCGGTTGATAGGGATGGTAATCTGCTTTATCCAGGAGATATGGCAAAACAGGTAGCTAAAGTTCTTGATAATATGGAGGTATTGCTTAAAGAGGCTGGCTATAGTATGTCAGATGTTGTAAGGTTTACATACTACACAACCAATGTTCAGGAGTTTACAAATTCAGGTAGTAAGGTATTAATTAATCGTTTAAAGGAAACAAATTGCAAACCAGCTACTTCGTTAATTGGTGTAGCATCGTTGTTTCACCCTGATTGTGTTGTTGAGATAGAGGCTGTTGTAGCTAATTAGTTGTGTGATATAACTATTGTAGGCACGAGCTATAGCAAATTTTGAATATTGCGGGTTCTTGACCACGTAAGCTAGTGCTGGCATTTGAGTCTTAATTTTTAATAAAGCTTACCATTTATAAAATAGTTTCGGCATCTCGTTCTGTTATCAGTGCTCTTTACAAAGAGTACGGTTTTAATAATTAGTAATTTCTCATATTTATTGTGATAAGTGCTTATGTAATTAAGTAAAGTATATAATAAGGAGCTTGTAATTATTGTGATATCGGGCTCTGTTAAATATGAGTAATAAATATGAAATTGAATGAATATTTATCTGATGGTAGTTTTATAACTTTTATTCCGGGGCAATCGTCAGAGATTGAACTGAATAAAACCAGTATTCAGTTTGATGAATTCTTAAACAAAAAAGGTGCTGAAAGCTTTGTATTTGTCTCTTATGATGATTTAACTAAGCTTAGACCTATTAATAGTCCTGAGGATGAGAAGGAGTATAATGATAGTGTTGATGATTCCTGTTATTATAAGTTGAATATGACAGTTGGCGAACAAGGTTGGTTGTTTTATCTAGGAGGTTTTAAACCATATAGTAACTACAGTGCAATAACAGGTCTGTTTATTCTAAATGTTAATGAAGATGAGATTAAATCTTTTGTTTCATTAGCTGGTTACAATTGGTTTGTTTATGGATCAAAAGGAGAGTCTGCTAAATTGGTTGAGTGGGATTAATATTTTATAAGTTCTGAACCTTAACAGTTTCTAAAGGTGTGATTATTATTTAAGCCTCTTTTTGTATTTAATGGTTCTTTAATTACCATTTATAAAATAGGAGTAGCATTTCATCTGAATATAACTACACCTCACAAAGAGTATAGTTTTAGGAAATAGTTATTTCTGATATTGGGATGAAAAATGAGTCTTTTGAATTTGTTTTAATAGTCTTTATAATCTGAAGATTTATCTGACTCATTCGCATTGTACAATATTAAAAACAGGAGTAATATGTTAAGTTTAATTTTGGATCGCGTACTGCGCGATGTTCAGAGAAAAGTTACAAATGAGGTTTCTGAAAAAGCAACAGATGCTGTAAGTGGACTGTTTAATAGAAAGAGAAAATCAAAAGAGAAAGAAGTGACCAAGAAATCTGATGGTTCGGATCTGTTAACAGCTTGCCTTTATGTTGCTTTTGCTGCTTCATATGCCGATGGTACTCTTGATAAATCTGAGGAAGAAGAGATAGAGAAAGTTAAAAACAAGCTTGCTTCTGAAGGTAATGGCGATTTAGCTATAAAGATGATGCAGATAAAAGGAGAGAAGCCATCGTTTGGAACAGCAATGAAATATGTTGATAAAATAGAGAAGGATAAACTCCCTGTTTTTGATGGCATTATTGATGATATTCTTAAAGCAGATGGTTCTGTTGATGAGACAGAGGAGTCATTCCTAAAAGAGTGGGAAAGTTATAAATCAGGAAGATAATTAGCTAACTATAAAATAGCGACATTCTTTGTAGTTTGTTTATAAAACGCAGAAGTAGTATACTGTCTGCGTTTTTTGTATATGTTTAGTTGTAGTAGATTTTAATATACCGTTATTTTAATCTTTCTTACTAATATATGTAGATTGTAATGGACAGATTGGTTTTAAGAGTTATTAAACGTGCAGATTTAAGTATGAAACGTGGTGATATCAGAAGAGCAATAGGTATTTATGAAGGATCTTTTCAGCACTACTCTACTGTTCAGGAGGTTCATAACAGAGTTGCTGAACTATATATAGAAGTGGGTGATATGGTTAGAGCCGGACGTCATCTGTACTTTAAAGAAGACCCTTCTGATATTGAGAAGGAGTGTATAACAATGTTTGAAAAGAGATGTGATAATAGTCCTGTGCTAATTCTAAAAAATATTATTAGTAAGGAAAATTTTAAGATCATACCCCTTGATAACAAGGTTAAAAGAAGGTTAAGATATCTTGTAAATGGGGCTGTGGATGAGGCTGGAACTGTACCTAATTTTCTGAAAGGGATAAAACGACATCTGGATAAAACACTCTGAAACATTTGCATAGCCGATTTATATTATTTGTATATTGCTCTATATAATTATATCGTTAATATGAAGGTAATTACAACGTCTGTATTTGTACTTATTACGGTGTTTAATGTTTCTTGTAAACCCGAAAAACAGTTGGTAATGAAAAAGGTAGCTTTAACCACTGACAGGGTTAGTATTATTGAATATCAGAATCTGAAGCTTGAGGCAAGCATTTATATATATGGTGAGAACTCTGAGGCTCATTTGGTTGGTGATGTATTGGTTAATATTATTGATAATGGTAAAGTGTTAGTAAGTTTCTATATTGATAATAACGATGCCGGACAGATGTATCACAGGCGTATTTATAAGAACTATTTTATGACTCTTGAGGTTGATAAAGGCGAGTACAGTATTGTGGTTGAGGAGTCGGTATTCGGAAAACCATTTGCACTGCAGAGTGGTTTGGGAGTTGCCAGTGTAGGCGATATTGAGCTTGAGATTACAAACTTTATGCATGAATGGACTGTTACGGAATCGGGAGAGCATGATTCTGATGACGTTAACTATACCTTAACAACAAGGGTGGGAGATGTTGTTGAGAATCACTGTTTCTATAGTAGCGATATAGGCAATGGTTATATTATTGAGTTAGGCGATTATATTATAGAAGTTCTATCAGACAGATATAACAACAACGACTGTATTGTTGAGGTGGTTGTTAACAGGTCGTATTTATCACCTATGTAATAAATTACAACATCTGTGTGTTTTAAATTAAAACAATCGCTATCTTTGTATTGTAAATCATATGTATACAACTATGTTAACGCAGAAAGAATTAGGGAAGAGAATATCTGAATTAAGAAAGATAAAGGGTTATTCGCAGGATGAATTATCAAAGCTTCTTGATATTTCCAGACCATCAATTACACAGATAGAATTGGGTAGAAGAAATGTAACTGTAATTGAACTTATGAAAGTGGCAGATTGTTTGTCGGTTAGTGTTGACTATTTGTTGAGCGATGATTTTGTTATTGATGATATAAATATGTTTGAAACGGATAGTGAGAATAATAAAGATATACGTGTTGCTATTCCGGAATTAAATGTTAATAAGTTTAGAGAGGTATTACTTTATATTTTGGAAAGATGTGCGGGTAAACCAAATGTAGGAGAAACCTTATTATACAAGTTACTGTATTTCTCTGATTTTAATTATTATGAAATATATGAGGAACACCTTACGGGAGCTGAATATAGGAAGTTGCCTTTTGGTCCGGTACCTCACAGATTAGATTCTGTGATAATGCAGATGATAGATAGTAAAATGATAGATAGGTTTAAAACCGAGTATCATGGGTTTCCACAGACACGATATATTCCGTTGATAAAGCCTGATCTTAGAAACCTTAAAGCTAGTGAAAAGGATGTGGTTGATAAAGTTATAGATCAGTATTCAGATTGGTCGGCATCAGCTATTAGCGAATATTCTCATAAAGATATGCCTTGGATAGCATCAAAAGATGGGGAGGTAATTGATTATGAATTGGTGTTTTATCGGGAGCATCCTTATAGTGTAAGAACTTATAGTGATGATAATTGAAGAGCTTGACGAATATAGAAAGGATTTAAAGAGGCTCATAAAGAAGTATAAGACACTTAATGATGATATAAGGGTTGTTCATAAGGTTTTGTCTGTGAGTCCGGGTGGTCGTCCCCCGTTTAGTTTTAAGATTGATAATCTTGGCATAGAGACATGTGTAATTAAGGTTAAGAAGATAGCGAGCAGATCATTTAAAGGAAGAGGTGTTAATTCCGGTTTCAGACTCATATATGCTCATTTTGAAGAAGAGAACAGAATTGTTATGATTGAGTTGTATCATAAAAACAGTAAGGATGTTGAAGACAGAGATAGGATTTTGAAGTATTTCGGCTAGTACGCAATGATTACATATTCTTTATATGCGTTTAACGAAAATGACTCAAAAGGTGAAATATATCGGTGTTTTACCTGCATATAGTTGTTTAACAATGTATTTATAACTACTGGTATAACTCCCAATATTTCTAGTTGAGAATAATAAATAATTATTTTTACTATTATTGTCATGAACCCAAACAGTAGCTTATGAAACTTGCCTCATTAATTAGTGATACAGTTACGCAGATGTGGCATGTTATATGTGAGTGTTGAAACATAAAACTCTATATATGGAACGTCTATTTGCGCGAATATTTACTCTGATTATAATTAATATTTTTGCTTTGTGTACACTATTTGCAAATAAGCAGAGTGCCAAGGATAGTATTATTCATCTGCTTGATACAAATATTGATGATACAACAAGAATTGATCTGTTATGTGTATTATCGCACACTAGTTTGACCTCTGATTTTGAACAGAGATTATTTTATCTTCATAGTTCATTGACTACTGCTGAAAAGATAAGTAGCAGCAGCAGAATAGCATATATTAACAAACTTATTGGTAACCTCTATATGGAACGTTTTGATTCTGTTAATGGGTTTTCGTATCTGAACAGAGCTTATGACTTTTATATTAAAAGTGGTACCGGAGATGAGAAGGCTGGAATCTTATTGGATCTGGGATATTCATATAGTTTGTTAGATGATAACTACAAAGCATGCAGGTATTATAACAGGGCACTGGAAGATGTAGAACGTGATGGACTGAAAGCGCATATATATAATCTGTTGGGGACTGCATATTTTTCTGTAGGTGAATATGATAAATCAATATCTAATTTGTTGGCTGGTACTGAATTGATTGATGAGGAGAAGGATGCGTTTGTATCATCACAGATAAATATTAATCTTGGAACTATCTATTTCAGAATGAAAGATTATGAGAAATCTCTAAGTTATTTTGTAAAAGGTTCTGAGCAGAAGATGAGGCTTGGCGATAAGGTTGGGTTGATAAGAGCCTATAACAATATTGGCAGTGTACTGTATAGCCAGGGAAAGACAGATGAGACAGAGAGCGTTTATAAAAAGGCATTGGCTCTCGCAAGAGAGATTAATAATGAGTCTCTGATGTCGTTAATTCTTAATAATCTGGGTGAAATAACCGGACGTAAGGGAGATCATAAGCAGGCAATTGTATATTTTGAGGAGGCAATGAAACTGAAGTATGCAGCAAGTAATCCGAATCTCTATTCTAATATGGCAGATGAGTATATGTTGCTTGGTAATAATCAGAAAGCTATTAATTATTATATGAAAGGATATGGTATTGCTAAAAGTAGTGAGAATCTTGAATCTGTAAAGATAATATCAAAGAAGATAAGTGACTTTTATAGAGCTAACAGCGATTTTGGCAATGCTCTTAAGTATATAGATATTCATATAGCAAGTAAGGATTCGTTACTTAATGAGTTTGTTATGAAACGTGTTCTTGATATGCAGAATAAGTATGAGTCTGAGAAGTTACAGACAGAGATAGAGCTGTTGAGAAAAGAGAATGAACTTAAGGAGGTTGAGTTATCAGGGTTTAACAGGCTTATTATAATATCTGTTGTTGCTTTTATACTATTCTCATTGGTTATACTTCTTCTGGCACAACGTTACAGGTATATGCGTAAGCAATCGTCTGACAGGTTATTACGACAGAAAGATTTATATGATAAGGAGCGTGAGATATTAGAGAAGGAGTTGTTGTCTAAAAATCATGAGCTTACCAGCCATATAATGCACGTAACAGAGAAGAATGAATTTATTTACAGGGTAACTCAGGATCTGTTAAATTTGAGTAAATACTTAAAGGTTAGCAACCAGAAGAGGGTAAGAGAGTTGGTAGATGATCTTAAGAAGAATACAAAAGAGGATATCTGGACAGAGTTTGATATTAGATTTAAGGAGGTACAGAAAGACTTTTACGATAATCTTAACACAAAGTATCCTGACTTATCTATAGCAGAAATAAGACTATCTGCGTTTCTAAGGATGAATATGACCACAAAAGAGATCTCAGCAATTACTCATATGTCTCCCGGAGGTATCGATACGGCACGTTCAAGACTAAGAAAAAAGCTTGGAATTATAGACAGCAATATCAATCTTAATACATTTATAAAGAATATTTAGTGTTTGTGTAATATATTAAAAAACATTGTGTTGTAATGATTGTTGAGATGTTGTACAGATGTTTTTTTAGTATGCTGCGATTAATCTAAGTGCTTATAATGAGCACAGATGTTTTTGATTCATATGTTTGGGTGATCACAGAATTTTTAACTTAAACATTATTGAATCATGAAGAAATTTTATTTACTATTATTTGCATTTCTTATATCCGTTTCAGGGTATACACAACAGGTCTCCATATACGATATGGATAATGTTGGGATACACGATAACTCAATTTCATGTATAAAAGAGATAGATGGTTACCTATGGATAGGTAATGCTCATGGCTGTTCTCGTTTTGATGGGGAAACATGGAAGCACTATTCTTATACTGATATGGGAGCAGAGTACAATTATATCTGGGTGTACGATATGCTAAAAGGAGACGATGGAAACATCTGGGCCTGCGGGAATGCAGGTGTATTTAAATTTGATGGTGAAGACTGGACTCTGTATGAGTCGGGAGTAGATTTGAAGTATTACAATCTATTAGATATGGAGAAAGATTCTAAAGGGAATCTTTGGTTTGTAGGGAGTAATGGTGTGTATTCATATTTTTATAAGCTTGATACTTATGGTATGAAGTGGACGCTTTATGATAAAGCAAAATTTGGAACGAAGATAAAGAGAGTTCTTAACACCATTACTATTGGAGAGAATGACGAGATAAGTTTTTTGTCGTCTAAGAAAGGATTTGTAAAGTTTGATGGAACAGATCTTATAGAGACACCTGCAATAACATCATTTAATGTAGCTATTGATAAAGACAACTATACGTGGTCTGGTAGTTTTGGAGATCCAGAGGGACTTGTTAAGTACGATAAGGATTATAAGATTGTTAAGCAGTATAAAAAAGATAATTCAGCTATTCCGTTTGAGTATGTTGGTAGAATTGGATATAACAAAGAGGAAGAAACCGTATGGTTTGCTTCTAGTGCCTCGGTAATGACAGCTGCTGGAATTATGTCATTTGATGAAAAAAAGGAGTTCTTCTTATTATTTGGCACATTCTCAGGACTACCTCACAATAAAGTCTCTAGAATGTTTTTTAAAGGAGAAAAAGCATATTTAGGAACAGATTATAATGGTGTTGTAGAGATTGATTTTAATAAAACACCATATCTGGATGTAGATCATGGAGTAGTAACAGTTAATGTTGTAGAGGGTACTACAGTATCTGTCCCTATGAATATTATTAACAAAGGTGGTGGAACATTAGACTATAAGGTAGTTTTGTCAAATGCAGCACCATGGTTAGGAGTTGTAGGAGGTAATGGTTCTGTTAATGCCGGTGATAAGGTAAAGCAGAATCTGGTATATGACGCAATGACCCTTAAACAAGGAGATAAATTTGAGACAAAATTCAGAATAGAATCGAATGGAGGATATGGTTTCATCAGAGTTGTTATGAATGTAGTGGCTAACCCTGGTTTACAGCCTCCGGGAGAACTTAATGCAGAGAAGCAAGGAGAGCTTAACCACTATAAATTAACCTGGACAAAAAGTACAGATACAGAATCAGGACTTACCCCTGTAGCTTATAAGATATTCAGAGATAATAAGATGGTTGCAGAAGTTTCTGAACTAACATATGTTGATAAGATAGGAAACAGTGCGGCAACTTATGAGTATTATGTAACCGCAATATATGATAACCCTAATTATGAAACAGCAGCATCAGAAAAGATATCGGTTACAACTACAGCAATATCAAAACCATCGCCTGTAATATCATATAATAACGAAGCTACAATAAGTGCAGGTAAAGGTGTTGTAATTAAAGATGTTACTGAAAGCATTCCTGCTGCTACAGCAAGAATGTGGAAGATAACACCTGATACATACGAGTTTGCTTCTGGTTCTGAATCATCAGAGAGTATTAATGTAATTTTCAGAGAACCGGGCGATTATGCCATAGAGCTGATTGTAACAAATGCTGTTGGAGCAGGAACATCAATAGAGAGTATAACAGTTAGTAATAAGGTGTTTGAAGCTCCTGTAAACCTTAAGGTTGACTTTGATAATAAAACAAGAAATATATCAGCTGTATGGGAAAAACCTTCTGATATATCAGGTATTACATCATATAAGGTGTACAGAGATAATTCAGAGGTATCTGAGGTTTCGGAACTACTGTTTAAAGAGATTTTAGAGAATGCTGATGCTACTTATAAATATCATGTTACGGCAGTATACAGCGATCCTGATGGCGAATCAGAAGCATCTAATGTTGTAACAATTAAGACTGTAAAAGGAACTACTTCTGTTGATGGATCAGAAAATATCGATGTATCTGTATACCCTAATCCTAATAACGGAACATTCAGATTGAAGATGAATAACGGAGATAATGGTAAGTGGTATCTGATTGATGTTAACGGAAAGGTTGTACAGAGTGATATAACAACATCTGATATAACTACAATAAATGTTGATAAGTCAGGTGTATACCTTCTTAAAGTAGAGGTTGGTAACAGTACTAAAATAGTTAAGATAGTAGTAAGATAGAATTACTCCATTATATAACGAAATATTTGTAAGCATTACTTTTCCAAATGTTTCAATAACAATAAGAAGGGCTGTGTGCATACTTGCAGCTCTTCTTTAAACAAAATTTTAGTTGCCGTAATATACGGCAGTAACAGATGATTGCATATAAATAATATGTAACGCATTTAACAAATTAAAAAAGACAAATAATGAGACGAAATATATTTATTAAAGCACTCTTGTTAATGCTTATTGTGTTTGGTATTCATCATGCCTCAAAAGCACAAGCAGGATCGTATTGTGAGAGTACAGCAAAATATGTGTACAGAGCACCGCATATCAAGAATGTAACCTATGGTACTGTAAATAATAACTCATATAGTTCCAGATATAAGGATTATACCGATAAATTTTCAGCATTTGAGAGAGGTGCAACATTTGATCTTAGTGTAACAACAAAGTACGGTATAGGTGCTTTTGTTTTTGTTTGGGTTGACTGGAATAAAAACTACGATTTCGAAGAGTCGGAGAAGATGATAGTGAAGTACCCTGGTACAGAGACTGCAACTATTCAGCTTACAGTTCCTGACGATGCTGTTTTAGGTAATACACGTATGCGTATTACATGTGCTAGACCAATGCTGTTTACAGCGTGTACGCCTATATTAGAAAATGGAGGAGAGGTTGAGGACTATACTGTATATATTACAGACAGACCTGTTTCTGATCAGTTAGCTAAGCCTGCATATTATACTGCTGTAAATAATAATAAGCAGATAAAAATGTATTGGCTTGCACCAGATGAGACACCGATAATGAGAAGCCCTGAGGATTTTGAACAGGGACTATTTCCACCCGCTGGTTGGCAGATTAAAACATCAACAGATATAAATTCAGAGCCTCAAGACATCACAACAACAAACCTAACAACATGGTCACTGAATAAAAGCGATTTATATCTGGGATCGGGACAATTTTCAGCAGTAATACCTTATCAGGCAGAAAATTGTAACTGGCTAATTACACCAGAAGTAGCTATACAGGATTCAAAGGAGTTAAGTTTTGATCTGTTCTTTCTTAATGGTAACAGTTTAAGTGAGATGGATATAATGGTATATTCTGATTCACAATGGACAAGTATTAAAAACTACAATAGTACATCGGAATCTAATCCTATGACAGAGAAGGTTAAGTTAGATCTTTCTGCATATGCAGGAAAGAGTATTAAGATAGCCTTTGTTCAGACATATACAGATGGTTATAATATGGCTATTGATAATGTAAATATTGGTGATAAATCTGCTGATATTACATCAAAAAAATCTGATATAGATTTTCCGCCTCTATTGTTTGAAGAGGCAAAGAGACCAATTACTGAATTAATAATAAATAATATTGCAGTTGCTAATAATAGTGTAAACAGATCAACAGCAACTCTTGAAGGTTTTAAGGTATTTGTTAATAACACAATTGTAAACCTTGGATCTGATGCCAGAGAGTATATAATTGATAATGCTGAATTAGGCACCTATAAATGTTCTGTAGCTGCTGTATACGATACAGGTGAGTCGTTACGTGATTTTATTGATGTTGAGACAAAGAATCCAAAGGTAAAAATTAAGGTTGATAAGGATCTTGCAGGTGTTGGAGAAGAGGTGACATTAACTGCACATATTAAAGGATATTACTCATCGTTAAGCTGGGATTTGGGATCTGATTCAGATCCTGTTACATCTGATAAAAAAGAGGTTAAGGTAAAGTATTCTAAGTTAGGAAACAGAGATATTTCTCTTACTCTTAATGGAGATTTAACTATTAAGAAAGAAGATCTGGTAAGGATAGTAGTTGGTTCAGCTGGTATTGACCCTATAGAGGATGTTAAAACGGTTTGCGGTTTTGATAATGTTAAGATTTCATGGCCGTCAATAACCGGAGATTATGCTGATTTTGCAAAGATTAATATCTATCGTAACGATGTTATAGTTCATACATTTAATAATGATGAGGCAACAGAGTGGACAGATGAGAATTTGAGTACCGGAGAGTATAACTACTATCTTACTGTGGTTAACAACTCAGATAAAGAGTCGTATCCAAGCAATATGTCTACAGCAAGGGTTTATAATATAGTATCGCCTCCTTATAATATGGATTTTGAATCTGATTATAACGATTGGATTTTAAATGACAACAAATACTCGCTTAAAGTTGGAACAACGGCTGATTTCAACAAGGAGACATTTGATTTCCCTGATCATAGCGGTAAATATATTGGAGTAAATACTTCTGATCTGGAAAGAAATAATTACGGATATCCTCTTGTAAGAGATACAATGTGTTTTTCTGCATTTAACCTGGAAGGTATAGGAAGAGCGTTTTTAGAGTTCGACTATTTTTCAGAGATAGAGCTGGCATATATTATCTGTAGAGCTAATCCTACTGCTGAGTGGGAGGTTCTTAAAGTTCTACCACATAATTCTAACTGGAGTAGCGTTAGTGTTACATTACCAGATAAGGTATTAGCTAATGGATATCAGTTTGCATTTGTTTATTCAAACCAAAAGAAGGGTTCAAACGGATTTGCAATTGATAATATTGCTGTTACAGCTAATGAGGGTAAACATTTAACTATTAGATATAATGGTCTTAAGTTAGATAGTGGTAAGACTGTAGATCTGGGTATAACTAAACCTAATATGCCAAGAGATTATGAAATGATTATTCATAATATTGGAAATGAGGATGTTCAGATATCTGATTTATCACTTACTAATGATAAGTTTGTTATTAAAGGCGATGCAATAAATAATGTAACTCTTGCAGCTAATGGGTATTTGAAACTTGAATTTACATATACTTCAGATACAGAAACTACTACACCAGATGTTGCAGAGCTAACAATTAACAGTAATGCAGAGGAGAATCCTTATAAACTTACCATGAATGCTGAGTGCGGGAGTGCTGAGTGGACATATATGATATATCTGTATGAGGATGGAACAGGACTAAATGGAAATAAGGATATAAATGAGCTGGAGGTTCTTGGTTCAATAGAAGATAAGGTAAACTATGTTGTTCTTTATGACTGTAATAACGATTCAAAAGATGGTATATACTACGTTAGAAAGGATGACGAAGGCTTGAATACCAAGATTGTTTCTGAGAGAGTTAGTACTCATATGAATGCTGGTCTGAATATGAACGACTGGAAGACACTTAAGGAGTTTATTCTTTGGGCAAAATTAAATTACCCGGCAGACCATTATGGTTGTAATGTATGGGATCATGGATCAGGAATATTCAGAAAAGGAGAAAAAGATTTGCGATCGGCATGTGGAGAGATGAAGGTATGGGAACTAAGAAAAGCTCTTGAAGCATTTAAAGGTGTAGATGGTCAGGGTTTTGATATATTCGGATTTGATGTTTGTCTTTTAGGACAGGTAGAGACTGTTTATGATATTAAGGATTTAACAAAGGTTGTAATTGCATCTGAGAGAACTGAGCCAGGAGATGGTTGGGACTACACAACGCAGATGAAAATGCTTAATGATAATGCAGGTGTTGTTGATGTTTACGATTTTGCCGATAATATTGTAGTTGAGTTTGATGAGTCGTATGATAATGGCTCTCAGGGTACACGTAGTACTACACAGGCAGCAATACGTACAGATAAATTTAATAGTGAATTTATTCCTGCTCTTAATGCATTTGCTGAGGCTGCATTAATAGAGATGCTTGATATAAAATCTCAGGTTACTACAGCTAGAAATAAGGCATGGTTCTCTGATGGAAATAAGTATAGTGAGCACAGAGATTTAGGTGATTATCTTAAACATCTGAATACAGACCAGTTACCAGATGTTGTTAAAGAGAAACTTGTTGCTTTACAAACTGCTTACAGTAATAGTATTGTTCAGTTTCGTGAGAATGGTCATCCGAGAGCAACCGGATTAAAGATGTGGATGCCATATAGTATCTCATCGTCAGAGAATTCTGATTTCTATCTGGATGCAGATAAATACCTGAAGATATCAGAAACTAAATGGGATGATTATCTTAGAATGTATGAGAATCCGCTTCCTAAAAAGAAACCTTCGCCTGTAATTGGATACTCAGGGTTAAATAACATAAATATTACAGAGAGTATTAAGTTATTTGATGCAACTCCTGCTAACCCTCCGGTAATTGAGCGTAAGTGGACTATTACGCCAGATACATATGAGTTTATAAATGGTACAGATGCAACCTCAGATAAGGTAGAGGTTAAGTTTACTGCTACAGGAACTTACAGTGTTACATTAGTGGCAAAGAATAGTATTGGTGAGGGTACAAATACATATGAAAATATTGTAAATGTTAAAGATCTGTCTGTTAGTGCACCAAAAGATCTTGAGGCAACACTGGATAAAGCAACAAGAAAGGTTACTTTAAACTGGGATGGCAACGGAAATGGTAGTGGAGAAGTTGTTAAGCTAGATGAAGGTTTTGAGGGTGATACATGGCCTCCTGCTGATTGGTCAATAAAGTATAGTAAAGAGATTGATGGTGAGCATACAGATCATCCGGCTGATTATAAAAAGTGGATTCATGTTGATGTAAATAGTTTTGGATCACCGAATCCGGGATATATACATTCTGGTAAACACTCTGCTGGTATTACATATAAGGTTAAGGATTTTAACTGGTTAATTACCCCTTCAATAAATGTTACTAATAACGATAAATTATCGTTCTGGTTGTGGTACAAGAATGGTGTAGCTAACGATGGTAATGTTTATAGTACTAATTTCAGAGTTTTGATACAATCTGATGGTGCTTGGCATCAGGAACTGTTCTATACAGAGGGAGATGATCCGAATTTGTATGAATCGGCAGTTGTTATTGATTTGGCCAAGTATATTGGAAAGAGTATTAAGGTAGCGTTTGTTTACGAGTTTGCAGATGGTTTCCAGCTTATGGTTGATGATGTAAAGATTAGCAATGCAATAACTACAAACAGATCGTTAAGAGGTGATTTTGTATCGTTTGCAGTATTCAGAGATGGAACAGAGATTGCAAGAAGCGAAAAGACTACATATGTTGATCAGCTTGATGAAGGAGATGCGGTATATGAGTATTTTGTTAAAACTGTATATGCAAATCCAGAGACATTATCAGAGGCATCTAATAGCGTTTCTGTAGAGGTTCAGACACCTGATTTTAATGCTCCGCAGAATCTGGTTGCTAATCTTGATAAGAATACAAATGATGTTTCACTTACATGGTCTGATCTAGATAAGAATACATATGAAACATTTGTCTCTTACTCTGTGTACAGAGATAATAATAAGATTGCAGATAATATAAGTACTACATCATATACTGATAAACTTGGAAATGTAGAGGGGAATTATGAGTATTATGTTGTTGCAGCATATATTGATCCGCAAGGTGTTTCTGAGGCTTCAAATAAAGTGTCGGTAAGAGTAGATAAAATAACAACATCTGTAAATGAGACAGAAAATATATCAGTGTCAGTTTACCCTAACCCTTCAAGTGGTGTGTTTACTCTTATAACAGAGGGTATTGATAAAGCAAAGTGGTATCTGACAGATGTTAATGGGGTATTGATAAAGTCGGGAGTTATTTCTGAAGATAGAACAGCAATTAATGTTAATAATGCCGGAGTGTATGTAATAAGGGTTATTTCCGGTAACAGAACACAGAATATAAAGGTTGTTGTTAAATAAATTTGATTTACAATATTCAATTCTTAAAAGTTAGGTTAAGTAATTAAACTTTTATTAGTCCTCCCTGGTTATCGGAGGACTAATTTTTTATATACCAATGTTTTCTGTTTACATATATGTTGATCGGGATAAATATTTAATGTTTTATATAAAATATGGCAAGATGTTTGTTGTATGTTCAGCGTTTAAATATTGTATTAATTCCAGTAGCCGGAACAAAAATATATTCTGATGCGAAAACTGAATTTATTATTGGTAATACTATCTGTTAGTCTGTTCTTTATCTCATGTAGTAAAGATGAAGATCATTTTGTTGATAGTAATAGCGAGTCGTTATATAGTTTGGAGTTATTAACAACAGAGAGTGTACCGTTTAATAATCCGGTTGCAGTTACATCTGATTCAGATAATTTGTGGGTGATTAATAAAAGTGAAGAGGATAATAAATTTGAGGTAATATGTTATAATCATAAAAACAATAAAGCTTTACGAAGCTTTGTTTATGATAACATATTATCAGATGATGAAACTGATATATATAGTATTGCGCATGATAAAAGAAATCTGTGGTTATCTGTATCCGGTAAAGAGAACAGTATAATAAAGATTAATCCGGAGAGTGGAGAGGTAGTTTACAAATCAAAGAGTCCATCAATATTTGCACCATCAAGTATATACTGTGATAATGATACCATATGGTATTCTGCAAAAGGTCTCGTGTTTACGGTAGATCCTGTTAAGGACAGATCTGTTCTTAAAGTACAGAGTAACTTTATTTCGTCAGGATTGTTAATTGATGCTGTTGATATATGGGTTGCTGATGATATGACAAGGAGCTTTATAATATTTGATAAGAGTACAGGAATAAAGAAGGGAGATGTAAAACTATACCACAGAGAAGTGATTAAGAGTATATGCATACATAATAAAAAACTGATAGTATTAACTGATAATAAATTAGATATCTATGAGTGTGTAAAGAACTAGATTTAGTTCTTTAAGAAGGTTTAGTATTTGGATAAAGAAAAGGGTACAGTTGATGTGCCCTTTTTGTGTATATAATATTTTATATTATAAAATGTAATCTTTATTTGATAAACTATTGTTAATGGTATTAGCTAATGTTAAATGCATAGATTAATTTTGCAATTAATACTGTTTTAAGCAGTGCATAACTATAAAAATTAAATAATGAATACCTGGAATAAGTTATCAAAAGAGCAGATAAACAAACGTGTTTTTGAAGCTCTTTCGCAAAATGTTAATTACCATACCGAAACTATACTGGGAGTACCCGGATCAAATCTGGACGACAGAGTTTTTTACAGTAATGCTGATTTTCTGAAGGATGCTCCTTTTCTGTCAACAATGATATCAAATCCTAACCATATTGGTTGTCATACTCTTGATGCTTCTGAGAGTTTCTTTAAAGGAACCCATACAATTGAACGAGAGCTTATTGATATCTGTTCAAGTGATATGTTAAAGGCTGAACCCGGCAGTTGTGATGGTTATGTAGCTTCTGGTGGTACAGAGGCAAATATGCAAGCTATATGGATATACAGGAATTATTTTGTAAAAGAATTTGGTGCAAAAAACAGTGATATTGTTATACTATGTAGCGAAGACAGACACTATTCAATGGATAAAGCGGGTAATGTTTTTTGTCTTGATGTTCAGCTTGTTGATGTTGATAGAAAGACAAGAGAGATTACAGAACAAGCCGTTGTATCAGCTATAGCAGAGGCAAAGCAGAAAGGAAAAAAGTACTTTATTGTTGTAGCAAATATGATGACAACAATGTTTGGTTCTGTTGATCATATTGAACGCTATATTGATGCTTTAAAAACAGAGGAGTGTAATTATAAAATACATGTTGATGGAGCTTTTGGAGGGTTTTACTATCCCTTTACAATAGAGTCGCATGCATATGATTTTAGTAACCCTGAGATAAGCTCATTTACTCTTGATGCACATAAAATGGCACAGGCTCCTTATGGTACAGGTATATTCCTTATTCGTAAAGGGTTTATGCAATATGCTAATACTGATGCAGCAAAATATGTTGAAGGAGAAGATTATACGTTAATAGGTTCCAGATCAGGGGCAAATGCAATTGCTGTATGGATGATATTAATGACGCATGGTCCGTTTGGATGGCAGGAGAAGATATTTATTCTTCAGAAACGTACAGACTGGATGTGTAATGAACTTAAGGCTCTTGGAATTGATTATTACAGACATCCACAATCTAATTTGATTACCATTAATGCGAATCAGATATCTGATGATATTGCAAAAGAATTTTGGTTGGTGCCGGATAATCATGATAAACCGGAGTGGTTCAAGATTGTTGTTATGGATCATGTTACTATAGACAGGTTATCAATGTTGATTGATAGAATTAAAGCTACAAGATAATTCTGATTAAGATATTTTGTGAAAAGGTTGCTTATTTGTATAGGCAGCCTTTTGTTTTTAATAGATATATAAATTATTTATATTGTAGTATTATAGACAAGTCTCAAGCTGTTATGCTTTGAGTACTTTATATAGTTTATCTGTTTTATTGTTGATGTCATGTGTGGTACAAACTCCGAAATAATTAATAGCGATCCAACATATGGTTTGGTGATTCATGCAGGAGCCGGTAATATTGTTAAAGAGAATATGCCAGACTCATTAATTGTCAGGTATAAAGAAAAACTGAATGAAGCTCTGGATGTAGGTATTGAAATTCTTAGAAAAGGAGGGAAAAGTATTGATGCTGTTGAAGCAACTATACATGTGCTGGAAGATACCCCTCTGTTTAATTCAGGAAAAGGATCTGTATTTAATCATGATGGAGTTAATGAGATGGATGCATCAATAATGGATGGTAAGACACTGAATGCTGGTGCTGTTTCCGGGGTACGCACAGTTAAAAACCCTATTTCAGCAGCGTTAATGGTTATGCAAAGATCAGAACATGTTATGTTATCAGGTAGGGGAGCAGATGAATTTGCGGCAGATCAGGGATTGATAATTGTTGATAAGTCATATTTTTATACACGTAAAAGATGGGATTCACTTCAATATATAATAGAAAAGCAGAAAAAAGATAAGTATGGTACTGTAGGGTGTGTTGCCATTGATGTTCATGGAGATATTGTTGCCGGAACCTCAACAGGGGGGATGACAAATAAGCGTTACGGAAGAGTAGGTGGCTCTTCTATTATTGGTGCAGGAACATATGCAAATAACAAAACTTGTGGTATTTCAGCAACTGGTCATGGAGAGTTTTTCATTCGTTATACTGTAGCTCATGATATATCTGCACTAATGGAGTATAAAGAACTGTCGCTTGATGAGGCTGCTAATATTGTGATAAATGAAAAACTGAAACCTGTTAATGGAAGTGGTGGTGTAATTGGGATTGATAAAGATTTGAATGTGTGTATGACATTTAATACTTCAGGTATGTACAGGGGATATGCTACAAGTAGAGGAGACATAGAAGTTTTAATTTTTGAGTAAGGTTATTGATTACTCAATAATTTTGTTGTTTATAGCAAATCTTATTAATTCAGCCGAGTTTCTGATATTATACTTGCTAAACAAATTCTTCTTATGATATTTAACAGTATTAATTGAGATGAATAATTTTTTTGCAATCTCAGACTCTTTTAATCCTGTTGCAATAAGTTTTAATACCTCTAGTTCTCTTTTAGTTAGAGTCTTGTTTTTGGAATCTATTTTTGTTAAGGTTTTTACATCATAATATGTTGTTTTATTTGTTGCATTATCAATAACAGTAAGATTTCCTGATTTTTTGTTTGTAGACCTTTCTGATGAAACAAGCACTAACCAAATTTTGCCAGATTTATCAAGTTCAAGAATTTTAGTTTTCAGAGTCATCAAAACAATGTCTTCTTTGTTAATAACAATGTTCACGTCAAACGATATCACTTTGTTTTTATCAGGTTTGTTGAAGTGAGTCATATGGATGAAATGCATTGCATTGAGTATCATTTCATAATCCTTATGATAGGCTCTGTCGATAAAATATAGATATCCGTTTCTATTTATATGTTCATTATCTTTTGTGCCAATAAAGTATGGATGATCATAATAATAGAAAAAATTAAGACTGTACAAGTCTACAATATACACATAGCCTTTGCTGTTAAATTTAAGAGAATCAATACCTTTTATATACGAGTCTGCTATGCTATAATCAATATCCTTTTTACAGAATTGTTGATTAAATACAGCTAGATCTTTCCATCTTTTTATAAATTCAGACTTTCTCATTAATTAGTAAAAAAACTACACTATAGTGTAGTGTATTGTTCAAATATAATTGTTCTGTTTGTAAACTGAAATAACAAACTGTATATAATTATGAAATTGATTAAAACAAAGCACATTATAGTGATGTTTGTTCTTGCTCTTTTTGCTGTTACTTCTTGTAAAAAGGATGATGATGGATCAAAAAAGTTATCTTTTGGCAAAGGTCTGAATATGAAGTTAGGTAAATCGCAAAAAGAGTTTGCTGTATCAGTTGTGAAAGGCAGTGATTATGTGTATGTTGTAGGTAACACAGAGGCCGATTACGGTATGAAGAGTGATTTCAGTGATTATAACGGAGGATATTATGATGTTTATATAAATAAGATATCTGTTGATGGTACAGTATTGTGGGAGAAGTGTTTCGGAGATAAAGATTCAGAGAAAGCTGTTGGAGCATATGCAACACCAGATGGTGGTCTTATTGTAATTGGAACCTCATCTGATCTTAATTATGCAGGTGGTGGATTAGCCCATCTGGTTGGTTCTGCAGATGTTTTTGCATGGAAGATTGGTGCAGACGGAGAGGTACAGTGGAAAACGGATCTTGCAGATAACGGAGAGGATGAATATGCGCATACAGGTGTGATTAAAGATGATGAACTATATCTGTTATATGCAAAGTCATTTGACAGAGAGTTGACCTGTAAGAGAATTGGTATATCTGATGGTACTGAAAAGCAAGAGAAACTTATATATGATAAGTATTCAAGAATAAACAGGATGAAGGTTGATTCAGAGGGTGGCTTTCTACTGGTAGGATCAATAAGTAATGATGCAGGAATAATTAAGTTATCAGGATCATTAGATTTGTTGTGGGCTAAATCGCACGGAGGGTCGTCTGGAGATATTGCTTACGATATTGAAGAAACAGGTGATGGTTATCTGGTTATTGGATCAACAGGTTCATCACAAAAAGGATTAGGTAGTAATGGGCTTTTTCCGTATTACAGAATAATTCATTCTCCTGGAACAAGGAGTTCTGAAGTTTACATACTTAAAATTGATAAGAGCGGTACCTTTAAGTGTACTCAGTGGACAAGTGGCAACAACAATAATGTTAACAATATTGGTTGGCAGATTGGTGTTGGTTATCTTGAGAGTGGTTGGGCTGCAGAGTATCCGGGATTATCTTATCAGCCTGATGGAGGAAAGAAACTTTATAAGTTATCTGATAATAACTATCTGATACTGGGAACAGGAACATACCATAAAAATGGTGATGGTGTAAATGGTGCAGGAAATTCAGGCCAGGCAAAGCAAGGTGTTTTGTCTATGAGAGTTAATCCGGCTTATCAGATGAAGGATAATCGTAAAGATGATGTATATATTACGTGGGAGAAAGAGTTTTACAGTAATGTTATGCTATCAAAGAATATTAATAGTACCTTGCCGGGTGTAAAAAGTGTTATAAACTGTTTTGGTTCATATCTGTTTATTGCAGATTCAGATGGTGATATAATGGTATCTTCAGTTCAGAATAGCGAAGTGGAGAAATAATATAAATAGTAATTTGTTGGTGTCTTGAGGCCTCTGAAAGGATTAATTATCTGACGGGGGTCTCTTTTTTTGATTAATACAGGTAAGTGCAGTCGATAAGTTGAGTTACATTTTCTGCATAAACTACTTGTGAAAGGCTTATTATAAGAATGTACTATTTTGATGATTAGGATAAATAGTTTGTTTAATTTACTCTGCGTTTCACATTCCTATATTGAGTGTATTATACCTCAAGGTATTCTTCAATAATATTTATAGCTTTTTCTTTATCTTTTGAGTATATCTGTACTTCGGCAGAAACTTTGTTATGTTTAGACAAATACCAAGGGGAATTTTTATCTACAGAATCATTTTTAACTGCGGCAGCAATTTTGTTGTCATGAAGTAGTTCATTTACTTTTTTAGAGTCGTCAAGTTTACCGGAATAAACAACTATAATATCCGTACCGTTATCTTTTTCCATTTTTCTATTACTGATGTTTTTTAAAAAGGTAGACGAAGTTAATATTTTTCATAAACAATGACTACTTTTAACTATACTTTTGTTGTAAAAATTGATCTGTATTGGTAGGTATTACATTAAAATATGATATGATGGATTTGTAAGAGCTTCTTGTTGTATACTTTGTGATTTTATCAGAGTGTTGATGTGAGGTAGTAAAGTTATTGAGGGCTATGTCCACGTTTGATATGTAACATAAGATAAATGGTTGTCGTATAACCTCTGTAACCAAAAATAACATTAGTATGAAAACGTCAAAGTATTCAAAATTAGTCAATTTGGTTAATGGCCTTGATAACAGAAAATATCTTGTTCTTAAAGAAGCAATTGAAAAACGAGATTCCGTTAAATTCGTTGCCCGACTATTGAATAATAGTTCTCAGGATATTTGTTGTCCTCATTGTAAATCTTATAAACTTCAGAAATGGGGTGTTCGAAATGATATGCAGCGCTATAAGTGTAAGGAGTGTAGGCGAACGTTTAATGCATTAACAGGTACACCTCTTGCAAAGTTACGTAAAAAAGGTCGTTGGCTTTCATATGCAGAGTGTTTAAAGAATGGATTGACAATAAGAGATGCGGCTGCAAGATGTGGTGTACATAAGAATACCTCGTTTAGATGGAGGCATAGATTCTTAAAGAATGCTATATGTATAAAACCGGATAAATTGTCAGGAATAGTAGAGATTAATGAAAAGGTATTCGCATGGTCTGATAAAGGAAGTAAAAAGTTAAAGAGAAATGCCAGAAAACGTGGTTTTAAATCCAGTATTCAAATCCCAGTAAAGGATAAAGTGTTCACATTGTATTGTAGGGATAGGTCAAAGAATAGTTACGATAAGATATTGTCTGGTTTTAGTGCTAATGTATTACAGAGGGAGATTTGTGGATTGATAACTAATGATACACTTCTTTGTAGCCAGAGTAAGCAGGTTTATATTAAATACGCAAGACAATCTAAGGTAAGGCATGGTGTTTTGGATCTTTCTAGTAAAGAGATTGTAAAGAAGGATATTCTGCATATACAGAATGTGAAATCGTATATACGTAAACTTGAGATATGGATGGAGAGATTTCATGGAGTGGCAACAAAATATCTTAATAACTATCTGTCATGGTTTAGAGAGTTGGATGAATTTGACTACAAAATTGATTCGAAAACAATTCTGATAAGAGCCATGAAGGCAGATAGATATAATACCAACCATTACCGATGACATAGCATAATTTAAAAGCTGCAAAACAGATACAACCTGATAAAGAACAAATAATCTGATCATTGTTAATATCTTTCTGTTTTTTTAAATATAACAAGCTATTACAAAAAACTGTTATATTTGTAGTACTAAAACAGTTTGATGATTAAATTGATTACGGATCTGGTGAAGTAAATAACCTATGGAATAAACCATTGGTTATCCCTTGATTGAACTCTGATATATTCTTATCAGGGGAATTTTTATATCTTAATTTTAATAATAGTGTTGCAATACATATGTATATGTTATTGCTGATTAATTTACGAATATCATGAGCAAAGAGAATAAATCAATTCATGAGTTTGAGATGAATTTAATATGTGAATACTACTCTGGTATAGAGCGTCAGGGACCAGGAAGTAGTGATATTACAATAAAGGCATTAAGTTTTATAGATAATCTGACAAAAGATTCTGTTATTGCAGATATTGGTTGTGGTACCGGAGGTCAAACAATAACCTTGGCTAAGAATACTGAAGGATTAATTACAGGTGTTGATCTGTTTCCTGAATTTATCAATATATTCAATTCAAATGTTGTTGACTTAAAACTTGAAAATAGAGTTAAAGGCATTGTTGGATCAATGGACAATCTTAAATTTAAGGATGAAGAACTTGATCTAATATGGTCTGAAGGAGCAATATATAATATTGGTTTTGAAAGGGGAATTAAAGAGTGGCGTAGATTTCTTAAACCAGAAGGATTTATTGCTGTATCAGAAGCTACGTGGTTTACACAAGAGCGTCCACAAGAGATAGAAAACTTCTGGAATGATGCTTATTCTGAGATTGATACCATGTCAAATAAAATTGAGCAGATGTATAGAGCAGGGTATTTACCAGTTGCTGCTTTTGTATTACCAGAGAGTTGCTGGATTGATAACTATTATACTCCTCAAACAGAGGTTCAGAAATTATTTCTGAAGAAGTATTCTGGTGACAAGATTGCAGAGCAATTTATAGAAAATCAGAAATACGAAGCAGAATTATATTATAAATACAAGGATTATTATGGATATGTATTTTATATAGGTAAAAAACTCTGATATATAAATTTAATGGGTTGTCTAAATTTATCAGTTTAGGCAATCCTGTTCGAGTAAAAGTAATTGAATTTATCACATAAAATGTGGTAAATTCACATATTTCTCAGAAATTAGACAGTTGTTATGGTAAAGTGAGTACTGTTAATCAAAAAACAGTACTCACTATAACTTTTTAGAAAATAGATTGTTTATTATCGTGCAAACTTTATAAACAGAAATTATGCGAGCATTGACGAATTCGTTTCAAAGGTTTTTTAAACTTGAAACTTCAGGTAGTATTGTGCTTTTAGCTTGTGCTGTAATAGCTATATTTATAAGCAACGGTGCATTTTCTACCAAATATTTTACACTGTTACAGAGCGAATTTACCATTGGGTTTGGTGAGTATATCTTGTCAAAACCAATTCTATTATGGATAAATGATGGTCTGATGGCAATCTTCTTTTTTGTGGTTGGACTGGAGATAAAAAGAGAGATAATATATGGTGAACTTTCTACATTTAAACAAGCCATGTTGCCCGTTTTTGCGGCTATTGGTGGTATGTTTGTTCCTATAGCAATATTCCTGATTGTAAACAATGGTGGAGCTGGATCAGAAGGTTGGGGTATACCTATGGCTACAGATATTGCATTCTCTTTAGGTGTTCTTATGTTATTAGGAAAAAGAGTTCCGGTAAGTCTTAAGGTTTTTCTTACGGCTTTTGCAATAGTTGATGATATCGGAGGGGTATTGGTAATAACATTCTTCTATAGTTCTACAATAATGTGGAAGTATATAATAATTGCATTTGCGTTATATGCAATATTATTGATTTTTAACTCAATGAACAGATATTCAAAGTATGCTTGGACAGTAATGTCAATAATAATATGGGTTCTGTTCCTAAAATCTGGTATACACCCTACAATTGCGGGAATAATTATTGCCTTTACAATACCGGCAAACCGAAAAATTAATTGCAACACATTTGCTGATACGATATCTCCGGTTGTTGATAAGTTCAGAGAGAATCAGAATAGTATGCATCTGCTCACAAAACCACAGATTGAATCAATAGGTCATATTGAAGAGTTAACAGATAAGGTACAACCACGTTTGCAATATGTTGAGAATAAGATGCATGGTTGGGTTGTTTGGCTTATTATGCCAATATTTGCTATGGCTAACTGTGGTGTAGTGTTGTTTAACGATCAGGGAAATATATCGGCAGGATGGCTTAGTTTTAGTATTGCTGCTGCTCTTTTATTGGGTAACACAATTGGTATTCCTCTTTTTAGTTGGATTGCTGTAAAACTTAAATTAGCGGTATTACCCAAAGGAATAAAATTTAAACACCTTATAGCAGTTGGTCTGCTTGGAGGAATAGGATTTACAATGTCATTGTTTATAAATAGTCTGGCATTTACTGATGCGGAGATAATAAATCAGGCAAAGATAGGTATTATTGCAGGATCACTGGTGTCTGGTATATTAGGTTTCTTTGTTCTTAAACGTATGCTAAGAGATGTACCGGTAGAGAATTAATAAAATATGTGATAAATAGAAAAGAAGCCACAAATGGCTTCTTTTCTATTAAAATATCTACTTTTTAGAATGAATCCTCATGTTGTAGAATGATCTGTAAGCGAATATTATTCCAATGGCAAGAAATATTATGCCAATAATATTGGTGTAATCTGTAGTCCCGTTTTTTGTAGCACTATCTGTCATATGTATTGCTATTTCAACAGCAAGCAGACCAAATAGTGTTGAAAACTTAATTATAGGATTAAGCGCAACTGACGTTGTATCTTTATACGGATCTCCAACAGTATCGCCAACTACAGAAGCTTCGTGCAGAGGTGTGTTTTTCTCTTTTAGATCTACCTCTACATATTTTTTGGCATTATCCCATGCTCCACCGGCATTAGCCATATATATAGCCTGAAACAGACCGAATATAGCTATTGATATTAGATAAGAAACAAACAGGTTTGGATCAAAGAATGCAAAAGCAAGAGTAAGTGTAAATATTACAGCAAAAATGTTCCATGTCCCTGATTGTGCATATTGAGTACATATCTTAACCACTTGTTTGCTCGATTCAATATCTGCCTTATCCTTATCAAGCTTAATACTCTTTTTAATAAATTCAACAGCTCTGTAGGCACCGGTTGTTACAGCTTGCATTGATGCTCCGGAGAACCAGTATATAACAGCACCACCAAGAACAAAGCCTAGTATTACAGGAGCATTTGTTACCTCAAGAGCAAGAATATCCATCTGCTTAAGCACAAGTATTATTGCAAAGATCATTGTAGTTGCACCAATAACAGCAGTACCTATTAAAACAGGTTTAGCTGTTGCTTTAAATGTATTTCCAGCGGAGTCATTTTCTTCAAGATTATGCTTGCCATTTTCAAAATCTGGTTCGAAACCAAAATTATCATTAATGTCTTCTTTAATACCCTCAATATGTTCAATTCTTGATAATTCAAAAACCGATTGAGCGTTATCTGTTACCGGTCCATAACTATCAACGGCAATAGTTACTGGTCCCATACCAAGAAAACCAAATGCAACCAAACCAAACGCAAATATAGCAGGGTACTCCATTATCGACTCTAAACCTAATGTGCTTGTATAGAACGCTCCGGCCATTAATCCTGCAATAGCAATACCTTTCCAGAAAGCAGAGAAATTACCAGCAATCATACCAGAAAGTATATTAAGTGATGCCCCTCCCTCTTTAGAGGCTTCTACCACCTCACGTACATGTCTTGATTTAGAACTTGTAAATGACTTTGTTAATTCAGGTACTATTGCCGCAGCAATTGTTCCAAAGCTTATTATGGTTGATAGTTTCCACCATAGGCCTTCATATTCAAGATGATTAAGAAGGAAATAACTGATAATATATGTGACAATTATTGATATAACAGATGTAAGCCAGACAAGAGAGGTTAATGGATTCTCAAAGTTGAATTTATCTCTATTACCATATTTATATTTAGAAATATAGTGATTCAATCCGTATGAGAATATTGATGTAAATACCATTAGAATACGCATTGCAAAAATCCACACAATAAGTATACTTTGTATCTCAAGCCCCATTGCCAGAACAATAAAAGATATAAGAGCAACACCTGTTACTCCGTAGGTTTCAAAACCATCAGCAGTTGGCCCTACACTGTCGCCTGCATTATCTCCTGTACAGTCAGCAATAACTCCCGGATTTCTTGGATCATCTTCAGGAAGATTAAAAACAATCTTCATTATATCTGCACCAATATCTGCAATCTTAGTAAAGATTCCTCCGGCTATTCTTAGGGCACTTGCTCCTAATGATTCACCAATGGCAAAACCGATAAATGCAGCACCAGCACTCTCTCTTGGTGTAAACAGTAATATAATAAGCATCATAATAAGCTCAACTGTAATAAGTAATACACCAACGCTCATTCCGGCTTTTAATGGTATTGCAACTACGTTCCATGGTTTTGATCGTAAAGAGGCAAATGATGTACGTGCATTTGCAAGAGTGTTAATACGTATACCAAACCATGCTACACCATATGAGCCTAATACACCTAGTATAGTCCAGAACAGAACCATAGCAACTTTGCCAGTGCTTAGACCACTTAACCCATAGAAATAATAGATAATTGCAGCACCAATTATAGCAAAAAGAATTATTAGAAACTTACCTTGCTGAATCAGATAGGTTTTACATGTTTCGTAAATAACATTTGCTACTTCAAGCATTACATTGTGAGCAGGAAGCTTTTTAATTTGTGCAAACTGTATCAGTCCGAATACTAATCCCAGAAAGATTATTATTGTTCCGTACAAAAGCATTGACCACCCGTCAATACCAAGTGAAGGAAAAAAACTATCCCTTAAATCCGGAATAGGAAGATCCACTTCGTTTGCAAAGGTTACTAAGGGTACAGTAACCGAAAACAGAATTAATAAAATGAGTCTCTTCATTTTTAAAAGGGTTTAATTTTTAACAAATATTTTACCTAAAATATTTTCTCTTACAATAAAAAACAACCCTTTCTAACTTTATTTCTTAATAACTAAACATTTAAGCTTTTTTTATTCATATGTTTTAATATATTTGTTATAGGGGGGAGAAGTTGTTCATGTCAAATCCTATTTTTTGTACTTTCAAAAGAGGACGAAAAAAGTATAAAAAAATATAAAAAGCTATTTGCCTCTAAATCTTAGAGATATTATGTTGGGTGTGAAAAAGATTTAATTTTTTTTCATGTAACTATTGCACGGAATAAAAAAACATCTACCTTTGCAACCGCAATGAGGAAATAACCTCGCTTGCAAAATAATAAATGGTCCGTTCGTCTAGGGGTTAGGACGCCAGGTTTTCATCCTGGTAGCAGGGGTTCGAATCCCCTACGGACTACTTTTTTTGGATAATAAGATTTAGAATACAGATAATGGCAAATCATAAATCAGCAATTAAAAGGATTAGACAGAGCGAGAAGAAAAGGTTGCATAACAAATATTATGCTAGAACAACTCGTAATGCTATCAAGAAGCTAAGAGGGATTACAGTGAAAGAGGAGGCTGTTGAGATGTTACCTAAAGTTGCATCGATGCTTGATAAGCTTGCTAAGATCAATGTTATTCACAATAATAAAGCAGCAAACCTTAAATCAAGTCTTACTAAGCATGTGAATGCATTGTAAGAATTCTTGAAACAAAAAATATTATAGCCTCTCGGTTTCGGGAGGCTTTTTTGTTTTATTTTGATGTATGCTTTTTGTAATATTTTGTTTGGAAAAATAAAAAGTGTACTTTTGCAGTTCGAAAACTTTTGCTTTGGCTCATAAAGTATTATCTGTGAGTAGATAATCGCCGGGTGAATTAAAAAAGAAATATAATAGAATATGTACGCAATTGTAGAAATCGCAGGTAAGCAATTCAAAGTTGAAAAAGATCAGAAGATCTTTGTTCATCGTCTTGATGCTGAAGAGGGTGCTCAAGTTGAATTCAATCAGATTATGTTGATTGACAACGAAGGTACTATTAGCGTTGGTGTACCTACAGTAGAAGGGGCATCTGTTAAAGCTAAAGTATTGTCTCATTTAAAAGATGACAAAGTAATCGTTTTCAAGAAGAAAAGAAGAAAAGGTTACAAAGTTAAAAATGGACATCGTCAGTGTTTGACACAGATTCAGATAGAAGAAATTGTTGCGTAATTCAAAAAAAGATTAAACCATGGCACATAAGAAAGGTGTAGGTAGTTCGAAGAACGGTCGCGAATCGGAAAGTAAACGATTAGGAGTAAAATTATTCGGTGGCCAAACTGCAAAGGCAGGAAACATTATTGTTCG
Organism: Bacteroidales bacterium; assembly: GCA_025210735.1. Classification (GTDB taxonomy): domain Bacteria; phylum Bacteroidota; class Bacteroidia; order Bacteroidales; family UBA6680; genus UBA6680. The sequence continues at coordinate 108,202 of JAOARD010000040.1, forward strand.
TCAAAGAGGAACAAAACATAATGCAGGTGAAAATGTAGGAATTGGTAAAGACCATACTCTTTTTGCACTTGTTTCTGGTACTGTTAGATTCTCTAGAAAGAGAGATAACAAAACTTATGTTTCAGTTGATCCTTTTGAGGCATAGAACAACGAGAAAGAATTAAAAGAAACTCCTGCAAATATGTAGGAGTTTTTTTGTATGCAAATTTAAACTACTATAAGCTGTATTTTGTTTCTCATTTTAGTATTTTTGAGTTTGAAAATAGTGTAAATATATATAAGCAACAGATATGCTGACTCTTAAACAAATTCAGGATAATCCACAAGAGGTTATCGAAAGACTTAAGATTAAGAACTACAACGTAGAGGAATTAGTAAATAATATACTAGATAAAGATAATACTCGCAGAAGTATTCAACAGCAGTTGGATTCCGGACTTTCAGAGATGAACACAATATCAAAAAGTATTGGTATGTTGTTTAAAGAAGGAAAGGTAGAGGAAGCTAATGCTCAAAAGAAAAAAACTGCGGAGATTAAAGAGCGCAATAATGAGCTAAATGATAAGTTGTCTGCAGCAGCAAATGAACTACAGGAGCTATTAGTTCAGCTTCCAAATATACCACATGATTCTGTTCCTGCCGGAAAATCTGATGCGGATAATGTAGTTATACGCGATTCTGGTGAATTTGCAGCATTAGAGGGCGATGTGTTGCCACATTGGGATCTTGTAAAGAGACACGATATTATTGATTTTGAGCTTGGAACAAAACTTACAGGAGCAGGATTTCCTGTCTACAAAGGAAAAGGAGCTAGATTACAGCGTGCACTTATTAGTTTCTTCCTTGACGAAGCTCAAAAAGCTGGATATACAGAGGTTATGCCTCCGTTAATGGTAAATGAGGATTCGGGTTTTGGAACTGGTCAGTTACCTGATAAAGAGGGGCAGATGTATCATATTACAGAGGATAACCTTTATTTGATACCAACTGCAGAGGTACCTGTAACCAATATATTCAGAGATGTTATTCTTGATGGTAAAGACTTACCTGTAAAATATACAGCTTACACACCATGTTTCAGACGCGAAGCAGGATCGTACGGAAAAGATGTGAGAGGACTTAATCGTCTTCACCAGTTTGATAAGGTAGAGATTGTTCAGGTATCGCATCCTGATAAATCGTATGAAACTCTTGATTCAATGGTAGAATATGTTGAGGGAATGATTCAGAAACTTGATTTGCCTTATAGAGTACTTAGATTATGTGGAGGAGACTTAAGTTTTACATCGGCACTTACATTCGACTTTGAAGTGTATTCTAAAGCTCAGGAGAAGTGGCTTGAGGTGAGTTCTGTATCTAATTTTGAGACATATCAGGCAAACAGATTGAAACTCAGATTCAGAGAAGAGGGTAGTAAAAAACCTGTTCTTGCACATACGCTTAATGGTAGTGCATTGGCGTTACCACGTATTCTTGCAGCAATATTAGAGAACTACCAGACTGATAAAGGTATTAAAGTTCCTGATGCATTGGTTGGTTATACAGGGTTTGAGTATATAGATTAATATTATTAATTATTTGTATATTGTCAGGAGGCTAATGGCCTCCTTTTTTATATATATAAATTGAATAAGATAAGGTATGCGGTTTTATCATTGCGCATAAATACAAATTATAACCATATGGATAATATAGTAAGTACAACGTTTTTTATTGTTGAGAGTGTTGCAGATAAGTGGGTTGACTGGATGAAGAGTAATTGTATTTCGGATCTTGAAGATCGTTTTGGTACAGTGCTTCTTAATAAAGTTATTGGGGGAGAGCAGAATGGAGGAGTTTCATTCTCGTTGCTTGTTATGTTAAATAGTAAAGATGCGCAGGATGAGTTTGTAAACTATTTTGAAGATACATATACACCTGCTATTAATAAAATGTTTCCTGAAATGGTGTATCCGTTCAGAGTATTTCTTGAAAGGGTATAGAGTTTCTTTTTATCTTAAATAGATGAGCAAAAGAGCAATTATATTAGGACTTATAGCAATACTGTTTTGGTCAACTGCGGCAACTGCGTTTAAGTTGGCGCTAAATGAGTTGCATTATGTACAGGTATTGCTTGTTGCCTCAGTTGTATCGTTTATTGCTTTAACCGTAATAGTAATTGTTAAGGGTAAATATAAAGATCTTTTTAACCGTAAATGCATGCTAAATGGAATAGTATCAGGTTTGTTAAATCCATTTGGATACTATTTGGTGCTGTTTAAAGCGTATACATTAATACCAGCTCAGGTTGCGCAACCACTTAACTTTATATGGCCTATAATGTTGGTGTTGCTTTCTGCAATAGTGTTTAAAGAGAAGATAGGTGTAAAAAGTATAATTGCTTTATTAATAAGTTTCTCCGGTGTGTTTATAATATCATCGCAGGGTAGTTTTGGTAGCCTTGCTGGAGCAAATTTACTTGGAGTGTTACTTGCAGTTGGTAGCTCACTTATATGGGCATCGTACTGGATATGGAACATGAAACATGATGGTAATGAGCTGATAAAATTATTTTACGGATTTTTATATGGCGCCGTTTTTATAACAATTGTGTATTTGTTTTTAGATATGGAAAGTTCCTGGTCATTTAAAGGTGTTGCGTATTCTGTATATATTGGTCTGTTTGAGATGGGGATAACATTTGCATTATGGTTAACAGCACTAACTATTGCCGGAACGGCAAAACAATTAGGTAATCTTGTATATTTGGTGCCATTTTTGTCGTTAGTATTTATATGGATAGTGTTAAAAGAGAAAATAATGTATACAACATATATAGGTCTGGTAGTTATTATTAGTGGTATAATACTGCAACGATATAAGTTAAAGGGAGAGTGAGTATATTGCTATTTATTAAATATTTAAAGATTCGAGAAACTATTTGGATATGAAACGAAGCATGAGAAAAAGTTTTCACATACACTAGAATGATTAATTATGCGAGTTCCATACGACCTATTAAAAACAAATTTAGACATATGAAATTTAGATTGTTATTTGGGTTTGTTCTGTTTTCTGTACTCCTGTTTACCTCTTGTGAAATTGAGGAAGTTCTGGATGCTGATAGTAGTGCAAATGTTCAGCTATATAACCTCATGAAAGAGGAATATTTGTGGTACGATAAAGTTCCTGATGTTGATCCGTTGAGTTATTCGTCACCTTATAAGCTTATGACGCACCTGCGTTATGATCAGATTGATAAATGGAGCTTTGTGATGGGATTGACAGATTATAATATGTTGATGGAGAACAGTAGTTATGTGGGGTACGGATTTGGAATTGCGCGTAATAGTGATGGAAAATTCTATGTGTCGTTAATATTTAAAAATTCACCGGCATATCCTGATGGTGTTCGCAGAGGATGGCAGATTACTCATATTAATGATACACAACTGAGTTCAAGTTCTAATATAAACTCCTTGTTAGGTGAGAATAAAGCTGGTGTAAGTAATAAGTTTGGCTTTAAAAAGCCTGATGGAGAGGTGTTCAGTAATACTTATATAAAAAGAGACATTGTTATGAACACTATTGTTTATGATAATATATACACGGTAAATAATAATAAAATTGGATACTTTGTTTTTCACGAGTTTCTGAAGCAGAGTGAGTCTGAATTGGAAGAGGTTTTTGTAAAATTTAAAGCCGCAGGTATTACAAGCCTTATTGTTGATCTGAGATATAATGGAGGAGGATCTTTGGCGATTGCAGAGAAACTGGCAAACTTAATTGCCGGAGCAAATCATAGCGAAAAGATTTTTGGTAAACTAATGCATAATGATAAAAATCGTGATAAAGACTCAAAAATATTAATAAGCAAAGATGTAAATTCTCTTAATCTGGAGAAGGTGGTATTTATAACCTCAGGGTCTTCGGCTTCAGCAAGTGAGGTGTTGATAAACGGGCTTAAGCCTTTAATGCCAGTAACGTTAATTGGAGAAAAAACGCATGGAAAACCTGTAGGTATGTATGTTTATCAGTTTGAAAATTATGTATTTGCACCAGTATGTTTTAAGATGGTGAATAAAGATGATATGGGAGACTTCTTTTCAGGATTACCTGTTAACTATGAAGTATTTGATAATGTAGAGAGAGACTTTGGCGATCTGGAAGAAGCAAGACTTAAGGCAGCAATTGAGTTTATTAGAACCGGAAGCGTTGAATCTGGTAGGGTTATTGGTAAAGATTGTATGTACTATCCAGATTATTCAGGAACTAATATGATGGTTGTTGAGAAGTAGTCTGTGAAACTAAACATGATTAATGAATTTACATGCATACGAGAATGATAATAAATGCAAGTTCCGTCTTGCAAAAGAGAAGAAAACTATAACCGGATGAAAGAGACAATAATATTGGGAATTGATCCGGGAACGGCAATAATGGGGTATGGTATTATTAAAGTTGTAGGAAAGAAAATGGAACTTGTTGTTTTTGGAAATATAGACCTGACAAAGTACAAGGATCATTACCTTAAATTGCAGAAGATATTTTTTAAGGTTGGTCATCTTATAGATAATTATCATCCTGATGAGATGGCAATTGAGGCTCCTTTTTTTGGTAAGAATGTCCAGAGTATGCTTAAGTTAGGTAGAGCTCAGGGAGTTGCTATGTCGGCTGCACTTACAAGAGATATTCCTATAACAGAATATGCTCCGCTTAAAATTAAACAATCGATAACCGGAAGCGGAAGTGCATCAAAGGAGCAAGTGGCTGCGATGTTGCAACGTATGCTTAAATTTGCAGAAATGCCTAAAAATCTTGATGCCACAGACGGGCTGGCAGCAGCAGTATGTCATTTTTACCAAAAAAGTAACCCGTTGACTTCTAGTGGAGGTAGTAGTTGGAAGGAGTTTATAAGCAGAAATCCTGACAGGGTTAAATAAATGGCATAACAATTGTGCGTAAATTATTATTACTATTAGGCCTTAAGATCAATATATCTGCCTAATCAAGTAAATATTTTAGTACCTTTGAAAGGTAAAGCAAAGGATTTATATTATGGCAGGAGGATTTGTTAAACTACCCAAAAATAAAGGCTTTGATTTTAGCCCGAGATACTATAATGAGCAGAAGGAGGCTATGGAGGAGAGGTATGAGCGGATTAAAGCTGAAATTGAGGAAGAGAAAAAGCTAAAAGAAGATCCTGATTACGAGCATAGATTGAGAGGTCAGATGCGTGGATTATTAAGAGAGCGTCAGAGAGGAAACAGACGATCTACATTGCGTCTTCTGATAATCTTACTAGCCCTACTGGCTTTATGTTATTATTTTTTTATTAAAGGTTTACTCTAGAGTATGTCAGATACAATACAGTTACTGCCTGACCATGTAGCAAATCAGATAGCTGCAGGTGAGGTTATTCAACGCCCAGCATCAGTTATTAAAGAGTTGATAGAGAATTCAATTGATGCAGGAGCTGATGATATACATATTATACTTAAGGATGCAGGAAAGACCCTGATAAAGGTTGTAGATAATGGTTGTGGAATGTCACCAACAGATGCAAGAATCTGTTTTGAGAGACATGCTACATCAAAGCTTAAATCTGCAGAGGATCTTTTTAATATATGTACAAAGGGATTCAGAGGAGAGGCTTTGGCCTCTATTGCAGCAATTGCTGAAGTGGAACTACTTACCAGAAGAGCAATAGATGAGGTAGGTACACGAATTCTTATGAGAGGATCAAAGGTTGAAGTACAGGAACCGACTCAGACATCGGTAGGAACTGTTTTTTCAATCAACAATCTCTTTTATAATGTTCCTGCACGCAGAAAATTTCTTAAGAGCAACTCAACAGAAATAAAGCATATTGTTAATGAGATTCAGCGTGTTGCTTTGGCTCATAGCGATATCACATTCAAGATAAAACATAACGATACCCTTATACTTCAGCTTGATGCTGCAAATACAAGACAGAGGTTAGTAAACCTTTTTGGTAAAGGAATTAACTCTCAGTTAATTGATATTAATGTAGATACATCAATGGCTAATATAAAGGGGTATATATGTAAACCTGAGCATTCCAAGAAAACATTTGGAGAACAGTTTTTCTTTGTAAATGGCAGGTTTATGAAACACCCTTACTTTCATAAAGCGGTTACATTGGCATATGATCAGCTGTTGGGTAAAGATCAGATACCTAGTTACTTTATATTCTTTGAAGTTGAGCCATCTGCAATAGATGTTAATATTCATCCAACCAAAACAGAGATAAAGTTCGAGGATGAACCTGCAATATGGCAGATTATTCAGGCTAGTATAAGAGAGTCACTTGGTAAGTTCAATATTGTTCCTTCAATTGATTTTGATACAGATGGAATTATTGATATACCTGTAGCCACAACAGAAAAAGATGTTGCTGCACCTCAGATTGAGGTAAATCCGTTTTTTAACCCGTTTGAAGAGGAGAAGAGGGAAACGCGCAGTTCATTTAAATCGTCGATGGGACAAGGTAGTGGATACAAAAAATCTGATGCCGGACTATCTAATTGGGGAAGCATGTACGAAGGAATTGATAATATAGAACCTGTTGAACAACAGCCAACAGAACATACGGAACCTGCTGCAACAACAAATATTAAAAGTAGTATGGCTCAGGTATCGCAGTCTGGTGTTGAATTTAACGAAGAGACTCTGCAAAAAAAGTATCTGCAGATAAAAGGAAAATATATAGCAACCCCTGTAAAGTCGGGTCTTATGTTAATTGACCAGCACAGAGCGCATACGCGTATATTATACGATAAATTTGTTGCAAACAGCAATGGCGGATCTGGTCATTCACAGCTATCTATGTTTCCAAAGAAGGTTGAACTAAACCTTCTGGATTATCAACTTATACTCTCTATGTCGGAGGAATTGGCAGCTCTTGGTTTTGAGATATCAGACCTGGGGTCAAATACAATATCACTTAATAGCTATCCAGCAGAGTGTGAAGATATAGAGGCAACAGAGATAATTCAGACGATATTACTCGACTTTAAAGAGGGTGCACTTGATATAAAAGAGTATATAAACGACAAATTATACCTATCGCTGGCAAGAACAGCTGCTATAAAATACGGGAAAGCATTAGATGTAAGAGAAATGCGTCAGATTGTGGATGAGCTTTTTGTGTCAACAATTCCGAATATGACACCAGACAATAAAAGCATTATTCATATCGTATCATTAGACGATCTGGCTGAGATGTTTAATTAATTTGTGTTTTAGAATGAGTAGGTTACCATCGTTTATAAAATATATTGCTATACAGTTTGTAAAGCTTACTATGTTGCTATTAATACTGAGACTTGTGTTCTTTCTTACAATGTTTCAGCAGGTAGATTCTGCAATGTCAGAGGTGACAAAAGCATGGTATCTTGGTGTAAAGTTCGACATCAGATTGTCTCTTTTACTCCTTATTATACCATCGTTATTAGTAACAATATTTTATAAATCTTTTCTCACATCTAAACCTATAAAGTTGGTGCTTAAGATATACATGCTATTAATATACGTAGCTGTGGCACTGTTTTATGTGTTTGATTTTGGTCATTACGACTATCTGGCAACACGTCTTAACTCAACAGTAATGAGGTTTGCAGACGATGTAGCAATATCTCTGAATATGATGTGGGAGAGCTATCCGGTAATTTGGGGTGTATTAGCATTAATACTGTTTGTTTTGGCTATTAATTTTATTCTAAATATAGAAAACAAAAAGATAAGCCCGCAGCCAAAACCTATGAAAAGGGGGGCTTACACAGTTTCAATATTAGTATTGGTGTTGCTTTTTGCCGGAGGTATATATGGCAAATGGTCCTACTTTCCGTTGCGATGGAGTGAGGCAATGTTTTCTAAGAATGCATCGGTAAATAGTTTTGCATTAAATCCTGTACTATATTTCTACGATAGTTTCAGGTTTAAAGATCAAACATTTGATGCTGATAAAACACGAAACTATTACGATGTTGTTACAGACCAGATTAATGTTGGAGATACAGATAAAGACAAATTATTATATACACGAAATATAAAAGGAACAAACGTTAAGAAACCTAATATTGTTATTGTTCTTTTAGAGTCTGGAGGAGCATCGTTGATGGGATGTTTTGGTAACCCGATGAATGCTACACCGAATATTGACTCGTTAGTTGCAGATAGTAAATTATTTAGTAACTTTTTTGTACCTGCGTTTGGTACAGCACGTTCTGTCTGGGCATCGCTTACCGGTATACCTGATCTTGCAACAGAGAAAACAGCCTCTCGTAACCCTTTTGTTATTGATCAACGCTTAATATTTGATCAGTTTGAAGGATATGAGCGTCATTATATTATTGGAGGAAATGCAAGTTGGGCTAATATCCGTGCTCTGTTTAAGAACAATATCAGAGACCTTAGTATATTCGAAGAGGGAAATTATGGCGATGCTTTTGAAGGAGAGAAAGTTGATGTTTGGGGATTGGATGATTACTCATTGATAACAAATGCCGACAAGATATTTGATAATGCAACTGAAAAAGGGAAACCGTTTATTGCATTCCTGCAAACAGCTTCTAACCACAGACCTTATACAATAGGAAATCACTCTGGCAACTTTAAGGTAGTTACAGAAGCTGAAACAGATATGAAGATGCTGTCAGAATCCGGATTCTTGGGTATAGATCAGTTTAATGCATTAAGGTATCTTGATTATAATATAGGACACATGATTGATCTTGCGAAGAAGTCAGACTATTATGAGAATACTATATTTATGTTCTTTGGTGATCATAACGCACGTACTTTGGAGTACAACCATATGAAATATGATGAGTTTGCTCTGGGACTTAACTATTTACATGTACCATTAATTGTTCATGCACCGGGATATCTTAAACCTGCTGTAGACTCATTACCTGCTTCGTTAATTGATATAATGCCTACTGCGGCCTCAATGGCAGGTATTGATTATTCAAATTATACTTTGGGTGTTGATCTTAACGATACAACCCTGTATAATAAACGTATTGCCTTTATAAAACCATTTAAGGATATACCTTATGTTGGTATTATTGATAACAGATACTATATGGAAAAGAATCTTTTAGACAATAAGATATCTGTTTATGATTTGCGATCTGATAATATATCACGAGATATATACAACGAGGATACAAATCGTTGGAAAGTATATAAAGATATGCTGAATGGTTATTATGAAACATCTCTATATATGATGTTTAACAACAAAAAGCAATCAGAATAAATAACTCATGAGCAGATATTTCTCTGCTTGATAATACAATATTATTAACCTAATGAGAGATTTTAGTTATGAACTATAGACAAGGATTTTTCTCAAACATACCACCAGTAACAAAAAATATTATAATTATTAATATTATATTATTGGTAGTTAAATTGTTATTGGGCTCTGTAATACCAGCTGAAAGAATTGATATTTTTACACAATATCTGGCACTATACTACCCCGGCTCTGAATATTTTATGCCACACCAGTTTGTTACACATATGTTTATGCATTCAGGCTTTATACACCTGTTGTTTAATATGTTCGCGTTGTATATGTTTGGTCGTGTATTGGAACAGGTATGGGGTTCAAGAAGATTTCTTGTGTTCTATTTTGTTACCGGAATAGGTGCAGCCGGATTTTATGTATTGATAAACTATTTTAGAATAGATAATATTCAGAATGAACTTATAAAAGTTCTTAATTCACCCTCGCCAGAGCTTTATACTGAATGGGTACGAGAGTATTTTCCGGGTTATTTTGATCAGGTTTATGAAAAGCTGATTATGGCTTGGCAAGCTAACCCCGACTCATCTCAATATCTTGTACGAGCAAATGAGTTTGGACATCAGTTGATTAGTATGAGAATGGATATCCCAATGCTTGGTGCGTCAGGTGCTGTATATGGTGTTTTATTGGCGTTTGGTGTTCTGTTTCCTAATACAGAGCTTATGCTTATGTTTCCACCAATACCAATAAAGGCAAAATATCTGGTTCTGGGATTAGGTGTATTAGCATTGTATATGGGAATAGCTAACAGAGGCGATGGTATTGCACACTTTGCTCACCTTGGAGGAATGATATTTGGATATATATTAATAAAGTATTGGAGTAAACATACCAGGAATTTTTATTAGATTTAATAATAAATATAATAAAGATTATGAGTGAAGGATTTAATAGGTTACAATCTGTATTTAAACAAGCAGGGATTGTATCAAAGCTTATATATATAAATATAGCTCTGTTTCTTATATATCACCTGTTTAATACTATTATCTATTTTTCTGGTTCTGATTTTCTGCTATATCAGTATTTTGCAATTCCATCAGATCTGTCACTGTTTATAAAGCGTCCGTGGACAATCATTACATATATGTTTTTCCATCAGGGGATACTGCATATACTGTTTAATATGCTTGTACTATTTTGGACAGGAACAATATTTGTTCAGTGGTTTAACAGGAGTAGATTACTGGCAATATATATATTAGGAGGTGTTTCCGGGGCTCTGTTATACCTTATTGCTTACAATGTAATTCCTCAGTTTTCAAGTGTATTATCTGATAATCGTGGAGCATCAGCTGCTGTAATGGCTATTGTTTGTGCAATTGCTACATACAGACCAAATAGTACAGTTAATCTTTTTCCAATCGGTGCTGTTAAGCTAAAGTGGATTGCTATAGGGTATATTGTTCTTGATCTGGTATTTATGGCAGATGGAAATGCCGGAGGGCATATTGCACACCTTGGAGGAGCTTTGGCAGGATTTATATATGTTAGCCTGTATAAAAAGAATATAGATATTTTGTCGTTTACAAGGGGAATAGGAAAATCATTTAAGCGTAAGAATATAAAGGTAGTTCATAAACGTAACGATATTGATATTCAGTATAATCGTGCTAGAACACAGCGAAATAAAGATATTGATCGTGTTCTCGACAAGATATCTAAAACAGGATATGACAGCTTAACTAAAGAGGAGAAAGAGATTCTCTTTACGATGGGCAAGAAAAATTAGATAATACATTGAAGACTTTTATAAAATATATTATACTTACTGTAAATATTATTGCAATAATCCTATTGTTAGTAAGTTATCTGTCTGCATGGATAAGTCCGTCAGTAAATGTTATACCAGCATATCTGAGTTTGGCATATCCTGTATTATTGATAGTTAATGTATTGTTTGTGCTTTTCTGGCTATTGATGTTCAGAAAGGTATTTGCATATTCTCTTATAGCAATTTTTATAGGATGGAATATAATGAACTCGTTCTTTGGATTTATTCCTCAGGGCGATAAAGATGTAACAAAGGATAATATATTATCAGTAATGAGTTATAACGTAAAGTTGTTCTCTTTGCAGTCGTGGTCAGAAAAAAAGCCACAGGTAGACAAGATATCAGCACTGATACGTAAAGAGAAACCGGGAGTAATTGCTTTGCAGGAATTCTCAGGCGATAAACATGGCAAGAACTCACCATATTCATTTAAACGTAAAATAAAATACTATAAGCACCACCATATTCACTACCTGTTAACTAATTCAAGATATTATGGTATTGCAACATTTTCGCAATATCCTATAATTTACAAGGGTGTATTAGAATTTAATAATACGCTTAATACTTGTATATACTCAGATATTGTGGTTGGCGCTGATACTTTGCGTGTATATAATATGCATCTTCAATCGGTACGTTTTAACCATAAAGAGAATACATTTTTGAGTAATATAAAGGAAGTTACAGACGAGGAGAGGGTAGAAGGTGCAAAACAGATAGTTAAACGTCTGCGTACGGCATTCCTTAAACGATCTGTACAGGCAGAAATTGTAAAAAGCCATATAGAGAACTCTCCGTATAAAGTGATTGTTTGTGGCGACTTTAATGCAACACCATCATCATATACCTATCAACATATAAAAAGAGGACTGTTTGACTCTTTTATAGAGGCCGGAAAAGGTGGGATTGGTGCATCATATGCAAAAGGCTACTCATGGTTAAGGATAGACTATGTACTTACAGATATGGCAATGCAGCCGGTTAAACACAGAGTGCTTTCATTCTTTGAATCTTCAGACCATTATCCAGTAATTGTTAATTGTTCTCTGTAGAGTCCTGTTCTTCCTTGGCAAGTAAAACCTTCTGTTCAAATATTATCTTAAGTCCCATAACCTTTTTAACAAGCTCAAACTCGTTTAGCCTTTCAATATTTTTTGCTTTTACAATGCAAAACATCTTGAATTTCTGAAGAGTATCTCCTTCGTATTTGCTTACTCTTTCAGCTAATGTTGTTAATCTTACCTCCTGATATTTCTTGTCATATCCTTTTGAGTATAATTTCTCCTTTTGCTGGATGTATGACTCTTTTACCTTACCAAAACCTATTCCTGCTCCTCCAGAGTTTATTGCATTTGGCGACCCTGCAATTGGAGCTCTGTATATAGGCTTAATTTTGGTCATACCACTGAATACCCTCTTTTTTAGAACATCCTCTTTACTTGGTGGAAGTTTTAATGCCAGTATCTTGTTCTTGAACTGTTGATAAGTACCAAGACCATAAACAACAACCTCTTCTAATTGATATGTTGTTTCAGACATGGCAACAGGTATAAATGCTTTGTTTGAATTGTTAATTATAATAGATGTATCTCTGTACCCAAGACATGTAATTGTTAGTGTATCTCCTTTTTTAGCTCTTATATTAAACTGACCATCTTCACCTGTAATAATACCCATGCCAGAACTATTATTAACAACCTTTGCAAAGGATATCTCTTTGTTGTTTATGCTTGTAACAACACCACTACGTTTAACCCTATCCTGTTTTTTATAATCTATTGTCGGAATCAAAACAGAAGTTAAAACAATAAAGATTGCTAATTTCATATGTCTAAATTTGTTTTTAATAGGTCATATGGAACTTGCATGATTTAGTCCTTCTTGTATGTATGAAAACTTTTTTTCATGCTCGTTTCATCTATTATATGTTTACTTGTCAGTATCAAAGGAATTGAATCTGTAGTTGATATTCAATTAATTTCAGAAACATTAACAAATTTAACATTTATAAACTATTGCTGTTTTTAACACTGTTTTTATTGTGGTGTATTAATTTTATCTTTGATCCAAAATAAATGAGATATTGCCGTTATACATGCTTCGTAAGATATAAATAGAGCGGAGTTATAATTTAAAATATTGTGTTATAGTCGGTTTAATCTTATTGTATTAAAATATTTACAGATGAAGATTGCAGGATTTACTATTATCAGAAATGCAATAAAATATGACTTTCCGGTAATTGAGGCTATAAAATCTATTTTACCTATTTGCGATGAATTTGTTGTTGCTGTGGGCAAATCAGAGGATGATACTTTACAGCTGATAAAAGATATTAACTCACCAAAGATTAGAATACTTGAAACTGTCTGGGATGACTCACTTAAAGGCTTAGATGGAAAGGTATTTGCAGAAGAGACCAATAAAGCTCTAAGACATATATCAGATGATGTGGATTGGGCATTCTATATACAGAGCGATGAGATTGTTCATGAATCGGAGTTGGAGTATATAAAAGAGCAAATGAAGGTATATAAAGATGATGCAAAAGTTGATGGACTTTTGTTTAACTATAAACATTTTTATGGGAGCTACGATTATTTAGGTGGTAACCTTCATTGGTACAGAAGAGAGATTAGAATTGTTAAGAACCGATCTGATATATATTCGTATAAAGATGCTCAGGGATTCAGAAAAGGTGATAATAAAAAGTTGAATGTAAAGCATATCAATGCCAGTATGTATCACTACGGATGGGTAAGAGATCCTGAAGCGTTTGCACGTAAGGTAAATTATCAGAGATCAATGCATCATGATAGTTTTGATACTGTTGAAGAAGAGTATGATTTTTCTGATATAGATGTTCTTATTCCGTTTAAAGGATCGCATCCGGCAATAATGAAAGAGAGAATAGAGCGCAAGAATTGGAAATTTGATTATGATGTCTCTCAAAACAAATATGTTTTTAAAGACAGAGTAAAACTGCTTTTTGAGAAACTATTCGGATATAGAATTGGAGAGTATAGAAATTACAAAAGAATTTAATAATGGAGTATAAAGATATAATAGAGGCTGCATGGAGTGATAGATCGTTACTAAATGACGAGAATACATTAAATGCTATTAACGATATAATTGAGAAGCTTGACAAAGGAGCAATCCGTATTGCTGATAAAGAGGGTGATAAGTGGATTGTTAATGAATGGATTAAAAAAGCTGTAATACTATATTTTCCGACCAGAAAAATGGAAACCATTGAGGTTGGACCGTTTGAATTCCATGATAAAATAGCACTTAAGAGTGATTATGCATCTCAGGATGTAAGAGTTGTTCCTCATGCAATTGCCCGTTACGGATCATACCTTGCACCGGGTGTAATAATGATGCCATCGTATGTTAATATTGGAGCATATGTTGATTCAGGTACAATGGTTGATACATGGGCAACAGTAGGATCATGTGCACAGATTGGTAAAAATGTACACCTTAGTGGAGGTGTTGGTATTGGTGGCGTTCTTGAGCCGGTACAGGCGTCTCCGGTAATTATTGAGGACGATTGTTTCATTGGTTCGCGTTGTATTGTTGTTGAGGGGGCATATATTCAGAAAGAAGCTGTTCTTGGAGCAAATGTTGTAATTACAGGATCAACAAAAATAATTGACGTTTCTGGTGATGAGCCAAAAGAGTATAAAGGATTTGTACCTGAGCGTAGTGTTGTAATACCAGGATCGTACACAAAGAAATTTCCGGCAGGAGAGTATCAGGTTCCGTGTGCACTAATAATTGGTAAGAGGAAAGAGTCTACTGACCTTAAAACATCATTAAATGATGCATTAAGAGAGCATAATGTTGCTGTATAAATAATATGTAGAGTTGATGAGGGTAGGGTACGATGCTAAAAGATTGTTTCACAATAATACTGGATTAGGCAACTACAGCCGCGATCTTGTGAGAATTATTGCTGAAAACAGACCAGAATGGGATTTGAAACTTTTTAATCCCAAACTAGGGAATGTAAAAAAGTACAAGCTTGCAGATAATATGACAGAGATAAGACCGAAAGGATTTTTCTGGAAGAAGTTATCTGGCTTGTGGCGCAGAAAAAGAATATCAAAACTTACAGATAAGCATAATGTTGATATCTTTCATGGATTGTCTGGCGAGTTACCTTCAGGTATAGCTAAAGAACAAAGTAAAAGCATAGTAACTATTCATGATCTTATATTTCTTGAGCATCCTGAGTTGTATAAACCGGTTGACAGAAAAATTTATACACTTAAGGCTAAAAAAGCATGTCAGGATGCTGATGTTGTTGTGTCAATAAGTGAACATACAAAACGCGATATTATCAAGTATTTTGATGTACCGGAGGATAAAATAGAGGTTATCTATCAGGGATGTCATCCTGCAGTTAAAAATACTATTGCAGATGGTGTAAAAAATGAGTTGAGAGAGCGTTTAGGTTTGCCTGAAAAATTTGTGTTAAACGTAGGAACTGTTGAACGCAGGAAAAATCAGGAGGTTATAATAAGAGCGCTTAAAGATATTAGCGAGGAGTATAAATTGATTATTGTTGGTAGAAAAACATCGTATTATACAGATGTTCTTAAACCTTTAATAGATAATCTTCAGTTGAATAACAGAGTTATATTCTTGCAAGGACTTACAATGAATGATCTTGCAGCTTTATATCAAATGGCTGAGGTATTTGTATACCCTTCGTTATATGAAGGATTTGGAATACCAATAATAGAATCTCTATATAGTAAAACACCGGTAATTACATCTGAAGGTGGCGTGTTCCCTGAAGCCGGAGGAGATGGAGCAGAGTATATAAAATCATCAGATCATAAGGCTCTTGCAGAGAAATTAAATATGATACTTTCAGACAGAAAGTACAGAGAAGATATGATAGCCAGAGGTTATAAATATGCTGATAGATTCAGTGATAATAATATAGCCAAAGAGTGGATTGAGTTGTATAATAGGGTTGTAAATGGATAGTTTTTGGAAAAAGGAAAGTTTAATTAAGAGATTATCTCTGTTGTTTATACTGCTTTTTGTAGCAAGTTTTTATTTGTCAACAGCAGGGATATATCTGAATTGGGGAATGATGTCGTTGTTAACAGTGATATCATTATTAGTATTTAGAAAAGTGCCATATTCAAGAAAAGATATGTGGTTATTTCTTATGGCATATCCAATAGGAGCACTTTTAAATCTTATGTCTCCTTCAGGAGTAGATGGAATGTTGGGTTTTTTAGAGTATGATTGTCAGGTATTAACGCTGTTTATACTGATGGTTCTGAATCCATCTAAAAAGTTCTTTAAAGTTGTTGTTTATGTAATGCTGATATCGGCAGTAATAGGTTCGTTGTTTGCATTCTTTCTAAAGCTTTTTCCTGATTATTATGTGAAGATATATGACGAATCGTTGATATTATTAAAATACAAGGTCAGAAGTTTCAGAGCAGTAATAAATTGGGGAGAGGTATTGCAGTTTGCTGTACTGATAAATATATCTGTTATTTTATGGAGTAAGCAGATAAAGAGAAGATTAGTGTTTATAGTAGTATTGGCAATATTGTTAACAGCATTAGGACTATCTGGTTCCAGAAGTTCTGTTTTGGCTGTAATAGCCGGAAGTTTTGTAATATTCTTTTACTTCATGAGTAAACGGATGATAGTGGTAATGTCTGCATTATTGTTAATTGCAATTAGTGTTGTATATGTTTGTAAAGATCAGTACTGGGCATCGCGTTTCTATTCATTTGTTGATGTTAAATCTGATTCGTCAAATGTAATACGACTAAGAGCCTGGGAAGTAGGGCTTGATATAGCAAAGGATAAGTACCTTACAGGTGTTGGTGTAAGTGAAATAGAGAATACAACAGACAAATACAGAGAGAATCTTACAGAAGATGAGAAAAAAGAGTGGGACAAGTTGTTCACTAAAAGTTTATCAACATTTGAGAACTCTTATATAAATATATTGGTACGTAGTGGAATATTTTACTTCCTCTATTTCTTTGGATTTATGTTCTACTTTATTATCCGTAGCGGATTACGTTTGCGGAAGCTAAAAGGTGAACGATCATTTGCAGTAGGAATATTTGCCATTCTTGTTGGCTTTTGTGTATCAATGGTTTTCTTTGGATTGGCAGAAGGTTCATCGTCATATCTGTTCTTCTTTATGTTGTTTTATATGATTAAATTCACAGACAAAGAGGAATTAAACAGAGATTGCGAACAGAATGGGATTATTAACTAAGTTATTATGGATAGAAAAGAGATAATAAGACAAGAGGTTCAAAAATGTATTGAGATTCTTGAGAATGGCGGAGTGATACTATACCCTACAGATACAATTTGGGGGATAGGTTGTGATGCAACAAATCCTGATGCAGTTAAAAAGGTATATGAATTAAAGCAGAGGGTTGAGACAAAGAGTATGTTGGTGTTAATTAACAGACCAGAGCGTATTCCCTCTTATGTAAATGATATGCCCGATGTAGCATGGGATCTTATTGAATATACAGAGAAGCCTCTTACAATTATATATTCCGGAGCTAAAAACTTGGCAAATAACCTTGTTAGCGATGATGGAACAATAGGTATCAGAGTTAGCTCATTTGACTTTAACAGGATACTTATTGAAAGATTTAAAAAACCAATAGTATCAACATCAGCAAACATTAGTGGTAATCCTAGCCCTGGTTGTTTTGATGATATTGATGACGATGTAAAAAATAAGGTTGACTATGTTGTAAACCTTGATCAGGACATACAAAACAGTCAACCCTCTTCTATAATAAAACTTGGCACCTCAGGAGAGGTTAATATTATCAGGGAGTAGTAACTCCTTAATACTGTCTTATTTTTCCACTTCCGGCAGACTCAAATTTAATAACAGGTTTGCCGGAGTAATATATATTACCACTTCCAGCAACACTTCCTGCAACTTTTTCTGTTGCATTTACATAGCAGTCGCCGCTACCGGCAATTGATATATCAGCAAACTTTGTAGTAATACTTTTCCCATTAAAGTTTCCGCTACCTGCAATATCTACTTCAAGATCGCCTATAGTTATATCTCCTCTGTATTTAACGCTACCGCTACCAGCTATTTCAACATCAATATCAGTCATGTCAGATTTAAACTCAATGTTTACATTACCACTACCTGCAATACTAGTTTTAAATGATTCTGTATTAATTGCATTGTCAGACTTAACACTACCGCTACCAGCAATTTCAACACTTTTTAGTTCTGGTGTGGTAATCTTAATTGTAACGTAACCTCTTATTCTGTCCCTACGTCTTTTCTTCTCAATAATTAATTCGTTACCGTCGTTCTCAACAACCATTTTTTCGATAATACTGTTATCACCCTCTACAGTAAAAGATGTACTATTTCCTTGTGTTACTATTACATTTGCCGGAAATGCAAGAGACAATTTACTAAAAGCATCAATGTTGTACGTTTTGTTATTTTGCCCGTAGCTGTTTATAACCATCAACAGAAGAGCTGCAATAAGAAAATTAAGTTTTTTCATGTTAATATATTTTTTAATTTCATACCCTAAAGACGAGTTTATATTTTCATATGTTGCATATCTCGTATTAGTTTTTTAAGTTGTTATTAATCATATTAATGATATGTCAGAAAGATTCTTTGTAAATCATACGCCGAGGTGGATTGTGTTTTTGATTGATGTGATGATTTGCTTTATTGCGATTTTTTCATCGTTTTATATAAGGTTTAATTTTAATATACCGGACAATACAGATCATAATATTACAAATGTAATATCTGTTGTAATTGCGGTAAGATTTGTATCTTTTATAATATTTAAAACATATGCCGGACTAATAAGATATACTAGCGCAAGAGATACTGAGCGTATATTTATAGTTATTGCATCAGGTTCGTTTCTGTTATTTGTAATAAACTGGATAACCTTTTTATATAAAGGATTGTTTTTTATGCCAAATACTGTTCTGGTTATCGACTTTTTAATATCGGTATTTGCACTTACCTTTTTCCGTTTTGTTATAAAGTGGGTATATAACTATCTTGTTAATCCTCAGATAGCTCTACAGAATGTAATTCTTTACGGAATAGATAACTTTGGACTTACAACAAAAAGAACACTTGAAACAGATACATCGTCAGATTATAAAGTATCAGCATTTATTGAT
Source organism: Bacteroidales bacterium (assembly GCA_025210735.1). Lineage (GTDB taxonomy): Bacteria > Bacteroidota > Bacteroidia > Bacteroidales > UBA6680 > UBA6680. The sequence continues at coordinate 127,500 of JAOARD010000040.1, forward strand.
CCTAATGGCAGAGATGGAGGTAAAAAGCTTGATGGCGTATCAATATATAATCCGGATAAACTTGAATTTGTTGTTGAAAAGCATGGAATATCAAGCCTTATTATAACTGAGAGTAAGATTAACCCTGCTGTCAAAGAGCAGTTGGTTGAGAAGTGTTTAGAGCTTAAGGTACGTGTACTAACCATTCCTGATGTTAATTCATGGATTAACGGACAGCTTAGTGCAAAACAGATTAAGAGGGTTAAAATTGAGGATCTTCTTGAGAGACCACCAATTGAACTTGATACAGAGAAGATAAAGAATGAGATATTAAATAAGGTTGTTCTTGTAACAGGTGCAGCAGGATCAATTGGTATGGAGATTGTTCGTCAGGTTACAAGATTTAATCCTAAGAAGGTTATACTTTTTGATCAGGCAGAAACACCTCTTTACGAGGTAGAACTTGAGTTGAGAGAGAAGCTTAATTTTTACGATTTTGAGATAGTTATAGGTGATATAACAAACTCTTACAGGGTTAATAAAATGTTTGAGTCATATAACCCTAATATTGTATTCCATGCAGCGGCATATAAACACGTGCCAATGATGGAGAATAACCCAACAGAAGCAATTCTTACAAATGTATGGGGTACAAAAAATATAGCTGATTACTCTATGCTGTTCGGAGTGTCAAAATTTGTAATGATATCAACAGATAAGGCTGTTAACCCAACCAATATTATGGGAGCCTCAAAGCGTATTGCTGAGATATATATTCAGGCACTTAATAAAGAGAATAAAACTAAATTTATTACAACCAGATTTGGTAATGTACTTGGGTCAAATGGTTCTGTAATACCACGATTCAGACGCCAGATAGAGCAGGGTGGACCTGTAACAATTACCCATCCGGAGATTACAAGATACTTTATGACTATTCCGGAAGCTTGCCAATTGGTGTTAGAGGCAAGTGCTATGGGTAATGGAGGTGAGATATTCATATTTGATATGGGTAAATCGGTTAAGATTCTTGATATGGCTAAACGAATGATTCAGCTGTCGGGGCTTACACTTGGTAAAGATGTTAATATAACATTTACAGGATTAAGACCTGGAGAGAAACTTTACGAAGAGCTGTTGAATGATAAAGAGAATACTATGCCAACGCATCATCCTAAGATTATGATTGCTAAGGTAAGAGAATATGAGCTGGATATAGTTAAAGACGATATTAGAGTACTTATAGAGAACCTTCCGTATAATAACAATTTTGTTATTGTTAAAAAGATGAAGGGAATAGTACCTGAATTTAAGAGTCAGAACTCTATCTTTGAAGAACTTGATAAATCGGTATTAAATGTGTAGTTGTATAATAGAGGAGGAGATTTGTATGTTTAAGCATAAAACCCCGGTTCAGATAAGATTTAATGATATTGATATAATGGGGCATGTAAATAATGCCGTACATCAATACTATTTTGATCTGGCAAGAATGAACTATTTTCTTGAGATATTTACAGAGACAACAAGTTGGCACGATGAAGCCTTAGTTGTAGCGTCAATAAAAGTGGATTATATTGTTCCGGTATTTCTTACCGACAATATTCATGTAGAGACAAGTATATATGAGATAGGAAATAAGAGTATAATGATGCGTCAGCAGGTAGTTGATGATAAAGGAGATGTTAAATCTGTATCAGAAACCAGAATGGTGGCATTTAGTAATAAAAAATCTGAATCGATACTGTTACCCGAAAGGTGGGTTAATAAGATTGTGAACTATGAGGATGAGGTGAGTTTTAAATATCCTCAGTAGATATCTCAATCAAACCATCAGGAAGGGTCATTTTAATGACTCTTTTTTTGTAGTTAATCTTTTTAATAAGATCGTCGTGAGCGGGAATAAATACCTCGTCGTTTTCGTCGTTAGAAGCAACAAACAGTTTATTTCCCGGAGTGTCAATAACCCTGTCAAGAGTACCTTCCCAACCACTGGTTTTGTCAATAATTTTAAAGCCTATAAGCTCCATATTAGGATCAGTGTCGACCTCAGCTAAGTCAGATTTTCTCATTAGTATATCAGTACCAATAAATCTCTTAGCTCTATCGTTATCCTCAATATCTTCGAGCTTAACGATAATCTTTTTGTTACCCTGAGTCTCTGTCCACTCAATAAAAAAAGGAACCAGCCCATTGTCAATGTTAAAAAAGACAAGTTCCGGTTCCTTAATATCTTTTGAAGAGATATCCAGAAGTTTTATAATACAAGCACCTTCGTTTCCGTATGTGTCAGTAATTCTTCCGGCAATAATTGTTCTCTCTTCCTGCATAAAATATAATAATTATGCTTCAGTTTCGTTATTCTCAGCCTCTGCTGCTGGCTCCTCTGCATTTGCAGCTTCTGCTTCAGCGTTAGCATCAGCAATTCTCTTAGCGATAGCTTCTTTACGAGCTTCGTTAATCTTAGACTCAGCCTCAAGTCTCTGTGCCTTATCAGCTTCTTTTGCTTTGTTAAGACCATCAATTTTAGCCTCAATACGAGCAGTTTTCTCAGCAGACCACTTCTCATATCTCTTCTCTGCTTCAGCCTCGTCAAAAGCTCCTTTTCTAACACCATCAAGAAGGTGTTTCTTCATCATAACTCCTTCGTTTGAAAGAATTGCACGTGCTGTATCAGTTGGTTGTGCACCTACCTGAATCCAGTTTAATGCTTTTTCAAAGTCTAGCTCAATTGTAGCAGGATTTGTGTTAGGATTATATGAACCAATACGCTCAATATACTTACCATCACGTGGTGCTCTGCTATCTGCTACTACAACATGATAAAAAGGTCTACCTTTACGACCATGTCTTGCTAATCTGATTTTTGTTGCCATTTTCTAATGCATTTAAAAATTTTACCTAACTTTTTTCTAACTCGTAGAAGCCGCAAAGATACACTAATATTTTTGCAATACAAATATTTATGATTTCTAAATGCTTTAATCTACAGCGTTTTATAAATTGTATTAGCTCCTTTAATACTTTTAAGCTATTTTTACGCCTCTTATAGCATCTGTTTTTTGATACAGATGCCTAATTTAGCAGTTTATCTTTAATGGTTGATTACAGACCAAACAATAAATAGTAAAACCACAATATGTATTTAATATTCGATACCGAAACCACCGGATTACCAAAGAATTATAATGCTCCTGTATCCGATTCTGACAACTGGCCCAGATTGGTGCAATTGGCATGGCAGATACACGATGAGAAGGGAGATTTGGTTGAGGTTAAGAACTATATAGTAAAACCAGATGGCTTTGAGATTCCGTATGGTTCTGAGAAGATACACGGAATATCAACTGACCGAGCTCTAAAAACAGGTCTGGAACTGGATTTTGTTCTTAAAGAGTTTAACGATGCTCTGTCAAAATCTAAATTTGTAGTAGGACATAATATCACATTTGATATTAACATTATGGGTGCAGAATTCTTCAGAAGAGACACCGATTCTGTTGTTACTACAATACCATATATCGATACTAAAAATGAATCAACAGATTACTGCCAGTTGCCGGGAGGTAGAGGTGGTAAATTTAAGTGGCCTAATCTTACAGAGCTGCATAATAAGTTATTTGGCGAATCGTTTGCTGAGGCGCATAATGCATCGGCCGATGTGGAGGCTACAGCAAGATGTTTTCTTGAACTGGTACGTATTGGAGTAATTACAGGACAGAGACTTGGTGTTACCCCTGATGTTACAGAGGCATTTAAACAGAATAATCCATCAACAATACAGCTGCTGGGGCTAAATATACAACCATACAATCCAAACGATTTGGACGGTGATGATGTTGAAGAAGCAGAGGTTATAGATGATAATGTTGATGTAGGAGAAAAGGCTGACCTTACTGATGTAAATTACACTCACCTGCATGTGCATACTCAGTTCTCTATATTAGATGGTGCAGCGGCAATACCTGATCTTATTAATAAGGCAAAAAATGATGGTATGCCTGCCATAGCAATTACCGACCATGGTAATATGTTTGGTGTAAAGACATTTCATAAACTTGCAACAAAAGCAGGAATAAAACCTATTCTTGGTTGCGAGGCATATGTTGCCCGCAGATCAATGGATCAGAAAAAAGATAAGGTAGATGCAGGAGGATATCACCTTATATTGTTAGCAAAAAATAGCACAGGTTACAAAAACCTGATATATATGATATCAAAAGCGTGGCTTGACGGTCAGTACTACAAACCACGTATTGATAAAGAGCTATTGCGCGAAAGAAAAGAGGGAATTATTGTATTGTCGGCATGTCTGGGTGGAGAGATACCACAAAAGATAATGAACGTGGGGCTTGACAAAGCCGATGAGGCAGTTCAGGAGTTCAAAGAGATGTTTGGCGATGACTTTTATCTTGAGATGCAACGACATAAGTCCGGCAGACCGGAGATGGACAAGAAGGTATATGACGATCAGGTATTTGTTAACAGACATCTGGTTGATCTGGCGCGCAAACACAATGTGAAACTGATTGCAACAAACGACGTACACTTTGTAAACAGCGAAGATGCCGGTGCACATGACCGTATGATATGCCTTAGTACAGGACGAGATCTGGACGATCCGAACAGAATGCGATATACAGAGCAGGAGTGGCTTAAATCGCAGGCTGAGATGAAAGCAATATTTGCAGATCTGCCAGAAGCAATAGTAAATACCAATGAAATTGTAGATAAGGTAGAGGAGTACAAGCTGGATACAGATCCTATTATGCCAGACTTCCATCTGCCAGAAGGATTTGAAACAGAAGATGACTATCTGAGACACCTTGTATATGAGGGGGCTCATATGCGTTGGGGCGAGGAGCTATCTGATGAACATACAGAGCGTCTTGATTTTGAGCTTGAAACAATTAAGAAGATGGGATTCCCGGGTTACTTCCTTATTGTTTGGGACTTTATTAAGGCAGGTAGAGAGATGGGCGTATCGGTAGGGCCGGGACGTGGATCGGCAGCAGGATCGGCTGTAGCGTACTGTCTGCGTATTACTGAGATTGACCCTGTAAAATACAAACTCCTGTTTGAGCGTTTCCTTAACCCGGATCGTATCTCGATGCCCGATATCGATATCGACTTTGATGATGATGGTAGAGGACGTGTACTGGAATGGGTTGTAAACAAATACGGAGAGACACGTGTTGCGCATATTATCACATTTGGTACAATGGCAGCCAAGTCATCTATCAGAGATGTTGCAAGGGTACAGAAGTTACCACTTCCTGAATCTGACAGATTGGCAAAGATGGTACCAGATAAACCCGGAACATCGCTTAAGGATGCCTTTGCAGAGGTTACTGAATTTAAACAGGAGAGAGATTCAGGAACACCAGAGGTAAGATCGGTACTTAAATATGCAGAGACACTTGAAGGAACTGTTCGTAATACAGGTACACACGCCTGTGGGGTAATAATTGGTAAAGACGATCTTGAGAACTATGTGCCAATTAGTACCGCAAAAGATTCGGAGCTTACATACGTAACGCAGTACGACGGAAAACACGTTGAGGATGTTGGACTGCTTAAAATGGATTTTCTGGGGTTAAAGACCCTCTCTATTATAAAAGACGCCGTTGAGAACGTAAAGTTATCAAAGGATATAGATATTGATATAGACAATATTCCACTTGACGATAAAGAGACATATGAACTGTACAGTAGAGGAGAGACAACCGGACTGTTTCAGTTTGAATCGGATGGAATGAAGAAATATCTGAAAGAGCTGAAACCTACAGTTTTTGAAGATCTTATTGCTATGAATGCTCTGTATCGTCCGGGTCCAATGGAGTATATACCACAGTTTATTAAACGTAAACATGGTATTGAGCCTATTGAATATGATCTTCCGGTAATGGAGGATGATCTGAAAGAGACATACGGTATTACAGTGTATCAGGAGCAAGTCATGCTCTTGTCTCGTAAGATGGCTGGTTTTACCCGTGGTCAGTCAGACTCATTGCGTAAGGCAATGGGTAAGAAGCTGATTGATATGATGAACGACCTTAAGGTTAAGTTTGTTGAAGGGTGTAAAGAAAACGGACTTGATGAGAAGAAGGTACTGAAAGTATGGGGAGACTGGGAGGCTTTTGCAAAGTATGCATTTAACAAATCGCATGCTACCTGTTACTCATATGTATCGTACCAGACGGCATATCTTAAAGCACACTATCCGGGAGAATTTATGGCTGCGGTACTTACCCGCAACATGAATGATATAAAGAAGGTTGCCTTCTTTATGGATGAGTGTAAACGTATGAACCTTGGTGTATTAGGGCCAAGTGTTAATGAATCGTATCTACGCTTTACCGTGAATAAAGATGGTGATATCCGATTTGGAATGGAGGCGATTAAAGGCGTTGGAGAATCAGCTGTTGAGGCAATTATCAAGGAGCGTAATGAGAATGGTCCGTTTGCGAGCATCTACGACTTTGTTGAGAGAGTAAGCCTTTCGGCAGTAAATAAGAAGAATATGGAAGCCCTTGCATATGCAGGAGCATTTGACTGTTTTGAGAGTATTAAACGTGATCAGTTCTTCTCGCCTGATGCAAAAGGAGTATCGTTTATAGAGAACCTTAGTAAGTACGGAAACCGTATACAGAGTGAGAGAATGAACTCACAGCAGAGTCTTTTTGGAGGTATCGATTCAGGATTTGAGATTGCTAAACCACAACCAACTGATACTCATCAATGGTCTAAACTTGAGAAACTTAACTACGAGAAGCAATACACTGGTTTTTATCACTCTGCACACCCTCTTGATGATTTTAAACTGGAGATTGATAACTTCTGTAATGTTACACTTACAGACATAAAGAGTCCGCTGGAACTGTACAACAAAGATGTTTGTCTGGCAGCAATGGTAACAGCAACGCGTAACGGATATACAAAGAATGGTAAGCCTTTTGGTATTCTCACAATTGAAGATTATACCGATTCGTATGAGATGCCGCTGTTTGGTAAAGATTATGAGGAGTACAGAAAGTATCTTTATGAGGGATACATTCTTATGATAAGAGGAACCATTAAAGAGCGTTGGGGCGGTTATGGCAGAGAGAATGAACCAAAAAAGGAGATAGACCCTAGTAATCTTACACTTAAGATTAAAACAATGGGGCTAATTAATAATGCCCGCGAAGAACTTTTAAAGAACATAACTGTTACTATGTCAGTGCATGATATTACAGATAGTTTAATTGAAGAGTTTTGTAATATTACAGATACCTTTCCCGGAAAGGTAAACCTGAATGTAACAATTGTTGATCCTGAGAAAAAGTTCTCAGTAGATATGTTTAGCAGAACAAAGCGGATAGAGCTTACTAACGAGTTTGTTGATTTTCTTGAGGGAGCAGGAATAAAATATAAGGTAAGTTAATGATACATAAATAATATAGCGGTTTGCAAGTTTTTTTTAACTTTGGTGTCGCAAATTATCTAGAAAAGTAAATATGTTTAATTAAATAAAGAAAAAAGTTATGGCAATAGAGATTACAGATGCGAATTTTGAGGAGGTTGTATTAAAGTCAGATAAGCCGGTATTGGTTGATTTTTGGGCAACTTGGTGTGGACCTTGTAGAATGGTTGGACCTATCGTTGATGAACTTCATACTGAGTATGAAGGAAAAGCTGTTGTTGGTAAGGTAGATGTTGATAGCAACCCTGGTATTTCAGCTAAATATGGAATCAGAAACATTCCTACAGTTCTTTTCATTAAGAATGGTGAGGTTGTTGATAAGCAGGTTGGAGCAGCTCCTAAGAAGACTTATGCAGAGAAGATTGATGCGTTACTATAATTCATTCTTAATATATTAAACAAAAAGGTGTGCGTTTGTACACCTTTTTTTTGCTTTTAACCCTACAGCAAGTATCAAACTATTTACTTTTTGTATCCTTTATAATTCTCTTGTTTACACACAATATTATCCTGAAAAACCCTTATAAACAGACCAGTAATATGTTGTTTCGGTGTATAGTATTCAAAACACCATAATAAGTATACAGTTATAGTTTTATATCATCCCATTTTTGTATAGTAACATTTTAATAAACTAGATATGAAGAGAATAGTTGTATTAACTACTCTGGTTATAATGAGCAGTATAGCTGTTCTGGCGCAAAACAGAGCCAATGATATTATTGGGGTGTGGGAAACAGAAGATAAGGATGCCAGAATGGAGATTTTTAAGTGTGGTGATAAATATTGTGGTAAGCTGCTATGGGGAAAAGGTATTGTTGAAGAGGATGGAGTAACATCTAAAAAAGATGTTAACAATCCTGATCCTAAACTCAGATCGAGAGATGTTGTAGGTATTACCTATTTATCTGGTTTAACCTTTGACGATGACGAATATGAGGACGGAAAGGTGTATAACTCAGATGATGGCAAGACGTACAAATGTTATGTATGGCTTAAAAATGGATCATTGTATCTGCGAGGTTATTTAGGTATGCCAGTATTGGGACAAACAACAAAATGGAACTCAGTAAAATAATAGTTTTGACATGATTAAGGATAAGGATTTAACAGGAAAGATAGTAGTATTTACCGGAGGAACAGACGGTATGGGCAAAGAGGCTGTAAAGAAACTTGCTGGAATGGGAGCTACCATTATGCTACTTGGAAGAGACAGAGATAAGACAATGAATGTTGTTAATGAACTAAATAAGATATCAAACAACAAAAATACCAGTTATGTACCTTGTAATCTGGCTTCGCAAAGAAGCATCAGGAATGCAGCAGATATTATACTAAGAAGGTGCTCAAGAATAGATCTGCTTATTAACTGTGCAGGTATGAATGCAGGAGAGAGAAGGATTACTGAAGACGGCATGGAGATGAGCTGGGCAGTTAACCATCTGGCACCATTTCTGCTAAACAATCTGTTGTTAGACAGACTTAAAGCATCGTCTCCGGCACGAATAATAAACCTTTCGTCGGCAACAGAAAAGAGCGGGCATATATGCCTTGAAGATATACAACTTACAGATAAGTGGAGTACATTCAGATCGTATACACAGGCAAAACTTGCCATGAATATGTGTACAAGAAAACTGGCTACAGATCTTATAGGATCAGGCGTTACAGTTAATGCACTAAATCCGGGATTTATAAAAACCAACCTTTTGCGTAGTCTAAGAGGGTGGGAGTTAATAATAGGTGTTCCGTATATGTTCTTTTTTGCTTCAAAAGCAGAGGTTGGTGCCGACAGAATACTGCGCCTTGCACTGTCAGACGAATATAAAGGTGTAAGCGGAAAGTATGTTTACGAAGATGCTATAAGAGATCCTAATCCGGAGGCTTTAGATGATAGGCTTGTGGATAGGGTATGGACATTGTCTATGGAGCATACAGGTTTATAAAATAAGTGTTATATTTATTTAATAATGAGCGAATTTTTTAAAATACAAACCCTGACTGAGATGTTTAGGTTTATGGAGTTACCTGCACCTAAACATCCACTAATAGCTTTTATCGATTTCTCAAAAATACCATTTACAAAGAGATTGCCTGCCTATAAAGTTGTATGCGATTTCTATCAGATATCGCTGAAGGGAGACAGGAGTGGATTTATTAAATATGGTAGAGAAACATACGATTTTCAGGAAGGTTCATTGGTGTACTTAGCTCCTGAACAGGTGGTTGAATACTCTCCAACAACGGATGTACTGGCAGATAGCGGTTGGTCTCTTTTCTTTCATGCCGATTTAATACGATCTTTCTCATTAGATAAGAAGATGAAAGAGTATAACTTCTTTAGTTATCAGACTAATGAGGCTCTGCATATCTCTGAAAAGGAGAAGGAGATTATTGAGTCTATAATAAACAAGATAGAGATAGAGCTTGATTCTAATATTGACGACTTTAGTGAGGAGGTAATTGTTACCAATCTTGAGCTGTTGCTGAACTACTCAAAACGTTTTTATAACAGACAGTTTATTACCCGAAAAAGATTTAGTAAAGATGTAATTATAAAATTTACAGAGTTACTAGAGCTCTATTTTAACGAAGATAAACAGAAGGAGTATGGTATACCCACGGTTCAGTACTTTGCCGGAAAATTGAACTATTCGTCAAACTACCTGAATGAGCTGGTTAAAAAGGCAACCGATAAAAATATTCAGGAACATATTCACTATAAGGTATTAGACCTTGCTAAGAGTAGTCTGTTAAATACCGATAAAAAGGTATCAGAGATTGCTTTTGATCTGGGATTTGAATACTCGCAATATTTTAGTCGTTTTTTTAAAAAGAGAACAGGAATGACACCTGTTGAATACAGAAATATAAGTTGATATGGAATTTATACAGCACACTATAAACTGGACAAAAGGCGAGATACTGGAAGCAACAATAATGGCAATTTTTGGAGCTATTATAGTTATCTGTAGTGTTCTATTCTGGAAATTCGGACAAACACCATATGCTAAAGCTTTGGTTATTCCGTTACTCGTTGTTGGCTTTATCCCATTGTTTATGGGTATATCAGGGGTAATAACAAATAAAAACCGTATCTCTTTGTATGAGCAAGCATGGCAACAGGATAACTATGAATTTGTTAAATCAGAGAAAGAGAGGGTTGAAGGATTCGATGAGATATTCAAATACTCATATCCGGGTGCGTTTATACTTATTGTTGGAGGAGCTATCCTCTTTTTTATCCTGAGTTCTCCTAACTGGAAAGCCATTAGCCTGTCACTAATGGTATTGGGCTTAATGGCGTATTTTATAGATCATTTTGCTGCCGAGCGCGCAGATATATACCTGAAACATATTAATACATACTTGTAAATTGCTTTGTCCTAAATTGTCAATTACCCTAATATATAATAAGTTGAGGTGGGTTTGAATTCAGTTTCTTCAATAACTTAAGATAAATGTTAAGTAAACTTTTTATAAAGAAATCATCTTCTCCAAAAATGCATTTGAAGTAAACTTATTTTGAACATATTGATCCCAAAAGGACACTGCAAAATATCATTTATTGTTTTCCCTTCTTCAATTTCATGTTCAGGATGATTCCAGTTATTCATATTAAACCAATCTTCGACTCCAAGTTTATATTTCTTAAAGAAACCTACACCACCCATA
>JAOARD010000041.1 GCA_025210735.1 Bacteroidales bacterium
ACTGTAACTGAAATCACTATTAAACAGATTTCCTATTGTTGGCATCTCTATATAGTCGTTAATACCGTCAAATTCATAACCAACACCATATTTTCCGTTGCTGTTGTAACCATCACTCTCATCATCGTGCAATGCACCGTTATTATTGTTGCCGGATTTATCGTTTACCGTATTCCCATCAAATGGTAATATTACATCTGCTATTGTGTTACTTCCTGATCCTTGATCTACAAACCAGTTATATATCAGATTCCCATCTGTTGGATTAAGACCTGTATGCACGGCTTCTAATCTCTGATTTGAGCGGTACTCAGCATTATTATCGTTTATCTGCACAGACTCAACAGATACTCCCGGTGTCACTGTTATCTTAACCTCTTTGGTTGATATAAGTCCTGCACTACTATAGGTTTTAAGTGTATATGTATACTCACCCGGTTCTTCAGGCGGTGTAATTGTATATGGTGATTGTCCGGTTATATCGGCTACTTTTTCACCATCTAACCACAACTCCTCTTTTACCGATCCGGTTACACTCCATGTCAGATCTGTTGTATTTCCTGAACTCACCTCTGTTGGATCTGCTGTAAAACTACTTATATCAGGCGATACAAATGCCTCATTAAGCGGAAAGAACCCTGTTGGTGGTGCATATATGAATCGTGCATCAGAAACAGAACCGTCAGTTACCTCTGTCCAGACACCTGTTTCAATGTTTATTTTATAATCTTTTAGTCCTGATTGACCGCCCTGACCAAAGTTTATATTAAAACCTACCTCACTTGATGCTCCCATATCTGCAAATGATGGTAAATAATTGTTTGTTGTGATTCCTCCAAATGCACTTCCGGTACCATTTTCAGGGTCGCCACCAGCCTGCCACTGATTTAGTTTAGCAAACCATATCATATATGTATTGATATCAAATGCAACTCCAACATAATCTCCTGTATTAACAATATCTCCATAAGAAGAAGCATTTTTATCAGAATCCCGTTTATATCCATTGTAAAACTGATATCCATTTGCAGAGCTATAATTTCTTTGAAGATCTGTACCTTTTATCTCAACACCAACGTTACAATTATTTGTTTGATATGACTTAACTTCCCAGTACGATTTATTGTTTAATACAAGTGTTGCAATTGCTGTAGCATTTCCTGTTCCTGATCCCGGCGAATATGCTTGTAAGTTTCCATTACTTATTTCATAAGTATCTCTTGAAGCTCCAATATCAACTGTAGCAAAATTACGCGTAGGACTATCCAGCATCTGATCTATATATTTATCACCATCTTTAGTCCATGTACTCTCCATTGTCCAATCATTCCCTTTTCCTGAAAAATCTTTTCCTGGATTTGTCTGATCTGAGAAATTAAGGTAAAATCCGTTTGCACCATAATCTGATATTTCCGGTTGTTTCGGAATCCACTTACCATCCTTAAACTCTCCAAAGTTGTCTTGTGTAAGTGCTTCGCCATCTACAAAAATCATTTCAGAAATATATCCATCAAAATAGCCATTATTCTTGCGGCTATCCTTGCCTATAGTTTGTGGTTGACCAACATTGTTCATATTTGTATTAATAGAAGGGGCTATGTCACTTCCTGACTTTTCGGTTAATTTAACTCCATCAATATAAACAGATACTCTACTACCACTTGCTGCATTCAGATCTGTTACCCAAACCACATGTTGCCATTTGTCAATATCATCATTGTTCTGATAATACTTATTAGAAAAGCCATTATATTGGGTTCTGATTGATGCATTTGATACATCCTCTATAAATATGTTTGTTTCGTCAGTAGAGTCATCAGTTTCATTACAACTAAAAATTGTCTGTTTTCCGATGTCTGTTTTACCACGTTTTACCCATAAACTTAACGTATACACTTTCCTGTTTGATTCTGCTGTTGGTAGTCTTCTTAGAAACTGCTGCTCTGATGAATTTAATCTTAATGAGTAGTTAATCTTATAACTATCTGTTGTTACTATTGTAACAGTCTTTGTAACCACATCACCAACATTGTTATTGGCTTTAATGGTATATGTATATTCTCCTTCAGTATCGGGTAAAGTTATCTGTAAGGAGCCTTTTGTATCTAAGGTTCCTGTAAACGGATTACTCGGATCATCTGATGATGCTGTAATATTAATTGCATAATCTATATCCCAACTCAGCGTAATGTTTGAGCCTCTTTTTGCTCTATATCTGTTTGATGTAAACTCTATCTGCGGCAAAAAGAAGTCCTCTGATAGTGGTCTGAAACCTGTTGGTGGAGCATAAACAAAACGGGCATCCGGGACTTGTTCTTCCGTAGCTTTAATCCATGTCTTTGTTCCTCCATTCCATACATAATCTATCAAGCCTTCCTGACCTCCCTGACCAAAATTCAGTTCCCCATTTCCGGAACAGGTAATAGGATAATAATCTGTATTATCCTCAAGAGTTACTGCTGTTGAATAAACCTTTGACGAATTTTTATAATAAAACAACTCTTTGTCGCTAACATTTACAGACATTGATACTACATCATTTGCTGTATATGCTGGAAGTCCATTTATTTGTGCATCAATTCCAAACCCAACTATACTACCAAGTGTCCAATAACCACTGGCATCTGTTCCTGACGAAAGAGTTGTGGTAAGACTCTTATTCTTATTAGAAAGTCCAAGAGCATACTGGTCTTTCTTTGCCTCCATATACCACTTAGAATCTGCAATTTTAAATGTAGCACGTGCAGAGTGGTATTGAGGACCTGAGAATTCCAGATTACCTTTTTTTAAAGTAACTGACGAAGATTTATCATTATAGTTCAGAACAGCAAAGTTACGTGTTGGGCTATCCAACATCTGATCTATATATTTATCACCATCTTTTCTGCCATCATAATTTTTAAGAGTCCAGTTATTATTATTCCCTGAGTAATCTTTCCCCGGACTGGTCTGGTCTGAGAAATTGAGATAAAAACCTGCCGTTCCATATAATCCGGTATAAGCCCGTGGCATCCATTCATTATTTCTGAACTCACCAAAAACAGATGGAGTTAAAGTTTGCCCATCAATAAATCTCATCTCTGAGATATAACCATCTGTCTTTTCTGTTGATGTATTTAAAAGTGCTCCTGATGTAGAATACAAAGCACCAATACTATTATATCCGGCCGAGCCCAACGGGTTATTATATCCATCAGGTGGAAATAAAGCACCATCATCAGATTCTAATACCCCATTAATATAGAATTTAACTTTATCGCTACTGCCAGAATCATACGTAACAACAATATGATACCACTTGGATACATCTGTTATTACACCATTTATTGTTTCCACTCCCAGATTTATACTACCATCATAAAGCTTTATCTTACCATTTGCATTAATCTGAATTCTCATTGTCCCTGCTGTTCCCGTGGCTACACCTAATAACATCATCTTCGTATTCAGATTTCCTCTCTTAACCCAACTACTATATGTCCATTTATTCTGATTTGCAGGAGATGTGAAGTCTGTCTTTAACAGATGTGATAATACATCAGAATTAAATCTTAGTGAATAGTTAATCTCATAGTTATCAGTTACAACAACTGTAACTTTTTTAGTAACAATCTCTCCTGCTCCATTATTTGCTGTAATTGTATATGAGTAAATACCCTCGGTATCAGGTAGTGTAATCTGTTGAGTTCCTTTTGCACTAATTAATCCTGTGAATGTATTGTCAGGAGCATCTGACGATGCTGTAACATCTGTTACATTCTCTATATCCCAGTTTAGAGTTATAGTTGAACCTCTTTTAGCTCTATATTTGTCTGATGTAAATTTAATCTGTGGTATAAAGAAGTGTTCAGCCAGAGGTCTGAATCCTGCTGGTGGTATATGTGCAAATCTGGCATCTGGTATCTCTCCGTTCAATGCCTCGCTCCATGTTTTAGCTTCTCTGTCCCATACATAATCTCTGTGTCCTGCCTGACCTCCCTGACCAAAATTCAAGTGGAAATACTGAAGGTCTGTACTCGAACCATTAGTAGTTGCTGCTTTATAGGTTAATGTAAGGTTCTCAAATGCAGGATCTGCATTCTCAAAAGAGCCATCGCTACTCTCAAGCCATACTCCACTATTAGAGTAATATGCCTGGTTACTGCTTAGTTTTAATGCAGAGCCCACAACATCATCTTTATTTATCTCCACTCCGTAACCACCCCTTGTTCCATTATGAAATGTCTCTCCAAGATAGTAATATGAGTAAGATTGAACCTGTGTATTTTCGTTTGGTCTAAAATCTTTAGCTTCATAAGCAGCATCCATAAAACCTACATGAATTGAGGAACAGTTATGGTAACCAAAATGATATGTAATTACCGTCTCCCAATACCAGTCTCCATCAGACATTGTGTATGTTGAAGCAGCTCCGGTACCAAAACCACAACGTCCAATTCCTTTACGTTGCGGACATTGACTTTGAGAGGTTGCATACCAAGGATCACCCATATTAACACCCAGATTACCATTATGAAACCACATTCTATCTGAGGGATCTTTAATATTTACAACTGCAAAGTTCCTGTCGGGGCTATCCAACATCTGATCAATATATCTGTTACCATCCTTTCTATCTTCATAATTAACAAGTTTCCAGTGGTTATTTCTTCCGGAATAATCCTTTCCAGGATTGGTCTGATCATAAAAATTCAGATAAAATCCGTTTACTCCATAGTCTGATACAGAGGTTGATTTTGGAATCCATCTGCTATCCCTGAACTCACCAAAATCATTTACAGAGGCTGTGATACCATCAATAAAATATATCTCTGTCATATATCCATCGTAAAGATGCGGATAGTAGTTATCATTACCTCCGGTGTCTAATACTGCATTATTCTCATTAGCACACAAACCTGATGTACAGTTTCTGTAGAATGCTCCTATAGTGTGCGTATGATCAGCACTATTCACCATAAGTTCCATATTCTCTGCTACCGGTTGTGTTGAGGTAAGATTAAGCTCTACACCATTAACATATGCATTAAATCGGTTACTCTCCTGGGCTTCTGTTGAGTTAAACCTTACAAATATATGTGTCCACTCACTTATGCTTTCTATCGTCTCTGTTGATATATAATCTGCATGAACATTTGAATTATCATTACTTGCATTAAAACATAAGTTACCGGCTTTATTAATAAAAAGATATGCACTTCCTTCTCCAGGTTCTCCCTTTTTACCTGAAGCAAACAGTGTTCTGTAACCTGTTCCTTCTACATCTAACTTACCAAGTTTTATCCATGTACTATATGTCCATATCCTCTTATTTCCTTTTTTCTCATTCTCCCGCTTAAGGTAGGTAGACTCTGAATAGTTAAATCGTAAAGAGTACGGTATATCACTACACATAAAAACTGTAATCTCTTGTTCATCTGTTCTTCCATTTGAATCTGTAATACGAAGTTTGTATGTAATAAACGTATTATCACTATCTGGTATTAGTGTTTTACTGTTTGACGATGAAACATCCTTTGGTGTATAATAGTTACTATCATTATGGCTATATAACTCAGCAGTAACTCCATCAGGTACATTCCATGAAAGTTCTATCTCTTCGCCTCTTTCTATTCTGTTTTTGTTAACATTAAAATATGATATCTCTGGTACAGACAGTGTATTATCACGTACCCATACCATTCCCGGATGATATGATCCTCCACTTGGTCTGTTCTCATCCCACCAAATACCATTATTAAACCAGAAACTACCATAAGGTGCACAACAATCTCTACGAATTAATATATGCATCTGCTCAGAATCCTGCACTCTCACATGCATGGCTTCAGTACTAATTGTCTTTGTTAATTTTGCTGTTTTCCATTCATTGTCAGATGATACAACCTTCATTTCACAAGCAACATCATTATCGACTACATCTGGTCTTGAGCTATAAAATACATCATTCTGTGAACTAAACCTCCAATATGCTTTATGACTTTCCGAATTTGTGGTTAATCTGAACTCGTTACCCAGTTGTTCTATAATTTCTCTTGGTAATATTGCTGTTGCATCTATATCAGATGATAAAAGTCCTGCCAGATTATATCCGGCATCTGTTCTGTCATTTACCTGATTAGCTCCTCTGTCGTTTTTATGTATCAATGCCCAACCCCCATCATCGGTAGTCATATCGCAATATGTTTCAAACTCTCCTATAGAGCCATCCCCGTCAGGATCTATCTTATATACACCATCAACTCTTCTGTTGTTAAGATAGTGATGTTGACATGATTTTTCAGCACCAACATATTCACCAAATGGTTCTCGGACATATATATATCCGGCATACCACGGATACCACCCCTCATGTTCTCCTCCCTCTTCGCCCCACGCAATTCTGAATTTATTAGATAAACCATTAAGTGTAAAAATTTGATCAGATAAAGGAAATACTCCTTCACATGAGGTACATTTAATATATGCCCCTGCACCGGCAAATGATGTAAGTGGCAATTGATCTGGTGATCCAAATGCAATATCTGCATACCCTCCTGAGGAGTATAGGGTATTCCAATTTGTAATATTAAATTCTTCCGTTTGAATATCACTAACATCAGGTGAGACAGCAAATGCTTTAGCAGTAAGATTATCCAAATAGAATTGATTATATCCAAAGGTTATATTAATATCGTACCAATATGCCTGAGCTCCTGCTCTATCCTGTGTTCTGTACCTGTTTTCAGAATCATATTCCTGAACTGGTGCTGCTACTAAAGCTGTAATATCAACTTTTAATTTATTACGTGCAATATCATGATCTATACGAGTCCAACCTCCACCTGCTTTTGTCATATCGCACCATGTTTTAAATGGTTGTATATCTCCTGAAATACCATCCGGGTCTAACAGGTACATACCATTTTTACCGTAATTCTCAGGATAGTACATCAGGTGTTGCATACATGATTTTAGTGAACTGTTTGAACTCACAGAAGCAGATTCATAATCAGCAGATGTCATATCACAATATGTTTCAAATGGTTCAATAACGCCTTCTTCTCCATCAGGATCTATTTTATAAACCCCATTTAATTTTCGGTTTTTAAGGTAGTGATGTCGGCACGACTTTTCGGCACCAACATATTCAGCAGCAGATTCACGTACATATATATAACCAGAATACCATGGGTACCAACCTTCATACTCACCTCCTGATTCTCCCCATCCTATTCTGAATTTGTCTGATACAGAGTTCAGATTAAATATATTATTGTTTGAGTTAAACTGTACCTCACATGACTGACAATTTACGTCATTACCAGCATTAGAGAAAGATGTAACCGGATCCTGATCGGGAGAGCCAAAAGCAATATCACCATAAGATCCACTAAGAAACAGTGTGTTCCAGTTTGATATCTTAAACTCTGACACAAATATATCGCTCTTATATCCTGATGGTGAAAATGCTTTAGCTTTATAACTATCAAGATAAAACTGAATAAATCCAAACGGAATATTTATATCGTACCAGAATGCATGACTTCCTGATCCATCTTGCGTTCTATATCGATCTTCAGAATCAAACTCCTTTACACCACAATCATCCACCGGCGTTATATCTACGCTAAGTTTATTACGTGCAATATCATGGTCTATACGAGTCCATCCACCACCATCTTTTGTCATATCGCAATGAGTCTTAAATGGTTGTATATCTCCCGAAATACCATCCGGATCTAACAGATATACACCATCTTTCTGAAAATTATCAGGATAGTAAATCAGGTGTTGCATACATGATTTAAGTGCTGTTTTTGAACTCTCTGAAGTATATTCAAAATTAGCAGATGTCATATCACACCATGTTTCAAACGGATCAATACCTCCCTCACCATCAGGATCAATAAGGTATATGCCAGACATAGTTCTACCATTTAGTTTATGTGCATTACATGATATTTCTGGTTTATAATTTACTATGACAGATGAACGAATCAGAAGCTGTTTAAATTTAAGAGCAGGAATTGCTACCGGTATATCAGGGCTTTGTGTACAGTCCATAGTACTTGATCCGTCTTCAGCCCAACCAGCCCAATAATATAAGGCATTATCAGGTATATCATCAGAGTAGTAAGTGGCTGAAACGGGATCATCATTTCCTTCAGTACTACTTCCCCCAACACAACTCTTTCCATTTATACAAGGCACCTGATATTCTGTGTCTCCACCATAATAACCGGGGCCGGATAACGAAACCCAATAATTAGTATTACATCTGTCCCAGGTGGTGTTATTTGATCCTTGCATTATCCAATCCATTTTTATCTCTTTCGCATCAGGGACAGAAATTGAAGGATCCAGATATATTGGTGAATATTTCGGAATATCATTGTACGTAAAATAGAAACCATCATTGTTTACATTATCAATAACAGGATTACTCGTTAACGATTCATCTCTGAAGAATTTCTTTCGATACTCAAGTGAGTTATCAACCTCTTTAAAAGTTCTGTAAACATCAATCCAACCTCCTCCATCGGTAGTCATATCACACCATATCTTAAAAGGGGCTTCTCCCTCATTTACACCGTCCGGATCTATAAGATAAATTGCATCTTTTCCGGCATTTGACGGATAAAGTGCCAGATGTTGTGTACACGATTTTAGTGCAATATTAGAGCTCTCTACGTTATAATCAAGATTTGTTGATGTCATATCGCACCAAACTTCAAATGGCTCAATACCACCCTCACCATCAGGATCTATAAGGTATATGCCATCTGTAGTGTGTCCGGCTGTTTTATATGCCTTGCAAGATACCTTAGCATCTTCAGAGGCTCTGTTTGATTCCATAACAACATTTGAAATACTGTTATTACCAATCAATCCGGCTCTATATACTCTACTTGTATTATATTGCGAGTTATAGTGGTTAACTAATAGAGTGTTACCACTGCTTGCTTTCAGATATCTGTTATTTATTAATCTGTCAGACGATAATGAATTTGTTATAGCCTTACTGTTTTCAACAGATATATCATACACTTCTCTCCTGTTTACACTTACTCTTGTTGTTGGCGTAAACGATGCTTTTAATGAGTTCCGGTTAACATCAGCTCTGTTTGATGTCCAACTATATGTATTCCATAAATCTTGTTTCGATTTTTTACGTGTATAGTTGGCATAACTATTGGTTACACATATTAATAAAACACAGATTACTAACAACAGCTGTAATGTTCGGGATTTCATATGTCTAAATTTGTTTTTAATAGGTCATATGGAACTCGCATAGTTTAGTCTTTCTCATGTGTGTGAAAACTCTTTCTCATGCTCGTTTCATACATCTTTAACTATTAGTCCTAATTATATTTACAGTAGTTTACTTCATATAACAAAGTACTAAACCACTGGTATTTATAATTTACAAAAACTATTATAGTATAACTATTTTTAAGAGAGGTTTTACATTAATGACGACAGAGGTATTTACCAATATTCAGCAGTTGTATGATAAGAGTTCTTAACATTAATTAGATTAACAATTCAGTAAATCGACATGCTACAAATTAATTTATCAGAATTCAGCATAAAGTTATATATTTGAGGATTATAACATCCAACAAACATCTTATTATTTATCAGTAAGTTATAGCAAAACTACTGTAATTACTATTCTTTAACTATTAAAATAAAACAGATATATTGAACACTATTAACATGAAACCCTGTATAAAGCAAAACACTGATGCTCCGTATAGCATTATGTGTATTGTTGACATACCTGATAACTCCTTTAATCCGGATTTCTCAATGTCAGATGACATATGGAGCCATTCGGTAAATAATATATTGTACTTAACATATTTAAATCTTGTAAGGAATAAGGTAATAAATATTGACTATAAGCTAAAGACACATAAAATTATTTTTTTTAGCTGGAACAGATACTACTTTATACCTAAGATTAATAACTCCAATCCTGTTAATATTCCATTGGGGTGGTTTGAAAAAAAGATAATAAATGCTATAAAAAGATATCAACCAGATAATGAAGATGATTTTATGTGGTTTGTATCAAAACAGATAAAGTTTCTGGTAAATGATATTTTGGGTCGTAGTGATCGCTATGCTCACCCATGGAAGAAAATATTGGAAAAGATAATTATTAATGATAATCAGGATAATTGGAAGTATAAGTATAATAAATATCTTTTCAGTTTAATAGAAACTATTGATATTAGTGTAAGTAGAGAAAAATTAGATCATTTCTCATCTATGACCAAAGAGCTTAATGATTACATTAACTCCTTAAACCATGATGATGTATTTTATAAATTCAGACACGTTCTACAAAAAAAAATACACATAAAAATTGCAGTTAAATGTCATACTCGTAGGACGTGATTTTACTTATATCACAAATACTTTACAATAAGCCATAATATATTTCCACTATCAAAAATACAAAAACATATGGTTATCAGGTAGTCTGTATTTAAAGAAGATAAACGACAATTACTCAATAGGGTGAATATCATTGGTACCGTAGTAGAGATGAACAGCTGTTACCTGATAGAGACGAATGACCATTGATACCGTTGGGTAGAGATGAACGGCCGTTCATCTCTACGGCTATTCATCTCTACAACCGTTCGTCTCTACGGCATCATTCATCCCTACTGGGTTTCTACAACTATTAATCTACGACGAGAGGCGGTTATTGTTACCTGTTGACTCTGTTTCTCTTCGCCTGTATTTGTGCCGTTGCTTGGTATTACCTTTACCTGCCATTTGTCTGTTACACGCGTCTCTGATGGTACTATATATCTCATTCCATTTTCATATGCAGATTTTATCTGACCCGAACTAAGTGTGCGATCAAATATCATCAACTCATCTACACGTCCTTTAAAATATCCGGTTACGGTGTTGCTGTTAAGTCGTCCTAACGAGATGTTGTTATCATCAATGGCTGTTGATCCGGTTGTTGTAATTCGCATATCCGGCTGTTCCTCTCCGTTATAGTAAAAGCGGAATTCATTGCCTCGTTTGGTTACTACAAAGTGCAGATATACATCCTTTGTTATAGAGAGGTTCTTTGTCTTCTCAAGCAGCACATTATCTCCTTCACCTTTACACTCAAAACGGATATTATCATCCGGTTGTAGTACAATATGTCCTGCGCGGTGATCGCCGGTCCCGGTATCATCAAAGTTGCGGACATTAAAGAACGACACATCCTCTGTTCGTGCTTCTGATGGTATGTATACCCAAATACTGTAGCTGAAATCACTATTAAACATATTACCAATTGTTGGCATCTCTATATAGTCGTTTACACCATCAAACTCATAACCAACACCATACTTTCCGTTGCTGTTAAAACCATCGTTTTCGTCATCGTGCAGTGCACCGTTGTTATTGTTACCAGATTTATCGTTTACAGTATTCCCATCAAATGGTATTATTACATCTGCTATGGTGTTACTTCCCGATCCCCGGTCTACAAACCAGTTATATATCAGATTCCCGTCTGCCGGATTCAGTCCTGTATGCACGGCTTCTAATTTCTGATTTGAGCGATACTTATCGTTATTATCGTTTATCTGTACCGACTCAACAGATATTCCAGAATTCACTGTTATCTTTACCTCTTTGATTGATACAAGCCCTACACCATTATAGCTTTTCAGTGTATATGTATACTCTCCCGGTTCTTCAGGCGGTGTAATTGTATATGGCGATTGTCCGGTTATATCGGCAACCTTGTTTCCATCTAACCATAACTCCTCTTTTACCGATCCGGTTACAACCCACTCCAGATCTGTTGTACCTCCTGAATTCACCTCTGTTGGATTTGCTGTAAAACTACTAATATCAGGCGATACAAACGCATCGTTAAGCGGATAGAATCCTGTTGGTGGGGTATATTTAAATCGCACATCAGGTACACTACCATCTGTAATCTCAGTCCATATACCAGTAGTTATATCTACCTTATAATCTTTTAATCCTGACTGACCTCCCTGTCCCCCATTTATAAGAATCTCTGATGCATTTACTGACGAAGCATCATTAACATATAGTTTATACTGCCCCTGAACAATATTGTATATTAATTCCCGGGTTCCTGATGATCTGGAAAAAGAGATAGAACTATTCTCGAAATCCAGATAGAATGAGAATGTCTCATCCAGATTAACTTCACCTGAAGTTATAGATGTTGTAGGTTTTAGTACTCCATTTTCATTTCCCCGCTTCTCTCCATTACAGATAATAACTGAATAGAAATTATCTGTAAGCGGATCTATAATCCCAACCTCTCCTGCTTGTGATGAATTTTTTCTTACACCCTCAAAATATTGCTTTTCGGAAACTCCCACTGATGTAGAGTAGGAAGACGCTCCCGAATAAGAGTTTCCTTTAAAGGATATATTTCCATAACTAATTGTACTGTTATTATTCAAAGGATCATTAGGGTTCAGTACCGCAAAGTTTCTGTCCGGACTATCCAACATCTGATCTATATATCTGTCTCCATCCTTTCGGGTTACATAGTTTATTAGTAACCAATCGTTATCATTACCCGAATAGTCTGCGCCCGGATTGGTTTGGTCAAAGAAGTTAAGGTAGAAGCCATTATTACCATAATCATATACCGAAGTAGCCTTTGGTATCCAATTACCACTCTTAGATTCACCAAAGTCATTTACAGATAAACTCTGCCCATCAATAAAGTATATCTCGGTCATATAACCATCAAAGAGATGAGGATAATAATCTGTTCCTCCACCAGGAATAGATGAATTATTTTCATTATCACAATTTTCACTGGTACAATTTCTGTAAAATACTCCTATAGAGTGCATATAATCCTCTTTATTAATCACCAACTCCATATTCTCTGCTACAGGTAACGATGATGTCAGACTAAGTTCTCCACCATTAACATAAGCTTTAAATCGGTTTTCTTCAACTGCTTCTGTTGAGTTAAAGCTTACAAATATGTGTGTCCATTCGCTTATACTCTCTATCTTCTCTGTTGATATATAATCTGCATGAACATTTGAATGGTCGTTGCTTGCGTTAAAACAGAGGTTACCACTATTGTTTATATACAGGTTGGCACTTCCCTCTGTTGGTTCTCCTATTTTACCGGAAGAGAACAGCGATCTGAAATTAGTTCCTTCCACATCTCTGTCGCCCAATTTTACCCATACACTATATGTCCATTTTTTACTGTTACCTGACTCTGCATTTTCTCTTCTCAGATAATTTGATTCAGAAGAGTTAAATCGTAGAGAATATGGTATCTCTCTGTCAAGAAATATTTTAACCTTCTTTTTATTTATAAATCCATCTGAATCTGTTACACGAAGTGTATACGTAACAAATGCTTTATCGCTATCGGGTGTAAGATTTTCACTACTTTGTGAAGAGACATCCCTTGGTGTTTGATAGTTACTATCTGTATCGCTATATAACTCAGCAGTAACACCATTGGGAACACTCCATGAGAGTTGTATATCTTCGCCTCTCTCTATTCTATTCTTATTTGTTCTAAAGTAAGATATCTCCGGCGCTGACAACAAACTATTTTTAACCCATACCGCTCCCGGTTTATATGTATATGACCAACTATCACCATTAAACCAGAAGCTTGATCCACTTCCACTATTTCTGCTGACAATCATATGAGCTTTATCAGTATTATCCTTCTCTGTCCATACTACAAAAGAGTGACTATCTGTGCCTGTATTGGTTGGATCAATTGTTCCGTCAGACCAATCTGATGACCAGTTTAATTTATAATTAACAGACAGATCTACAGGCTCTGAAGCATCGTCCATTCTGGAGCTGTAATATACATCAGACATGCTATTGAATCGCCAGTACATTTTGTGTATATCAGAATCTGTATTTATTCTGAATGTCTCACCCAACGCTTCGATAGTTGCCTTTGGCAGAATAGCAACGTCATTTATAACAGGATCAGACAGAGCCTCTGTGTTGTATCCATTATCCGTTTTATCATTATCTGCGCCACTTCCTCTATTATTTTTATGCACCAGTGTCCAGCCACCACCATCGGTATTCATATCACAATACGCCTCAAATTCAACAATATCTCCATCTCCATCAGGATCTATTTTATATACACCATTTACTCTGCGATTTTTAAGGTAGTGGTGCTGACACGATTTCTCTGCCTGATAAGCTGTGGTAAGGCTATTCTCTCTTACATAAACTGTAAGAGCCGAGGCATCAAAATTACGTTCATAGAAAAAATAGTGTTCCGGTGCCCAAAACTCTTTATCCGGATTATGTGCGCCTGATGTTCCTCCGAATACATCATCGTAATTGCTATTGTGATTAGCTGTAGATCTCCATACAAAACTTTTTCCTCCCATAGCCCATCCGTGTCCATCTGAATCGGGAACCTGAAGATGCATTTTAAGTTCTGTACCACGCTGTTGCCACCATGTTCCCTCTGTTACAACAGGAGGACCAAACTCTCCAACTGTAGTATTACTTGAGGTGTACTTACTGTTCAATGTTTCACCATTAATAATATCGTTATATATAATGTACTTACCATTATTAACTCCGTGCGAGAACATTATCTGATTTCCTGAAACTGTTCTCCACGCCTTACTCTGATAGTCGTTTGTTCTGAAACTATTCAACTGTCCGTATTCATTTCCGTTATACAGATTAGCCTGATTATTCCATGTCCAGTAATTGTTCTGATCATCGGCAAGTGATGCTGTATGTGTCCAACCACCACCTTCTCTGGTCATATCGCACCAGACTTTAAATGGTTCTTCACTACCCGATGTCCCGTCAGGATCTAACATATATACACCGTCTACAGTATAGTTATCCGGGTAGTACACCAAATGTTGCATACACGATTCCAGTGCTGTTGATGAACTCTCAGAGTCAGTAATCAGATCTGTTGATGTCATATCGCAATACGCAGTAAATGGTTCAATACCTCCAGCTCCATCAGGATCTATTTTGTATACACCGCTACTATTTCTGCCAAGTGCCTTGTGAGCTGCACAAGATACCTCCGGGTTGTAATATTGTGTTATATCCTCTCTTACCCAAATACTTCCTTCAATTGCTCTGGTATTGGTATGATATTCGTAAGTAGCATAAGTACCAGACAGTTTACATGAGTGTCCGGACTGATTGGTTGATTTTGAGATGCCTCTTGTTAAACCATTACTGTTTCCACCACCAGTATCTTCATTATATAGATGAAACAATGGAGTCTCCTGACAACTGTTCCATGCGGGGTAGAAATAAGATTCTGAACCGTAATCTTCAGCTAACATAAATCCAAATTCAGAAGCATCTGTTTTTTTACCATAATAGATGTTTTGCACTTCATTAGTAAATGAAGAACCTGACGATGGCTGATTTATTATTGTATAGTTTACTGAAGAAATCAAATGATTGGAAGAGTTGTAACCATCTATCCAAGCTGATGTAAGTACATCCGGTTTTTGTAATTTCCATGCCCAGGTCCAGTCGCCAAGTTTGCGGAACCCATTAACAAGGGCATCATCTTTAAAAGGAACGCCAACAGCTATTTCATCGGCCATTTCAATTAACAACTTATTATTTGGGGTTCTGAATGTTGCATCAAAACTTGTTGCATTTGACCCGACCTCTAATCCGGTATCATTTGCATCATGAAGCAGAGCCCATCTGTTTGCTGAGTTGTCCTCATCATCTAAATATGATATCAGTCCCCAACCTCCTCCATCGGTTGTCATATCGCACCAGAGTTTAAAAGGATCTTTGCCTTGGTTTGCACCATCAGGGTCTATCATGTATATTCCATCTTTTCCGGCATTGGAAGGAAATAAAGCAAGATGATGAGTACACGATTTTAGAGAACTGTTTGAACTCGGAGATTCTGATTCCAAATTTGTTGATGTCATATCGCACCAGACTTCAAATGGCTCACCTGCACCTTCTCCATCAGGGTCAATTTCGTAAATACCATCCTCTGTAAATCCTGCACTCTTATATGCTTTACAAGAGGTGTTTGCTGTAATCAATATTTCATTACCAGATATGGCAGTACCATCACTTAAATTATCGTTTGGTGTAACAGAAACTCTCCACGTTTCACCAGACTTTGTCTCACGTGATGAAATAACTTTATCTGACCTGTTTTCATAATTGAGTTTTATCTGTTCAGCAGAAAGAGCTACTCTCCAAATCTTCAGTTCATCTATTACTCCTTTAAAAGACCTATTCCCGGTAGGTGTATAACCAGTAATTTTACCTAAACCTAATACATGTGTTGAGTTTCCTGTATATGTATCAGAGGTAGCATATCCGCCTTGTCCTTTAAGTTCTCCATCAACATAATATTTAATAAACTCATCCGTTCCTAAAGAGGAGTCATCACATGTAACAACTATATGATGAAACTCATCATCTGGAAAAACACGCGGATCGCTTGGATCAAAATCGTATCTAAACACATTTTCCCCACTAGAAGCTTTTAAACCAGCCATAGCGAATTTACCATTCTCATCTATACCCATATAAAAACCAACTGTAGATGAAGTGTATGCAGCTGACCCCATGATATACAGGTGTCTACCTACATAGTCTGGTGTTTTAGCCCAAAATGATATAGTAAAAGTTCTTGTAGATAAAATAAAGTTAAAGTCATCTTTATCTCCAATATCAATAGTTTTATTAGTACCATCAAAATAGTAGGCTCCCTTTCCATCTATCCCACCATTAGGTAAATACTCAACACCTGAAGATGCGACTACACCATTAATACCATTCATATATTCTTTTACCTTACCGGAAGCTAATGTTCCTCCATCCATAGGCATATCAAAAGCTTTTACAGATTCAAAATCAGAGTCTGTATCCTTTTTCACCTGCCAATCGGCAATTAATTTAGCATCTGTACCAAAATCGGGTATTGTATTATATTCCAATCTATTTGCACTTGTTGTTTTGGTATCTCCGTTATTAATCTGAACCTGATTAATCTGAGGGAATATTATCTCTATCTCGTTGCTCAGTACACTAATTCCGTCATCAATATTATCATTTGGTGTAACCTCTAGTTTCCATTTTTCACCTATTTTTGTCTCCTGAGGCACTATTGTATCTTTACAAGCAGCACCAGTGGCCTCATAGTTATTGTACATAACAGCTATCTGAGTCTCCGACAAGGCTCTGTTATATATCTCAAACTCATCAAATTTCAGCTCTGTATGATAACAATTACTATTATGACAACGCCCTCCAAGTCGAATAAAACTAGAGTTACTTCTTATTTTAGGCTTTCCGGTAACCGACTCTCCAACTTTTACACCATCACGATATATCTTATATTTACCTTCAGAGTCATAACTTATTGCAACATTTACCCATCCTGTTTTTGACGGTAAATTACTAACTGAGAACATATGCAGGTCATCAGACGTACCATAATCCCGGAATCTAAGTTCAACAGACTTATCACTCATTTGTATAAACCACATATTCACAGAATTCGCATTCCCTTTTGATGCAATATAACCACCAGATGTATTATACAGATAGACCCAAAAATTGACTGTATACTCCTGCATAGAACCTATATCGACGTTTGACGAATGTGGGATAGATATATAACTGCTTCCATTCAGATAATATGCCCCTTTGCCATCGTATCCTCCATCCGGTTGATATATTGCTCCACTTGGTGTTGCATGGTTATCGTTTGCATAGTCTTTGATTTTACCCCCAGCGGCCAGTGCTCCACCATCCATAGGCATATCAAAGACTTTTATAGATTGAAAGCCATTACCATCATTTTTATCTACCTGCCAATTAAAAAAGCCCTTTATATTTTGTATGTCATCATATTCAGCAATAAGTTTCTCTGAATTGATAGCCTCAGAATCACCTTCGTTTATTTTCAGATTCTCTATAGCAGGAATAGCTATTGTAACCGAATTACTACATAACTCTGTGCCATCTGCTGAATTATCATTAGGGGCAACACATGTTTTCCATACTTCGCCCGATTTTGTCTCTTGTGGCACAATAATATCGTCTCTATATATTCTTGTTGTTTCAAAGTTATTATACATAGCTGATATCTGTTCAGGCGACAATGCCCGGTTGTAAACTTTTACATCATCCAGAAAACCCTTAAAATGAGTTGTTGTTACAAAATTTGATTTTCCAATACTAAATCCCTCATCATGAGTATATCTTGATATATTTGAAATATTTGAACCTCCACTCTCCTCTCCATTCAGATATAGTGTAGCACTCTTTTTATCCTGATTCCATACCACTACAACATGTTGCCATTTATTAAAAATTATATCATCAGTAGAAAAAGTACTGGTATAATCATTATTACTCGGATTGTTTCTATTTGCAATAGCAAATTCAATTTTATTATTCTCTTTGTACTTTCTCAATGTCCAACTATAATGCCGTTCGGTACTCTCTGCTGTGATGAATGCTGCATATTCCTGTCCTCCGGTCATATAAACCCACACCGTGGCAGTAAAACTACCATCTGTTCTTTTCTCTGTATTATCAGCTACTGCTATATGATTTGACGTACCATTAAAGTAGTAACACCCCTTATTATCAAAACCAGAATCGTATTTATACTCAGCACCATTAACTACACCATTATTATCGCTTACATAGTTTTTAACATCTTCTCCCGCTAATGCTCCTCCGTCCATAGGCATATCCAGAATCTTTATTGACTGAAATCCATTACCATCATCTTTATCTACCTGCCAATCGGTAATCATCTTAACACTGTTTCCAAAATCGGGAGCTGTTGTATATATCAAGTCAACAATAGTTGAGGCTTCAGTATCGCCATTATTAATCTGAACCTGATTAATCTGAGAGAATTTTATAAGAACTTCATTACTTGTTTTAACCTCTCCATTATTTTCATTATCGTTAGGGATAACAGTAACCCGCCACTTCTCTCCCGTTTTAGTCTCTTGCGGTGCAATTATGTTGTCTCTGAAGTTCCCGTTATATGATCCATCAGGATTCAGACAATCATTATACATAGCTTCTATCTGACTACTACTTAATGCACGGTTAAAGATTTTAATCTCATCTAACTTACCTTTAAACGGAAATGATCCAACATTGTATCTTCCGAAACAGAGATTATTTGTATTCTCTTTAATATTACCGGAATAGGTGTTACTGCTTCTTTGCACTCCATTTATATAACCTTTTAAAACACCATCTTTATATGTCACTGTAACAAATGACCACCTGTTTATATCTACATTATAATCAATAGTGTTTTGATTAAAATTCGGGGTATGGATTCGCAAATTTATTATACCATTACTATAAAAAAGCTCATAAGCATCACCTTTGCGTAATATCACACCCGCCTTTGAACCTTCCGGCCCATGTATATATGCAGGATTTACCCATAGTGAAATTGTAAAATCATTTGCAAGGTCAATTATATCATTATCCTCAATATATATACCATCGTCTATTCCATCAAACTCAAAACAACCTTTGCCATCAAATCCTCCATCTGATTTATATCCTCCTCCCAGAATGGTTCCATGAATATTACCACTATAGTTCTTAACCTTTCCTCCTTCCAATGCCCCTCCGTCCATAGGCATATCAAGAATCTTTAATGACTTAAATCCACTACCATTATCAACCTGCCAATCACTTATCATCTTTGCTCCATTACCAAAGTCAGGGTTTGTTGTATGTAACAAATTATTACCACCAAAAGCTTCTGCTGCACCATCATTAATAGTTACGCCTGTAATCTGAGGGAATTTTATAAGAACTTCATTACTTGTTTTAACCTCTCCATTATTTACATTATCATTAGGGGTAACAGTAACCCGCCACTTCTCTCCCGTTTTAGTCTCTTGCGGTGCAATTATATTGTCTCTGAAATTTCCGTTATATGTTCCATCCTGATTCAGACAATTATTATACATTGCCGCAATCTGGCTACCGCTTAACGCCCGATTAAAGAACTTAACCTCATCTAATTTTCCCGTATAGGGAAAACTTCCATTATTATATCTTCCAAAACATAAATTATTTGAATTAACTCTAAGATTAGCAGGATAAATTTCACTGCTTTTAAGCACTCCGTTTATATAACCTTTTAGAACTCTATCTTTATATGTCATTGTAAGGTAGGTCCATCTGTTTAACTCTAGATTATAATCAATAACATTTTCTGTTAAATCCGGTGTATGTATTCTAAGATTAATTTTTTTATTGCAAAAATAAATCTCATAAGCATCATCTTTTCGTAATATAACACCTGCCTTTGAACCTTCCGGTCCATGTATATGAGCCGGATTAATCCATAATGAAATTGTAAAGTCATCTGTAAGGTCAATTATATCACTGTCTTCAATATATATACCATCGTTTATTCCATCAAACTCATAACAGCCTTTTCCGTCAAATCCTTCACCGCTTTTATATGATGCTTCAAGAATTACTCCATGATTATTGCTAATATAATTTTTAACATTCCCTGCTGCTAATGCGCCTCCATCCATAGGCATGTCAATAATCTTTATTGATTCAAAGCCACTTCCGTTATCAACCTGCCAATCACTTATCATCTTTGCTCTATTACCAAAGTCTGGGCCTGTTGTATGTAACAAATTATTACCACCAAAAGCTTCTGCTGCACCGTCATTAATAGTTACACCTGTAATCTGAGGGAACTTTATAAGAACTTCATTACTTGTTTTAACCTCTCCATTATTTACATTATCGTTAGGTGTAACAGTAACCCGCCACTTCTCTCCTGTTTTTGTCTCTTGTGGTGCAATTATATTGTCTCTGAAATTTCCGTTATATGATCCATCAGGATTCAGGCAGTTGTTAAACATAGCCTCTATCTGCTGCTGACTCAGTGCTCTCTTATACACTTTAAAGTCGTCAATATAACCATCAAACGGCTGAATAGAACTATTATTACAATGTTTTCTTGCTCCTAAATTGAACTCTATGGACTCACTATTAGTAAATCCATTAAAAGTCCCCATAGGTTTAGATGCTATCAAATCTCCATCTACATAAATTTCCTGATCGCCACCAACCTTATAAGTTGTTACAATGTTATGCCAACTACCATCCATAAGAGACAATCCATTGGTATACTCCAGTATTGATTCATTTCCATCCGAATCAGCAATAAAAAATAGTAATTTATTATTTACCAAATCCAAATAATAGGTTGTGTTATCGCCAATAGAACAGCCATAATAACTATATATTTTACCATTAGACTCTGTTTTAATCCATAAAGATATAGTTTGAGAATTACCGGATAAACTAATTATTTTGTCTCTAACATCATTGTGAAGTTGAATACTGCTGGAATTAAATTTATAACATCCCTTACCATCAAACCCCAAACCAGATTCGTATGTAATATTACTGTTTAAATAGGATTCAATACCGGAGATATAATCAACAATCCTGCCACTGGCATTAAAATCACCACCATCAAAAGGCATATCAACAATCTTTATTGACTCAAAACCACTTCCTTTATCAACCTGCCAGTCACTTATCATTTTTGCACCATTACCAAAGTCAGGAGTTGTTGTCTGCAACAGGTTATCGCTGCTAAGAGCTTCGGTATTGCCACTATTAATTGTAGTTCCTGTTATTTGCGGAAACTTTATCAGAAGCTCATTACTGCACTTCTCTGACCCAACTCCTGTATTGTTGTAAGGAATGGCACAAACCTTCCATTTTTGTTCAGAGGCTGTCTCTTTTGGAGATATCTTATAGTTGAAATACTCATTGGTAACTGAGTAGTTATTGTACATCAAAGCTATCTGCTCATTAGATAGCGGACGGTTAAAGATCATTACATCATCTATACCTCCTTTAAAAGCCTGAGGATGACCGGGAACATCAAATTTACCTATAAGCATATCATAGGGCATCTGAGGAAAAGTAACAGCTGCAGTAGTCTTTTCAGCAACCTCAACTCCATTAAAAAATAATCGTAATTTATTATTTGGTTTATCATATACAGCTGCCACATGCGACCATGTATTTAAAGGAACTACGGTGGTTGATACTAATCTTTCAGTTTCACCAACAGTATAGTACCCCAGATATCCAGTATTTTTCATTAAAAGAAACTGATGATAATGAGGAGCATGATTTATAACTCTACCAATTATTGTTCTGTGATCATTATGATCCTCAGGATATACCCAGGCAACATAAGTAAAACTCTCTCCTGCTGTGATATTGGCTGCATCATCATCAATAATAATAGAAGAGTTAGCATTAAAATAGTAATATCCCCCTCCATTATAACCTCCTGTAGATTTGTGTACAACACCATCAATTGTCCCATTTTTTGGACCTGCATAATTCCTTACACTACCTCCCTCTGCAATAACATCTAAATCAAAAGGCATATGAAGCACCTTAATAGGTGAGTCATCAACCTGCCAGTTATAGACTACGCCCGAATTTGCCGGCTGCAATCCGGTCACTTCTGCAGACAGTACACTACTTGTATATGCTATCGCCCCTGATGATGAGATGGCATTTACTTCTGTAACTGATGGTGATGTTGCCGGAGGTAACACAGGGCTATACCAAACTTTAGTATTATCTGATACCCACGGATATGTTTTAAACAGATCTGATGATGATATATAATCTGTACTATTTGCATAGTATCTGTTAGATATAAATAACAGAGATATTATTATTAACAACAGTCGTAATGTCCGGGATTTCATATGTTTATATTTTTTCAGTTGTCATATAAAACTCGCTTTATTTAGTCATTCTCGTATATGAGAAAACTTATTCTCATGCTCGTTTCATACTAGTTTAATTTCTGGTTCTAATTATAGTTACAGCAATTTACTCCATATAACAAAGTACTAAACCACTGCTATTTATAATTTACAAAAACTATTATAGTATTGCTATTTTTAAGAGAGGTTTTACATTAAAATAGTTGTTGATAAACTTATCTGCATTAGTATTCCATATAACCTCATTACTATTACATACTGTTTGTTAAAAATATTTCCGACGTAAATTTGTATCTTTCTGTTTTGTACTAAATTCTTATAACTTATTACAGTATAATCAAACATCAATTATTGGATATGAACATTGATCATATATTTATCTTTACTGATGATAATGGTAAAGTAGCTAATGAATTAGTTGAATTCGGGTTGACAGAGGGGAGCAGTAGAATTCACAAAGGGCAAGGAACTACAAACCGTAAATTCTATTTTGATAATTTCTATTTTGAAATTCTTTGGGTTCACAACAGTATTGAACTAAGAAGCAAACAAACTAAGCCTACAGGGCTATGGAGACGCTCTGAATATAAAACCAATGGCTATTCACCATTTGGGCTATGCATGGTTAATATTGACGAAACAAAACATATTTTTAATAATGCTTTTAAATATCAACCGGACTATTTCCCTAAGGATCACGTAATAGATATTATAAAAAATGAACATCAGCCGGATTTACCATGGACTTTTCGACTCCCATTCAAAGATCAGAATAGAAATATAGATGAACCTAAGAGCCACAAAAACGGGATTTCGGTATTAACAAAAGTAAGTTTTGAGTATAAAAAGATTTCTGACAATAATTTTATCAGGGATTTTGGAGTGGATAGTAATATTGAGTTCATTCAAACATCAAGAAATTGGCTAAACCTGACCTTTGACAATAACAAGCAGAGAAAGAGAAAAGATTTTAATAGTCTGTTTTTAACTATTTATTACTAATATTTATACAGTAGAGATGAATGGTCGTTATTCAATAAAACCGAATGGTCATTGGTATCCTCATAGAGACGAATGGCCATTGGTATCGTAGAGATGAACGGCCGTTCATCTCTACGGTCATTCATCTCTACAACCGTTCGTCTCTACGACTATTCACCCCTACTGGGTTTCTACAACTATCAGTCTGCGACGTGAGGCGGTTATTGTTACCTGTTGGCTCTGTTTCTCTTCGCCTGTATTTGTGCCGTTGCTTGGTATTACCTTTACCTGCCATTTATCGGTTACACGGGTCTCTGATGGTACTATATATCTCATTCCATTCTCATATACAGATTTTATCTGACCTGAACTAAGTGCGCGATCAAATATCATCAACTCATCTACACGTCCTTTAAAATATTCGGTTACTGTATTGCTGTTTAATCTACCTATCGAGATATTGTTATCATCAATGGCTGTTGAGCCGGAGGTAGTTATTCGCATATCCGGTTGCTCCTCTCCATTATAGTAGAAACGGAACTCGTTGCCTCGTTTAATTACTACAAAATGCAGATATACATCCTTTGTTATAGAGAGATTCTTTGTCTTCTCAAGTAACAGATTATCTCCTTCGCCTTTACACTCAAAGCGAATATTATCATCCGGTTGTAGTACAATATGTCCTGCGCGGTGATCGCCGGTTCCGGTATCATCAAAGTTACGAACATTGAAAAACGATACATCCTCTGTTCGTGGTTCTGATGGTATGTATACCCAGATACTGTAACTGAAATCGCTGTTAAACAGGTTGCCTATTGTTGGCATCTCTATATAGTCGTTATCTCCATCAAACTCATAACCAACGCCATATTTTCCGTTGCTATTAAAACCATCACTCTCATCATCGTGCAGTGCACCGTTATTATTATTGCCGGATTTATCGTTTACTGTATTACCATCAAATGGTATTATTACATCTGCTATTGTGTTACTTCCCGATCCACGATCTACAAACCAGTTATATATCAAAGTTCCATCTGCCGGATTCAGCCCTGTATGCACGGCCTCTAATCTCTGATTTGAACGGTACTCAACGTTATTATCGTTTATCTGCACAGACTCAACAGATACTCCCGGAGTTACGGTTATTTTAACCTCTTTGGTTGATATAAGTCCTGCACTACTATAGGTTTTAAGTGTATATGTATACTCACCCGGCTCCTCTGGCGGTGTAATTGTATATGGCGATTGCCCTGTAATATCTGCTACTTTTTCACCATCTAACCATAACTCCTCTTTTACCGATCCGGTTACTGTCCACTCCAGATCTGTTGTACCTCCAGAACCCACCACTGTAGGATCTGCTGTAAAACTATTTATATCAGGCGAAACAAATGCATTATTAAGTGGATAATATCCGGTTAATGGTGAATAAGAAAATCGCACATCGGGTACACTTCCGTCTGTCACCTCTGTCCATACACCTGTTGAGATATCTATCTTATAATTCTTCAGTCCTGATTGACCGCCCTGACCAAAGTTAATCTCTGATACAGTCTCGGAATAAGATCCGGAACCCATACTTATTGTAACCTCATTAACAAAATCGCTATCTGTTATCTGATACATATGACTACCATTATGGTTTACTTTTATTTCACCCTCTTCTGTATTTACTATATAACTAATAACACCTCCCGTTAACTTAGCTCCAAGTAGTTCTTTATCTGCCCCTTTTGATTTATAGAATCCTTCATCTCCTCCACTATTTGTCTGCATCTTATTATACAAGATCATATTCTCTTCTGGTGAAATAATTTTGGTTGACAACCCGACATTTGACGATCCTCCAAACTCCGTCTCAGTTATATTTGTTCTCTCAATATACCATTTACCAGTACCTATATCGCCATAACTACATCCAATCTGTACTGACTGCCCTCCTGAGTTTTCTGTCTCTGTTCTCAGATTACCATTATGTAATGTCAAAGAAGAATAACTACCATCTATAAGCTGAGGGCTTAAAACAGAGAAGTTTCTGTCTGGGCTGTCCAACATCTGATCTATATATTTATCCTCATCCTTATTAGAGTTATAATTTACAATAGTCATGTCATTATAGTTACCTGAATAATCTTTCCCAGGATTTGTTTGGTCGTGAAAGTTCAGATAAAATCCATTGATCCCATAATCTTGTACAGAGGTTGCTTTAGGAATCCATTTACCACTTTTAAATTCTCCAAAATCATTTATTGATAAACTGTATCCATCAACAAAATAGATTTCGGTCATATATCCATCATAAAAATGAGGGTAGTAATCGTTATTACCTTCTGTGTCTAATACAGTGTTATTTATATTTGGGCAGTTATCAGAAGTACAATTTCTATTATACACCCCAAGCGTATGTGTAAGATCAATCTTACCAATTGCCAGCTCTCTATTTAAAGCAACAGGATATGGTGCAATCAAATTTAGCTCTTCTCCGTTCAGATATGCTTTAAATCTATCAAATTCTGTAACCTCTGTAGAGTTAAAACTTACAAATATATGTGCCCATTCATTATAGTTATCTATTTTTTCAACAGATTCATAACTTGCATGAACACTCTGATGATCGTTTGAAGCACCAAAACATAATTTTCCTAAGTTATTAATGTACAACAAAGCACTTCCGTGAGTAGGTTGCCCTTTTTCTCCGGATGCAAAAATTGATTTTCTGTTATTACCTTCAGTATTTGGTTTACCCAATTTTATCCATGTACTAAATGTCCATATTTTTTTATTTCCTGATTTATCATTCTTTCTCTTAAGATAGTTCGACTTTGAATAGTTAAATCGTAAAGAGTAAGGTATATCACTATTAAGAAATACCGTCACCTCTTTCTCACTTGTAAAACCATCTGCATTAGTTACTTTAAGTATATATGTCACAAATGCTTTATCACTATCAGGAGTAAGTGTTTCGTTATTTGATGATGAAACATCTTTTCCGCTTTGATAATTACTATCACTATCGCTATATATCTCAGCTGTAACACCATCTGGTACTTCCCATGAAAGTTGAATCTCATTGCCTCTGTTTATTCTGTTTTTGTTGGCTTTAAACCATGATATCTCAGGTAAAGACAGATTGTTGTCACGTACCCATACAGTCCCCGGGTGATATGATCCTAATCCATTAGCAACATGCCAACTACCATAATTAAACCAGAAGTTACCTTTTGGACTACAACAATCCCTGCGAACAATAATATGCATCATTTCAGCGTCCTCTACCCTCACGTGTGTAGCATCAGTGTTATTGGTTTTCTTTAGTGTTGCTGCTTTCCATTCATTATCATATGACACAACCTTCATCTCACAAGCAATATCATTATCGGTTACATCCGGTTTTGTATTATAAAACACTTCATTCTGTGAACTAAACCTCCAATACGCTTTATGATTTTCCGAGTCTGTTGTTAATCTGAACTCGTTA
The DNA here is from genome assembly GCA_025210735.1 of Bacteroidales bacterium. GTDB lineage: Bacteria > Bacteroidota > Bacteroidia > Bacteroidales > UBA6680 > UBA6680. The sequence goes on from JAOARD010000041.1 coordinate 27,280, forward strand.
CCCAGTTGTTCTATAACTTCTCTTGGCAGTATTGCTGTTGCATCTATATCAGGAGATTGAAGTCCTGCCAGATTATATCCGTCATCTGTTATGTCATTTGCCTGATTAGCTCCTCTATCGTTTTTATGAACAAGTGTCCACCCTCCTTCATCGGTTGTCATATCACAGTAAGCTTCAAACTCAGCTATTGCTCCATCTCCATCCGGATCTATTTTATAAACACCATCAACTTTTCTGTTTTTCAGGTAGTGGTGCATACACGATTTTTCAGCAGGAAAAGCTGTGGTTAAATCTATGTCTCTGGCATATAGCTCAAAATCAACATCATGTACTCTACTACTGTTATACAGATTAGCATATGATGTTAAACCACTTCTATATGAAATCTGACTTCTGCTATCCGCACCAATTATTATACCCGGAATTGAATAACCAGCATCTGCTAAAATGGATTTATGTTCCTCTATATTTATTAACTCATAATAGTGTCCCCATTTTGTTGACCTATGATAATCCCACACAGAGATTATACCAAAACTACCATTAAATAACTTATCGTTATTAAAGTCATTTGAGGTACCGTTATAGTATTTTAATAAGTTAGCTACAGAGTATGTTTGAAACCGATTATTAACAGATGTTGATATCTCAGTATACTCACCGGCTTTAACCATTGATTCTGAGAATCCATTAAAGTGGTAGAATGCATCATGAAACTCTAAGCGTTCTCCAGGAGCTCCATATCTGGTATCGCTATTCCAAAAATTTCCTCCTGAAATAAGATCTTTTTTAGGATTAAAAGCAAACAGCCTTGTCCAGCCTCCTCCTTCTGTTATCATATCGCAGGTAGCTTTAAATGGTGCAACAGATCCTTCTGCTCCATCAACATCTAACAGGTATATACCATCTTTTCTGTAATTCTCAGGATAATAGATAAGGTGTTGCATACACGATTTAAGTGCTGTATTTGAACTCTCTGAACTTGCTTCCAAATCATTTGATGTCATATCACAATACGCTTTAAATGGCTGAATAGCTCCATCTCCGTCAGGGTCTATCTTATACACTCCATCAATTTTCCTCCCTTTCAGATAGTGCTGCCTGCACGATTTCTCAGCAGGCAGATCTTCAAGTATACTATTGAGATTCCTGCCCAACAAATCTATATTTTTATCATAAGCATCACTACTCTGATACAACTCCTTATATGTTGAACGTGCAACTCGGTAAACTCCTGGTTTTTGATAATCCAAACCATAATAAATAGCCACTGAATTAAAACTATGGGTAATGAGTTTATGGTTAAAATCTGTAACTCTCAGTGATTCATAATGACATCCTAAACCAAGATCAGGATAATCAAAAGCCTCTATCCTAAAGTCACTATTCCTAAATGCTGTAGCTACTAATCCATGTGAGGTTCCAACTCCATTTTCATAATAGTTCATCATATCACCAAAAGAGTTATCAATATATCGCGGATCTACAGGCTCTTCTGTCAGCTTATACTCATCACCATATTTAAACAGCGTGTTATTAAAGCCTTTAAATTTATAGAAGGCATCCTGAAGCTCAAATCTTGTTCCCAACGAACCATACTTAATGTTATACACCCAGAACTGTCTATCCGTAACCTCATCCCTCTTTGCATTAATAGCAAATATACGTGTCCACCCACCTCCTTCGGTTGTCATATCGCAGGTGGCTTTAAAAGGTGTATCGGTTCCGGCAGTGCCATCAATATCTAACAGGTAAATACCGTCTTTGCCAGCGTTATCAGGATAGTATAACAGATGGTGCAGACACGATTTAAGTGCTGTATTTGAACTCTCTGAACTTGTCTCAAAATATGTTGATGTCATATCGCAATACGCTTCAAATGGTTCAATACCACCTTCTCCATCAGGATCTATTTTATATATTCCATCATTAGTTCTACCTCTGTTTTTGTGCGCACTACAAGATTTTTCTGCCGTATAATGCTTTGTTGCAGATTCGCGTACATATATATATCCTGAATACCACGGATACCAACCTTCTGCTGTACCTCCACTTTCGCCCCAACCGATTCTAAATCTGTCTGACCCATTATTCAGATTATAAACAACTTTATCCTCAGGGAATCCGAACTCACAATCGCCACAATCAACTCTGACATTATTGTTTGCAAACGATGTTATTGGTGCTTCATGAGCTGAACCAAATGCAATATCTCCACTTCTACCAGACTTAAAGAGTATGTTCCAATCTGTTATTTTAAACTCATCAGGAAATATCTCTGAACGTTTATCTGATGAGCAGTATGCTTTTGCTTTATAGTTGTCAAAATAGAACTGGTTAAACCCAAAATCAACATCAATATCGTATATTATTGCATGTCCATCAGAACCATCACGAGAACGATATCTGTTTTCACTATCAAATTCGGATATAGACGCAGTGCTTTTTATAGTAATTGTTCCATTTAACCTGTTTCTTGCAATATCAGGATTTATACGTGTCCATCCACCACCATCTTTTGTCATATCGCAATGTGTCTTAAATGCTGATTTAGAACCGAACACACCATCAGGATCTATAGAGTATATTCCATCTCTGTTTTTATTATCAGGAAACAGAACAAGGTGTTCCATACATGATTTTAGTGATGTTGAAGAGCTCTCTGATTCCTGATTCAGATCTGTTGATGACATATCGCAATAAACCTCAAATGGTTTAATATCTCCCTCACCGTCAGGATCAATATTATATATTCCGTTATTAACCCTTCCTTCATTATAGTGATCTTTACATGTCTTCTTTGCTTCAAACTCTGTATAATCAAAGTTTCTAACAAATATCATCATGCCTGTACCATCAAAGTTTCTATTATAGAAACCATCTACTCCCCAATAGCTCTCTTTATTTGTATCTGAATTACTGTTTGATATAGCTCCATAACTGTCGTCGTAATTACACCCTTCGCTATTTGCTGATCTCCAAACAAATCCACGGCTATTATTTTTATGAGGAAGACCATCTGAATCTTCTCTTTCAAGACTCATATTAAGCCCATCACATTCATACCACCAATCGCCTGAATTTTTATAAACATTATACTCCTCATTGGCAAAAGCGTCTATATCCGGATTATATGCAGACCTCATTGTACCACCATCCAGAATAGTATTATATATCAAATATTTTTGATTATTATTTGCAGGCATAAACATTAACTCCCTGCCACTAACAGTAGCCCATGCCTTAGATTTATAATCGTGTGTTCCATAACTTTTAAACTCTCCTGTTATTTCATTGTTAGAGTATGTTGCTCTGTTATTCCACGTCCAATAATCGTTGCCATCATCTGCTATTGTTGCAATATGTGTCCATCCACCACCATTGGTAGTCATATCACAATATACCATAAACGGATCATCACCTCCGTCACCATCAGGATCAATATCGTAAACTCCGTTGGTAACAACTCCTTCGCTAAGATACTTTTCACACGATTTTACTGATGTTACAGTTACCTCATTACTTGTCTTTGTATCACCAAATGTAAAATTATCTATAGGTGTTACATCTACTCTCCACTTTTCACCTGCTCGTGTCTGCTGTGGTACAATAGCTGCTTCACTATCCTTGTTTGTTGTTGTATAGTTGTTGTACATTAGCTTTACCTGCTCACCAGACAGGGCTATATTGTATATTTTGAGTTCATCTATAGTTCCATAAAAACGATGATACTGGTTATCTTTTGTAGTTATTGTCATACCTAACCTGATAGGCTCCGTACTCTGATAACATGGCGTAATACCCGTCTCTTCACTCGCTGTTAACTCACCATTTATATATAGTGATATTCTGTCATTCTCATCATCAAATACCCCAACAACATGGTACCATTTGTCTTTCTCAATTGTTATATCACTATCAATATTAGCTTTTGGCGGACTACCCTGGGGACCAATCCCCTCTTCAACCATAAAGTGAATTCTGTCACCACTAGTAATATAGATGGAGTAGTTTTTATTATAATACCCCTCCGCAGAGAACCTCTCTTTTGCAATTATCTGCTGATACTCACCTGTTTTTGATGTTTTGACCCATGTACTTATTGTATAGGTTTTTAGTTTAAGCTGAGGGTCATCTGCAATCTCTACCCAATTATCTCCATTAAATTCAAAAGCGCCATTTCCATCAAAACCACCACTTGCATTATACACAGGTTCTTTACCCTCCTTTAATGTCATATCAGGAGTATTCATGTAGTTCTTTACAACTGAACCACCCATAAATCCTCCATCCATTGGTACATCAACAACCTTTATTGATTTAAAACCATTACCGTCGTTTTTATCTATCTGCCAGTTGTAAATATGTTTTGAACTCTCCGGAATATCATTATTTAGCTGAGATTTTATAACCCCTGATGATTTTATTGTTGATACACCACTATTTATTACCACGTTGCTTATTGATGGAGACATTACAGTAACCTCATTACTTGTTTTTGATTCGCCAAAAGAGGAGTTATCAATTGGTGTTACATTTACTCTCCACTTATCATTACCTCTGGTTTCATGTGCCAACAGTAACGATTCTTTTTCTCTGTTTGTTGAGGTATAATTATTATACATAATTTCAATCTGTGCTCCAGATAATGCGCGATTATATATCTTAAGCTCATCAATATTACCTTTAAAGAATCTTACATTGTTTCCCGAATAGGAATAGCCTATTCTTACATCCTGTGTGCAATCAACCTCAGGAATTAGTTCTGTTTTTTTTATCCCAACAAGAACTCCGTTTATAAAGAGATTCATAATACCAGAATCCTGATCGTAGGTTGCCACAACATGGTACCATTTATCTGTTTCCACTGTTATTCCTGCATCAAGTATTGCATCTGTTCCGCTAGAGTTCTCAAACTGAAATCTGATATCTTTATTACTCATTATTGCCAATGAATAATTCATGTTGCGTCCTGATTGCTCATTTGAATAATAGTTCTTACTTAGAATATTCATGTCTGAACCCAATGCTGTAGGTTTAATCCAAACACTTAATGTGTAGTTTGCTAAATGTAACGCCTCATCTTCGGTAATATATGCCCCATGAGCCCCGTTAAAAGAGTAGGCTCCATTTCCATCAAACCCTCCATTTGCAACATAAACTGGTTCCTTACCAGATAGTAGATTTATATTGTGGTCATTAATATAATTTTTAACCACAGCATCTCCCATCAGTCCACCATCCATTGGTACATCAACAACCTTTATTGATTGAAAACCATTACCATCGTTTTTATCTACCTGCCATTCGTAAATATTCTTTGTATCATTAGGAATAGCATCTAAAAGAGTTGATTCTACAGATTCAGATGATGTTACTGTTGGATTATTATTGTTTATTACTACGCTATTTATAAATGGTGCAGCTATCTCAATCTCGTTACTTAATCTGGTTACACCGTCACCTATATTATCATTTGGTGTAACCTCAACCTTCCATCTCTCACCCGTTGTTGTCTCTTTTGGAACAAAAATATCATTCCGGTAAATTCCTGTTGTTGCATAGTTATTATACATAACCTTTGCCTGCTCTACAGACAGAGCTCTTTTAAATATTGAGATTTCATCAATTACTGCATTTACATGCCCTCTTCCACCTTTACCTATATAAAGTGGTGCAGATACATCTAAGTTTGTAGAGAACTCTGTTCTCTTTACGAATATGGGTTGATCAACTCCATTAACTATAAATTTTACACCTTGAGAGTTTCTTGTGAGAACAACGTTATACCATTTGTTTAACTCAGAGAATGGTGATGAGGTTGTAAACGTTTCAAATCTCTCTACTCTCGACCTGTCCCCAGCCTCAATTCTTAAATTATTCCCTCCATATTCTGTAGAGAACATTATATCCCAAAAATGCACTGAACCCTCTTTCTGAAATATCTCAGTTGTTACTGTTGGAAATTTAAGCCACTTTATCCAGAAAGTAATTGTAAAGTCTTCCGTTCCTAACTCTAACGAACCATCTGACGGATCATCAATTTGCAGGTAATCGTTTGAACCATCAAAGAGGTATGCTCCTTTGCCATCAAAGCCTCCATTACTAACATATCTGACTTCATTCTTCAATTCAGCATTATTACTATTAATATAGTCTTTAACCTTACCTGAAGCCAAAGCACCTCCGTCCATAGGCATATCAAATATTTTGATTGACTCAAACTCAGATCCGGCATCTTTTTTAATCTGCCAATCGGTAATAAGTTTAGCTTTGTCTTCTACATCAGGTGTTGTTGTATACTCTAATTTTCTATTACTGTATACCTCTGAATCACCACTATTTACCTGTACCTGATTAGTCTGTGGAAACTTTATAAGAATCTCATTACTTGTTTTAGAGTCTCCATCTCTGACATTATCGTTTGGTGTAACAGTAACTTTCCATTTTTCATCTGGGGATATCTCCTGAGCAACAATAATTTCAGTGCTTACTTCATCAATAATATTATTATATAGTACTGAGATCTGAGAGTCAGACAATGCACGATTATACACTTCTAAATTATCAATATAACCCTCAAATTGAGTATGGGTTTGCGGATATGTTTGCCATCTTGAGCCTATTGCTACATTAATATCTTTGTGCTCTATTCCTACACCAGTAGCACTTGCAGCTAAAACACCATTCAGGAACACTTGTACTGACCTGTCTGAATTAACACGCACAACCCCGTGGTACCATTTGTTAATTTCAAATGCAGAGGTGGCAATATTATGACCAGAAGTTGTAAGAAACATTAGTTTATTATCAGTGGTGTGTAGAAGCCCGTATTGAATATTAGAAGCATCACGTTTTGCCAAGATGTATCCTTCTGAATCGTGAGTTGGCTTGAACCATACAGATATTGTAAACTCCATATCATCAACAAAATCTAATGGGTGTCCAGATACTGAACTATTTTCAATCTCAATAACATCATCGTTATAAAATTTATACGCACCATACCCATCAACACCAGCTTTAATTTCATATACAGCCCCCTTTACTGTTCCATTATCTCCATTAATATAATCTCTTGCCGGAGTACCTCCATTCATCGGGTTACCATCCATTGGCATATCAAAAACTTTAATAGAATTATAAGTATTGCCATTATCGGTACTAACCTGCCAATCACTTATTACCTTAACACTGTTACCAAAATCGGGAGTTGTTGTCTGCAACAGATTACCGCCACTAAAAGCTTCAGTATCGCCATTGTTAATTGCCACACCTGTTATTTGCGGGAATGTTATAAGAACCTCATTACTCGTTTTTGGTTCTCCGTCAGATGTATTATCGTTTGATATAACATCTACTTTCCACTTTTCATCTGAGTTGGTCTCATAAGATGTAATGACATTGTCCTGAAAGGTTCCTTTGTATGAACCATCCTGATTCAAACAATCATTATACATAACTGCAATCTGGTTATCACTTAAAGCCCGATTAAAGAACTTAATCTCATCCAGTTTTCCTTTAAATGGATAACCACCAGAATTATATCTTCCGAAACAGAGGTTATTTGTATTCGCTTTAACATTCCCGGAATAGGTATTACTGCTTCTGAGCACTCCGTTTATATAACCTTTTAAAACACCATCTATAAATGTCACTGTAACAAATGACCATCTGTTTACCTCTACGTCGTAATCAATAGTATTTTGATTAAAATGCGGTGTATGGATTCGCAGATTTATTTTACCATTACTATAAAAAAGCTCATAAGCATCACCTTTGCGTAATATCACACCCGCCTTTGAGCCTTCCGGACCATGTATTTTTAAAGGGTTCATCCAAAACGATATTGTGAAATTATTTGAGAGATCAACAATATCACTATCCTCAACATATATACCATCGTCTTTTCCATCAAACTCAAAACAACCCTTACCATCAAATCCCTCATAGGGCTTAAATTCAGGCACCTCCTTAGCCTTTACAAACCTTACGTCATCTATCCAATAATCATCTGCACCACTCTCTTTATGTATAACAACTCTGAAATTCACAGATGTTCTTGTTGCACTGGTTGTGAAACGCGATTCAATATATTCCCATTCGCCCTGCTTCGTTGAGTGTGCCTCTACCTCTTCCGGAATATCCTCAACATCAAGAAAAAGATCTGCATCAGAACTCTTATACACCCATGCCGAAATGATATATTCTGTATTTTTTTCAACCGCAATAGTCTGTTTAATGGCTTTATTCAGACAAGGACTTGTGAATTTAAGAGCTCTGTCTCCTTTATAATTTTTATCAGAAGCTACAACTCCTTTAAACGGCCCATCAGGAGATATATTAACCCAATCGTCTATAGAAGATCCGGCTCCTGACTCAAAGCCTCCGTTCTCAACAAGGTTTATTCCTTTATAGGCATAAACATTATCCTGATAGTCTCTGAGTCTGTTACCTCTGATAGCCCATCCATCATCCATTGGCATATCAAAAATCTTTATCGGCTTAAATCCACTGCCATTATCAACCTGCCAGTTGTATATAAGCTTATCTGTTGTAACCGGATTTACTATTACCTCAAGATCTTCTGATGATAAAACCTCACCTAAACCCTCATTTATAGTTACTCCTGTTATTGGTGTTACCGGAGGTAACATTGGGCTATACCATACTTTTGTGTTATCTGATACCCACGGATATGTTTTAAACAGATCTGTTGATAGCCTATAATCTGTAATATTTGCATAGTAGTTATTAGATATAAATAACAGAGATATTATTATTAACAACAGTCTTAATGTCCGGGATTTCATGCGTTTATATTTTTCAGTTGTCATATAAAACTCGCATTATTTAGTCATTCTCGTGTATGAGAAAAGCTTTGCTCATGCTCATTTCATATTAGTTTAATTTCTGGTTCTGATTATAGTTACAGCAGTTCACCACTTATAACAAAGTACTAAACCTCTGCTATTTATAATTTACAAAAACTATTATAGTATTACTATTTTCAAGAGAGGTTTTACATTAAAAAGCACAGAGATGGATGGTCTTATTCATACCGATGCAATATGTCAGACCTGATTCCAATATTTGGTATAACATATTGTTCAAACATCATAGAAGCGTATGGTTGTTAGTAACGTAATAGAGATGAACGGTTGTTACCCGATAAAGACGAATGGTCATTGGTGTCCTCGTAGAGATGGATGACCATTGATACCATTGGGTAGAGATGAACGGCCGTTCATCTCTACAACCATTCATCTCTACAACCGTTAATCCCTACTGGGTTTCTACAACTATCAGGCGACGACGTGAGGCGGTTATTGTTACCTGTTGACTCTGTTTCTCTTCGCCTGTATTTGTGCCGTTGCTTGGTATTACCTTTACCTGCCATTTGTCTGTTACACGGGTCTCTGATGGTACTATGTATTTCATTCCATTTTCATATACAGATTTTATCTGATTAGAGCTTAGTGCCCTGTTAAAGATCATCAGTTCATCTACACGTCCTTTAAAATATCCGGTTACCGTGTTGCTGTTTAATCTACCTATCGAGATGTTGTTATCATCAATGGCTGTTGAGCCGGAGGTGGTTATTCGCATATCTGGTTGCTCCTCTCCGTTATAGTAAAAGCGGAATTCGTTGCCTCGTTTGCTTACTACAAAATGCAGATATACATCCTTTGTTATAGAGAGGTTCTTTGTCTTCTCAAGCAGCACATTATCTCCTTCGCCTTTACACTCAAAACGGATATTATCATCTGATTGTAATACTATATGTCCTGCGCGGTGATCGCCCGTTCCGGTATCATCAAAGTTACGGACATTAAAGAACGATACATCCTCTGTTCGTGCCTCTGATGGTATGTATACCCAGATGCTGTAGCTGAAATCGCTGTTAAACAGATTGCCTATTGTTGGCATCTCTATATAGTCGTTAATACCGTCAAACTCATAACCAACACCATATTTTCCGTTGCTGTTGTAACCATCACTCTCATCATCGTGCAGTGCACCGTTATTATTGTTGCCGGATTGGTCATTTACGGTATTACCATCAAATGACATTATTACATCTGCTATTGTGTTACTTCCCGATCCTTTATCAACAAACCAGTTATATATCAGATTACCGTCTGCAGGATTCAGCCCGGTATGCACGGCTTCTAATCTCTGATTTGAGCGGTACTCTGCGTTATTATCGTTTATCTGTACAGATTCAACAGATACTGCCGATGTAACAGTTATTTTAACCTCTTTGGTTGATACAAGTCCTGCTCCACTATATGTTTTTAGTATGTATGTATACTCACCCAGCTCTTCGGGTGGCGTTATTGTATACGGCGATTGTCCGGTTATATCAGCTACTTTTTCACCATCTAACCATAACTCCTCTTTTACCGATCCGGTTACTGTCCACTCTAAGTTGGTTGTACTTCCTGAGTTAACCTCTGTTGGATCGGCTTTAAAGCTTCCTATATCAGGAGATATAAATATCTCGTTAAGCGGATAGAATCCGGTTGGTGGTGAATAAGAAAATCGCACATCGGGTACAGAACCGTCCGTTACCTCTGTCCATACACCTGTTGAGATATCTATCTTATAATTTTTTAGTCCTGATTGACCTCCTTGACCAAAATTAATATCAAAAACTACCGCATCGTTGTACTCACTAATATCACTTATGAAGTATGAGTAAGGGCTGGTACCTCCATTTAATACCTTAGTTCCTTTAGAGACACCATTATGAAACAGCTCTGCCTGAGATGAGGATAGATCAACCGTAACGCCATATTTCCCGGAAGTATTTATAACATTAACAGGTTGCTCGTTTCCTCCCCAATATTCAAATGGACCTCCGGAAAATCCAAAGGAGTGACCTCCGCCTATAGTACCGGACATCTCGACATATGCTTTATTAATATTTTTTGCACCAATTGATGAACTGGCATAGCCCACCTGATTTGTAGAGGAGTTAAAGTATAGGTTACCTTTACTTAAATCAGGAAGTTTATCCACCGGAGAGCCCCAATCATCCAACGACAGAGGATCTAATATTGCAAAGTTACGTGTTGGACTATCCAGCATCTGATCTATGTATTTAGCCCCATCTTTTCTGCTATCATAATTTACAAGAGTCCAATTATTATTGTTTCCGGAGTTGTCTTTTCCCGGATTGGTCTGGTCTGAAAAATTCAGATAAAAACCTGCTGCTCCGTATGCTCCGTTATAAGCCAATGGCATCCATTCACTGTGTCTGAACTCACCAAAATCTGATGCAGTAAGAGCCTCTCCATCAATAAAATTAACCTCTGCCATATAACCATCAAATGTTTTCTTATTATCAGAACCAGATGATAAAGCAGCGTAATCAGTTCTCCGACCAATCTCCATAACAGGATATGACTGATTATTTATTGCCGTAGCCTCATTTAGTGCAGGAATAAAACCTGATCCGGCATATTCTGTTGTCTGTTTTACTCCATCTATATAAAAAATCAGTCTATCACTCTTCTCAATATCCGGCAGAGTTGAGTTATAAACAACAACTATATGTCTCCATTTATTATAAACTTTATTTATCGATGATGGAAATTCTCCTTTTATATAATCTGTATTATAAGCTCCATGATAGAAATACCTTCTCTTAAAGTCTAATACCGATCCATTATTTAAACTCCCAGTTCCGGAACTAAACAGATTATCAACCTCGTCAGAAGCATGTTTAATCCACATGCTTAGTGTCCACTTCTGTTTATTTCCGCTTACATTACCTTTAGTGAGGTATTGATTAAGTGTTTTATCAAACCGCAACGAATAGTCTATCTCATAACTATTGGTTACAGTAATCTTTATACTCTTCTCTGTTACATCGCCAACATCATTTGTTGCAGTAATGGTATAGGTATACTCTCCTTCTGTATCCGGAAGTGTTATCTCCACGTTTCCAGAATAGGTTTTATTACCTGTAAAAGCTCCATCTGTGCTACTAGCTGTAACTGAAATAACATTCTCAGCATTCCAGTTAAGTTTTACTTTAGATCCTATAACTGATTTGTTGGCAGATGTTGTAAATGTTAAATCAGGAGAAAATGTATTATCTGATAGTGTTCTGTAGCCTTCAGGCGGAAGATATTTAAAACGTGCATGAGGCAACTCATAATCCTCAGCCAATCTCCATGTTCCGTTGCTGCTAAGGATATAGTTGTTCAAATCTTGCTGACCTCCCTGACCATAGTTTACGGTTATCTCTGTACCATGAGCTGTTGAACCATTACCATAATAGGGTACAATACCGGTACTTATATCTGTGAATGTTTGATTAATACCTGATACAACATCATTAATAATAAAATTCTCATCTGTTTTAATCCATAACTTTGAATCGTCTGCATTTAATGCTAATCTTATTATGCCTCCATTAGATCCCGGGAATGATTTCCCCAATTTCTTTATTGATACATTATCCTTTACTCCTATTTGTCCATCAGATGAAGACCCCCAGAATCCGTTAGCAAGATTTTCCCAATAGTATTTACCTGCACTTACAGACATATTTCCGAATGCATCATTATTATTTGTACCGTTGTCTTTACCTGATGAATAGTATAGGTTTCCACTGGTAACGTTTCCGTTACCTTCTGTTTTTTCATGATCTAACACAGTAAAGTTGCGTGTTGGGCTGTCAAGCATTTGATCTGTATATTTGTCTCCATCTTTATCCCATACTCCAATCATCTCCCAATGATTTCCGTTACCTGAAAAATCAACTCCCGGAGCTTCCTGATTTGAGAAATTAAGATAGAAGCCATTTGATCCGTAATTTGATATTACTGGTTGTTTTGGAATCCACTTATTACCCATAGACTCTCCAAAATCATCTTTGGTCAACGTTTGTCCATCAATAAAATGTATCTCTGCAAGGTAGCCTTCAAAAAACTCTTTTGTTCCAGCATCCAGATAGCCTTTATGTGTACCTATAGAGTGGACATAATTTCTTAATCCAAAATAGGTGTCGTCTGTTGCTGAATTATCATTTATTGTTAACTCTTTTTCAACTCCATTAATATAAATCTTTACTCCACTGGTTGATGTATAGGCTGTATTACGAACAATCATTACATGCTTCCACTCCGTATCTGTATAGTTCTCCATATCTGCAACAACATTTACGTTATTGGTTACATGATCCGGTGTTGATCCAATCCACATCTTCTCACTTGACTCTGCTAATGATATAAATGAGTATCCTTGAGATATTCCATTGCTATGTGTTGAGGTAAATATCTTCTCATATCCATTAGGCTTTGTATGTTTCATCCAGAAACTTAGCGTCCAGTTTTCACCTGTATGGTCTTCCTGTGGTACCCACTGCAAATAGTGCTCCTTATCAGAATCAAATCTTAATGAATAGGGTATTTTATAATTGTTATTTACTATTATGGTCAGGCTCTCTTCTGAGGCAACTCCTCTACTATTATAACATTTAATTGTATAACTGTACACACCGGGTTCTGACGGAGATGTAAATGTATGACTATCCAGATTAGATACATCAACAGGTGTAGAGTAATTATTATCATTAATACTATATATCTCTTTCTTTACAGCATTCTCAACTATCCATTTTAGTGTTATCTCTGCTTCAGGTTTAACCGATAGCAGATTTGAGTAGAACGTTTTTATAAAGGGTCCGATAAATGGTTCGCTAACCGGATGGAATCCTTTAGGTGGGTGATATTTAAAACGTGCATCGGGGACTATTGACGGATCTGTTATCTCTGTCCATACACCTGTTTCTGTATCTAACTTATAATCTTTAAGTCCGATTTTACCTCCTTGCCCAAAATTTACTTCAAGGTAGGGGTGATAGTTTCCATGATCAGAGGTATATCCCCCAAACATGGGAAGGTATGGCCCATCAGATTCTATTATCACATTCGGCTCCGTATCCTCTTCCGGATTATTAACCCATGTATTATTATATTTCTTAATCCATATTCCTTTTTCTGATGCTTTAAAAGCCATTGCCTCTGTAGCCCCCGATGGTGCTCCAAATGTTATATATTCTTCTATATAGTTGTATTTATTGCTACTTGTTATGTAACTCCCACTAAATTCAATATCATGTTGTGCAATTCCAAACGCTTCTCTGTATAATGAATTTGACGTATTCAATCTCTGAATCTCATAGTATACATTATCGTTATCAAGCTTTACAGTAGACGGAAACATTTTCCACGAACTATTATTAGTTACAAAGTATAATCGCATGTTTCCGTTACTTATCTTTCTATCGGCAGATGAGTATTCTCTATTCAAAACACCATAGTTATTTGTCGGACTATCAAGCATCTGGTCAATATACTTAGTACCATCTTTTGACCATGACCCATTAAGTGTCCAGTGGTTATTGTTTACAGACAGATCTTTACCCGGATCTGTCTGATCAGAGAAATTCAGGTAATAACCTGTTACACCATATTCACCAGTGTATCTTTCAGGAACCCATTCTCCATCTTCTATCTTTCCAAAACCAGATATATTCTGAGCTATTCCGTCAACAAAGTTAATCTCTGCCAAATAGTAATCAGATGCATTACCCGATGCTGGATCACGTTTTCCTATATAATGTGTATATGATGAATTTGAGAAATTAGTTTGATAATTCTTAACCGGAAAACCGTTTGCTGTTTCTATAAGGTTTTCTCTGTTTCCATCAACATATATCTTTACTCTGTCCTCTTCTGTATCTTCGTCTGAGTTATATATAACAACAATATGATACCATTTACTCTGATCTGTAAACTTGCCTGTTGTACTAACATGATATCTGGTATTAACATCTGTTCCACCATTCATAAACACAACAGCTATTCTGTTCAGATCGTCTGCAGCATTATAACCTGTAGATATCCAGTGGCTTTTATAACTACCTCCATTTGAAGCAAAAAGTACTGATGACGACTCTGTATTTGTAAACTTAACAAATGCACTAAATGTCCACTTTCTGCCATTACCATCAGAACTAAATGTTTTACTTATATATTGGTTATCATCATTATCTAACCTTAAAGAGTAATTTATTCTGTAATCATCAAACACTTTTATCCTAATGTTCTTATCAACACTTATTCCTTCAGAATTTATAGCTATAAGTTTATATGTGTAAACTCCCTCTGTTGCAGGTGCGGTAATCTGAATACTATTACCTGTTACCTCAACAGGTACGGTGTAAACATCATGATCGTCACTTTGTAGTTTTAATACCTCAGCATCTTCTACACTCCACAATAGGTTGAATGAATTCCCAATATATACCTCATTTCTGTCAGCTGTAAAAGAGTTTATAACAGGAATATACACCTCTGATGTACGTACAAACATCCGGTGTTTTGTAATATACCAATCTGATGATAGCTTATCGGGTGTTCTTACATCATTACCATAACATGATCCATCGTTTTCAGTATAATGTTTCTGATGTCCGATAGAAAACGGTCCCTGATTACCTGGTTGACTTCCTCTAAGACCACCGTAACTTATTTTTTGTTTACTGTTTGGGCAATACAGATAGTTTCCTCCAATCACTATTTCGGCTCTATTGTACAGATTCTTTACTTTGTTAGAGTACCATGATTCATCATCTTTTAGCAAAAGTCTGGATAGCTGACCATGTTCTGTTCCCGGATCCCAAAACTCATCGGGAGCTAATATAACATATTCATCCGTCTGAACAGACATCCATTCAAATGTCTTATCAACAGGAACTGTTTCAGGAAAACTATACGTTTTTTTTGTGCCTTGTGCCGATCCTTCCGCATCTCTGATTATTAACATCTCTGACATTCCGGTTAAGGTATGCCATATTTTAGATACGTGATTTTCAGATTCATTAGCAATATCCCCAATACCTTTAGTCCATGCATCACCGTGATAAAGATATTTTGTATTTAATGTTTGATCATCTGAATATCTGTAAACCATAGTCCATCCTCCACCAGACGTTGTCATATCGCAATGCGCAACAAATGGTTCTACACCATTCTCTACCAACCCATCAGGATCAATTATATACAAACCGTCTTTCTCAAAATTATCAGGATACAGTGCTCTGTGAGAGGTACACGATTTTAATGCTGTACCAGATGATACCGATTCTGTATTTAATCCCTCTGTGGTAAAATCGCAGTATACACTAAAAGGTACCAAATTACCAGACTCTCCATCAGGATCAATCTTGTAGACACCATTCTCTGTAATACCTTTGTCTTTATAACCTTTGCACGATATTGGAGTAGAGACAATGTTTATCTGATTACTCTCTACAGAATTACCATCAAATTCATTATCATTTGGTGTAACCAAAACTCTCCACTTCTCTCCTGTTTTTGTCTCAGCAGCTACTATTATATCATCTCTGAAGTTACCATTATATGCCCCATCAGGATTCAGACAATTGTTAAACATAGCCTCTATCTGTTCCTGACTCAGTGCTCTTTTATACACTTTAAAGTCGTCAATATAACCTGAGTATTGATCGCCCGGTGCATGTGGCGATTCACAGTTAATATGAAGTCCCAGATACAGTTTTACACTGTTACTTCTGACAAAACCATTAAACAGACCTACACTCTGATGTTCTTTTCTTACACCGTCAATATACAGTGACTGGAAATTATTAGCCTCAAACACCGTAACTATATGGTGCCATTTATTATCCTTTAATTCAGATGCCTGATTATATATAAGCTCATATGTATTTCCGTTTTTATCACGCATTGCAAACTTCATATCGTTTCCTACAATATTTAACTCTACAACATCGCTTATGCCCAGATAACACCCATAATAGCTATAGATAACACCCTCTGAGGTTGTCTTTATCCAGACTGACATGGTTATACTACTCTGTGCGGCATCTAAAAAGGGGGTTCGTTCAGAGTCATTAAATCTTATACTACTATTGTTAAAATGATAACAACCTTTACCATCGTATCCTTCATCCGATTTATACGATACACCTGTACCCTGAAATGAACTTACACCGTTTATATAGTTTTTAATATTAATTCCATCCCCCATAGTACCACCGTCAAAAGGCATATCTATGATTTTAATTGACTCAAACCCACTTCCGTTGTCAACCTGCCAGTCATAAATAACTTTAGAATCAGTAGGGTTAATAGCACTATACGTCAACTCCAGATTTTCCGCAGAGATACATTCAGAAGCACCTGTGTTTATCTGAGCCCCCTCTATTTTAGGAGGAGATATCAATATCTCGTTACTACATACCTTATCTACGTCTCCGTTTTCATCGTAAGAAGTAACACATAACTTCCATTTTTCATTAACAGTAGTTTCTGCTGCCACTATCTTATCATAGTTCTGATTGTATAACTCCTGTACCTGTTCTGGACTCAAAGCTCTGTTGAAAACCTGAAAATGATCTACTCCACCATTTATCGCAGCTCTCTCATCTGACAATGTAATATCAGCATTACTCTGAACTCCTGTATTTCTGGATGTTGTTTTTGATGCAATCTGCGATCCATTAATATACATTGTAACCTCAGATCCTTTCATTACCAATATTACATTTATCCAGTTGTTTGAATTTGAAGAACTCCATCCCGAATTAATACCCTCATTAGAGAAACTTCCACCTGAGATTCGTTGCGAATAACATATACTATTTTGTGGTAACGATCCTGCCGTATTACTTAACGGAGACACTACCAGCACATCTTTATTAGAGTTAGAAAATACCCTTTGGTAATTAGGTCCATCATCTACAGAAGAGGAGAATGGTTTACCCTTATACCATAAAGAGTAGGTTTGATTAGTAAAATCAAGTTCCGGAAAGTTAAAAACATAATGTGGTCTTCCGGGAGCAGAGGGCTGTCCCTGTATATTCAGGTATCCATCGCCAGCTGCACCACCTGTTGCATGATAGGTAAGTCTGCTATTATTGGTAACTGAAATAATGTTACCATCAGCATAATTTTTAAATGAGTTATTTGGATGCTGAACCTCAAAATTAAAGTCGATTAGTTTTGTCGATTTATATGTAACCCCGTCATCAACACTTACCTGCCAATCATAAACAAGACCTGCATTTGCGGGAATTGTTCCTGACAAAGTAGCTATAAGGTTCTCTACTGTAAAAGCCTCTGTATTCCCGTTGTTTATTTTCACTGATGTTAACTCTACCGGAGCCATGTACATTGCGTTTGCAGATAATAACAAAGGTGTATAATGTATACCGGTATTATTATATTCATCTGAATACAAATTGGTGGTTGATTTATCTCCTGTTCCTGTTGCATAGAATTTAGTTGACAGTAAAAAAAGAGATACTATTACAAGTAGAATATGTGATATCCGGGGTCTCATTGCAATTCAGTTTTTAATTCTATTACACTACCAAAGTCTACACCTCATAACAAAGCACTAAACCACTGGTATTTATAATTTACAAAAACTATTATAGTATAACTATTTTTAAGAGTGGTTTTACATTAAAGAAACCTTAGAGATAAATGATCATCTTCCTTCCAATGCAATATGTCAGATCAAATTCGGGAATTTAATCTGACATATTGTTTAAACATAATAGAAACAAATTGTTGTTGATCCCATATAGATGAATGACCATTGATACCATAGTATAGATGAACGCCGTTATCCGATAGAGACGAATTGCCATTGATATCATAGTAGAGATGAACGGCCGTTCATCTCTACGGCTATTCATCTCTACAACCGTTCATCTCCACGACCATTCACCCCTACTGGGTTTCTACAACTATCAGGCGACGACGTGAGGCGGTTATTGTTACCTGTTGGCTCTGTTTCTCCTCGCCTGTATTTGTGCCATTGTTTGGTATCACCTTTACCTGCCATTTGTCTGTTACACGCGTCTCTGATGGTACTATATATCTCATTCCATTTTGGTATACAGATTTTATCTGACCTGAGCTAAGTGCACGATCAAATATCATCAACTCATCTACACGTCCTTTAAAATATTCGGTTACTATGTTGCTGTTTAATCTACCTATCGAGATGTTGTTATCATCAATGGCAGTTGAGCCGGAGGTGGTTATTCGCATATCTGTCTGCTCTTCTCCGTTATAGTAGAAGCGGAATTCATTGCCTCGTTTGGTCACTACAAAGTTTAAATAAACATCTTTTGTTAATGAGAGATTCTTTGTCTTCTCAAGTAACAGATTATCTCCTTCGCCTTTACACTCAAAACGGATATTATCATCCGGTTGTAAAACAATATGTCCTGCACGGTGATCGCCAATTCCGTTATCATCAAAATTACGAACATTAAAGAACGATACATCTTCTGTTCGTGCTTCTGATGGTATGTATACCCAGATACTGTAACTGAAATCGCTGTTAAACAGGTTGCCTATTGTTGGCATCTCTATATAGTCATTTACTCCATCAAACTCATAGCCAACGCCATATTTTCCGTTACTGTTATAGCCGTCGTTCTCGTCATCGTGCAATGCACCGTTATTATTGTTACCGGATTGGTCATTTACGGTATTACCATCAAATGATATTATTACATCTGCTATTGTGTTACTTCCCGATCCTCGATCTACAAACCAGTTATATGTCAGATTTCCATCTGTTGGATTAAGACCTGTATGCACGGCTTCTAATCTTTGGTTTGAGCGATACTCTGTTTTATTGTCGTTTATCTGTACTGACTCAACAGATACTCCTTCTGCTGTTACCGTTACCTTAACCTCTTTTGTTGATACAAGTCCTGCTCCGCTATAGGTTTTTAGTGTATATGTATACTCACCCGGCTCCTCTGGCGGTGTAACAGTATATGGCGATTGTCCGGTTATATTAGCTATCTTATTGCCATCTAACCACAACTCCTCTTTTACCGATCCGGTTACTGTCCACTCCAGACCTGTTGTACCTCCTGAACCCACCACTGTAGGATTTGCTGTAAAACTACTAATATCAGGCGACACAAATGCATCGTTAATAGGGTAAAGTCCTGTTGGTGGTGCATATTCGAATCGAACATCGGGTACACTACCATCTGTAACCTCTGTCCATACACCTGTTGATATATCTATTTTATAATCTTTTAATCCTGCTTGACCACCCTGACCGAAATTATACCTTGTTACCTGAAGATCTGATTTTCCATTACTGGCATCTCCACTTTGTGGTCCGAATACAACATATAAATTGTTATTAAATTTTGGAAATACGGCATTACCGTTGTTACTAAACACATTATCTCTTTTTACCCTTACTTCACCTTTATCTACCAACCAACTTATAACAGATCCAACAGTAGCATTATTGGTGCCATCAAAATATATACCTGAACTTGAAAAGAATCTGTCGTCTAAAGCACTATAAAAATATTTCTCAGGTATAGAGACAGATAATCCTGCATAATTTGGTACCTGATCATTATATTGACTTCCTATAAAACCTGTATAATATCTGGTATCTTTCCATGATATAATATCTTGTTCAAAATAGTATGAAGATTCCGGTCTTACTTCCTGAGTTGTAGAGATCATCATTTTGTATCCAGAAGTCCTTCCTGTAGTAGAAGCATATAGATTACCTTCCTGTACTTTAGTTACATCCTTACCTTTATTGTTAAAATCTAATACATTAAAATTTCTGGTAGGTGAATCTAACATCTGATCTATATATTTATCGTCATCTTTAGTCCACGTGCCCTCTATTGTCCAATCATTACCATTACCTGAGAAATCTTTTCCCGGATTGGTCTGATCTGAAAAGTTAAGGTAGAATCCGTTTGTTCCGTAATCTGATATATTTGGTTGTTTAGGTACCCATTTGTTATTTATTGTCTCTCCAAATTCGGTTACTTCCATTATATTGCCATCTACAAAATATATCTCTGAAAGATAACTATTAAAGTAACCAAGAGGAGCCCCCCCTTTGTTTTCATAATAACCAATATTCATATTAACACCAGATCTGTTAAAATGATATCCCGTGGTTGATGAAGTAACACCATTAATTACAAAGCTTGTAATTCTCTGCCCATCAATATACATTTTCAGTTTTTCACTAGAATCCGGATTTAATTGATCTAACACTATAACAATATGATACCATTTACTATAGTCATTCATTCTTAAATTTGAGATATATTGACCAACATTACCGCCTGCTTCTGTATCTGATCTAGAAAATACTGATAACTGAAGATCTGTATTCACTGATATTTCTGTATCGTATTTGTTTGCCTGATTAGCTGTTAAAAGCATTTGTGACGCTGAAGACTTTACTGGTTTAAACCAACAACTAAAACTCCAGGTATGTCTGTTTCCATCGTTATCTATCATTCGCTTTAATACAGCTTTATTATCAGCATTAAACCTCAAGGAATAATATATATCATGATTCTCACTTGTAACTACAGTAACAGTTTTAGATACTACATCACCAACATTGTTATTAGTCGTAATAGTATATGTGTACTCTCCTTCTGTATCAGGCAGTGTAATTTGCAAAGTACCCTTTTTCTCTAAAGAACCAGTAAAAGGATTATTCGGATCATCTGATGATGCTGTAGCTTTGGTAGCATTATCTATATTCCAATTTAGTGAAATAGTTGAACCTTTTTGTGCTCTGTATCTGTTAGAAGTAAACTCTACATTCGGTATAAAAAAGTTCTCTGATAGCGGTCGGAAACCTTCTGGCGGTTTATAAAAAAAACGTGCATCCGGCATTTCTCCTTCTGTAGCTTCGCGCCATGTTTTTGCCTCTCTATTCCATACATAATCTTTTAATCCTGTTTGACCTCCCTGACCGAAGTTATTTATACCTGACATCCAACTGGAAGTTGTTGCAGAGAAGTCTCCTGCCTGATGGTATATATCTCCTGTAAGATCATCAAAAGCCGGATTTTCACCCGTAGCCGGATTACCGGATATTTGCCATACACTGTTTCTTGAATACCAAACTTTATTATTAACCCCATCAACGGCAACAGATAGTATATCCTGTTCTGACCAACCATCTCCATATGTAGTTACTGTGCCATCAGATTTATCTCCAGATTGCAGATAGAGTCTTGTATCTACTCCCCAACGCTGTCCTGTTAAATCAGCGGTACCAAGACCTGTTATCTTAATCTCAGAGTAATACTTATTGTCATTATAACTTTTTGTAGCTCTCCATTTTCTCCATTCATGTATTGCAGCACTTCCTGAAAACTCCATATTACCATTATATAGTTTTACTCCAGTACCATTACCTTCTGAACTCTCAGGATTTAATACCGCAAAATTACGTGTTGGTGCATCAAGCATCTGATCAATATATTTATCCCCATCTTTTCTGCTATCGTAATTTACAGGTGTCCAATCATTATCATTACCCGAAAAATCTTTTCCCGGATTGATCTGATCCGAGAAGTTAAGGTAGAATCCGTTTACTCCATAGTTTGATATGTCTGGTTGTTTTGGCACCCATTTGCCATCTTTAAGTTCACCAAAATTATCTACTGATAGATTTGCACCATCTATAAAATAGGCTTCCGCAATATACCCTTCACTATAATAGTGATAAGAAGGATTACCTCGTGTATAACCAATATAGTGGTTATTTACAGATCCACCGATAGGGTAGCTTTTATTATAAATAGGAAATTCCTTTCCTGATACATTAGACGAATGATTATATTTTGTCCCATCAACATAGATTTCAATTCTATCTTGTAGCTCAGATTTAGTAGTATTAAATATAACAACAACATGATGCCAACTATCATAATCAGAGATAACTTGTGTTGTAAAAGTTCTTCTACTATCTGAATTATCCCAAAAACCTATTGCTCCTCCATTAACCTGTAACGTTAAAGAGCCATTAATTTCTGGTGATGTATTGTGTGCTGTCAATGGAAAAATATAACCACTATCCCCTCTTTTAACCCAAAAACTATATGTCCATATCTTCCCATTTCCTGTTTCTGAAGGCTTTCTATATAAATTGCTTTCTTCATTTTTATTAAACCTTAACGAGTAACCTATCTTATAACTATCCGACATATAGATTGTAACTGTTTTGGTAACAATATCACCAACATCGTTATTAGCTGTAATAGTATATTTGTACACTCCTTCTGCATCAGGCAGTGTAATTTGCAAAGTGCCCTTTTTCTCTAAAGAACCAGTAAAAGGGTTATTTGGATCATTTGATGATGCTGTAATACCTGTTACATAGTCTATATTCCAATTTAATGTAATGTTTGAACCTTTTTTTGCACTATATCTGTTAGCGGTAAACTCAATTTGCGGAATAAAGAAGTTCTCTGACAATGGTCTGAAACCTGTTGGTGGCGGATAAGCAAAACGTGCATCCGGTGTTTCTCCTTCTGTAGCTTCGCTCCATGTTTTTACTTCTCTGTTCCATACATAATCTTTTAACCCTGTTTGACCTCCCTGACCACAGTTCAGATATCCCCAAAAACCTCCGGTACAGCTTCCTGATGTGTTACTATATGCAAAGTATTCTACCTCTTTTATTCCTTCAATATCATATGCTGTTTTAAATGAATTGCCATTTACAGCGTACTCATTTATTCCATTATATAAATCCAGTTTAGATCTAACCAAACTATTTGTATCCCATGAATCAATAACTGTACCTGTATAACCTCCACTATACATTTTACCTGTAATTTGATACAAATAACCTTGACCTGAAGAGTGTAAACCTAAATATTTAGCAACCCCTGAGCAATTAGATGCATGCCCTTTTATTTTAGACTCCCAATAAAATTTGTTGTTTTGCTGAAAGTTAATTGTTAGTCTGACTGATTTACTATATGTAAGATTTGTTTTATTAGCAAAATATAGATTTCCTGTAGATAGGGTTGTCTTTACAATACTGTTAGGATCTAATACAGCAAAGTTACGTGTTGGCGCATCCAACATCTGATCAATATATTTATCCCCATCTTTTCTGCTATCGTAATTTACAGGTGTCCAATTGTTATTGTTCCCTGAAAAATCTTTTCCCGGATTGGTCTGATCTGAGAAATTAAGGTAAAAGCCATTTGTTCCGTAATTTGCTATACTTGTTTGTTTTGGTAACCATTTACCATTTCTTTGCTCTCCAAATTCAGATACTTCTAATACAGAACCATTTATAAAATGAATATCTGACATATATCCATCATAATGCATATTTGTTGCACCTGACACATCAAGATTTCCTCCTATAAAATGTTGGTGCGTTGATCCAAATTGCGTTGTTCTGCTATTCAATGTTTCCTGATTTAATAAGGTAAAACCGGTACTTACAGGCTCCCCATCAAAATAGAATGATAACTGCTTATTATTAGATACAACACATATGTGATGCCATTTGTGTAAATTATCTGGTTTTATTAACTGATCATTACTTTTATAATATATTGTACCATTTGTGTGTTCATGTCCATATAACAGGTACCCACTATTTAAAACTATATATACAACATCCTTATTAGATGAACTATTATGGTAACCTGCCAACATTATAGCGCTCCATTCAAGTATTGATGCTGGCTTAATCCATGCACTAAAACTCCAGTTACTATTCCTGTTATCTGTGTCCGGGATGATTCCTAATTTATTAGATAAATTCCTGTTAAACCTCAATGAATAAGGTTCTAACTTATTAAAGAATATAAGTAATTTCTTCTCACTTATAAAACCATTATCGTCTGTTGCCCTTAGTATATAGTCAACATATGTTCCATCAGATTCCGGTACTACAACTTTTTCTGTTGTTCCGGTTACATCTGTGGGTGAAGAGAAATTGTTATCTGTATAACTTATTAGTTCAACTTTAACAGCATCTGTTACATCCCAACTAAGGGTTACCGATTCTCCTTTATCTATTCTTTTTGAGCTAGCCTGAAATTGATTTATAACCGGACCTTTTACCCTACTGTCTTTAATCCATAAGGTAGATTGTCCATTATGGTTACCTATAGTCTGAACATGTGTATTCCACTTGTTTGTACCAGTACCACCACCTGCGGTTCCGTATAGTCCCTTTTTAAACCCACAATTAAAGTATGTACTCCACGAGAAATAATACCCATTACCAATAGCTTTTGATACCTCCGAAGCTGCGCAATTATCATTACCAAGATTAAAAGCATCCTTACCAAGATACAGATCAAGTCTTTCAGCATCTGTAACTCCTTCAGGGTTTTTTGAATCTACACCATCGCTTAGTTTCTGAGCAGTAGCAAAATTGTAATAAAAATCCTCATATGAGTTTTCGCGCACTATATCAAACTCTATATCTGAAGTACCAGTTGTAACCACATTCTGTGTTTTGTCTGATGCTTTAGCAAGTCCTGTGATTATCAGAACATCATTCTTATTCATATTTGCAACCAATGTCCAGCCACCACCGTCGGTTGTCATATCACAATAAGCCTCAAATGCAGCTATTGGTCCATCTCCATCAGGGTCAATCTTATAAACGCCATCTATCTTTCTGTTTTTAAGATAGTGGTGTTGGCACGATTTTTCAGAAGGTACTGATATAGTACTCTCATCATCTCTTATCCACATATGAGAATAGGAATCTGTATACTCTGTTGCTCCATCACCATAACATCCTGAGCACTCGGAACAATCATTCTGTAAACTCCATTGAAAAGACCCATTACTTAATAGTGCTACTTTCACTCCGGCTTTGTTATAATGCTCATCATTAGAGCCAAATCCCCATATCCATGATGATGTCCCATCACCACCTGAAGTGGTTATATTAAAACCATAAGCTTGTTTTGCTTTTCCAAATCTCATTAACGAAGCATTGTAGTTTTGAGCTAAATGTAGTTTTGCTCCATTACACGATGCGCTTAGACTTCCGTTTATTAACATCTGCCCTGCACTAAACCAATTAAGTGCTGTTTGAGAAACTAACATATCATGATACCAGGTTTGAGCAGGGTTCTTAATCGTCATTTTTAGTTCTGTTCCTTTAACATAATTATATGCATTAAATTTAGATCTGCTGTCAGTATGTGAATTTGCAAGTGATAAAGCTTCGCCATTAATAGTTGAATTACTAATCCAATCATTACCTGAGAAGTTTGTACCATTTTTTGTATTCTTCATTAATAACGTCCAACCTCCTCCTTCTGCTGTCATATCGCAAAAAGCTTTAAATGGCTCTATTACTCCTTTACCATCAGGATCTAACATATATACGCCATCTTTGGTATAGTTATCCGGGTAATATATAAGATGCTGCATACATGACTCCAATGAGGTAGAAGCACTCTCTGAGTCTGTAGTAAAATCTGTTGATGTCATATCACAATAAGCTGTAAATGGCTCTATTCCTCCTTCGCCATCAGGATCTATTTTGTATATCCCATCCTCAGATCTTCCATTTTGTTTATGGACATTACATGACTTCTCCGCTCCATAATATTCAGAACCACTCTCTCTGTACAACAACCAGAACTTTGTTGCATTTTTATTGGTACAATGATTATTAGGTGTTAATAAATTTCCAATTGTCAGAGTATTTTTACAGTTATATCCTCCTGAAATCTGTTGATTAAGAACCCAAAAGAAATTAATCCCATCACCATCCAACACAGTACTATTAGCTCCTGAAACCTTTATCATTGATCCGCCACCATATCCTGTTTTTGATGTCTCAAAATACAGTGGATAATTACTCACATTTAACTGTGCATTTGTTTGCGATAATACTATATTAAACCCTTTCTCAAATACTTTAAATTCTGAATCAGTTGATGGGCTATAAGAACCTGTTGGAACATCCTGAACCAGATCAAATTTAAAATAAGATGCTCCATTTCCTTCTACAAGTAAGCGGGCTACTGAATTTGACGGCTTACTTCCAACAAAACTCTCATTTAGTTTATCTGTTCCTAACTGTGCTGATATTGATGCATTATAATCAAATCCGCCATCTACAATGTTTGTGAATAGTGTCCATCCTCCTCCATCTGTTGTCATATCACAATATGCCTTAAATGGTTCCATCATACCATTGCCATCAGAATCTAATAAATATATTCCGTCTTTGTTTCTGTTATCAGGATACAGTACCAGATGATGCAAACACGATTGTAATGCCATATTGGAACTAACAGCATCAGATACAAGATCTGTAGAGGTCATGTCACAATACGTTTCAAATGGTTTAATACTGCCCTCTTCATCAGGATCTATAACATAATTACCGCTTGATGTATAACCAGCTGCCTTAAACTCATTACAGCTCTTCATTATTGGCGTTGCCACTATAGTAACCTGATTACTTGTTTTTGTTAATCCATCTGCCGAATTATCGTTTGGTGTTACCAGAACCTTCCACAAGTCACCTTCCTCTGTCTCATTATGATGAATAGTATTATTGCTATATTCTGAGAATTGTTGTGTATTAAAATTGTACCCACTGCAGAGGTTTTTAACCTGATATGGTGTTAATGTTCTGTTGTATATCTTAACATCGTCTATAAAACCATCGTAGAAATATGTATTATGGTGAGATCCTATTTTAACTTTTGCTTCTGAATTAACTATATTACCTGTAACCGATGTATGTGAATGATATTCTCCGTTTACATACATTTTTATATAACTACCATCGTACGTTACTGTAAGAAAGTACCATTTTCCGGTCTCCATACCCGGATTAGAAAATACTCCTATTGAGTTATAACCATCATCTGTCCATATATAAAATGCAAAACGATTACCCATTGTTCCATTTCCGCATATGAGTTGCCAGCCATTATTACCTTCATTATCTCTTTTATCTACTACTCCTCCCCACTCAAACTTGTTTGTTTTTACCCAAGCCGATATTGTAATATTACTCACACTCTCTGTTCCTGATATATCCCCTATCTCTATATAGTCTGAGGTACCATTAAACTTATATGCTCCTTTTGAGTCATATCCTCCATCAGATTGGTATGTTGCCCCATTTACTGTTCCGTGATTACCTCCTATATAATCTTTAATTTTACCAGATGTCAGCATACCTCCATCCATTGGCATATCAATAATTTTTACAGGGTTAAAGTTTGTTCCATCTTTACTTACCTGCCAATTGTATATAAGTTTAACATCGTCAGGAGTTACAACTTCTTTGGTTATTTCTAATCCTGTTCTACTATTTATCTCTGTTTTATTATTATTAAGCTCTATCGAATTAATAACAGGATCTCCAATAACTATCTCATTAGATGTAAATGTATTGTATATCTTATCATATTCAGATTGAATAACATCAACTTTCCATTTCTCATTAATGTTTGTCTCCTGACCTACAATAATATTGTTTCTATAAATATTGGTTGATGTATAATTATTATACATAGCTTTTATCTGTCTGGCAGATAGTGTACGGTTATATATAACAGCGTCGTCTATAAAACCATTAAACGAGCCATATGTATAACACCCTATTGTCATTGGAGCCTTAGCGCCTGATTTTGTTACAGTTGTTTTTATCCTTACAGGTTCCCCGTTCAGGTATATTGTTGGCACACTATTTTTGTATGTAACCATTATATGATTCCAACCTGTTCCTATATCTGCTTTATATTTAGCCACACAAGGCAAAAAATTAGTAGCATGTTCATATACATATATTCCATTGGTACCAACAGCCACACCTGATCCTCCGGTTGAATGTGGCCAAAACACATATTTAACACCACTAATACCACTTTGTCCTGAAGTTGCCTCTGAATGGTCGGGCGTTGTTTCTGTTGTTTTCACCCAAGCACCATAGGTGAAATTCGTGTTCAAATCTGCATTTGTTGATATAAAATCATTGCCTGAGAATTTATAACAACCTTTGCCATCAAACCCACCTGTTGAATGATATTCTAAGTCTCCTGTAACATTTAACTCCTCATTTTTTGCATAGTTAATTACCTTTGTTGCCCCATTCTCACCGTAATCCATTGGTACGTTCATGTCTGCTAGTGGCATATATCCACTACCTTTATCAACATACCAGTTATATATCAGTTTAGAGTCTGTTGTATTACCATTTAATACATTAACATTAAGGTCATACAAGTTTCCTGCTATGCTGTTCCCATTATTAATATGTACCGGGGTTATATCCTGATCTGTTATTGTTATCAGATCACTACATATTTCTGTTCCATCAATTGAATTATCGTTTGGTGTTACACAAACCTTCCATTTATCACCTGGTTTTATCTCTTCTGATACTATTATATTATTTCTATATTTCCCCGACGACATGTGAGCATTATACATTGTCTTTATCTGCTCAGATGTTAACTCTCTGTTGTATACAAAAAGATCATCAACATATCCATTAAAGTGGTTTCCTACATCACCATAATGAGATCCTATTGACACTACTGCATCTGTAATATTAAGATCTGATGTACTATTTGTTGATTTTAACTTAAATTCGCCATCTATATAAAGTCGTAGGTGTTTACCGTCATATGTAGTTACTACATAATGCCAACCATCCTGTGCGTTTACATCTGATGCATATAACTCATGTATATTAAAAAATCCTACCTTTATCTTGTTAGGTTTCACTATTGCTATAAATGCAGATTTATTGGTTGAACTACCTCCTATCTGAAAAACAGAACAGTTTCCTGTTGGTTCTGAAACCTGTTTCATCCATAATCCAAAACTAAATGATGATCTTAAAGGCGCTGTATTTATTGAGCCTTGCATATAACCATTTGTTTTAAGCTCATACACTCCATCTCTACCCTCTGCATTAGATATGTACGACACATCTCCTGATTTTGTAAGGGTTGTATTTCCAATATAATTCTTTAACGAACCTCCGTAAAATGGCACTATTAATTCTGATATAGATTTATCATTTACAATCCAATCATAGATCAGGTTATCTGTTATCCCCGGTGTTATAGTTGCTTCCAGATTTTCTGATGAGTAAGCTTCATCAGATCCAGCATTTATTTTTACATCAGTAAGTTCTGTAACAGGAACTAAAGAAGGGCTGTATAACTCTATGGTTTTATTTGGTTTAAACAAGCTTATCTCCTTCCTGTCTACTCTCAGCTTATCTTTTTTATTTGTTGCAAAATGATTATTTAGTATTGAAGTCAATAGTATTAATGTCAATAATATACGGGGTTTCATAGTAGTCTAGTTTTTCTGTTCTGTTTCATATCAGTAGTCTACACTTTATAACAAAGCACTAAACCACTGATATTTATAATTTACAAAAACTATTAGATAATTACTACTAATTATGAGGGTTTTACACGAATAAGCATATCGTTACTACCTAACGATCAACCTCCTAACCAGATAAACAGAGGCTTTAGCCTATATAGATAATTTGTACTGTTAATGTCTGTTCTAGAAACGTTTATTTGTATATTTCTGTTTTAAATTATACGATATGTGTTATAACAAATGATGGAGAAAAAAGATTTAGACAGAGAGCTACCTGTGTTAGATATTTATTACCGAAAAGATAGTATTATTCCTAAGTTACTGATTGGTGCTTTGGGTATAACTATTGCCATATACTCTTTTGGTATGAAAACTACAAAAGGGACTATTATTGGTGTTGGTATCTTAGCTATAATCGGAATTGTTATTATCAGAAGTATTATGGTAGTTTCAGAAAAACAACCGATACTTAGATTAACGGAGAGTGGTATTTACATTAAGGATTTAGGTTTATTCAGATGGTCGTTAATCAAATCTGTTAAAATACGAGGTCCAATTGGCTCATCTTTGCATCAAAGTTTAGATCTGAAGATTAAATCAAATAAAAATGTTATTAGTCACTCTATTCGTATTGATGAACTGGAGGTTAACGGTAAAAATATATTGCAAAAAATAGAAGAGTACAGAAACAATAAAGAGTAATTAACATCTGTACAAGAAAGAGATTGATCTATGTAAGAACAATCTCTTTATCAGGAATTTTAGGTATGTCTATTTCAAAGCTACTCTCTTAACAACAATATCTCCGGCTATATTCAGTTTTATCAGATATACTCCTGATTCTCTGTTGATGTAGAGTTTTATATTTTGTTGATTATAATATGTTTTGGTTTCAATAATACTACCTGCAACATTCAAAAGCTGAACCTCAATCTCATCATAAAGTTTATTCAACTCAATATTAACAAGTCCGTCTGTTGGGTTTGGATAGATTATCACACTACCTGTTTCACTATTATTAATAGATTTTTCTGACATATCAGGGCTAATGTAACCATCTCCTGTTTCGGCAACAGTAATTGTCAGGTTAAGTGTAGCAATTAAATGGCAACCTTCAGCGTTAACTATAGTTGTTGTGTATAATCCGCTTTCGGTATATGTTTCGCCATTGGCTATCCATGTGTAACTTTCATATGCTGTTACTACATCGGTACTGGTATTTACATCTACAGTCCAGTTATCGGTTATTCTCAAACCACCAAGAGTCAACTCAACACTATAGTTTTTATCCTCAGTATCTGTCACTGTAAATGTTTCACTGGTTGAGATTATATCTCCGTTCTCTTTCCATGTTTTAGCAAAGTGTTTAGATCCGTCAAACCCCGGAATCTGACAGTACTCTGTTATAGACTGAACATTTACCCCTTCACTACTCATTGATCCATCAGCATAACCATTGTACGTATTACCTGAAACATCTTTCACAATAGTCAGGTTATCACCAATCTCATTAGTCATAGGATAGTAGGCTATAAGATTGTTATGTTTCGGGTGTGTACTTTTAATAGCAGTCTGTTTTAATAGTTCAACTTCATTTGAATTAAGTACAGTATTCCAGACAGAAACTTCGGTCATCTTACCTTCGTAATAGTTACTCTTAGTACTACCATCCCACTCCTGTCCTAATGATATCTTTGCATTAGCTGTAACTGCCTGTGCGTTTGTAAAGGTTGCCTCTGCAACACCATCAACATAAATTATAGTTTCGTTAGTTGTGGCATTATAGGTATACCCAACATGGTGCCAGTTACCATCGGTTATGGTAGTTGTTGTTCTGTGTGTGTTTGAGCCATCATAAACACCAAGAACCTCATCTGTTTGCAGCTGAAGATTACAGATATTTCCTCCACCCGATGTATTTATAGCAAATAATATCTGACTTTCGCCAGACACTGTTGTATTCTGGTTAATCCACATAAAAACAGATCGATCTGTCCCTTCAAGAGCAGAGCTTAACGTGTCCAGATTTACCCATGTTTTATCAGACTTATCAAATGTTGCTACTGCTACATATTCTGTAGTTGGAACATAGGTCTTCTCCTCTATCTCACAAACCTGTTCATCAGTGAATATATCAACCTCTACCTCTTTTATCTCTGCTACGCTACCTTCCGGTAATATATCCTTAACAGCAAAAGCAAATACATCCCGATCATTATCCGAATCGCCAAGACATAATAAAGTTCCATGTTTAGGTGAGAATTCGGTCAGTGACCACAGATACTCATTATTCTCATCCAGATGAAGATCTTCAAGCCCAGGCTTCATTGCTCTTGAAACATAGTTGCGATTAATATCTAATAACTGTCCCTGCTCAGTATTTTCAGGAAATTTATAACTGAAGCAGCGTAGATAACTTGATTTATTATACCCATAACTAGATGCTGTCCATACCAGTTTGTTTTCCGGATTATTAGGATCTGTCATGGTTGCTATACCTTGCATTTTATGAAAAACATGTGCAAAGTACGGACTGGTTTTATCTACTTTACCAGATTCAAACCACATCATACGCTCCTTTTCAATCTCATCATCAGCTTTAACAAAAGAACCCATTACAAATCTGTTATCGTCCCAGTCATACGAAACAAAAGATGGGTTAATTGGCATACTATCTACCTTTTCGTCCATAGCAATTATGTAACGATAGTTGTAATAATCATCCCGGTGATCAACAGGAACCTCACGGATATCACTTAACGGAAAGCGATACAGGGCATCAATAGATCCGCGGGAGTCAGGAACATATAGTGTATCGTTTACAATAGCAAGGCCTCCGGCATGCATATCCTCAAATGTTTCAAAGTTTTGATCAACCAACAGTACATGACGATATTTTATATTATCCATATCGGTAATATTAACAAATGATACACGTGA
Organism: Bacteroidales bacterium; assembly: GCA_025210735.1. Taxonomy (GTDB): domain Bacteria; phylum Bacteroidota; class Bacteroidia; order Bacteroidales; family UBA6680; genus UBA6680. The sequence goes on from JAOARD010000041.1 coordinate 60,468, forward strand.
TCCTCTATTTCCATAATATTCATCATTACAATCAACAGTATCTCTACCATACCATGAAACTACCGACCACTCCTTATTATTTCTGTTTAGCCCTGTTATACCTTGTGGCCTCCACTTAAGAGTCTTGTTATCTTCACTATTCCAACGATAGCCTTTTACGGCTGGTTCATACCTACCCAGTGCTCCAACAAGTTTGGTTGCTGTTCTGTTAAGATTCAGTTCTTCCAAAGGCACTTTTTCATAATCGCTCGGATGAGTAGTTGGAAGAACATCCTCAACACGCATTGCAAAAACCTCTCTTTTATTAGTAAGGTTTAGTACATTCCAATATGGAGAAAATTCTGTCAAACTCCATAAATCATCAGATTCTGAAACATGTAAATCTTCAAGTCCAGGAGGGAACTTCCAGGTTGAATGTACAGAACTTTTATTAAATGGTTGCTGTTGATAAGTATTTTGAGGTAAATTAAAACTAACAGAACGCAAATAGCTATGATCTGTTAATGAGGAACCATACGAAGAAGAAAACCATATAACCGTATTAGAAGGATTTCTGGGATCATTAATTGAGGTTATCCCTTGTAGTTCTTTAAATGCTCCAGTAAAATATGCTGTTGTTGAATCAACAGTTTCGGGAGCAAACCATAGAAAATCTGTACTATTATATCCTCCTGAAATAAATTTCTGTTGATCTCTATCATAACCAAGGTTATAATTTTTTACGGGAAGTTTAAAGAAAGATTCTTGCTTAAGGATGTAACGATAATCATAGAAATCACCCCTATCAGCCATAGAAACTTCCTGAATACTATCAAGACTGTATACTCTTATGGTTTTTGCTGTTCTGCTATCTGCTACATACATCTTCCCGTCTACAATTTCTATTGCATCACCATGATAGTTTGATATGGTTTCATAATTTCCATCAACTAACAGAACATGTCTGTAATTAATATTATTCATATCTGTAACATCAACGAAACTTACTCTTACCCCTCTGTTACTATAATCAAATTCTCCGGTTAATAATTTATCTACCTTTCTACCATACCAGGATACTACAACAAATTCTTTATTTTCTGTATTTACCGTTGTTATTCCTTGCGGCCTCCATTTAAGTGTCTCATAATCACCCGAATTCCATCTGAAGCCTTTATAAACGTTTTTAAACTCGTTCATCCTGTTTGATGATAATTTTGTTGCTTTACGGTTCAGGTTCATGACATCAAGTGACACGTAAGGATACGTTGTCGGATCCTGACTGTACAATTTACCGGTAATACCAACAAAGAGTAGTGCAATTAACAGTGTTTTTGTAAAAATTTTCATTGTTTAAAATATTTAGTTAATAACAAAGAACTGAATCTATGATATTTATAATTTACAAAAACTATAACACAATAACCATTAACAGGTATAGTTTTATATCTGTTTATTGCCTATAATAAAAGGGAGTCGGTACAACCAAATTGTTCTAATTTGGAATCCTTACAGTATCTCTTCTTTTATTTAGCAGTGATATTTTACTATCTTATAATAAGAGATATATTTAAAAAAACTGATTTATATTAAAGCTGTAAGATCGGAATTTGTCTTAAGATGAACAGAATATATTCCCATTTCGGTAGTTGTTTCTATATTCTCAGCACTATCATCAATAAATATTACATCGCTAGCTTTAAGGTTGTTTTCGCTAAGCACAAAATTAAATGGCTCTTTATCAGGTTTTGCGCAACCTATCTCATATGAGTAGTATATCTTGTCAAAACATCTGTTGTACAGCTCCCAAAGTCCGTTATTCTTAAGTTGTCTGGTAATATAGTCAATATGTATCTTATTGGTATTGCTTAGCATAAATACCTTGTGTGTCTGCCTTAGTCTGTTAATTGCAATCAGGTTTCTTATAGGCAGATTCATTAACATAGCATTCCATGCTGAGATGATAGTTTCTTGAGTTGTCTCCGGTTTACAGAACTGTTTAATACCCGATATAAAATCATGTTCTGATATTCTTCCACACTCAAAGTTTGAAAAAAGTGGATCTTTTTTTATGATATCTCCTTTTGTGAGGATATCATCTTTAAAAATTTCACTAAATTTCTCAATTGTTTTTAACGGATTTATATGATATATAACTCCTCCCAAATCAAAAAGAAAAGCTTTTTTACAACTCAGAATATTGTCTGTAACCTTAGAGTTCATGGCGATTTTTCAAAAATTTATTTGCAATATAAAAAACAAATTCCTAATATTGCACTCCGAAACGGGAACAATACAGTAATGGTTGTTTCTATGTTCAGGGCCCATAGCTCAGTTGGTTAGTAGCACCTGACTCATAATCAGGGGGTCGCTGGTTCGAGCCCAGCTGGGCCCACAAAAAAGCTTCTGTTAATTCAGAAGCTTTTTTTTGTTTTGATACTTCTTATCTGTTCGATCATTTTTATAACTAATTTTATATTCACCTTAAAGCATTATAAAGCAGAATTATACATGCCGATAATAAATTATTATGTATAAGATATGCTAAAAAATGTATGATGATTAAAAAAAATTGCCTAATATTGCACTCCGAAACAGGAACAATACAGTAAATGATTGTTTCTACGTTCAGGGCCCATAGCTCAGTTGGTTAGTAGCACCTGACTCATAATCAGGGGGTCGCTGGTTCGAGCCCAGCTGGGCCCACAAAAAAAGCTTCTGTTAATTCAGAAGCTTTTTTTGTTTTATACTATTTTATATCTCTTATATTTTATCAATAATGTTTTTAGCTCGTTCTACAGCAACAGTATAGGTAGGTATAATATTATCTTCGGGTATATAGTCCTCTATCCCACTTTTCTTTAATATAACTGATACCTCATTGTTAACACCAGACAGAACAACTTCAATATTTTTATTGTTGAAATGCTTAAGCGTCTCTTTAAAGTTATGCATTCCGGTACTATCAATAAAAGGCACATGACGCATTCTTAATATTATCACCTTTGCTTTTACATTAAGGTTAACAAGAGCTTCCTGATACTGCTTTGCTGCAGCAAAAAAGAATGGTCCGCTAATCTCAAACATATCAACACCTTTTGGCAGATCTCCATAGGTATCAATTGAGTCGGTATCGGTATCAACAGGTATTATCTTGCCAATTTTTGCCATTCTGTACATAAACAGAAGTGCCGATAGTACAATACCGATCTCTATTGCCAAAGAGAGATCAACAAGTACTGTAAGTGCAAATGTTGTAACCAACACAACAATATCATATGCTGAACCTTTTAAGATAGATCTGAATGTGCGCCACTCACTCATATTGTATGAAACAACTATAAGTATACCTGCCAGGCAAGACATTGGTATCAGCATAGCCAGTTTACCAAAAAACAGCATTATTAACAACAGAGTAACTGCATGCATTATACCTGCAATTGGAGTGCGTCCACCATTCTTAACGTTTGTTGCTGTTCTGGCAATTGCCCCTGTAGCCGGAATACCACCAAAAACAGGTGTTATAATATTAGCCACTCCCTGAGCTATTAATTCGGTATTTGATCTGTGCTTTCCACTTATCATACCATCTGCCACAACTGCCGATAATAAAGACTCTATGGCACCTAAAACAGCTATTGTAAATGCTGGTTTTATATACATTCCAATATTACCAAAATCAACCGATGGTATATCAATTGAAAAACTTGTTGGTATTGCCCCAAAAACAGATTCTATTGTGCTTACATCTAATCCAAACAGAGCTGTTGCTGCTGTTATAAGAATAATTGCAATAAATGATCCCGGTATTTTCTTTATAAGTTTACCTGAATATACTGTGATTAGTATTGTAGATATTGTGATAAGGATTGATGTGATATTTACCTTGTCAAGATTTGTAAGATAGACGTACCATTTATCAATAAAATCAGATGGTACTTCTGATAATTGTAACCCTAATGCATCTTTAATTTGTGTAGAGAATATTACAAGGGCTATTCCACTTGTAAATCCTACAATCAACGGCTGTGGTATAAATGTAAGAATTGACCCCATCCGCAATAATCCGAATGCAACGAGCATTACTCCTGCAAGAATTGTTGATATCATGAGCCCCTCAAGACCATACTCCTGAAGCACTCCGAATACTATTATTATAAATGCACCTGTTGGTCCACCTATCTGAACCCTGCTTCCTCCAAGAAACGATATGATAAATCCGGCTATAATAGCTGTTATAAGTCCTTTCTCAGGCGATACTCCGGACGCAACGGCAAATGCTATTGCAAGAGGTAGTGCTACAATACCTACTATTATTCCCGCAAGAAGATCTTTTCTTATGGTATTAATACTTATCCCCTCTTTTAACAGAGAAAATAATTTTGGTTTAAATATTTTAGACATGATAGTTTGTTTTACTTGAGCCGCAAAAGTAAACATAATGCGCTGCCATTGTTATTGCTCACAATGTATTTAACAGCATATGTTCATTTCACGGCTTATAAAAACAAACCTTCTATTCTTCTAACTGAGCCTCTAATGTCATTGGTAAAGTAAAACAAAACATACTACCTTTATCTATTGCACTTTCTGCCCAAATATCACCATTATGCTTGTTTATCAACTCTGTACATATAGATAATCCCAGACCTGATCCTTTCTCTCCGTCTGTTCCCCGCTGACTTGGTACTTTTTCTGATGTAAATAGTGTTGATAGTTTCTCTTCAGCTATCCCTACTCCTTTATCAATAATACTAAATACTATATTATCTTCAATCTGTTCTGCTTTTATAACTACCTCAGTATGTTTATTACTAAACTTAACAGCATTATTAAGCATATTTCTGACAACACTACCAATCATATCCTTGTCAAAAACAATATCTATATCGACTAATGTTTTAGATACAATTGTGATATCCTTTTTATTTGAGAATAATCTAATCTCCTCAACTATTTCTGATACAAACAGAGGTATGTTGTTTTTAACAAACTTTGGGGTAATTGCATCTGAATTAGCAAGCACCCACTCTAACAGATTATTTGTTGTAAGAAAGGCCTTTTGCGCACTCTCTTTAATTATTAATGCATATCTCTTTACACTTTCCAAATCGCCTTTTTCAACAGAGCTAAGCAATAGTTCTGAGAATCCGATTATAGCATTATACGGGCTTCTAAGGTCGTGTGCCAGCAGTTTAAATAATCTGTTTTTCAAATCATTTAGTTCCTGTAGCTTTGTCTTTTGTTGTATTATCTCTGTTATATCTGAGAATATCACAATTGCTGCAACAATCTCATCATCTTTATGTATAGGCGATGAATAAGCTATTGCCCATTTACGTGTACCATCGTCAAGCTCAACAATAATCTCTTCACCATAAACAACCTCTCCCGTCATTAATGATCTTGCCAAAGGCATCTCCTCACTTGTGTATTGTCGTCCGTCAGGATAGAACTCTTTCCAGGAGCCAACATACTCCTCAATTGTTATTCCTGTAAGTTTTGCATCGGTCTCTCCTCTAAAGTCCCAAACTGCATCATTTATATAAACAACCTCGCCTTTTGGTGCAGTTGCAACAATAATTGCCGTTGGCGACTGATCTATTATACTATCAAAGTTTTTATCATCGTTAAAACCCAGTGTGTACCCAAATTCATTGAAACTATCTATGGTAAGCTTTTTTCCATTATCTTTATCGATAATCATATTAATATTTCCTTTATAAACCGTTAAACATTAAAACACAGGCAAGCAGAATATCAACGGTAAATTCTATAATTTGCTGATGTTATATTTGGTGTATAAAGGTACAAAATCTAATGAAATATAATCATATATACAGCTTATTGTTATGTTATATGTGTTTAACCGTATTAAATAACATTTGCAAACACTATAAAAATCAATGTACTAATCATTTACCCAGTCAGGTAATCTCTTTGGCTTAGGTCTTCTACCATAAAGAAAATCGTCTATTTTAAAGGCTACTCTTGCAAAATATCTGGAATTAGATATTCCATATCTGATGATATTATGCATTAAATTATCAGGATGCGAATACGGACAAACAGATACACATCTACCACAGTCGGTTCCGGCTATACACCAATATGTAAAACACTTTTCAGAGCTAATTTGCCAACGTAATGTTCCATTAATCATCTCTCTTTGGCTATTTTGTATAGCATTCCCGGGACATGTATCAGCACATTTTTTACATATTGTACAGAAATCAATCACAGAATCGCCTCTGAATGGTTTATCTATATTTAGTGGCATTGATGTGGTAACAACTGCTACTCTTACTCTTGGTCCAAGTTTTGGTGTCATTAACAACCCCATTCTACCAACCTCTCCAAGTCCGGCATCACGAGCCACAAGTGGGCATACAACCTGATAGTTTCCATCAATATGCGTTCTGGCATCGTACCCCATTGATCGTATCCATTTAGCAATAAGGGTAGCTATTTTAGCACCCTCAAGGTATTGTTTAGAGGTTTCCATTATTGCTGTTACTTTCGGAGCAGAATCTAACATCTTTTTATCCATCTCTACAGTAAATGCTATAGCATATTCATGGTTGTTTTCAATTATATCTCCGTATTCACTTCCTCTACCTTTTACCGAATAGAGATGATATTTTTCCAGTTTTGTTATACCAACAGAGTGTGCTCCTAAATGTTTTGCCCAATTCTTTACAAATTGGGTATACTCATTTTCATTAAATTTCTCATTTAAGGTCTTTACATCTCCTGTAACAGAATCGTGAAACATATCTATAACATCAAACAATACATCTGAAGCATTAAATCCAAATTTACTATAGTATTTACTATCAGGACTCATAAGTCCTGGTTGTTTTCTAAACTCGTTATCAAGTTTAAGTATATCTTTTTTACTCCTATAGTAAACTTCATACCGCTCTGTTCCTTCTTTCAGTTCTTTTCTGGAAAACATTATGTCTCTTTCGTCAATCTGAAACGATAAATTGTTATCTGATTTATCAACTATGTGTTTTGCGGGTATTATTAATAATAGCAGGAGTATTACTGGTAACAAGACAAGAATCAGGATTATATAATAATACTGATCTGCAATAAATACGGGAGTTATACAGTATATTAACAACACTGGAATCACCAGAAACAACAATCTTTTTGCAGCCGTTGGTTCATTTTCTTTGAATGATATTATTGATGATATAACCAGTAATACAGCTATTACAGCACCGAATACAGATGATAAAATTATAGTATAAGACATATATCTAATATTGTTACTGCATAAATATATAGCCTAATAATATACTTAACCAATTACATATGTACAAAATCACACGCAACAAATAAGATTTTGTTTATTTATTCACAGCAAGAAAACATGTATAACATAAAAACAGAGCTATGTTAACATCCCTTTTAAGTATATATTACAATAGAAAAGATTCTTTTAATTATTTTTAATTAGGGCTTTCTGTATACAGTATAATAATAGTCATACAGTCTACCAGACCAGAAACTGCTGCATTTTCTGGTGTAACAAACACAATATGTGTTTTCGGATCTATATCTGTATTTGTTCCACTAATAAATCCTGATTCAACAATATCTGTACCTGACATTTGAGCTGTGCTTTCATTAAAGAAAGCAGTTCCAGAATCACCAAGTTTATTATAAGCTCTTTTTTCTATAGTAAACTTAAGTGATGGTGACATACTTCCTATTGCATATACACTAACCTCTTTTACTGTTATTCTGCTACTCCTTGGAGTCCGCCATAATGGTACAACCTCACCATTCCAATTACCATCAAATGCAATTGTAAACGATAACTGTTTTACTATTGGCTGATCTGCTGGAGGAGACAATTGCTCCATTACATATTTTCTGTTAACAGCATCTGATGATTGACTGGCCGGAGCAACATCAGCTACATTAGTAATCTTATTAAATCCTGCACTATTATCTATTGTCAGTGTAGTTGCTAATGTTTCTGTACCACTTTCTTGAATAGCAACCCATGTTGTTCCGTTATAATAGTATAATTTGGCATCTGTGGTATTATAAAAAACATCTCCTGCCTGGCCACCTGATGGCAAACTACTTCCTGTTTGCGTTGTTCCGGACGCCTCAACAACTTTATCGTCAACATATTTTTTTGTTGCTGCATCGCTATTATCAGAAGGAACTCCAAGGTTTGTTATCTGGTTTCCTTTAGCATCATTACTTATTGATAACATCTCTGATAATTGTAACACATTTGACCTTAATGGTAACCACATATCTCCATTATAAAAATATAATAAAGCATCATTTGTATTAAAGTATAGGTCTCCACTCTCCCCTGCTGCCGGATTAGTCCCTGTATATATATCACTTCTGCGATCCTCCACTTCATCATCAATATATTTTTTTGTTGCCGCATCATTTGAGGATGATGGTGCACCAAGGTTAGTAATTGTTTGAGATCCTGCATTAGAATTTGCAGATAATATATTATCAAGTGTATTTGCACTAACATTTATTGATTGCCATCTTGTTCCGTTATAGTAGTACAAAAGATTATCAGCAGTATTAAGATAGATATCGCCCACATCACCTGATGATGGTAATGTTCCGGCATCTACACTTCCTATATAATCGTTTATTCTTTTATCAACATATGCTCGCGTAACACCATCCTGATCATCAACAGGATCTTTAACATCTGTAATATTCTCTGATCCTGCACTAGGGTTATCTGACAACATTGACTTTAGAGACAAAGCACTGGCTCCAATAGGCAACCATTCCAGACCATTCCAATAATATAATCTCTTATCGGTTGTATTCATGTATACATAACCCAGTGTAGGGCTCCCCGGATGTTGATCTGAGGTATATGTAGCACTTCCGGAGAACTCTATTTTTGTATCAACATATTTCTTTGTAGCAGCATCGGTATCTTCAACAGGTTCAGCAAGGTTTGTGATTTTATTATCTCCTGCGCTATTATCTGATGCAAGCATATCACTGAAAATAGTTCCAAAAAGTTCAGAATCGGTAGCAGCCAATAGTTTCCAACTGGTTCCGTTAAATGAATATATTTTATTATCTGTTGAGTTATAATATATCTGCCCCTCCACAGCGTCTAACGGAGCAAACGGACTCACAGGTATACCACCTACCATCTCTGTTATCTGAATTTTAGTAACAAAGTCTTGCAAATCAGGAATATTCTCAAGTGCATAGTAGTCGCCATATAGAAATGTGTTTGCAATATTTGCGTAATTAGCAAAAGGAACAGCTAGAATTTTGTTAAATCTTAGTACTTTATCATTAACCAAAACCTCAAGAAAATATGGTCCATCCGCCCAATCTATATCTGACAATTTTCCTGTTGCAGATGTACCTCCACCAATCTCAATATCAATTAATCCGTACGCATTAGTAACCAGATTATGTTCTTCTTTAAATACAGGTACACTACCTTCTGTTTTATGGTATATATATATAGATAAGTTTACGTCCTTGTTTGATATAACCAACCCATCATCATCTCTAAGTATTGCCTGATATGAAAATGTGCTCTCAACAGTATTATTTTCAGACCGCTGTGAATAAACATTACAAAAGAGGGTAACAAAAACTGCTACTATCATCAATTTGATATTGTTGGATTTTATATAAAAAATTTTCTTACACATAACATATAGTCATTTAATTATTCCTGATAGTATACTACTATCTTTATTGAGTTAACTGTTTCCACAACACCAGCATCTGCAGAAGTTACAAACACTATATGCGATTTCATTGGAATATTAATATTAGCTCCGCTATTAAAACTTCTTATTCTGTTTCCTTCAGATGTAGCCTGCTGGTCTGTAAAAATTTTTGTTCCAGATGCTCCTAACTGATCATTTGCACGAATCTCCAGACTAAAATTAATCTGGGCATTTGAGGGACCTACAGCATATGCTCTCACTTCAGTTATTGATATAGTTTTGTCATGTGCCGTTCTCCACAGATGAACCATTTCATTGCTCCAGTTACCATCAAAACCTACAGTAAAAACCTTCTCTTTAAAATATACTTGTGTTCCTCCTTTCAAGGCATCAACATATCCTTTTGTAATTGCATCCTGATTACTATTAGGGTTTGCAACACCAGTTATTCTATTTCCTCCAGCACTATTGTTATTACTTAATACTGTACTTAACAACAACGAACTATTTGACTCAATTGACAACCACTGCTCTGAATTATAATAATACAACTTATTATCACTTGTATTAAAAAACAGTTCTCCAGACGAACCACTATCCGGCAAAACATTACCAGAAGCAGTTGTTGCGGTAGTTCCATCTATTTTTGTATTTACATACCCTACATTCGCAGCATCACTATCATTTATCGGATCTGCCAATGAGGTTATTTTATTACCTCCGGCATCGTTATCGTTGGTAACGATATCGCCAAATATCAATGATTCAGAGTTTAATTTAATCCAATCTGTTCCGTTATAATAATAGAGGCTTCTGTCTGTGGTATTAAAGTATATCTCTCCCAGTAAGGCATCAGCAGGATGAGAGTCTGAAGTTTCCATCTCCTGCGGTGCTGTTGATATAACGTTGTCAACATCTGTTTTTCTTACTGCATCATTTTCTTCTGAAGGAGCTCCAAGATTAGATATCTTATTTGTCTGCGCATCTGAATTATCAGATAACAGAGAACTCAATAGCACTGTATTTCCTCCCATTTTTATCCAGTCTGTTCCGTCAAAATAGTACAATAATTTATCGGTTGTTTTATAATATATATCACCAATACCCGGATCCTCAGGAGGAGTACTTCCTACGGGAGTACTATTATCTATTGCCGATATTGCGTTATCTGTATATCGTTTATTTGCAGCATCATTATCATCAACCGGGTTAGGCAGGTCTTTTATATAATGGTCTCCGGCACTTGAGCTCACAACTAACATATTTTTAAATATCTGTCCACTCATACCCACAGGTAACCATTCTGTACCATTCCAATAATATAATCTGTTATCAATACTATTCATATACACAAATCCCAGTGATGGAGACTCGGGTTCTGTATTTGATATATAAGTCGCACTTGATGAAAAAGCAACTTTATCATCTACATACTTTTTTGTTGCTGCATCCTGTGAATCCTCCGGAACATTCAGCTCCGATATTTTATTATTTCCAGCGCTTGAATTCTCAGACAACAACTCACTAAACTGTTTGCTAAATATCTCACCACTACTTGCCTCAATAGGCTTCCATACTGATCCGTCAAATGAGAATACAGTACCTGTATTTGAGTTATAATATACCTGACCTGTAAGGCTTCCGGCCGGTGGTTGATCAGATACCGGTATATTAGCCATCATATTTTCTACATCTGGTTTTGTAACAAATGTTTTCAAATCAAGAGGGTTCTGAAGGTTATTGTAATCACCTTTTATGAATTTTCTGGCAACAGCTGCATATACAGAAATTGGCACAGATAGTATTTTACTTGTTCCTAATGTTCTGCCCCCAACAGCAACCTCAATAAAATATGGACCATCAGACCAATCTATATTATCAATTCCTATACCTTCATTTGCATTTCCGATAAGAATATCTATTAAACCAAATCTATTTGTTTTAACATTATGATTCTCTGTATATAAGATCTCCCCGCTACTTGTTTTTTCGCGTATATATATTGTTATTGCAACATCGGTATTAGCCATAACCATTCCTTGGTTATCTCTAAGAACTGCCTGATATGAGAATACAGATTCCAGTCCGCTACTCTTTATTGCTTTGTTATTAACTCTGGTTTGTGAATGTGCACAAACTGTTAATAGCATAAATAACAGGTACATTACAAAAAGTGTTCTTATATTTCTTCCTAACCTTATCATGTTACTCTGTTTTTCTAGTTTTATTACTTCCCAACAATAATTATACGTCTCGAATTCTCATCAACTGTTATTATCTGGCTTATCTTTACTGATGTATAATCTGTATTATCTGTTGCAACAACCTTTACTTTCCATTTCTCACCTTCACTAATCTCTGAGGGCTGAATTATACTTAATCCGTTATTAAACATAGAACTAACCTGTTCTTGCGTAATACTTCTTTTCAGAATAAGAAACTCATCTATTTCGCCTTTATAATAGGTCTCTACTGTATTTCCTGATTCTACATATTTATGTTTACCCATTAGTATGTTATAATCAGATATCATTGTACTCCCTGATACTGTTGTTCTTAATTCAGTTAACTCAGTACCATTAAGGTAAACCCGGTACTCACTTCCCGATTTAGATATAATCAGGTGATTCCAGTTATCATTATATCCTGTTGATGACATCTTTGTAATAACCGTAGCATCAGAAGATCCTTTGCACATAAACTTTAATCGCTTATCAGGCATTAATAATATCTGTCCTGCTCTTACATCGCCTGAGCTATTGTCATTTCTGAAATTACGTAGATTGATTAGTGCTGATTCATTCTGCTGTCCATTAGGTTTAAACCTTACACTAATTGTATAATTCTGATTAAAAAATGTTCCAAGAGGCAATGGAAATTCTATAAAATCATCAACCCCATTAAAATTAACACCTCCCTTTTTATAGGACTCAACAATATAATCCGGTCCATCTGATTGACCTGTAGCTCCTACATAGTTGTTATCAGAATAGTCTTTATATGTTCCGCCATCAAATGGTATATTTACAAGAACTATTGATTGCTCTCCAGAACCATTATCAACTAACCAATTATGAATTAACCTTGCATCAGTTGGCAACATTCCTACAGGTATTGCTTGTAAAGGAGATGATGATGGCGAATTTTCTGCTCCATTATTTATATTTACGCTCTGTAAGACCAGATCGTCTGATACAGTTAAAGAGAGAGAGCGTTGTGTTACACCACCTTCCGAGGTATAACTTTTCAACATATAGGAGTATACTCCCGTACCTGAAGGTGCTGTTGTTGTAAGTGTAGTAGTTCCTGTTACATCCTGCATTAATGATCCGTCAATCCATATCTCATCTTTATCAGAACCGGTTACTGACCAGTCAAACTGTATACTACCAGAAGGCTGTATTCTTTCATGATCAAGGGTAAATGATAAGATTCTTGCTAATGAAACATTTCCAGCAATTGTTGAGTATCCGTTAAGCGGCATATATGCAAACCTGGCATCAGGTATCATCCCCGGAAGAGGTACAATCCAGTTACCCAACTCAGGATTAAAGACATAATCACTCAGACCACTCTGCCCTCCTTGTCCGTAATTTACCTCAACATCTACCTGCTCACTTGCAATACTCTTAGCTCCTATTATTGAGTAGTAAGTTGTATTAGACAGAAGGATCGCTGCATTTGATCCCTCCTGCGGATTTCCGTTATTTATCCACTCTGTATTTTTTCCGAACCATAACTTATTTTCAGTTGCATTAAATGCTACTTTTCCTATATCGTTTGCAACAAACTGATATCCCTCGCCTGTAACTTGCGATACAACCTCTCCACTACCATTATTATTATGGAAATACTGAAAATTATCAAATGCTCCACTAATTTGTTGCGATCCCGGATAACTATAACTTAACTCCATATCTACTGATCCTACTCCTTGATAAAATCTCTTTGAATCAGAAATATCATTATTTGTTTTATATTCCCAATAAACCTTATCTGTTATTAATGCACTGGATCTACCACTACCTGTAATAGTGTTAGCTGTGTACCGGAGATTTCCTTTTGTTAACTTAAACTCTGAATATGTATTATTAACATCAATAACAGGAAAGTTTCGTGTAGGACTGTCTAACATCTGATCTATATATTTATCTCCATCCTTACTCCAATTACCCACTGCTTGCCAGTTGTTCTGATTGCCGGACATATCATGACCTATGTTTATCTGATCAGAGAATGTAAGGTAATATCCATTAGTTCCATACTGACCATCGTAGCTCTTTGGTGCCCATCTACCATCTTTATTCTCCCCAAACATACCTCTGTCAACAACTAAACCATCAACAAAATGTATCTCCGAAATATAGTAATCACTCTCTCTTCCAACCATTGGAGCATCACCTGCACTATTTAATACAGCTCCAATACTATGTCCTGTTGCCGTATTAAAGTTTGACTCTGCATTCTCTGTTGGATAGTCATTTAAGATCATAACCGGAGCCTTTGTGTTATTTATATAATACTCTAACCTCCTGTTCTGATCAGTCTGCTCAGAGTCATATACTATAACAACATGTTGCCATTCATTCAATCTGGTAAAAAGGTTATTTGCCCCAAGATTTGTCGGACGGCCTTTCCCCTCTTTAGGGTCTATTATATATATATTCCCTTCTGCATCAATAAATATATATAGTGACTCTGATCCTGTTATTATACTTGAAAACAGAGACATTGATTTATCCTTCTTTAGTAGTTTTATCCAGAAGCTAAGGGTCCATTTTTTTCTGTTCCCATCAGTATCCGGTGTATATTTAAGATATTTTATATCAGCACCGGAACGTTCTATATTATCAAATCTTAATGAATATGGTACCATATAGAATGGTCTCACATTTATATAAAAAGTCTCTTCTGTTACTTCTCCATCCGGATTTGTAGCTCTTACAACATATGTATAAACTCCGGAACCAGTAGGTGGAGTTATACTGTACGGTTCACTATTCGTTACATCTACAGCCGGATTATAATTCTGATCGTCGGGACTATATATCTCAACCCTGTCAGCATCATCAATATCCCATGTTACAGTTGCATCATCTCCCGATTCAACCACAAGCGGATTAACAGATATATCGTTAACTGTTGCCGGAGCATACGCTGTAAGTATATCCAGTGTTCTTTCTGACGAAACGTTTGTTGCTGATTTTGCAACCAATCTAACTGAATTAATTCCGGATTCAGAGAACGTTACAGTATGGCTACTCTGTCCAGTAACATTAACTGGTTGATCATCCCCAATATATAATAACATATTTGTTGCATCAGTCACATCCCATTTAATCTCTACAGGCTGTCCGGTTATTGGTTGAGCTGGCTCTGAAGTTATAGATGATATAACTGGTCCACTTGGACTCGCACCAGCTACATTTCCAATATTAATCCATGAAAACATTGTATCATCTTCCTTATTAATTGCATTACCTCCTGCGCCACCATAACCGGCAGTTTTACAACCTGCACTTCCAAGATTACCACCACAACCACCATTTCCGGCCCATCCTCGTTTATAACAATATGTTGGATTTCCACCTCTACCTCCGGTGTATTTTGTTCCATCTGCCGCAAGCTTATATCCACCATACAACGGACTTTTTCCTCTGTCTCCTCTAATTCCGGCAGGAACACCAGCACCACCACCACCAGCACCGGCACTGGCATATTTACCAAGACCACCGCCGCCGCCGCCGCCACCACCGCCGGCAATCAGACCATGATTATCTATTATTATTGTACCATCACCGCTCATACCTATTGCAGGACCTCCCGCATATCCGTTAGAGTGGGTATTTCCATA
Source organism: Bacteroidales bacterium (assembly GCA_025210735.1). GTDB lineage: Bacteria > Bacteroidota > Bacteroidia > Bacteroidales > UBA6680 > UBA6680. The sequence continues at coordinate 76,008 of JAOARD010000041.1, forward strand.
ACGATAGTCTCCACAATTAGATCTGGCTCCATTTCCTCCTCTACCAATTATCTCTCCATGATTCTCTATTGTCACCTTTTCAGGAAAACGTACATCTCTGATATTTAACGAGGGTGTTGATGTTGATTCAGATCCTATTACTGTACCGGCAGGTATAATGATTCTTACAGGTGTAATTCCGTCCCAACCACTATTTATCAGAAAATTCCTTACATCAAAACTATAATAAGTCTTAACCTCTAAAGTAATAACAAATTCCTGAGGATCAGGAGGTGTCATTCCCGGAGCTTCTGTGCTTGCATTTGGGGTGTTTATTTCTCCTGCGGCAAATGTATATGTACTGTACACAAATAGCAGACAAACAAACACTCTTATATTATATAACCAATTCATAATCATACTTTTCATTTATCTAATACCTCTCCTTATAGACAATTACCAGAGTCAACGAATTAACAAATCCAGATACCAAAGCACCAGTTGTTGAGGTAACAAGTACCAGGTGATTCTCTCCAAGAATTCCATTTCCTCCGGTAAAAGATGTTTTTTCATCACCCTCCTGATTTGCTATTGAATAATCAAACAGATTTGATCCTGATTCTGATAATGAGGATTCTGGTCTCAATTCAAGTTTATATTTAAGTTCAGGTATATCATTCCCAATTGCATATGCACTTACCTCCAAAATATCTACTCTCTTACCAAGAGGTGTTTTCCATAACGGAATAACCTCTGAGTTCCAGCTTCCATCATAACCAATTGTAAATATTAACTGTTTCTCCTCTGAATATTCTCCCGATATAACCTGTAAAGCAAAACCTAATGTAGCCATATCTGAATCATTCTCAGGGTCTGCCAAATCTGATATATTCTTATTATTAGCATCGTTACCTGATGCCAGTAATGCTGATAACGATGACACATTTGTATTAATTACAGGGTTCCATGATGTTCCGTTATAGTAATAGAGATTATTATCATTTAGGTTAAGGTATATCTGCCCTAAAGATGGAGATGATGGTGGTGCTTGAGATGAATAAACCACACTACCTACAGATTCAGCCCTCGTATCAACATAAGACTTATTTGATATGTGAGCATCAGTTGTTGGTGCTGCAAGGTTAGATATTTTATTTCCTCCAGCACTATTATTGAGTGACAATATCTCCTGAAAAGATTTATTAACAGGAACAATAGGCAACCATGTTGGAGGTGTTCCTACTGAGGAGCAATATTTTATCACTCCACCATTTATGTCATAGAATATATCACCCAGACTTCCTGTTTCAGGATTTGTTTCTGATGTAATTACTGCACCATCAATATTATCTTTTCTACTGTTTAGGTACTTCAAAGTAGCAATATCATTATCATTAGCAGGTATTGCCAACTCTTTAATCTGATTTCCTCCTGCATCATTATCCAATGTTAAAATAGATCCAATAGTTGGTATATCACCACCTACACGCATCCAGTCAGTACCATTATAATAGTAGTGAACTTTATCCAAAGTGTTGTAATATATGCTTCCCTGTATTGGTGATTCGGGATGAGTATCATAAGCAAGCATAGCATTTGAGCTTAACTGAATACTCTTATCAACATAGAACTTATTTGCTAAATCTTGCAACCCTGAAGGATTCCCAAGGTCTTTTATCGGGTTATTATCTGCACTCTCTGAACCTCCTAACATTTCACTTAATAATACTCCTCCTGACCCAACAACAATCCATTCCGGATCAACAAAATAGTAGAGGAGCTTATCATTAGTATTGTAATATATATCTCCTAATGCCGGATTATCCGGAGGGGTTGCTCCTGAATATTTCTTGCCACTACCAAACGAGACCTGAACATCAACATAGTTTTTAGTTGCAATATCTGTATCATCAACTGGTTCTGAAAGATTTGATATTTGTTTGTTTGAGGCACTATTATTTATCGTTAATATCTCAGAAAGTTTTTTGGGAGGCTCAACATTTCCTCCAACCTTATTCCATGTAACACCATCGTAGGTATATAGTAAACTATCTGCTTCATTGTATATTAACCTTCCTTTAAAAGATGTTGATGGCAATTCCGGATACTTTGGAATAAACCCTTTTAAGCTTTTAAGATCAGCAGTATCTACAAATGCATCAGGATCAGGTTCATTTGAAAGTTTGCTATACTCACCTGTTATAAAAGTATATGATTTTTGTGCATAGAGAGCAGTAGGAACCGTTTTTAGCTTTACTTTTTCAAACAGATCTCCCTCAATAACAACCTCAAGATAGAATGGTCCTTCACGCCAATCAACAGTAAAAAAATCATCTGCACTCTCTCCTAAACCAAATATAACATTAATTATTCCAAACATATTGGTGGTAACACTATGAACTTCATCATATATTGGGATCTTACTATTCTCTCCGGAATACAATTTCAGTTCTATATGAACACTCTCATTTTGGAGAATTTTACCATCTTTATCTCTTAAAACAGCTTGATAACCGATACCATTAACAAGCTCGTCAGGATCATTAAAGCTGACTTTTGTTTCAGGGTTCTGTGCATAGCTTATGTTTACACAAAACGCCAGACAAATCAAACTCTTTATGATATATTTTAATGCTGTAATAGATAAATAAGTATAGCTTACATTCATTGTTCCAAGGTTTATTTCAAGTATGTATACGAGGTTAACACCTTTATTGTTTCTATATTAGAAATATCACTCACACTATTTAAATAGTCTGATCATCAAACAGATGTTTATTATTGTTCGTAACATAGTGTACTCTTTTATTTCAGTTTTGGAATCTGCCACATATAACAAAGAGAAATATCAGTATATTCTGACTGGTATTTTTTAGTAAAAAATAAATTATTGTAAAAATAACACAGTGCACTCATATATTTAAATATCTATTAACAAGATATTTAATCTCACACAATCATCATTCTACGCACTATTTGTTATCATTTATCAACAATAGTTAATATTTTAAGTTTTTCTTTTTACTATTTTAGTAACAAATAAACACACCATGATACAACACAACTATTTGCAATTTTTTAGCAGGAAGCTAAAGATTGCTCAAAAAAACAATCTGTTAATGATTGTTATTATTGCTGCTATTACTATATCTGTAGTACAATCTTTCTTTGGTAACCAGAAACTAAGAAGTATTGCTGTCAATGAAACTTCAGTTATTTTAGATTCTACAGAGAGGATAAAAATAAAAACAGCAACCAATCTCATCAGCAAAACTTTAGCAAAGGGTCTAAGTATTAATAATATTACTAATCAGGATTCGGCATACAAACACTTTAGTACTTATCTTAATGATCTGCGTTTTGAATTTGATAACTCTGGATATTACTATATTTATAAAGAAAACACTTGTATATATATTAGTGAAAATAAGAATTTTGAGGGCAAGGTTCTTCCTGACTCAAAACTATATGATATTGCCAGAAATGGGGGTGGTTTTTCATATGGACATTATAACAGACCCGGTGCAGGGAAGGTTAAAAAACTCCTTTATTGCGAGATGATTCAAGGAACAGATTATTGGATAGGTACGGGTACATATCTTGATACCTTTACAAAGGTTGAAAAAGAGATTGACAATACCATTTACGACAGTGCTGACAGAACAAATCAAAGATTACTAATTACCGGAATAATACTTATAATAATCATTATATTTATTAGCATAAATATTAAACGATCTATTATAAAACCTATTAAAAGGATAATAAGCGCTACCGACAACATGGCTCTGGGCAAACTTGATATTATTGAACACAATAGTGATGACGAGCTAAAGCAAATTTCCAATTCACTCAATAATCTTATTAACAACTTAAAAAAGACATCTGAATTTGCGAGTAACATTGGAAAAGGTGAATTCAAATCTGATTTTGAGAAAGCTTCTGATGATGATATTCTTGGTATCTCTTTATTAAATATGCGCAGCAGCTTAATAACAGCCAGAGAAAGAGATGAGAAAAGAACTATTGAGGAGGAAGAGAGAAACTGGATAATGACAGGTCTCTCTAATATTGCTGATATATTAAGAAGAAATCAACAGGATATTAATACTCTGGCCAATGATGTACTAAGAGAGATTATAAACTACTCCAAATTTAATCAGGGTGGTTTATTTATAACAGATCAGGAAGATAGTAATATATTAAACCTTTCAGCATCATATGCCTATGACAGGAAAAAATATATAAAAAGATCTGTAAAGGCTGGTGAAGGCCTTGTTGGAACATGTGCTATAGAAAAGGATATGATATATATGACAGATATTCCTGATAACTACATAAACATAACATCCGGATTAGGTGGTGCAAATCCGAATAATCTTATTTTGATTCCTATGTTGTCTGACAATAGTGTTATGGGAATACTTGAACTGGCATCCTTTAGCAAAATAGAGCAGTATAAGATTGATTTTCTGAAAAAGGTTGCTGAAAATATTGCTTCAACACTAACTTCTGCTCAGATTGCTATAAAAACAACTAATTTACTTGAAATGTCAAAATCTCAAGCAGAAGAGTTAGCAAGTCAGGAAGAGGAGATGAGACAGAATATGGAGGAACTGCAATCAACTAATGAAGAGTGGCACAGAAAAGAGAAAGAGTTAATGCAAGAGATTGCTGAATTAAAATCTGAATTAGGAAGATAGATATGATTTAGGGGCTATTACGCCCCCTTTTTAAGAAGTATATTATTTATCTCATATAGCTTTTAACAAAAATTGATAATACCCCTATTTGAACGAATGTATTTTCTTTCATTTGCCTTGTTCATTGAGTTGTTAAGAGAGGTGTTGGTTGGATGTTTAGGTGTTGAGGTGATGTTCTGTTTACGTTAAGTATGTAACCTCAGTTTTGTTGTCTTCGTAGACAATCAGAAAGGTAGTTATGACACAGAACATTGTTAAGTTTATAGAATCGGTAAATAATCTTGATACAAAGAGTTATTCACGCCTTAAAGAGGCTATAGAAAAAAGGGATTCGGTAAAGTTTGTATCATACATGCTGAATAATGATGAAACAGAGGTTGGTAGAAGTTGTCCTCACTGTAAATCCAAGTCATTGCATAAATGGGGAATACGAAATGATCTTCAACGATACAAATGTAAGGATTGTAGTAAAACATTTAATGTATTAACAGGCACACCACTTGCCCATCTTAGAAAGAAAGGGCGTTGGTTAGCTTATGCGAAATGCCTTATAGATGGATTGAGTATACGCAAAGCAGCCGCAGAGTGTGGTGTACATAGAAATACATCATTTAGATGGCGCCACAGATTTCTTCAGAATGCAAACCAGATAAAACCAGAGAAGTTATCCGGTATTGTAGAGACAAATGAACTAATCTTTGCATGGTCAGATAAGGGTAATAAGAAACTGAGACGTAAACCACGCAAAAGAGGATATAAGTCAGTAAAACATATCCCATCTAAGAGTCGTGTATTTACACTGTTTTGCAGAGACAGAGGCAAGAATACATTTGATGATATTTTCTTAAAATTTAGTGCAGATAATTTGAAACCAGATCTATCAAAACTTCTTACAAAAGACACGCTGTTCTGTAGTCAGAACAAGGCTGTATATCTGAAATATACAAAGGAGAATAATGTAAGACATGGCGTATTGAGTATTCCGAAGAGAGAGTCAGTAAAGAAGGATGTTGTACACATAAAGAATGTAGAGAAGTATCAATTTGACTTACAGGTTTGGATGGAGCGATTCAGAGGTGTAGCCACAAAATATCTACACAATTACCTGTCGTGGTACCGTGAGATGGATGAGTTTGATTTCAAAATTTCTCCTGAGACAGTACTGATAAGGGCTAAGCGACCGGAGAGATACAATACCAACCATTTCCGTTGACAGAACATGACGTGCACATGAAATGCAACTCTCTGCTCCGAATAAGATATAAAAAACAGGATAGCAGATAAACACTATCCTGTTATGGTTCTATTTTAAATTTAACTACGCACTAAAATAGTTCTCTAACTGTGCCAGAGTTTCATCAGATGTTTTTATATCATTTATCACATTACCTCTTTCTAACACTACAATGCGTTCGCACACATCTGTAACGTGACTCAGATCATGCGATGATATTAACATAGTTACATTATTATCATCTTTAAATTCTTTAAGCAATTGCTTAAGACGTATCTGAGAAGACGGGTCAAGATTAGCAAAAGGTTCATCCAGAATAACGATCTCCGGATTACTCATTAAAGCAGCAAATATTCCTATCTTTTTTTGGTTTCCTTTAGAAAAGTCTCTAATGTATTTATTCTTACCAAGAATTTCTCCACCAAAAAAATCCGAAAACTTATCTGTCAGAATATTCATTTCTGTATCAGATACAGAATTAATCTTAGCTACAAACTTAAAATACTCTTCAGGAGTAAGAAAATCAACAAGAAATCCCTCATCAAGAAAACTTCCTGTATATGTTTTCCAATCATCAGATTTTGTTACGTTAACATGTTTAGATTCAACACATCCTCTATCAGCTCTTATAAGATCTAAAATAAGCCTGAAAAGAGTTGTCTTTCCGGCACCATTATTACCAACAAGACCAAAACTCTCATTCTGACCAATAATTAACTCCTTTATATCTAATACAACAGTTCCGTTATATGCTTTTCCTAAATTATCTATTTTTATCATGATGTCTGTTTTTATTTCATTCTAAAACCTTCGGCCATTCTGTGTTTGCGCTGAATAAATTTACGTGTCACACCGCGCAATAAACTATCTCTAAATATTACCCCTATAACTCCCAAAAGACCTATAGCTACAAAACCAATATTAGCAAAACCGGCTATGCCAAAAGGAGCATACAGTATTACAGGAAAAACCAAAAGAGGTATCATTAAAACAAAGTGCTGACCACTTACTCCCTGAAAGTTAAATGCAGAACCTTGCGACAACTCCATGTGTTTCTTATTATTAGTAGCAAAATATAGTAACAACACACTATTAACACCTATATTAAACAGGAATGTTACAGTATTTATTAACAGAATTTGTACCCCAAAATACACATAAGGTATAGTAATAAGATACATTATTACCGACATCATAACCATAAGGTTATACTTACTCTTTATATAATTATCGTAGCTTGAATTTGCAGTTAGAACAAGATCAAAGTGACTACTTTCCCATGCAAAAAAGTACAACCCAAAACTCATCATAAAACCACCTGTCATAAACAGACCAACAAATATCAGAAAGCCATTCATATCCATAATATCTGGTTTTGTATAGAACAGCAAACCATAAAGAGCAAATATCGGAAACATAAACAGCTGTGTTCTTGTTCGTTTATTCCTTATCATCATCTTAAGTTCAAGCAGTATAAACTCCCCAACTTTACCAAATCGCTCAAAATAGGTTACTCCACCCAATGACCCTCTCTTGGAATCTTTACCTCTTGAAAACTCCTCTAACGAAAAGTTATTATACAATAATAGATAGTTTACATAATATATACCTGCAAACAACAATACAGGAACAAAAATATAGACAGGGTTATTAAGTATACTCATGAACATTGCACCTGATAAAGCATTTATATCAACAATAGCAAAATACTCTAATGCAAATGCCGATAGTATTGTAAAAAGAAATATATAATATACAAATTCGTGCTTTATCTGTACACGCTTTATATACATTGCCAAATAATTAACAAACATATCAGAAACCAATCCTACAACAAGTATCATAAACACATCAGCAGCTGATACCGACTTATATATTGATGCCATTATTGGTAATATTAACACCAACGGAATCAGGTTAAATACATTATAAAAAGGCTTGGTTAGTATAAAGTTTACCAATCTTGACTTTTTTATTGGTAAAAGCAGATATGGTGTAACTGCCATTGTTGGTAACTTCTGAAACATAGACCTTACCAATAGCATAGCACCAAAATAATACAAAAAGTAACTCAATAACTCCTGCTTTGGATCAGACGAATGCTTTGCCAATTCACCCCCAAAGTGAAACGCAAACACAAGCATATCAAGCAGAATTATGAAAAACAGGAATCCCATCAACACTTTAATACCTACACTTTTACCAAAAATTGGCGATCGTCGTGCGGACTTAAGCTGATGACTAATTAACGAATTGTTCATTAGCAATTAATTTTATCATTTATTAAAAAGTAATAGTTTTTTCTCAGAAGGTAAGATAACGATTCAACAAAAAAGTTTAATCAAAAAAAAAGCTCCACAAACTGTGGAGCTTCTTGTTGACCCACTAGGACTCGAACCTAGAATGACAGAATCAAAATCTGCTGTGTTACCATTACACCATGGGTCAAACTTGTTTTTGCATCACTTAACAACCGTGGTTGTTTTCAAATGCGTTGCAAAGATATGTATTATTTTATTCCATGCAAACACTACGCACAAAAAAATGAACTTTTTTTTCATTTTTTTTATTCATCAAACGGAGCAATACTGCACGTTTCAGCAGTACTACTCCATTTAATTACTGATTACAAATTATTTAGACTCTTCAACCTTATCTTCTCCCATTACATATGTTTTTTCTGACATATTATAAGAGTACACTCTGGATAATATCCAAGAATAATCAAGTATAGAGTATGTGTTAGAATCTATATTAAAATATTTGCCTTCCGGGATATATACAATTATATCAATCTCCTGAGCTCTCCACTTTGCACCATCACCAATTTTAAACAATTTGTCCAGATACAATGTATCACCTTTTAACTCATAATTATACTTTATCGACGATACATTATCTATTGCATCCATCTTATTTGAACCCTGCGACTCCTTATACAGCTCAATCTCTATAAAATCTTTATCGCCCTTATATATATGCAGTTCCGGCTCAACAAATAACTCTTCACCATACATATCTGTATATATATTTGCCCCTTCAAAATTAACAGATCTGTCTCTGCTAAGGGTTCTGTAATCAGAAATACTATTACCCTTTATATAAATGGTATCACTGTCTGATGACAACTTATGCCTGTCTATAACTCTGTCGTTATGAGTAAAATTAAGAGCCACAATACCTATTGTAATTCCAAATACCAATACCGAAACAAACCATACTGCAATACCTGACAATACAAATGCTTTATCCTTTGATTTTAACTTAAATATTATCTTAATTCCTGCATATATAAGGAATATAGATGGTATAAGAATTCCGACAAATCCGGCAATACACATCGACAAAATTGTAGAAACAGGAGCTACATGTAGTATCAATCTTCTTGATATCTCATCCCATATAAACATATCGCCAAAGAAGCCCGATGACTGTACAAAAAGCCCTATAAACAACCCAAACAATATTCCAATACCTGCCAGTACAAATGCAATACCTATACAGACTAATACAATACGCAGAATAATATATATTATCTTCCCTAAAGCATGAACAATCTGGCCAAGAGCATAACCAATCTTATTAATAACACCGCTATTATCAATCTTATTTACCCTCTCTGATATATTCTTCTGGATATTACCAATATTTACAACCTTACCCTTCATTTCAAGTTTCTGAGCAGGAGTTTCTGCTGCAGGAATTATTACCCAAAGCAGACCATATACCAATAGTCCTGTACCAAGTGAAATCAGTGATAATATTACAATTATCAATCTTACAATAGATACATCTGCACTAAAATATGCAGCAAGTCCAGATCCTACTCCCGATATAAGCGCATTCTCAGTATCACGATACATCCTGCGTTTTACCTTTGGTTCACTGTCATACTCCGGCTCATCACCATAATCACTAGGCTTACCCATAATATCTATAACCGACTGTACATCTTCTATAGTAATTATCTCTTTTGAGTCGTTTAAACGTTCATGAAATAGCTCTGATATCCGTTGCTCTATATCACCTACAATCTCATTTGCCTCATCCAAATCAGCAAATCTTGATTTTATCTGGTTTATATACAGATCGAGTGCTTCATAAGCATCCTCATCTATATTAAATACCAATCCACTAATATTTATTCTATTTGTCCGTTTCATTTGTCTAATTTTTCTTTTCAATGGTCAGATCTAATTTGCACAATAACCTCTTTAATGCATATTTAATCTGCTACTAATTCATCTTAATAGTTTAATATTAACTGTTTATTAGTTCCATTAATCTGTTTTAGATTATTGGGTTATACTTTATATTATAGTTACTCCTTAACAATATTCGCCTGATCATCGCTTCTTATTTGCGATACAGCATCAACGAGCTCTTTCCACGATTTATCAAGCTCTTCAAGTACCTCTCTGCCCAGATCTGTTAGTGAGTAATATTTACGTGGTGGTCCTTGTGTAGACTCCTCCCATCTGTAACTCAACAAACCGGCATTTTTCTGCCTCGTAAGTAACGGATAAAGTGTACCCTCAACAACTATTAACTGCGACTCTTTCAACTTCTCTATTATCTTTGATGAGTAGGCATCATTCTTCTCCAGTATCGATAATATACAATACTCAAGTATACCTTTTCTCATTTGTGCTTTCGTGTTCTCTATATTCATAACTTAACAATTATAGATTCATACGTTTCTTTACATTATCAAACTCATCTTTTGCTGCCTTTGCCAGGTTATCAAAAGTTACCGGTTTACCTCTCATCTCAAGTTTCTGCGCCTTTGTTCTGGCTTCCGGAAGTACTAACCACAATAGCAGATATACAATACCACCTGAAAAGAATGCTATTGCAAGAGCTACAAACACTACCCTTACAATCCACGATTCTATATTAAAATATACAGCCAAACCACCGCAAACACCACTCAATACAGAGTCGTCCGGATTACGATACAGTTTTCTTACACTGCGCGAAGGTTGCCAGTCCTGCGATTCATCACCGGCAAATGCACCCGGACTGCCCATTACCGACACCACATACCTTATGTCTTCAATGGTAATTACAGACTGTGCCAACACCATGCGCTCTTCTAATAACTCAGATATCCTCATCTCAACATCAGCAATAACCTCTTCTGCGTCCTGCTGATCTCTCATCTTCTTCTCAATAGCTTTCAGATAATCGTTAAGATGATCATAAGCATCCTCATCTATATTAAAAACCCTTCCGCTAATGTTAACTGTGCATGTCTTCTTCATCGTTTAATAATTTTTGTTTTAAACAATCTTATGGATCTCTACTAAACATCCATACAAGGAACAATACTTTACAATTATCAATGTATTACAAATATAGATAAATATTTTAGTACTATGCAACACATAGTACTAAAAATTTTAAAACAACTATTCCTATTTTTCTTTTTTGTACCTTGCACTTTAAACAGAATTACAGAAAAACAATGGAATTTAACATGTTAAAAATGAAATCGATAAAACCAGAATCAGGTTCTATTGATTACTATATAAATAACGGAGATAATGAGATTTATCTGAATGAGAAAATTGGAAAAAAAATTTCTATCAGTTTCAAAAATGTAATCAATTGCATAAAATGTGGTAGAAAAACAAAGACTTCATTCAGTCAGGGATTCTGCTATCCTTGCTTTAAAACTGCTCCTGAAGCCGATCCGGCAATTATAAAACCAGAACTTGATCAGTCGCACCTTGGTATATCAAGAGATATGGAGTGGGCAAAACAGAATATGTTGGTTGATCAATACGTATATCTTGCCATATCAGGAGGTTTAAAGGTTGGCGTAACCAAACACAACAATATTCCTTACAGATGGATTGATCAGGGAGCAACAGAGGGCATAATTATTGCTAAAACACCAAACAGATATACTGCCGGACAGATTGAGGTGAAACTAAAGGATATTTTCGCTGACAAAACAAACTGGCGAAAGATGCTGACAAACAAAAACGACATTGTTTATAACTTGTTGGAAGAAAAAAACAGGGCACATGAATATATAAAGGAAGATTTTTCGGAATATCTATATACAGACAACACAATTACTACCATAAATTATCCTGTAGAACAGTATCCGGATAAAGTTAAATCTGTTGGATTAGACAAGATGCCTGAAATATCAGGTATACTTACCGGAATAAAAGGGCAATACCTTATTATAGATAATAATCTGGTTTTCAATGTAAGAAAACATAATGGTTATCTTGTTGAGATGAATTTTGAATAGTATAAAAAAGAGAAGGCTCTGCCAGAAAGGCAGAGCCCGGAACTCAGGTCTTATTTTTAGGGTATGTAAAGCGGTCACAATATACACTTTTTGCTTTAACCAACAAAAAATGATTGCACTATTTTACTAATTCTGATATATCTTGTCCGAACTTTATCACTTTTATGATATCACCCTTAACATCTTTGATTGGAGTATACACCTCAGAGAGGTTCATAACAACATTATTAAATTCCAGTTTATGCTGCATAATTCTGACTTTCCCTCTTCTCATATCAGCCCATAACTGCTCATAATCTCTCTCCTGATCATCGGTAAACTGATAACTCATTTTATGATGCGTTCCAAGAACAGTATCCTCTGTAATACCAAATGTTCTTAACAGCTTATCATTAACAGAACGTACAATTCCGTTCATATCATACTCTACAACAAAGTGCGTTGCCGACAGTGCATTAAACAAGCTATTCTGTTCAGCATTCTGGCGTGCTGCCTCCTCTTGTGTTGCTTGTAGTTCTTCAAGGTTCTGACGCATCTCCTCTTCCTGCGATGATAGCTCCTCACTCTGCTGACGACTCTGCTCAAGCAGTGCATTCGTACTCTGGTTAATTTTTACATTTCGTAATGTCATTCCTATATCCTTTGCAACTTTCTCACAGAAATCTATCATGTAGTCTGTAAACTTATTAAACGATGCAAGCTCTATAACTCCCAGAACATTATTCTCATGCTTTATTGGTACAAGAAGCAGTGCCGACGGATTAGAACCTCCCAAACCAGATACTATCTCTATATACTCATCAGGAATCTCTTCAAGGTATATACGCTCTTTCTCAAGTGCACAAGCACCAACAAGTCCTTCACCCGGCTGATAATGTCTCTTATGATACTTTCGTCTGTCATATGCAAATGCCGAAACAAGTTCAAGTAACTGCTCATCTTCCTCTTTATCGTTAAACAGGAATATTCCTCCCTGATTAACCTCAAGGTATTTTACAAGACTCTTTATAAGTAGATAACTTAGCTCATTAATATTATCGTGCGACTGACGAAGTGTCTCTGCAAAATGGTTAAGTCCCTCATTTGTCCATACACTAACCTCGTCATCTTTATTTCTCTTCTCTTCTAAATCTTTAGCTTTTTTAAGACTCTCCTGCATTGCTACCAGCGATAATCCTAACTTATCCTCATCGCTCTGTAGTTTTAACGATGTTGAAAAATCTCCACGCTCAATATCTCTGGCAAATTCTGCTTTTGCATTTAAACCATCAATACAATCGCTAAGCTCATATGCCATATCCTCTAACTCATCGCCGCTATTAAGATTAATCTTAAGGTCATCTCCAATTTTACCTTGTGCCAAATTACCAATTGATACAGTAAACTTTTTAAGAGGTTTAGCTATAGCATTTGATAATAACAATAACAGAACAACCAACAATAGAATAAGCCCAATACCTTCAAATATTGAATAGAAAAGAATCTTATCTGCCTGACCATTTATAACCTTTGATGGTACCGATACACCAACAGACCATGGTGTAACTGTTTCTCCAATAACAATTGGTGATAATGTAACATAGTTATAACTACCATCAGGAAGTTTTTCTTCAAACGAGAAAGTTTCACCTCTTGCAATTCTATCAAGCAAAGCCTCTTTTTCATACTCATTCGGATAAAGATCTTTAACCGATTTTGTAAGATAATCCTTTACCGAGTGTCCCGCTACAGTACCTTTATTAGACAATAAAAATCCGAAACTACCTTCAAATGGCTTAATACCCTTTACAATATTCTGCAAATCATTAAGCGTTATATCTGCACCAACAAGTCCGGTATAGGTACCATTTGCCATAATAGGAATCATTAAAGATGTCATTATCAGAGCTTCTTTGCCACTATCTACATGAACATCTCTATATGGCTCCTCAATATTCTCTATTCTATTCTCCTTAAATCTCTTATAAATTGCATTATCTCCATCCAGACTGGTAACTCTTTGTTCCTTTCTAATTCTACCATTGCGCCTCTCCAGAGTATTCATTATGCGGCCTGTTGGTCTGTCCCATGTAGAATCTATTACATTAAGCTCCCAACTATCCCATATTTTATACATTCCCGGCGATTTCTCAAATACCGGAACATACATATCCACTACCATTTTGTCCCACATCTCTTGGTCATACTCAGCATAAACCGAATATGCAGAAGCAAGTGTACGGACAGTAAGTAAGTTTTTTTCCAGAATATTTTCCATCTCCAAACCAGCCTCTCTGGCACTCTGATCGGCCAGAGCAATTGCATCTCTGTATGCATTTCTGTGAGACAGCGTGGCAATAAACCCTATAGACAGGATATAACACAACACGGTGGTTCCTATTGCACTAATAAGAATCTTCTGACGAATAGATAATCTTATCTTCATACGTAAATAATTTATTTGTAGGTGACATGAACAATCTACAATTTGACCTAACACTAAGCAAATACTGTTCCGGGCAAGAGCAAATAGCAGAGCTCATGTAATAGTTTATCTTTCAATGCAAATAAAACAAACAGGTTAATTTATACAGTCCTAATTTTCATGCTCTTCCAAATGTTTAAATTAACGTGCAATACATAAAACAAATCTCAATAACTTATACTAAGTTATTTTATTGCGCTTAATATAATTATTTTATTTAATGTAACACCCAAAATATTTTTGTTATTATTGTTTAGAACATTACGATTAAACCTTTTTTATTAAGATTAATCATAATTCCAGTTCGGTTTAACAAAAAAACAATACACTATTAAATAATATGGAAAGATTTTGCAAAAACGCACTAATAACAATTATGCTTATTACTATCTCTGGAGTATCATGGGGCCAAGAAACAAAATGGTCTTTAGAGAAATGTATAAAACATGCTATGGAAAACAACCTGCAGATCAAACAAAAGGTATTGCAGTCTAAATTAAACGAGAGTGCCTACACACAGAGCAGAGCTTCACTTTTTCCAACATTACGGACAACTGCAAGCCATCAGATTAATAGTGGTAGAGCACTTGATGAAACAACATATCAGTTTACAAAAGATCAGACAATACAGTCAGACAATTTTCAGGTTAGCTCTAACCTTACAATATTCTCTGGTTTTCAGAAGATGAATAGCATTAAGAAGGCTAAACTTGATCTTATGGCTAGTATTAAAGATACAGAGAAGACAAAAAATGATATTGCTGTTAATATTGCATCGGCCTATCTTAATATTCTTTTTAATAAAGATATACTTAAGAACTCAAAGAATCAGCTTGATATAATCAGACAACAAGAGGAGCGTACAAAAAAGCTTGTAGACGCGGGTAGCCTCCCACAAGGTAACCTGCTAGAGATACAGGCACAGGTAGCTGCTGAGGAGCTGAATGTTGTTACATACACTAATCAGCTTAACCTTGCTTATCTTTCGCTTGTTCAGATTCTTGAGTTAGAATCGTTTGATGATTTTGAGATTGAGGAGCCGGATCTTACAATAGAACAACATGCAAAACAGCTATATGATGTTGCTCAGTCATACAACCTTGCAGTTGCAAATCTTCCAGAAATAGAGAGTGCAAAACTTAAACTTGAGAGTCAGGAGAAAGAGCTTAAGATTGCTAAGGGTGGATACTATCCGTCATTAACCCTTGGAGCCGGACTTAACACAAGATATTCAGGAGCTCAAAAAACCAGAACGGTACCAGATCTTAATGCTCCGTTAGGTACAAGACAGATTGGTATTGTTGAGGGTTCGAATACTCCTGTTATAAGTTTTTATCAGCCAACTCTTTCGCAGGATTATGGTTTTGCCGATCAGTTTAAAGATAATATGAGCTACTATGTAGGGTTTACTCTTTCGGTACCAATATTTAATGGTTTAAGTGCTAAAAGCAGAGTTGCCAGAACCAAGATAAATGTAGAGCAAACCAGACTTCAGATGGAGACAGCAAAAAAAGATCTGCTACAACGTGTTCAGAAAGCATACTACGATGCTGTTGCTGCAATTGAGAAGTTTAAATCGTCAGAAAAAAGTGTGGCTGCAATGCAAACTGCATTCAGGTATACAGAAGAGAAATACAATGTTGGAATGGTTAATACTCTTGAATATAATCAGGCAAAGAATAAGCTTATTAAAGCTGAGTCTGATCTGCTACAGGCAAAGTATGAATATATATTTAAAACAAATATTCTGGACTTTTATAGAGGAAATCCATTAACTTTAAAGTAATTAGGTAAAAATAATAGGACATGAAAGGTAAAAGATTATTTATTATACTGGGTGTAGTTATTGTAATTGCAATTGTTGTAATGACTATAGGTAAAAAGAATGGTGCCTTTGGTAAGAAAGAGGGGCTGAAGGTTGAGGCTGAGAAGCCACAGTTCAGAAAAATAGTTGAAAAAATTACCGCAAATGGTAAAGTACAACCAGAAACTGAGGTAAAAATCAGTCCGGATGTATCTGGTGAGATTGTTGAGCTAAACATTAAAGAGGGTGAATATGTAAACAAAGGTAAACTTCTGCTTAAGATAAAGCCTGACACATACATATCTATGCGCGACAGAGCAACTGCAGCACTAAACTCTGCTAAAGCAAGACTTGCAATAAGCAAAGCTCAGTTTGAGAAGAATACATTGGTTTATCAACGTAATAAAAGCCTTTGGGAACAGAAAGCAATATCAGACTCTGACTATGAAAATGCACTATCGGCATATACAGTATCTAAGGCAGAGGTTGAGGCAGCAGAGTTTAATGTAAAAAGCTCTGAAGCATCGCTTAAAGAGGCACAGGAGAACCTTGTAAAAACTACAATATATGCTCCTATGAGCGGAACAGTATCTAAACTTAATGTAGAGCTTGGTGAGCGTGTTGTAGGTACAGCTCAGATGGCAGGAACAGAGATTATGCGTATTGCAAACCTTAACAGAATGGAGGTAAAGGTTGATGTAAACGAAAATGATATTGTTCGCGTTAAACTTGGAGACGTTGCAGAGATTGAAGTAGATGCATATATCGACAGAACATTTAAAGGTACAGTAACTGAAATTGCTAACTCGGCAAGTGTTACAGGTGGTAGTGCCGATCAGGTAACAACATTTGATGTTAAAATTCTTGTACTTGAAGAGTCGTACGCAGATCTTACATCAGATAACCGTAAACCATTCAGACCAGGAATGTCTGCATCTGTAGATATTATTACAAAAGAGATAAACAATGCTCTTTCAGTACCTATTCAGGCTGTAACAATAAGAGGTGAGGATGATAAAAATCCGAATATTGCCAATAACGATTTTGCAGAGGAAGGAAAAGACAAAAATAACGAAGAAGAAGATCGCGATAAGATGAAAGAGGTTGTTTTCTTAGTTAATCCTGATAAAACTGTTATGGCTATTGAGGTAAAAACAGGTATTCAGGACGATAAATATATTCAGATTAAAACTGGTATAGACACCACTGCTCTTCTGGTTTCTGGTCCTTATAGCGCTGTGTCAAAAAAGCTAAAAGATGGCATGAGTGTTGAAACTAAAAAAAAAAATAACCAAATTCGCAAAGTAATATAAATGCGAAGATTATGAGCACACCTGTATTGTTGCATATAGAGACAAGTACAAATATATGTTCGGTTGCCCTTTCGCAGGGCAATCGTTGTTTAGGGCTAAAAGAGAGTAGCGATGATAAATCGCACGCTGCCCTACTCACTGTATTTATTGAGGAGTTATTAAAAGAGAACAATATAAAACCTGCCGATATTGATGCTGTAGCTGTTAGTATGGGACCAGGTTCTTATACCGGATTAAGAATAGGTGTATCTACAGCAAAGGGAATTTGTTACGGCTCAAATGCCAAACTTATACCTGTTAGCACACTTAAAGCAATGGCTATACAGATAAAAGAGTCTGACGTTGCTGAGGGTATCTCCGGTAACAAACTGTTTGCACCAATGATAGATGCCAGAAGAATGGAGGTATACTCCGCTTTCTTTAACAACAATCTTGACACCATAAAAGAGATATCGGCAGATATTATTGATGAGGACTCATATCAGGAGTACATTAAAGAGAACACTATTATAATGGCCGGAAATGGCGCTGCAAAGTGTAAAGAGGTACTTACCGATAGTAAATTTGTATTGCTTGATAATATAGCTCCATCTGCAAAAACAATGATTCCGCTTGCACTTGAAGATTACAACAATAATAAATTTGCCGATGTAGCATACTTTGAACCTTTCTACCTGAAAGATTTTGTTGCTACCACACCAAAAAAGAAGATGTTCTAAATTATAAACATAAAAAATCGCTCTGTTTCTCAGGGCGATTTTTCTTTATCTGTAACTAGTATTATTATCACCATCCAAAATTTATGCGGTAAAGAACCATAAAAAAGAATCCCTGCTGATATACATAATCTATCTTACCCTTTTTCTCATCAAAACTACGCGAATATACATTTCTGTGCCCTGTAAGATTCGTAATATCAAATGCCAGCTCTTGATTAAACTTATTACAGTTATTCCTTAACGCTACTCTAAAATCGAGCTTAAAATAGTCCTTCTCTCTATCTGCATAAGCTTTACTATCGTCATACTCCTCCTCGCCTTCCTCTATAGATGCTTTTAAATCTATATACTGATTTCGTTTACCTCCTGCCCATGTAATCTTAGCATTTGCATTCAGTGAGTAACTATCGCTGATTTTATACTCATATCCTGCCAACAGATTTGTTGAAAAATTACCTGCAAAAGCGGTATTTCTCCATACATTATCGCTTCCTCTGTATCTTGAATCAAACAACGACCCTGTAAACAACATATACCAGTTATTATGCAGATACTTCTCAAATGTCAACTCTACACCATAATTCCTGCCCTTTCCATTATTCACTAAACTATCGTTACGTTCAAGATGAAACTCTGCCCCCTGATTAAGTATCGATACATTTGAAGATTCTCTCTCAACAGGTACATTATACAGATACTGATAATATACCTCTGCCTTAAATCTGTAATTCTCATTAATAGGTTTATCATAACCCAGAACAAAATGATGAGCCTTGGTAAACTCCAGATCATTATTAGTCTGCGTATATCTGCCATTATCAAATGTCTCTACAAAATATGTTAACATTGGCTGCATTCTGCTGTGCATACCATAGCCCAAACTAAGACTTGCCGAATTATTTAACTGATATTTTAACCCAACACGAGGCTCTACTGCATAACTGTTATTAAATGTAAACTGCTGATAATTCAGCCCTGTATTCATAGTAAGATTATTGTTGAACTTATGCTGCCAGTGAGTATATGCCTGCAATAGCCATAACCCTCTTTTTTTAATCCGTGTCTGGTATTCAAAATAGTCACCATCGTCAGACTCTATACTATCTTTAAAATTCACATAGGTATGTTTAACAGACATACCTACTGTAATTGAGTTACGTGAGTTATGCTTTAGCACATACTTTGTTGTAGCATTTATAATCTCCTCTATATTGTTCTCGCCATACCACGTATGTGTCTGCTTCTTCAGTACCGGATTTGCATCGGTACCCCCTACCCTGTTCATAAATACAGAATCAACCCTTGTATGAACTCTTGATGATGAAAAAGCAACCGCACTATTAATATACGACTTGTCATTAAGCAAAAGTTTGTGCGTAAGTCCGGATATAAACAGTCTGGTTCCGTTATATGTATCATCATCAGTAGATGTACTAAACTTCTCAGTTCCCGATGTATTATCAGACAGAATCTCTATATAACTATTTCCTGTTATCCCAAACAGAGCAAAGTTACCAAAACCCTTTGTTGGCAAATCAACCTTAGCAGTAAGATCTTTATACTCCGGCACAGCTCCTCCTGCAACCTTAAATCCTAAAGCATCCATAATCTCAAGAATAGAGTATCTGTACGATATCATATACGATCCGTTATAGTTCTTTGAGAAAGGTCCTTCTGTCATAACCTCAAAACCATTAAACCCTATCTGCCCCGTAAGTTCTGTTCTGCTGTTATTTCCTGCACGCATTTTCAGATCAAACACTCCCGATAGTGCATTGCTGTACTCTGCCGGAAATGCACCGGTAAAGAAATCGGAATTTGCAAGGGTTTTATTATTAAGTATGCTTATTGCACCCCCAGTTGTACCACTTGCACCCCAATGGTTTGGGTTTGCAACATCAACCCCCTCTAAACGCCACAACAGTCCTATTGGTGAGTTACCTCTGATAATTATATCGTTTCTGTCGTCGCCTGCACGCGATACCCCGGCGTAGTTTGCAGCCATACGTGCCGGATCGCCAAGACTACCGGCATACTTCTCTGTCTCCTCAACAGTAAACGATCTGGCACTAACTGTTGCCATCTTATTTGCTGCTTCACCCTTCTTCCTGCCCAGTACCACAACCTCATTAATCTTAACAGCCTGTTCCTCCAACTCTATATTTAACACGGTCTGTTTACCTGAAACAACCGACATATTATTCAGCGTTACTGTTTTATATCCAAGGTAACTGATAACAATAGTGTATCTACCAACCTTAATGTTATCAATCCTGAACTCACCATTAACATCGGTCATAGCTCCGGTTACAGGTTCAGTACCGCGTATTACAACATTTACTCCAATAAGTGGCTGATGGCTATCCTTATCAATAATCTTACCTCGTATTGTCTGAACCATCTGCGCATTTGCAAGCAAAACACTCAGCAATAAAAGAAGTGTTAACAGGTTTTTTCTCATAAACATCCTATGTTTTAATACAATATAACACTTTTATAAGTAAGATCACACACATACATTAAACAGGTTTCCTGTCAAATTGCAACATCTTCCTGTTATTTAATATATCATTCCTTTCATTATGGCATACCTCCCTGTTACATGGTCTTATAATCCTGTCGGTTTATAAACATCTCCTGTAATATAAACAACTAACCCTGTACAAAACAGTTGGCTTCCTGTTGTGCAAGGGAACAGATGTTTTGTGAAAGGAAGCCATGATTTAGTGACAGGGACGGGTTACTAACCGACAGGGAGACCTTATCGAGTGACAGGAAAAGCTTACCTAATAACAGGATGAGCTCAACTAGTGACAGGAACAGAATAGTATACGACAGGGAGGGGTTACTTTGCAACAGGGAGCTGATAAACTAAACCTGTATTACACTTTTTATATCTCCTATTAAATTTGATAATAATAGCTGCAACTATTCAATTTTATCATCGTCCTTCAATAGAAGTTCTCAAGCGCATTAACCAATACTTTGCATAGTAAAGAACTTACACTAATACAGATATAATTATAAATGCGACATATAACCTTTAAAAAATAGATATTATATATGAAGAGTTTAACTATTCTTTTATGCGTAGTTCTGTTATCAGTATCGCATCTTTTTGCCAAAGAAAAGGCTATACCTGAATTAAATACTGAACAGAAACTTGCCGATTTTGATAGTCTGTACTACACACTTAAGAGGGTATATCCGTATTTTGGTGTACTTAAGAGAAAAAATGATGTTGATTGGCTTGGTAATTATGAGCAGTATCGTGAGACGATAAAAAATTCTAAAAACGACAAAGAGTTTATTGCAAATATATCGGCAATAGTAAATGATCTGCACTGCGATCATGCAGATTTGATGCCTACCACAGATTTTGACTACTTTTATAAACTCTACAAGAGGTACAGATTATTAAAACGCAGTATTAAACGTGGATATAAGGAGTTAAAGAATGAGAATGCGCGTAATAATAATAAACACTGGACAAATCTGCTTAATAAGATACGTGAAGAGAAATATGGTAAAAAAGAGTCTTCATCGTCTGACTGGTACAACAAAAAGGTTAACTCTCAGCTAACAATTACAAGCGACACTATTAATAAGATTGTATATATACACTTACCTAGCTTTGTAGATGAGCGCATATACAAGGATAAAGCCAGGCTTGACTCGTTCTTTACAAATATTAGCCAGTATAACAGGTTAATTATTGATATTCAGGGAAACACAGGAGGTAATGATTCATACTGGATAAAATATGTTGTTCCGTATCTGATAGAGAATGATGTAACTACAGAGAATATTATTGCTTACAGAAAAGACAGGATTTTTTATGAGTACTACAATACCCCTAAAAAAGAGCTGACATATAGTGATGTAAAACTAGACAACATGCCGGAAGAGCTTAAAGGCAATGATTATGGTTTTATGAAAAGAGAGATGGTTCTTTATCCTAAGAAAGTAAAATCGAGATTTAAAGGCGATATATATCTGTTGGTTGATGAGTTGGTGTTTTCATCGTCAGAGGCTTTTGCAATATTCTGCAAACAGACAAAATTTGCAAAGGTAGTGGGTAAACAGACTGGTGGAGATGGAATTGGTTCTGAACCATTTCTTTTATGTTTACCAAATAGTGGTATTGTAATGCGATATACCGGAGAGATGGGACTTAATTCGGACGGTAGTTCAAATGCTGAGTTATGTACAATGCCTGATGTTGAGCTTAAAGGTAAAGAGAGCGACGAGTGTTTATCTGAATTAATGAAGATGATAAAAAACGGAGAGATATAGATGTCTGACAGTTCCAATTTATTGCAAGGTTGCTAAAAACAGTCTTGTTAATACAGATACAATAATAAAACAGAAGCCTTATTTTAGTAAGGCTTCTGCTTTATATAATAATTAACAATGAGTATTATAAGTTTCCGAATGGTCCCTGTTTTCTGTTAAAGTTGTATAAAACCGGATATGAAAGTTGCAGATACTCCATATACATTACCCAGGTTTTAATTAACCCCTTATACACACGCATAATATCATGATGCAGATGCTCTTTATCTGATTCTGTAAGGTCATCTATGTTTAGTCTGTATGTAAACTCCTCATACAGATGAAATATATCTCTTATTAGCTCAGTAAGCTGTTCTCCTTCAAGCAGCATAGGGTTTTCTAACATACGCATAAGAAACTCCTTATTTGCTTTAATAAGATTGTATATCTCAGCAAAGTCGCATCTGTCAACACCGTACTCTATATTAAGCTGATTGATATCCTTACTCAAATTTTTATAGTGTCTCTGTTTATACAGGTTATCAAAGTGCAGTGTTTTTCTGGTACTCTCAATGGTTATATCGTTCTTTTGTACAATAGCAAGCAGTTTATTACCCAATTCACTAAACAGAAGTCCTAAAAGTATATGCACCTTCTTGTCGCGCTTTTTATCCTCCTCACGTTTAATAAATATCTCTGTTGCATTACCAATTACGCCCAAAAATGTTCCTACTCCTGCAACAATAAGTACTATTGCCATTATTTTACCAATATCCGATTGTGGAGATATATCGCCATACCCAACAGTAGATACAGTAACAATGCTGTAGTATAGTGCATCAAATGCCGACAAATCTTCGGTTATCATAAATACTATTGTTGAACTTATAAGTACAAACACAAATAGTATCAGATATATTCTTAATCGTACCTTCTCTAACATATCTATGCTAATGATTTAAGAATATCTACTGCCTCTATAAGATTATTAACAACACTATTGGCTATTCCAAATCCTTTATGGTTAATCTGATCGGGATGCGGAACTGCTATTGCAGCCATATTTGCAGCCTTTGCTGCTATTACTCCATTTACCGAATCTTCAAGCACTACACACTGCTCAGGTTTAACCCTAAGTTTAAAGGCTGTTGTAATAAATACACCCGGATGTGGCTTGCCATATATCTCCTCCTCTGCCGAGTATACAACATCAAATGAATCCTGAATATTCATACGTTCCGACACAGCATTTATAACACTGTACATAGCCGAGGATGCCAGAGCAACTTTATAACCATAACTACGGCAATAGTTTATACACTCAATGGCACCTGTAAGAGCTTTACCCTGTTCTCTTATCAGTTTAATAACATTATCCAGAACTATCTTCTCCAGCTCAATATTATCTGCATCATTACAGTTTACCTGTCGGCTAACATTTGCCACAGCCTCATCTACACGGTTGCCTTTAACAACCTGTAGCATTTGTGTAGTTACCTTGTATCCCTTACTCATGTAGGCCTTTATCATTGCCTCTTCCCACAATGGCTCTGAGTCAATAAGCAGGCCATCCATATCAAAAATTACAGCTTTTATCTCCAAAACTTTCATCAAAATTAGATTGCAAAAATACAAACAGAAGTAATAGACAAACAATTATTTAGTAGTTTTGTATAAATATTTTTATCATGCAACAAACAGCTATTGAAAAAAAGGAGCTACGTAAAAAGGTTAAGCTTTTAAAGGGCAATTATTCTACACAACAGAAGAGAGATTTGTCTGAGATAATACTACACAAACTAGAGGTTGACAACAGGTTTATTAATTCAAATATTGTGATGTTATACTGGTCTATGGACGATGAGGTATTTACACACAACTTTGTAGAGAAATATTATGGTAAAAAGAGAATAATTCTGCCTGTTGTTGATGGAGATAATCTTCTGCTTAAGGAGTATAAAGGAAAAGAGTGTTTGGTTGCAGGAGACAAATATGGTATTCTTGAGCCAGACGGCCCTGTATTTGAAACGCCAGAGTTGATTGATCTTATTGTTGTTCCGGGTGTTGCTTTTGATAAGGATAATAACCGCATGGGAAGAGGAAAAGCCTATTACGATAAATTTTTAAGAACATCAGATGCCTCAAAGATTGGAATCTGCTTTAATTTTCAGTATTTTGAATCTGTTCCGACAGATATTTATGATATAAAGATGGATTGTGTTATTTGCTAAAAACCCGGATTATGATTATTGAGAGAAAAGATAGGTTGAGATTGGTGGGTATTGTTGCATTGGTGATAATATTTCCGGCACTTGTTCTGTTTAACAATACTGCAAAACAGAGAAGAGAGAGGTTTAACAATAAACTTATTCAGGAAGTTCTGAAACAGTCGTGTTTACATCAGTCAAACATGATTGCCTCTAATAAAGAGCTTGAAGCCAAATCGTCAGCATTTATAATTTTCTCTGATATAGGTCAATTAATTGGTGAGAAGAAGAGATCTGACTATAATGAAGCTATATATGATTTCTATCTTTTTAATGGTGTAAAAACAGAAGATGATGTTGATGTATCGTTATATAATCATGATGCCAAACTAATGATAAGGCATGGTGCATCAAACAATAATAGTATAGATCAGGTAGCAGGTTACCTGTCTAAACATCCAAATACAAAATCTGGATGGATATATAGCCGCGGAAAGATTAAGTATTGTGTTGCAATGCCAATATTCTACAATGATCGTTTCAGCGGAATATTAACTTCCAGTTCTGCCAGATATAATCCTATATCATCATTTCTTGAGAAGGACTCAACTCTGTTTGGTGCATTCTATATAAACCGACAGATAAGAGCTCTTGACAGCACTAAGAATCCTTCTATATCTAATCGCAGATTCGATATTATTACAACAGAAAACAATAGCATATTCAGAGAGTATCTGATTAAACACCCCGATTTGCCAAGGTTTACAACCATAAGCGTAAACAATAATAGTTTCCTTATTCATAAAACACGACCTCTGTTGTCGCCATCGGGGTTACCAATTGGTGGTGTTTTATATGCAAAAGATATTACTGTTGATGTAGATAACGTAAATGCATCGCTTATGTATCTTGCTATTATTTTTGTGGCAGGGTTCTTATTTATACTTATTGTAGCATACTTCTTTACCAATGCCATACTGTTTAAAGCTTTTAATCTTGATAAAAGAATAGAGAAACGTTTGAGTAAGATGTCTGGCAAAACAATTGATGAGACTCTTATTATAAATCAGGTGTTTGATTCATCGCTGGCAGGTATGAGGCTGATTGATGCCGATCTTAATGTATTAAAATGCAATTCAGCATATAATAAGATTTTTAATCTGCCTAAGAAGACAAAAAAGCAGGTTAAATGTTCTGATATTATTAAGTGTAAAAAGTGTACAGCTGAAAAGTGTTTTGTTCACAAGGCCATGAAGAGTCTTGATCATAAAATTGAGGAGGCTTACTATAAAAAACCTAATGGTGAGGAGGCTGTTGTTTTACGCAGTATATATCCTCTGTACGGAAAAATGGGTGAGTTTATCGGAGTTATTGAGAGTGTTATAGACAGAGGTGAACTTAAACAGACAGAGGAGTATCTGCAACGATCAAAAGATCAGTTTGCTCTGTTTATGGATTATCTTCCTTTAGGTGTATTTATTAAGGATAATACAAGTCGTATTAAATATCAGAACACATTCTTTAAGCATTTCTTTGGCGAGGATAACTATGGTAAATACCCATCGCAGATATTCAATAAAGATGATGCTGAGACAATTCTTGAAGAGGACAGACATGTTATGACCGGAGAGACAGTTGTTGTTGAAGCAAACAGAACTGATTTCAAGGGTAAAGATCATGTTATGTTAATGCATAAATTCCGTTTTAAAGGGGTTAATAATGAATATCTGATTGGAGGTATAGCTCTTGATATAACAAAAAGAAAGAGAGCCGAGGAGCACCTTAAAATGCTTACAAATGCTTTTAGGGTATCGCATGTACCAATGATTGTTCTTGATGAGAAAGGTGTGGTTAAATCTGTTAACCCTGCATTTATAAAAACATCAAGGGTATCGGCTATACAGTACATGGGAAAACACTTTAGCGAGTATATCGATAAAAAGAGATCAGCAGACGATTTTGAGGATATGTGGAATCAGCTGTATGATAAGAAACGCTGGGAAGGAAAACTATACTTCTTTAATCAGGTAAATGAAGATACAAAAGATATGAACCTTATTATTAATCCTGTACTTAACGAGGGAAATAAGATAAATGGTTTTATTGTATCTGAAGAGAAGCAGGTATGTCCGGATAGTAAAGATAAAGAGAGTGTATTCAGCAAGATAATTGAATCAATTGCACCTGACAGGTTTAGCAAGTTTGCAGCCAGATCTAAATCGTTACTTAACAATATTGTAACCTCATCTGATCTGCTAATTAACTCTGTTCCGTTCTCTGATGATTATGCTCATATAAAACAGAATTTATCTAAATCGTCCAAGGATCTGAAGGTTATATTTAACGATATTGAGACCGGATATAAGCTTAAGAATAAAAAGAGTAAACTACCTTTCACATATGGCGATATGGGCGATACTATATCTGATATAATGAGTGAAATGAACAACGGGCATGGTAACAATATCAGAATTAGTTTTCAGAATAATATAGATGTAAGGCACACTATACTTAATGAGAAATCGGATATAATTATACAGATATGGCTTAAGCTTCTGTTTAATTCATTTACTCATACAACCGAAGGGTTTATTGACTCAGGAATATCTGTAACGCCTGAGAATGATATTCTTGTTTATGTCATTGACTCTGGTGCAGGTATAAGTACAAGCGAGCAGGGTAAGGTTTTTGAAAACAGGATGGGTGTTAACAACGATGCTATAGTATTTCAGGAGCTTACTCTGGGCGATGCAAAGTGTATTGTTGAGGAGTTAGGTGGCAGATTATGGTACAACTCCGTTCTTAATGAGGGATCATCGTTCTTTTTCTCGTTACCTGCAGAGAAGATTATATATGACGGTAGCATTAATAATATTGACTGGAGCGAAAAGACGGTTATTCTGGCAGAGGATATTCATGCAAACTTTATGGTTGTAGATGATTATCTGTCTGACACAAATATTAATCTTATATGGGCTAAAAGTGGTGATGAGGTTCTGGAGATGCTGAATAACGATTATGATCCTGATTTGATTCTTATGGATATAAAGATGCCGGGTACAAATGGTATAAAGGTGTCAAACATTATTAAGGATATGAACAGGCGTATTCCGGTAGTTGGTCACACAGCTTATAGTTACGACTATGATAACGATACGGCTGTTGAAAACGGAATGATGGAGCTTATGGAGAAACCTTTTAACAAAGAGGATTTAATAAAGGTCTTCCGCAAGTATCTGAACTAATAAGATAAAACGAAGCCTCCGGGATAAACCATAAGGAGGCTTCAGGTAAACCTAATTCACCCACCACAACACTATTGTTTCAGTATTTTAAATACAGAGAGGTTGACCTTAAGAATAAAATCATTCAATGCTTTCCTGAGTTAACAAAGAGCGAGGTAAAACTCGGTGTTCTTATAAGACTACAGTTCTCTACAAAAGAGATATCAAATTATACTAATACCGTTGTAAGAAGTGTAGAGGTATCAAAATACAGGCTAAGAAAAAAGCTAGGGTTTGAAAATCTTTCTGATCTGAACAGAGCTTTAAGTACTATATAAACCAATTTACACAAAACAAGCTCTGCCATTAAGCGAACAGCAAACATTTTGAACCATATTATAACAATTCGCACAACCAGCCATAATTAATGCAGAGTAATTTTATTAAAACATCATGCATTAGTATTGAATCAGACCTTAATATAGTCTCAAAACTATAATAAAGTACCTCCTTAACTTTCGCAAAGTAAAGCACTATTAAAAAAATGCGAACATGTGTATATTGTTATAATATTACACATATTCGCCCAATATAATCAGTAATTTTCACAATTTAGCTTACTGGTAAACAGGAACGTAAAATACTTTTCTTCCACCAATTGCTTTCTCTGTAACCACAGGTCTCCAACTCTTAAGATCTTTACTGTAGTAAATTATATCTGTAGGTTCTGATGTAATAAGTTTATTACCTTTTACATTAGTCGCCGTAACTACATATCCGTTATTACCTGAACATACACCATACAGATCAAATTCAGTAATCTTTGATACACTCCATGTAAATCCATTTGACGATACAGCAACCTCTCCCGCTTTACCTACTCCAATAAAGCTATCGTCACCAGCAAAGATTGACCCGTATACCTCAAATGCTCCCGATACCGGACTCTTTGTACAGACTAATCCTGCGGGTTGTTGCCAGTTGTTGCCATCGGTACTGGCATAAAGTTCCGTAATATTCATATCCGCCGGACCTCCTTTTACAACACCATTTCTGCTTGCTATAAGTACACCGTCTTTTTGTACAACATCGTTAAATGATCCATCAATAACTGTACGTGCCATCTCCCAATTTTCAAGATCATCAGATATCATAAGTTTATTCTTTATGTCTTCTCCCATTCCTCGCCCAAGTCCGTACGATATATATTTATCCCTGAACCTAACAATAGCATCTCTGAATCCAACATTTGTATATATCTTAGGTTCCGACCAGTTATATCCATCTGTACTATACCTGAAACTTCCTTCAAAAGCATATGAACCTTCTCCGGATAGAACAAATTTACCATTATGGTAGTATATATCGCTAATTCTTTTGGCTGTGCTAAATGTTATATTATGATTCACTTCCTGCCATTTAATACCATCTGTGGATGTCCAAAGAAGAGGTATATCAGCCCTGCATCCGGGTTGTTTTATTGCCCAAAGCCTCTTTTGTGCCCAGATAATCTTCTCAAACCTAAATCCCTTTGGTAAATCACTGTTATGTTTTGTCCAGTCAATACCATTAAATGATGAGAATATTACCACTCCTCCTGTTGAGGAGTTAGAAGCAGAAGCAATAAATCTGTACTTTATAGGCTTGTCTACATTATCCTTACTGCATGCTACAATAGCCGCAATAGCCGTTATGATAATAATTCGAAATAAAGTTTTCATTGTTATGATTTATTTTACATTTGTCATATAGAATACGTAAATATAACAATTCATAAATAGAAATCAATGCAGATGTGGTAGCCTGTTTGTTGAATCATTATGTTTGCGTTAAAAGTTGAAGTTTATTCGTGATAGTCATTGCTCTAATCAATATATCCTTTGACGGTATATTCATATCAAACTCTTCAAGATCGCGAAACCATGATAAATAATTAAAGAGGTATTTGGTTGCAACTCCCCTGAATCGTATCATCCAGATAAAAAGTCCACGGCTATATCTAATTACATTGTTGATGTGTACAATATCTTTCTTTACATACTCTCCTTTCTCTATATCTATATAACCATGCCTTCTTTTACTTATTTTTATAAAATCTCTGTACAGATTGCTGTTTATACTACAAAACAAACTATCCTTCGCAAGGATATATTTGAGATTATCTCTGAGGCTGTTAACACTTAACTTTTCAACTACAGAATCATACATATTACGATTTCTGTCTCTACTGAATAGTATCGACACATTATCATATATCCCAGACAATTTATCTTCTCCCTTTTTATGCTTGGATAGCTTGGGAATATTTCTTGATCCTTTGTAATTTTTAGGTATTGTAAAATCTATTGTCTCAACGATACCATTCAATTCGGTTGTTTTATATTCATTAGATCCTACAAGAAATCTGTGCCTCCATCTAAATGAAGTTGTCTTTGATACACCACACAATTCACCTGAATACCTTACCGTTAACCCTTCAGCAAGACATTTGGAGTAATTAAGCCACCTTCCTTTTTTTCTAAGTCTCGCTAAAGGCGTTTTACTTAAACAATTAAATGTTCTATTACACTCCTTACATTTATATCTCTGAAGATCGTTCTGTCTCCCCCATTTATAGTACTTATCTTCACCACAATGCGGACAAACAACTTTTTCATATGATGTCTCAAGAAGATTTGCTACCATCTTCTTATCATCAAAATTCTTAATAATTGTTTTTAGCGCTTTGTATTCACAGGTATTAAATTGATTAATCTGTTGTTCAAACCGCTTTAGAATTTTAGTTTTCATAATGTATCCGGTTATATTTTACTATAACCAGATACGTATCTATGAATTATAATGTTACACTTTTAACGCAAACATAAATGTTCGTCTGCCACACATCAATCAGCATCAACACTGTATTAATGTGCTTCAAGCCAATTATTTCCTGTTCCAAAATCAACAAGCAAAGGCACCTTCAGGCTTGCTACACTCTGCATCTCATTTACAACAATATCCTTAACAATATCTAACTCATCATTAGATACATCAAGAATAAGTTCATCATGTACCTGCAACACCATACCTGTTTTAAGACCTTTGTCTAATATGCTCTTCCTGACATTAATCATAGCAAGCTTAATAATATCTGCTGCAGTACCCTGAATTGGAGCGTTTATGGCATTTCGCTCAGCCACACCACGTACAATAGCGTTACGTGAGTTTATATCTCTGAGCATTCTCTTTCTGCCATACAGTGTCTCAACATACTCTTTCTTACGAGCCTCCTCTATGCAGTTATTCATATACTCCTTAACCTTTGGGAACGAAGCAAAATACCCATCAATAAGCTCTTTTGCCTCCTTTCTTGATATATTAAGTCGTTGAGATAGTCCGAATGCTGATATACCATATATTATTCCAAAATTGGCTGTTTTTGCCTTACTACGCTCATCACGTGTTACCTCATCATGCGATTTTCCGAATATCTTAGCAGCTGTAGCAGTATGAATATCTTTACCCTCCATAAATGCATCAATAAGATTCTCGTCACCACTCATATGAGCCATTATCCTAAGCTCTATCTGCGAATAATCAGCAGACAAAAGAGTACACCCTTCGCCCGGAACAAAAGCCTCACGAACCTTCATACCTCTATCCTCACGAATAGGAATATTCTGTAGGTTAGGATTTGTTGAACTAAGTCTTCCTGTGGCAGCCACTGCCTGATTATATGATGTATGAATCTTATTGTCGCCATTTACCAATGCCGGAAGAGGTTCAATATATGTGGTCAGAAGTTTTTTGACACCCCTGAACTCCAGAATCTTCTCAATAATAGGATGTTTATCCTTAAGCTTCTGCAGAGTCTCCTCACTTGTAGAGTACTGTTTTGTCTTTGTCTTCTTTGCCTTTGCATCAAGCGCAAGCTTCTCAAAAAGAACTACTCCAAGCTGCTTTGGGGACGATACATTAAGCTCAGGCTCCTCTGCAAGATTACGTACCTCCTCTTCAAGTTTAATTACATCCTTTCTCAGATCATCGGTAAAACTATTAATTATATCTACATCAAGATATATTCCTCTGCGCTCCATTGCTGCAAGTACCCTTATAAGAGGCTCCTCAATAGTCCAATACAGCTCACTAAGCCCTTTCTCTTCAAGCTCTGCAAAAATCAGATCCTTTAACTGCCAGGTAATATCTGCATCCTCAGCAGCATACTCTGTAACCTTATCAACAGAAACATCACGCATACTTTTCTGTGCTTTCCCTTTACCAATAAGTGTCTCTATGCTTATTGGCGAATAATTAAGATAATATTGAGCAAGAAAGTCCATATTATGCTTCTGATCAGGACTGATAAGGTAGTGAGCAATCATTGTATCATATAACTTACCCTTTACCTCAATATTGTAGTTATTCAATACATGTATATCATACTTTATATTCTGTCCTGTCTTCGCAATACTATCATTCTCAAACAGAGGTCTCAATATTCCCAATACCCTTATTGCCTCATCACGATTTGCAGATAATGGTATATACCATGCCTTCCCTTTTTCTACAGAGAATGATACTCCAACAATCTCTGCTGTAAGAGCATTCAGACTGGTTGTCTCAGTATCAAAACAGATATTATCACATGCTGATAGTGTCTCAACAAGCTTCTCTATATCGCTATCTGTGTCAACACATATATACTCATGCTCTGTATCATTAACCGATTTATATGACGATACAAAAGCTGGCTCATTATTTACATCATCGCCAAAAAGGGATGTTTGCACCGGTCCTTCTGCAGGTTTTGGAGTCTCTGTAAACGATGGTATTATTCGTTTTGCCAGACCAGAAAATTCTAATTCTGCGAATAACTCAGAGAGTACTTTAAAATTAAACTCCTCTATTTTAAACTCTTCTGCTTTAAAATCTATTGGAGCATCAAGTGCAATTGTTGCAAGTGTTTTTGACAATAATACATTATCCTTACCCAAAGTAAGGTTCTCAAGTTGCTTACCTTTAAGATCAGACAAGTTTTCATATAACTCCTCAACAGAACCATATTTTGCAATAAGTTTCTTTGCCGTTTTCGGTCCAATACCATTTGCTCCGGGAATATTATCAGATGCGTCACCCATTAGTGCAAGAATATCAATAACCTGCAAAGGTGTCTCTATTCCAAACATCTCCTTTACCTCTTCAACACCCAATATCTCAGCATCATTCCCGCTTCTTTTAGGCTTATACATAAATATACCATCCTCAACAATCTGAGCATAATCCTTATCAGGCGTCATCATATACACCGTGAAATCCTCAGCAAGGGCTTTCTTAGCAAGTGTCCCTACAACATCATCAGCCTCATATTTATCAACCTGAATAACTGGTATATTAAATGCCTTAATAATATCCTTAATCACAGGTATAGCACTCTTTATATCCTCTGGTGTAGGCGGACGTTGAGCTTTATACTCTGGGTATATATCTCTGCGGAACGATGGAGCCGGAGGATCAAACACAACCCCAATATGTGTTGGCTGCTCCTTCTTCAATAGCTCATCAAGTGTCATGGTAAACCCAAACGCAGCAGATGTATTCATACCTTTTGAGTTTATTCTGGGGTTCTTAATAAAAGCATAATAAGAACGATATATCAGTGCATATGCATCAAGTAAAAATAATTTCTTGCTCATTATTGTTGTTTTAATTTTATATATCTAAATCTCTTTTTAAAGGTTAGATAAAACTTACATTATTGTTCTATCAATTTACCTATTTTAATTTAAAATATATCAATATAGTTGTTGATAAAGTATTAGATACAGAATAAAAAACAGGAGCCTTAAAGCTCCTGTTTTCTACTTTGCTAATATTGTAATTTTATTCTCTTTTGCTTCAATAACACCACCGTCAATATCAAAATATATAGGATCCTGAATAAGTTTCTCAAACAACCTTATCTGTCCCTTCTCTAATGTTGATATTATTGGTGCATGATTCTCTAATATCTCAAAAAGGCCTGCTGATCCGGGAACGCGAACCGCATTCACTTCGCCCGTATAGAGCTGTTTTTCCGGTGTAATGATCTCAAGATACATATCTGTTATTATTTATTTGCTTCCTCAAGCATCTTTTCACCCTTCTCTATAGCCTCCTCAATTGTTCCTACAAGGTTAAATGCCGATTCCGGATATTTATCTACCTCTCCATCCATAATCATATTAAACCCTTTAATTGTATCCTCAATTGATACTAAAGTTCCTTTTAATCCGGTAAACTGCTCCGCTACATGGAATGGCTGAGATAAGAAACGTTGCACTCTTCTTGCACGATGAACCACAAGTTTATCATCTTCAGATAACTCATCCATACCAAGGATAGCTATAATATCCTGTAGCTCCTTATAGCGCTGAAGAATGTTCTTCACCCTCTGTGCGCACTCATAGTGTTCCTTTCCAACAATAGCAGGTGTAAGTATTCTCGATGTAGAATCAAGAGGGTCTACTGCCGGATATATACCAAGCTCTGCAATTTTCCTGCTCAATACAGTTGTTGCATCAAGGTGAGCAAATGTTGTTGCCGGTGCAGGGTCTGTAAGGTCATCTGCAGGTACATATACAGCCTGTACCGATGTAATAGAGCCATGCTTTGTAGATGTAATACGCTCCTGCATCTGCCCCATCTCTGTTGCAAGTGTTGGCTGGTAACCCACTGCCGACGGCATACGTCCTAAAAGTGCAGATACCTCAGATCCAGCCTGAGTAAATCTGAATATATTATCAATAAAAAATAGTATATCTTTTCCCTTCTCCTTATCGTCTGATCCTACGCCATCTCTTAAACTCTCAGCAATGGTAAGACCTGAAAGAGCAACTGTTGCACGGGCTCCAGGCGGTTCATTCATCTGTCCGAATACAAGTGAGATTTGCGATTTCTCCATAGCGTCCTTATCAACCTTAGAGAGATCCCATCCTCCTTCCTCCATACTCTTCTCAAACTCATCGCCATAAGTCATTACCTTCGACTCTATCATCTCACGCAGAAGATCATTTCCTTCACGGGTACGCTCTCCTACCCCTGCAAAAACTGATAATCCGTCATGTGCCTTTGCAATATTATTGATAAGCTCCTGTATAAGAACTGTTTTACCTACTCCTGCACCACCAAACAGACCAATCTTTCCTCCTTTAAGATAAGGCTCTATAAGATCAATCACCTTTATACCAGTAAGAAGAACTTCCTCTTTTACTGATAACTCTTCATATTTTGGCGGCTCTCTGTGTATCGGGTATGCTCCATCTTTATCAAGCCCTCCAATACCATCTATTGGTTCACCGATAACATTCAGCAATCGTCCTTTTATCTGAGTACCAACAGGCATAGATATTGGAGCTCCGGTAGCAATTACCTCAGTTCCACGTTTAAGTCCGTCTGTAGAGTCCATTGCTATGGCACGAACAGAATTTTCTCCAATACACTGTTGTACCTCTACAATAAGATACTCACCATTCTCGCGGCGAATTTTAAGCGCTTCCTTTATCTCCGGCAGATCATTACTGCTATCAAATCCTATATCAACTACAGGACCTATTACCTGGGTAATTATACCTTTTTTTGACATTATCGGGTTGTTTATTAGTCTTTACAATTAAACTCTGGTTAAACAAATTTAATATTTTTAGTAAACTAACCTACAGCTGACCAAATAATATTTCTACTTTGTACGCACCATTAACGATTCGCAGAACTCTTTTAGCAAGGTCTTCTTCTCGTCCTTAACTGTTATCTTATTAAGTTCCTCATTTGCGAGATTAAAATAGTGCTTTATTCTATCTTCTGTTGTCTCTTTAATATTAACAGAGTCATATATTCTCTTAAAAGTATCTACTTTATGATCCCTGTCAAAATCATCTTTCTGAAGATAATCTTTAAGTTCAGCAAGGTCGTCTCCTTTAGCAGTAGATAACGCTTTTATAAGCAGAAATGTTTTCTTATTTGAGGCAATATCTCCACCAATATTCTTTCCGAATATCTTTGCATCGCCATAGGTATCCAAAAGATCGTCCTGTAACTGGAATGCAAGTCCAAGGTTCTCACCAAAGTTATACAGGTGCTGAGCATCCTCATTTGAAGCACCACCTATAATAGCACCAATCTTTAACGATGCAGCTAACAACACAGCTGTCTTAAGACGAATCATCTCTAAATAGTTCTCCTCAGCAACAAACGATTGATTCTCAAAATTCATATCGTACTGTTGTCCTTCACAAACCTGAATTGCCGCTTTATTAAACGTTTTTAATACAGGTTTCAGAAACTCCTCATGCGTTCTGGTTACAAACTGCGATGCCTTTATCATCATAGCATCGCCGGATAATATTGCCGTATTTTCATCCCATTTTTTATGTACTGTAGGATTACCTCTTCTTATATCGGCATTATCCATTATGTCGTCATGCAATAGTGTAAAATTATGAAACACCTCAATACCAATGGCAGCATCAATAGCGCCCTCTACTGAGTCGGTAAAAAGGTTACACCCCATTATTGTTAATGCCGGACGTAAGCGTTTACCTCCAACAGAAAGAGCGTATGCAATAGGTTCATATAACCCTGCCGGCTCTTTACTAACATTTGCAGCAATAAGTGCTTTATTAACAATTTCCTGAGCTTGTTTTATATCGTACATATAATTAATCTGTGATTATTTCTTCAACTATATTTTCTTCTTTCTTGTCAGACTCTACTCTAACAATCTTTAGGTCGTCAAGTTCAATATCTTCCTCCTCATCGTATATCTGAAGCAGAGGTTCTTTAAACGATTTACTTATTATAACTCTATCTAAGGTAAGTAATAACGATGGCAATAGTACAAGGTTTGAGAACATTGCCACAAAAAGTGTAAGCGACACAAGTATACCCAATGCTTTGGTTCCTCCAAAATCTGATGCAGAGAATATTGAGAATCCAAAGAACAGTACAACCGATGTATAGAACATACTTACACCCGTCTCTTTTACCGCATATATTGCCGATTTACGTATATTAAGGTTGCTATGTTTAAGTTCTTGTCGGTATTTTGCTAAGTAGTGAATAGTATCGTCAATAGATATTCCGAAAGCAATACTAAACACAAGCACTGTTGATGGTTTTATAGGTATGCCAAAATAACCCATTACCATTGCCGTAACCAGTAGCGGAATTACATTTGGTATAAGTGATATTATCACCATACGCCATGATGTAAACATCCACGCCATAAATATTGATATAAGCAGAACTGCCAGAAACAGACTTGTAAAAAGACTGTTTACAAGATAATCGTTACCACGCGCATTTACTACACTTGCACCAGTAACAATTGTTTTGTATTTCCCATTTACAACTGAATCAACATCGGCTCTGATATTATCCTCAAGCTTAAGCATTGCTTTTGTTCCTATATCAGCAACATTATACTGTATTCTTGCAATAGATGCCGTTGAGTCAATAAATCCGAATACATAATCATTCTGCCCTCCGGTATTACTTCTTCTCAGATAAGATAGGATAAAATTTGTCTCGGTTCTGCTGGGTAGTTTGTAGCTACTCTCTTTTCCGTTGTAATAAGCCTGACGTGCAAACTTAGCAGCTGAGTTAATACTAATTGGTTTACTCAACTCCGGATATTTAGCAAGAGCCTTCTCTATATTATCAATTGTTTTTATTGTTTTATGATTAAGAGCACCACGCTTCTTCTCTGTATTTATAGCTATATCAAGAGGTAATACTCCTTTAAAATTATCCTCCATAAACAGCAAATCGGTATATATAGGATCGTGTTTAGGAAGATCATCAACCATATAACCTGTGCTCTCAATAAGACTTATACCATAAATAGCCACCCCAACAAGTAGTGTTGCGCATACATAAATCGCCTTTCGGTAGTTAACAGTAAGGTTTACCAACTTATCCATTAACCTGTTTATAATATCGTTGTTAAGGTGCTTAATATGACGCTGTTTTGGCGGATTAAAGAAACTGAATATTATTGGGATAAGCAGTAACGAGATAAAATATACCCCTATAATATTAACTGAGGCAATAACGCCGAACTCTTTTAATATTCGTGTCTCTGTAAATATAAATGTAGCAAAACCAAGTGCTGTTGTAAGGTTAGTCATAAATGTTGCTGAACCAATCTTCTGAATAACACGCTGCAATGCTTTAATCTTATTCCCGTGATTCTTATACTCCTGATGATATTTATTAAGCAAGAATACACAGTTTGGTATACCAATAACAATAAGGAGAGGTGGTATTACTGCTGTAAGAATTGTAATCTTAAAATCCAGTATTGCCATCCATCCCAGTGCCCATACAACCGCAACACCAACAACAAGTAACGAGAATGCAACAACCCTTATAGATCTGTAGAACAGGAAAAGAAGAACAGATGTAATTACTGCTGCCAGTAAAACAAACAGAAACATCTCATTCTTTATCTTATTGGCTACCTTAATTCTTATATATGGTAATCCGGAGTACTTTAACTCGGTATTATGTTTTTTAGCAAATTCATCTGTATGATGAATAATATCATCAATAAGTTTATTACGCTTTTTACTCTGTAGTATCTCTCTGTCAAGAACAACTGCAAGAATATATGAGTTCTCCTTATCGTTATACAGTGTCCCTTTATAAAAAGGCAGTGATGTTAACACACTCTTTATTGAGTCTACCTCTGCTTTGTTAACCGCACCTTTTTTTGTTACCTGTACAAACTCAAAGTTTCGTTTAGCCTTATTCTTTTTAAGTGAAAACGCCTCTGATAACGAGAAAGCTTGCTCAACTCCGTGCACATTATTAATACTGTCAACCATAGTTGTCCAGTCATTAAACTGTTTAGTCTCAAAGAAACTATCGGTCTTCATTCCCACAACAACCAGATTACCATACTTGCCAAATATCTTTGTAAACTGTTCGTTTTCAATAAACGTTGAATCATTTGCCGGAAGCAACGATGCCGGTTCATATGACATCTTTACATTACCAGCCATATACAACATAAATGCTGTAATAATTCCCAGTAAAAGAAGAAGTAACGGCCTGTTTTTTAAAATTACCCTCGCTACGATAGTGAACATATTTCTCCTCATTAATTTTGCGCTAATGTAGTACTAAAAATATCTATTACCAAGAACCGTGCCTCGTATTGCAAGATATAAAACAATGAAAAATAACAATATGAGTAATTAATATCAGACAACAATTTATAATATTTTAACAGTAATACAACTATAAAACGTAAGTTTATTAAAGTTCTTGAAATTTTACTAAATGTTTTGATCACTATTGTTTTGCAAATAAAATGTCTTGTATATATTTGCGTTCCTTAAAATTAATAGAACAGACAAACATGCAGTATTCAATCTTGGATATTTTGACAATGCTGGGATCACTTGGAATGTTCCTTTTTGGAATGAAGCTTATGAGTGAAGCATTGCAGAAGGTTGCCGGAAATAAGATGAGACAGATTCTTGCGGCAATGACATCGAACAGGGTAACTGGACTTTTGACCGGACTACTTGTTACATTGGTGATACAATCATCAAGTGCCACCACGGTAATGATTGTTAGTTTTGTAAATGCAGGACTACTATCATTAGTGCAATCAGTTGGGGTAATTATGGGTGCCAATATTGGTACAACATTTACGGCCTGGCTTATTACAATACTTGGTTTTAAAGTAAAGGTGAGTATTATCTCTTTACCACTTATTGGTTTGGGATTCCCAATGGCATTCTCACGTAAAGGATCGTACAAAGCGTGGGGTGAACTTATGATCGGTTTTGCCTTACTATTCTTAGGTCTTGATTTCCTTAAAGGAGCAGTTCCTGATATTAAAAATAATCCTGAGATTCTTGAGTTCCTAAAAGCTTATACCAACAAAGGATTCCTATCTATTCTTATATTCCTTGCTATAGGAACAATTCTTACTGTAGTAATACAGTCGTCGAGTGCAACAATGGCACTTACTCTTGTTATGTGTAACAACGGATGGATACCTTACGAGATGGCTGCTGCAATGGTTATGGGTGAGAATATTGGTACAACAATTACGGCCAATATTGCCGCTATGGTTACTAATAATAGTGCTATGCGAGCCGCCAGAATACACCTGCTCTTTAATATTATTGGTGTTATATGGATGTTAATCCTGTTCAGACCATTCCTGTCCGGAATAGAGTTATTCATGATGAAAATAGGTTTAGATATTCCTTCACAAAATATATTGGCAATTCCAATAGCACTATCTATATTCCACTCAGCGTTTAATGTTATTAACGCACTGCTTCAGGTAGGTTTTGCAAAATATCTTGTTGCCGCATCAACAAGACTTGTTAAGAGTAAAGATGATGAAGATGAGGAGTTCAGACTTAAGTTTATTGACGTTGGAACAGTATCTACAAGTGAGCTTGGTATTGTACAGGCAAAACAGGAGATTGCTCTTTATGCTGAAAGAACATCAAGAATGTTTGGAATGGTGAAGGATCTGTTTAACGAGACTAACGATAAACAGTTTAACAAGATATACGACAGAATTGAGAAGTACGAATCTATAAGTGATAGTATAGAGGTTGAGATTGCAGAGTATCTTACTAAGCTATCGGAGGGTGAACTTACCGCGTTAGGATCTAAACGTGTTCAGGCCATGTTTAAGGCTATATCTGACATAGAGAGTATTGCAGATAGCTGTTTTAATCTTGCAAAAACACTTAAACGTAAAAAAGAGGCTAAGGCCTGGTTTGATCAGGATATGAGAGACAACCTTAATAAGATGATGGATCTCGTTGCCAATGCTCTTGAGATTATGGATAAGAATCTTAACCTTGGATACGAAAAAGCTGATATTGCAGATGCATATAAAGCTGAATCTGAGATTAACAATTATCGCGATCTGTTAAAAAGAGAACACGTTAAAAATATTGAGACCAAGAAATATCACTATATGGCAGGTGTTATATATAGCGATATGTTCTCAGGATGCGAGAAGTTAGCCGACTACGTAATAAACGTAAACGAAGCAATTATTGAGATTAAGAGTTAATTCTCAGAATATATAAAGATGTTAAAAACGGAACTCAGTTTATGGGTTCCGTTTTTTTTGCTACACTCTTTTGAGTTAACATATAAAAAACTTTCAAAAATCAATTTTATGTATATTTTTGCATCTGTTACGTAAATTTATGCAAATGCAAAAGAATCATAGATTATCTATCATACAACAACTTATAAATCAGAAACGCATCTCTACACAGGAGGAGCTGCTGCATATGCTTGAACAAGAAGGATTTCATGTAACACAAGCAACCCTGTCGCGTGATTTAAAACATCTTAATGTTGCCAGAATACCAGATAAAGAGCTTGGCAATGTATATATATTACCTGAACAGCTTATAAGGCTGAACAACAAAGAGGAAGAGAAATTGGATCTGCCAATAAGCGGATTTATATCTCTACAGTTTTCGAATAATCTTGCAGTAATAAGAACCGTACCGGCATTTTCGCACTCAATTGCCTTGGGAATTGATAAGGCCGACTTATATGAAATTCTGGGGACTATAGCCGGTAACGATACTGTACTTATTATACTCAGAGAGGGAGTTACTCAGCAGGACTTTAAGAATGCCCTGTTGCTTAAATTTCCCGAACTAGAATCCAAAATTTCATAAGTCATTGTGTTTTTTAAGTGGTTTAAAAAGGCTGTCTGAGAAATCGGGCAGCTTTTTTGTTTTATAAACCAAACGCTCATGGTAAAGCACTCTGAACATAAACTACAAATAATATGGTATTACAAACAATAGCCCAAGGACTGTCACTTTTACAGCTCTTGGGCTAACTGATGTATTGATTGTAGTTATTTATGATTCTATATTATGCCTATTCAGATTAACGAAAATTTATGCTTAGTCCATAAGTTTTTCAAGTGATCCGTGGTTACGATACTAAAACAGAACAAGCATGTGGTTTGACTGAATAAAAAGCCCCACATTGAACTGCACTCCAATTGTTATATCTAACTTTTGGGGTGCAGTTTAAACTAAGGGCTTTTACTAATTTTCATCTATCCTTCTTATTGCCTTGATTGGCAATGAATAGGTTTTATTATTTTTAGTCGTTATTATATGATTTCTATGTAGTTTCTTACAAAAGAAATTAACGTAGTTATTTTTACATCGTTTATTTATTAAAGCTGTTCCTAATCTTTTAGGTTGCTGAGAACAATACTTTGTATTACATCTGAGTGCACTCTCTTTTAGTTCCTTAACTATTTGTTTTTGCCCATCATACAGAATAACCCTTTTGTCTTTATATCCAATTATTATATGAATATTGTCATTACTTTCATTCACACAATAGGAGGCTAGTATTCCTCCATTTTGCAGACAATCTAAATTGGCTATTTTATACGATAACTTTTCCTTCGTCAACAAATCAATATAAACAATGTTGTTGCTTTTGTATGGTTTTAATACTTCATTAATAATTACATACTTATCATTATAATAAAGTACCTGAGTATAGTTCTCAAATTCAGCAACCAGGTTGACTGATGTATCATTGACAACATACAAATTTGGAGTAGTAAACAAGGTAAAACCAG
Source organism: Bacteroidales bacterium (assembly GCA_025210735.1). Taxonomy (GTDB): domain Bacteria; phylum Bacteroidota; class Bacteroidia; order Bacteroidales; family UBA6680; genus UBA6680. The sequence continues at coordinate 118,827 of JAOARD010000041.1, forward strand.
TACAGTTATACTCACTTTCATATCCAATCAATGGAGCCTCCTCTCTTTGTTCAGTACAAGAAGAAAACAGGAAAACTATGATTACAAAAAAACTACCTACCAATTTGTTCATGTGCTTTATCTATTTTTTGTTGTTCGGACATCACTTGTTCTTCCTCAACTTTAGCTTTTCGATTATATACATTTCTTGCTGCATTTCGTAATTCTATTCCAATAAGCGGATTTCCATCAAATTTTGTATTTCTATTATCATTTGTTGCTGCATACGGAATAAAATCAAAGTTAGGTGCTTGTTCTGGCTCTACCGCTTCCAAAGAGTTCATATATTCTATTAAAGCACTTTCTATGGTTATTTTTCCTGCAAGAATAGCATCGCCATATTTTAAACCAAATTCAAAACCTATCTTATTGGACACTAGATCTTCATACGAAAAACCTGAAGCATTATCTTTATAATAGTCCTGAATAGCTTCACTAACATAAGAACCTATGGTAGCATTAGGTATTTCATCTACATCATAAATAGCAAAAGCAGCAAATTTAAAAAAGTGATGCATATCTATCCATCCTTGTTTTTCAGTATAAATATATCTATCAACATTTGCAGATGAAGGAGAAGTCTCATCAAAACCACCAGTTGAGTGATTGTATTTAAACCTTCTATTACCTTCAAAATGTGTTGCTAAAGCATTAAACTGTTGCCTAATCATACTTTGCTGTGACCACCTATTTAAGTCTGCCTGTGTATTGAATACTCTAGTTAACCAATGATAATTTGGTGCAACTCCTTGAAAATTTGCTAATCCAACCTGAACCGCTCTAAGTATTTCTCCTAAATTAGCTAATTGTCCCCATCTTGGTTCCCTCCCATCTGGATCAATATATTTAATTGGATTATCAGCACAGTATACATATGGTGACCATTCTAGATATTTACCAGCCAAAGGATCAACACTCACAAATCTACAAATCCAAGCTGCATAATACCTTGCTCCGTAGTAGTAGAGGCCGGTTTCGTTGTCACGTTCTTTACCGGTGTATTTGTAGCGTTTTTGCGATATGGTGGTGTTATGTTTTTGGTAGCTTGTGGTACCAAATGGGTGATACTCCTCATAGCTTATGATATCGGATTTGTCATCAAGTTCTATTGTTGATGAACCAAGATGATCAGCCAGTTGATATCTTATTACTGTATCACCTCCTGTCTCTCTGTCTATCATAGCTATTCTGTCTCTATCGTCCATTATATGCACAGTACTACGCTCCAAGTTTAAGGTTTGGCTGGTGAATTTACGATAAAGCTGATAGCCTGCACAAATACAGACTTTTACATTCCAATATTTTAGCAAAAAAAGAAAAAGTAGTAAAACTCTATTTTGTAAAGCTTTACTACTTTGATCATGTTTTTAATAGAAATGTAGTTACGTAATGATTGCTCATTACCCACAGCAAACTTCGCAATAACAAGATGTTCTTTAAATTAGAGCTTATAGTTTTAGATCAACCAAATTGCATACCTCCACCCAAAACATTTCCATCAACATATACATCTGCTACCCAAACTGTTAATTCCAACAATTCTTTTATAACATCATTCAGTATATTTTCCACATCACTATCGAATTCTAAATATACTTTCTGCCCACTTATTAATTTATTGATATCTTTTACTGCTTCACCTAAATCTTTATTTGATAATCTTGTTACAAGATTAATCACTTTTATTTTAAGATCAACATTATCTAATCTGACAAGTTCTAATTTATAATTCATATTATATCGTTTTACAACTATTGTATCTCAACATTAACTCCATGCTTATTAAATCTATGTGCTTTTCCATTACTAGGGATAACTATTGAACTCCTCTGAGGAGATCCTAAACTCTCCATTAGCTTTAACAATTCTCTATCATCCGGACTAGCAAATAAGGTACCACTTGGATGAGTGTGATTAATTATTATTACATCTTTATTTAATCCTGTTATTTTCACTTGATCAATTGTTCCCGAGAACAACTTATAATATCCTCCAGAACCATTTGCTCCTTTTCCTCGTACATACACTTGAGCAAACTCTACATTAAACCTTGAAGTTAGCTCTCTCATTGCATCATCACTTAACCTTTTAGTTCCAATATTTATTCCTATCTCTCCAGGTAACCCGTCAATATTTATTTTATTGTACGCTTTAGTTCTTGCAGATTCCTTTAATACACCAACACTTAATTTTGATTCTTGTCTACTAATCTCATAGAGATCATCAATAAATTTTGCTGACTTATATGTTGTGGAAGCACCACTTGCAAGTTTGGATAAAGCTCTCATCTCGAACATCATTAATACTGTACAGATAGCATTATATGTCCCCCTGCCATATCTGCCATTCGAAAAATCATTAACTGACGCAACCGGAGCTTCCAGTGTCATTGAATAAATAGCTTGCAAAGCTCCAAATACGGGATTATTCTCTGGGCGTGTTTGATCCATATTAAGATACTGCTTAAATTTATGCAGTTTCACACGTTCTGCTCTATCCTTTTCCCTCTGCTCTTCTGCCAGATACTGCTTATACATATTACTTATCTGATCTCTATTATAATAACCAACTGAGTTCAACTTCTCTGTTAAATCAGCTGAAAAAGGTCCAGATACAACATTGGATTTTTGCCAAACACCTATTCCCTTGTGTATTTCCTTCATAAAGTACCACTCCTCTAATCCATCTATATCTATATTAGATATGGGCTTATTCCCAGCATACTGAAATGGTGTATAATAAGGATAATCGAACTGTAATGAATCAACACTCACAAACCTGCATATCCAAGCTGCGTAGTACCTTGCACCATAGTAGTATAGACCCGTCTCTTCGTCGCGCTCTTTGCCTACATATTTATAGCGTTTTAGCGAGGTTTCTGATTCTGTTCTACCACTGCGGTATGAGGTTGTGCCAAACGGGTGATACTCCTCATAGGTTATAAGGTTTGCACTATCGTCTAATTCAAGTGATGCACTGCCCAGATGGTTATCGTACTGGTAACGTATTGTAACTTCAGGGACATCTTTCAAAGAACCTTCATCCGTCTTCAGAGCGTCTACTGTTGCTATCTTCGATTTATCATCGGAGATATTTAC
>JAOARD010000042.1 GCA_025210735.1 Bacteroidales bacterium
AGAAATATTTATTGTTTATTTTGGCCACAAACACCCACATATGTACAGATCAGGAGTATGCATACATAATACAAAACAATCTGAAAAGGATATTTCAGATTTAACAAATTCTAAAACTCTAACGAGTATTCTTATAGATAATAAGAGTAATTTTGACAATATACCTGAAAGATATGAGTCAATTACAGAATTCATAGATGCTAATGATATTCTGCTGTTTCTGAACAGATACACAGAACCTTGGCTTATAGAAAATTCCATAAAAAGCAGAAAACACATATATATAAGTAATATATACAATTACGGACTTAATGATATTAAACGATTATACAAACTATCGTTTGAGTCTGATGTAGTAATGTCATCATCTAATCAGTGGGAATTTACCCCGGCTGGTATATGGATAAAGAAAAATATTCAGGAGATAAGGTATACAGAGTTCAGGCTAGGATTAAACGATAACTTTACAAACGAAAGATTAAAGCAGACAGTATTTAACTCTGTTAACTATTTAATGGAGATAAGCAACAGCAGCTATTTAAGACACTCTTATGACATTGTTACTGATGGCAAAGGTGATCCTTTTATTATAAATGTAATGATATGTCTGAAGAATGGTGCTGCCGCTAATATTTTTATAAAACTCAAAGACGATAAAGAGAGTGCCAGATTAAATATACATAGCGATAATAACCTGTACAATATTAACTTCTCTGATAATAGCATATATAACTGCTCTGAAAGTTCATCCATAGTGCCTGAAAAACCGGAACAGAGTGTGTATGACCTTATAACAGAAAAAGTTACTAAACAGATACAAAATCATACAGCTGCATACTATATTAAACAAGAGATATCTATGCTGATTACTAATGAGATTATTGACAGGTTAAGATAGATTAACTGTATTATCTTTAAAACTCTGTACCCGGTAATGCATTTATTGTTTTAGACAATATGTTTTTTTGTACCTTGCATTTACAATACAACAGGTATAAATTTATTAAATAAAGATATGAAACGAAGCAGGATAAGGAGTTTTCACACACGAAGATGATTATAATGCGGAGTTCCATATAACCTTTAAAAAACAAATTTAGACATATGAAACGAGTAGCAGTTATACTTTCAGGATCAGGAGTCTTTGACGGTTCTGAAATACACGAGGCAGTTTTAACTCTTTTGGCTATAGATCAGAATGGCGGAGAGTATGAGATTTTTGCTCCTGATAAAAATCAGCATCATGTAATAAATCATATTACAGGTGAAGAGATGAATGAAACAAGAAATGTTTTAACAGAATCTGCGCGTATTGCCAGAGGAGCTGTAAAGGCCCTTTCTGAATTAAATAGCGATAATTTTGATGCTCTTATTATTCCAGGAGGATTTGGAGCTGCAAAAAATTTATCAACATATGCTTTTAATGGTCCTGATATGAATATTGATGAAGGATTTAAGGCTGCTGTTTTATCTTTTCATAAAGCAGGCAAACCTATTGGAGGCTTATGCATAACCCCTATTGTTCTTGCAAAAATCATTAATGGAGCAACAGTTACGTTAGGTAATGGGAACGACTCTGTTGCTCATGTAGATGTTGTTGGCGGCAAACACAAAGATACCTCCTTTGGTGAAGTAGTTTACGACAAAGACAATAATCTGTATACAACACCATGTTATATGCTTGATGGTAATATATCTGAGGTATATAACGGAGCTAGCAATATTATAAAAGAGATCTTCAAAAACATTTAAATACCCTAAATCCCTGTATTCGCACAGGGCTTTACTATTTCACTCCCCAATATATTTTTAATCTACATTCAGGCATCTTATATCAACCAAACCCTATAGTTTAAAAAAAAACAGAACCTAACGTAATATTCTAACGTATCAGTTACTAAATAATACGATATGAATATTCGTTATATATACACCCTGGTCATTTATGTTGCTGCTGTATTCTATTTCGGCTGCAAGAAAGATATTTTTACAAAACCAGACGTTATTCCAGATACCGAGAAAAAAGTAAGAGTCAAACTCACAAATCTTCCAGATCAGCTTATTGAAAAATATGTATGGATTGTAATCAGACAAGACGATAAAGTATTTGTAACTGAAAAATATGATATTGTTGAAAACAGCAAGGTTAAAATTAAACCTCCTGACAAAGGTAAATATGATCTTACCCTGCTTATAAACGACACATGGAATCCTACCGAAGAGTTTAAGAAAGGATACTTTTCAGAGATTAACGATATAGCCTACAGAGAGGTCGATTTTAAAACCTACACATGGAGGTATGGCGATTATGAAAAAGGGACAATGGGTAGTCTTTCAAGATTTGTTAAGATAGATATTACAAGTCCTACAGAAGGACAATTAGTTACTCAGGGCGATATTGTTAATATAAATGTAGATGTAGAAGAAGATACCGACGAACCTAATAATCTTAAACTACTTAAGTATTTTATAAATAATGAGAAGATCTTTGAAGCAGATAACTTTCCGTATGGATTTGTTTTAAACACACAGTCGTATAATCTGGGCATACATAAAGTTATTATAAATGCTGAGGATAGCGAGTCTAACATTCTTGTCTCTGAAGAGGTAAGTTTTCAAATAAAAGAGAACATTATTCCGGCACCTGTAGTTAAGATTACCTCTCCACAGAACATGTCAAATGTAAACAGGAATACATCATTTGATGTAACAGTATCTGCCTCAGATTCAAATGGCACAATAAGAATTCTTGAACTGTTTGTAAACGATATAAAATACGCATCTGTATTTGACCCTGCTACACTACCACATGTTTTTAACATTAAGATTACAAATACTGGTATACATGAAATTAAAGCTGTTGCTACTGACAACGAAGACAATACCAGATACGATATAATAAATGTAAACGTAATACCATAAATATCCGGACATATGAAAAAGTTAACATTGATATTCATAATAGTTTTTACAAGTGTCTCTTTTTTAAGCGCACAAGACGGACAAGACACACTATTATTCAGAAAAAAGATAAGACCTGTAAAGGGGTTTAAAGGTATTTATATCGGAACCAGTTATCAGCTGGTTAAAAAAATGGTTGACGACTCAACAAAATTTGTTGGTATCCCACTAATAAACGGAAAATATTATTTGGAAGATAATATGGTTATAAGAGCTGAGATATCTGCATACGAAACACAACAGAAATTTGCAGGTAAAAGTGCAGCCGGAGAGATAGGCCGAAATACACAAAGCAAATCGGATGCCGAGTACAGACTAACCCTTGGATTTGAGTATCACTTCTCAAAAGAAAATATCATTGATATATACACTGGTATTGGTATTCCACTTGGTATTGAGCGAGAGGCAATATTTAATACCACAACATATAATACATTTGGCGATTACAATAAACATGATATAACCAGAACATCATTTATATATGGTTTTGAACCTCATCTGGGTATTCAGGCTTTTGTGGGTAAATTACCTGTATCTGTAAGTGTTGAGTGGGGGTTAAGAGCAATATTTACAGCAAATGCCAAGTACAAACATAAAGTCAATCAGTCTATATCAGGCGTTAAATCAAGTTCTACATATTATACAGAGGGCATAGATGAAACAGGAGCCTTTGTAAACTTTACTGATCTTAATTTCAGAAAATTCGACATAGGTTCTGATGTACGAGTTATGATTAATATTTACTTCAAATAGACACTCTCATGAATAAAAGAATAATATATATATCGCTGATTACTCTCACTCTTTTTGTATTGTCGTCATGCGTTGCAACATATGACAAAAGTGGATTCAGAGGAAATGACCTCTCTCCTAACGATGTACAACTCATTCAAACCATGGACGATTATCTCTTTATTGATCAGGTGGATATTGAGGTTCACTACACAACATATCTGGGTTTTATAAGAGAGGTTCACAGCATAAACAATCACCTGCCTACAGATAAGCTAATAGGAAAGGTTAATACTATTGGAGGAACTAAGATTGGTGTAAACGGATTAATGAAACGTGCACTGTATGATATAATAATCACATATCCTGATGCATCATTCTTTGTTGTAGTAAATAAACGTAAAAGTTACAAGAAGATGTTCTTAAGTCGCGAGGTTAAAAAAACAATGACTATAAGATTGTATAAACAGAAGAAGTAATTATAGTTTACCCTGCTCGTAAAGAATAACGAGTCGTTCCAGATCAGCATCGTCTCCGTCTTTGTCATACTTATATTTTAACGACGATCCGAACAAGCGTGCAACTGAGTGCCAGAAAAAAGCAGAAAAACCTCCTTTAAACTCTTTAAGTATTTCGTAGGTTGTGTTTCCTGTCTCTCTGAATATCAATTTTATGAGCATTCGTCCCTGTGAAATAGTCATATTTCGCAACTCTCCTTCAAACTGGGCAAATAACCTTTTCTCTGCTTTCTTAATAAAGCGTTTCTTCTCCCGCTCAGTTTCAAGTTTTAAATATTCAGCATTTATCTCTTTAAGTAATATTCCTGCTTTTTTTGCATACGGATACACTTTCTTCAGATTTCTTATCTTACGTGAATATCTCCATCGTTTATAAAATCTGAACATTCCTCGTTTCGGATATATCTCCACAGGATCAAGAGTATCAACATAAATTGTATCATTAACAATTTTGGTAACCTTAACATACTCTTGTCCGCTCATGGTACCAGTTCCAAAAAACAGAAACATGAATAACAAAACTGTATAACGTATTTTCACAATCATATATGTGCAAAATAGCAACTTTTATACACCTTTGCAAAACAGTAACGACACAATACACAAGCTATATCTCATTAAACACTAATATATCACAAACACTTTAACACTTCAGACAATCTATTACAAGAATATGTTTGTGTAATTTAATGTACACAAAGGATAAACCTTAGCACGCAAATTGTATCAGAATAATAAAGTTTTTATTTTAACAAAGAATAATTATTTTTAATTGATTATTAAAACTGATGATTATGAATAACGATACTATGCAAAACGAGGTTAAATATGCTGGCTTCTGGATAAGATTTGCTGCATATATGATAGACTATTTAATAATATATTCAGCTCTTGCTCTTCTTATATTCCCTGCGGCTGCCATTCTAGGATTTTCGATAGTTCTGCCATCAATTGACGGATATAATGAGTATAGTGACGCTTATTATATTGTTCCGGCTATTATATCATTCTATATATATTCTAATGTTATCTCACTTGCCGGATCGTGGTTATATTTTGCATTAATGCAATCGTCAAAACATCAGGCTACTGTTGGCAAAATGGCTGTTGGAATAAAAGTTACAGATAGCAAACACCAACGATTAACTTTTGCAAGAGCTACAGGAAGATACTTCTCTAAAATAATATCGTCAATAACATTATTAGTAGGTTATATCCTTGCCGGGTTTACTTTCAGAAAGCAGAGTTTGCATGATATGATTGCCAATACATATGTTATTTATAAAAGATAATCTATAAAAAACTGTTAAATACTTAATTAACACCCTAACAACAATTACTAATGGATGATAGTAACAACAACAAGTCGTTTTGGCTGGATGCGCCGGAATGCACTGAGGTTAAGATAATGCAAGGAGGTCCTCTGTTAATAACAGGAAAGCATCAATTATATGACGAGGAGGGCAACCGAATGAAAACAGGAATAATGACATCTGTATGCAGATGTGGCAACTCCATGAATTCGCCATATTGCGACGGAACTCATTTTAAAACAGGATTCGACAAATAATGGATAACAAAACAGCTGTTATTTTTATAAAAAATGGTCCGGTTAAGATCAAAGGTAAACACAAATTGGTTTTGCCGGACAATAAATCTAACCAGATAGAATACGATACAGCAATCTGCCGATGTGGTAAATCAGGATGTCTACCAAAATGTGATGGTAGCCACAACAATTAAAATGCTAAATAAAAATCGCGGGTTAATTCTTTATACTCCTCAGAATAACAGTGTCTGCCTCTGTCTTCAACAACAATACTATTTCGTTTTACATCTGAAATCTCTGTTCTGCAAAACTCTATCATAACTCTCTTTACAGGTTTTTCTGGCGTAGGTTTTACATCAGTAACTCTTCTTACAAAAAAGTTATATTCGAGTCCTGTCTTAATAAATATTTGAGCTTCAACATCAGGTAATATTACACTTACAGCTCCATTCTTACTTAACACAACAGAAGCACTTTCAAAAAAATCCTTAAAAGATAATGTGTCTGTATGTCGTGCCATATCTTTTTTATTATTCCCCGACTTAAGAGAATTAATAAAAAATGGAGGATTTGATACAATATGATCTATCTCAACTCCCTTATCAATATTAAAATCCTGAAATTTAACATTATCAACACTTATAATATCATTCCATTGCGAGTTCTCAATATTCTTTTTCGCAATATCTACAGATGAATCATTTATATCAATAGCATAAATTTTATCTGCACCCCTTTGGGCTAACATCATTGCTATTAAACCTGTTCCGGTTCCAACATCCAGAAACACTCCTTTTTTACTTGTGTCTGCCCATGCCCCAATAAGTACACCATCTGTACCTACCTTCATTGCATTATCTGACTGTTCAACAGAAAATTTTTTAAACCTGAATATGTTATTTCTCATTCTTAACACCCTCAAATATACCAAGACTAAAAAGAGCAAAATCATATTTAACAGGATCACTCTCATCGAATCTTTTTAACGAATTAGTTACCTCTTCAGCAGCTTTCCAGTCGGTCTGTTTGCGCTCTAATAAACCTAAATATCTGGCAACATTTGAAGCATGCACATCAAGAGGCAGTAATAAATCTGCTGCATTTATATCTCTCCACAACCCAAAATCAACACCCTCTCTATTTGTTCTTACCATCCAGCGCAAAAACATATTAATTCTTTTTGCTGCCGAACCTTTAAGTACATTAGCCAGATGCTTTTCTGACCTCTTCTGATGATCTACATTTATAAACTCATCTCTGAAACAGGTTATTGCACTCTTTACTGTACCGTCAACCAGATATCCTTTGTTAAAAACACTCTCTAATCCTCCTCTGTTTTGATAGATATTATTAAGTGAACGTAAAAAGAAATCAAGATCGATACTATTAAATGTTCTGTACTTAAAATCTTCAACAAATTTAAATGAGTCAGTACCATAATTCATAACAAAATCATATGGCGAGTTCCCCATAATATCCATTAATCTTGTTGCAGAAGAGATAATCATCTTTCTGTTACCCCATGCCAAAATAGATGCAAAGAATGCAGATATCTCAATATCATAAATATCAGAATACCTTTTAGGTATCTGAATCGGATCGGTTTCTATAAATTCCGGTTTACAATATTCATTATATTTCTCATCCAAAAGACTTTTTAACTCAATGTCTTCATATGTAACTGTTGCCATAAAAATCAGTATTAAACAAAATAACCATCTTTCATCTCCAGAGTTCGGTCAGCCATAACAGCTAATCCATGATCGTGTGTTACAATCACAAATGTATAACCGTACTTATCTCGTAAAGTAAAGAACAACTCATGAAGCTCTTTTTTGTTCACTGAATCAAGATTACCTGATGGCTCATCTGCAAATACAACTGATGGATTATTTATAAGTGCTCTTGCAACCGCTACTCTTTGTTGCTCTCCTCCTGACAACTCACTTGGTTTATGATTTAGTCTATCTCCAATATTCAGAAACTCAAGCAACTCTCTCGCTCTGTCTTCAACCTCTTTTTTCTTTCGTTTTGCAATCCATCCCGGAATACACACATTTTCAAGCGCCGTAAATTCTGGTAACAGTTGATGAAACTGAAAAACAAAGCCAACATTCTTATTTCTGAAACGCGATAATTGATTATCTCCGCTTGTTGTAACATCAACCCCATCTATTACTATATTTCCAGCATCAGGTTTACACAGGGTTCCTAAAATCTGTAACAGTGTTGTCTTTCCTGCACCGCTGGCTCCTACAAGACACACAACCTCACCTCTATCTACCGTAAAGTCTAATCCTTTAAGCACAGTTAAATCACCGTAACTCTTATATATTCCTTCCGCCTTAATCATTTTGTCTCTCTATTTTCTTTGTTCTCATCACCAGAATCCTTCTTTTTACTATAGTCTGATTCTGCGGCATCTTCAATCTCTTGTTTTATATCATTTGCTGCTTTCTTAAATTCCGATACACCCTTACCAAGCATTCTTGCCATTTGAGGCATGCGCTTAGCTCCAAACAGTATTAATATTACAATCAATATCAGAATAGTCTCATTAAATCCTATAAACAGAAGGCTAGAAAACATACTTTATAAATATTAAAACATTGTTCAGCAAATATAGGAAGAAATATTTTTGCATCACCATTTAATAAAAATACTACTTTTCAAACAACACCCCCTGCAAAAACACCACCAACCAAATAAAAACATAATAAAAACAGAAAAACACCCTGTTCAAATTTGCAAACCCATAAAAACGTTATACATTTGTATCGAATTACCAAAATTTACAACTATGGCAACAATTCGATTCAAAGCATTAGAAGAGGCCTCAAACAGGCAACCCATTAAAACAAATATCCCTGACAGCAGGATATCAGAACATTATGGAATAAATGTATTCGATCGTATTAAAATGCAGAAGTACCTGCCAAAAGAGGCCTACGAAAGCGTTGTAAGCGCTATTGACGAAGGACTTAAGATTGACAGAAGAATTGCTTCTCAGGTTGCTACAGGAATGAAGACCTGGGCTATTGAACATGGTGCAACACATTATACGCACTGGTTTTTACCTCTGAACGGATCAACAGCCGAAAAGCATGATGGCTTTTTTGATCTGTCGAAAGACAGAGACAGAGCGTTTGAGGAGTTTAGCGGCGAATTGTTAATTCAACAAGAGCCTGACGCATCAAGTTTTCCGAACGGAGGTATAAGAAATACTTTTGAAGCAAGAGGTTATACAGCCTGGGATCCTTCTTCACCAGCCTTTATACTTGACAAAACGTTATGTATTCCGACCATATTTGTTTCATATACAGGCGAAGCTCTTGACTATAAAACACCACTACTAAAATCATTAAATATTCTTGACAGAGCAGCTGTTGAGGTATGTAACTATTTTGACAAAAATATTACTAAGGTAACATCTACTGTTGGTTGGGAACAAGAGTACTTTCTTATTGATAAAGCCCTGTATAATGCAAGACCTGATTTAAAGCTTACTAGCAGAACAATCATGGGACATGCATCAGCAAAAGATCAGCAGCTAGACGATCACTATTTCGGAGCTATTCCGGAAAGGGTTCTTGGATTTATGCAGGATCTTGAGTTTGAAGCGATAAAATTAGGAATTCCTTTAAAAACAAGACACAACGAGGTTGCACCAAGTCAGTTTGAGTGCGCTCCTATATTTGAAGAGGCAAACCTTGCTGTTGATCACAACCAGCTTCTTCAGTCGTTAATGAAAAAAATTGCAAAGAAACATAACCTTGAGGTTTTATTACATGAAAAACCTTACAAAGGAATAAACGGATCTGGTAAACACAATAACTGGTCGTTACAAACAAACACCAATGTTAATCTGTTATCGCCCGGAAAAACACCAAAAAACAACCTGCAATTTCTTACATTCTTAATTAATACAATTAAGGCTGTAAAAGATTACGATACACTATTAAGAGCAAGTATCCTAACAGAAAGCAATCAGCACAGATTAGGGGCACATGAAGCTCCTCCTGCAATAATATCAGTATTCATAGGTCAGAAACTGACTCAGGTACTTGATGATATTGAACAGAAAGTATCTGATAAGAAGATGACTCCTGATGAAAAAACAGAGTTAAAACTGGATATAATTGGTAAAATACCGGAGATACTTCTTGATAATACAGACAGGAACAGAACCTCGCCTTTTGCCTTTACCGGAAACAGATTTGAGTTCAGGGCTGTTGGCTCATCTGCAAACTGTTCGTCTGCGCTTATCTCTTTAAATACAGCTGTAGCACGACAGTTACAGGTATTTAAAAAGGATGTTGATAATCTGTTATTGCATAATGACGAGTTAAAAAAGGATGAAGCAATATTCAGAATCCTAAGAAAATATATTATAGACTCTAAAGATATCAGATTTGAAGGTAATGGATATGGTGAAGAGTGGATTGCAGAAGCAGAAAGCAGAGGTCTGACAAATATTAAAGATGTACCAACTGCCGTAAAAGCTTTTGTTGAAGATAAGACAATAGATCTGTTCGAAAAGACAAAGGTTCTGAGCAAAAGAGAGCTTGAAAGTCGTCTGGAGATAAGACTTGAAACCTACATAAAAAAGATTCAGATTGAGACCAGAGTTATAGGCGATTTAGCTATTAACCATATTATACCAACAGCTTTAAGATATCAGAACACTCTTATAGAGAATATTAAAGGAATAAAGTCTATTGGTATCAGAGAGTTAGATGATATAGCAGAACCACAGGTTAAGTCAATAAAGAAAATAGGACTTCATGTGAAATCAATACGCGAACAGGTTGTTGAACTTGTACGATTAAGAAAAGAGGCCAACAGACTTGATGATATAAGTAAAAAAGCAGATACCTACTCATCAAAGATAAAGCCTTACCTAGAAGATATAAGATACCATATAGATAAATTGGAACTCATTGTAGATGATGAGATATGGCCACTTCCAAAGTACAGGGAGATGCTGTTCTCATTATAAACGTTTTCTCTCATCCATAACTATTTTTTTAATAAAAAATGGTTACTTTTACGCCAGACACGTACTAACGTGTCTGGTTTTTTTGTTATAATATCAGATAATTACATTAAAAACAATATAGATGTTCTGTAAGAGATTATTACTATTAACTTTTACCCTGCTTATTTCAGTATGGGTTACTGCTCAATCAGGAAAATATTTTAAGGCCGAGGCAATGTTTAAAGCCGGAGGATACGCACAAGCTGCTGTACTGTATAAAGAAGCCTACGACAGATCTGTTAACAACAATGAGTTAAAAGCAGAGATTCTGTATAAGATGGGTAACTGCTACAGGTTAATTAGCAACCCTAAAAAAGCTGCAAACACTTATAAAAAAGCAATAAGAAAAAAGTATCCCGATCCTATAGTGTTTCTGCATTATGGCGATGCCCTTTTACAGTTAGGTGATTATGAAACTGCAAAAGAGGCCTACGAAAAATTTAGTTCTTTAAGACCCGACGATAAAAAAGGGAAGAAAGGATTAAAAGCCTGCGAACTGGCTGAACTATGGAGTCAGAATCCATCCGGGTACCTTGTAGATAATGTAAGGCCATGGAATACTAAATACAGTGACTTCTCTCCTTCTTTTGGTAACTCAGAAACAGAAGGAGAAGAGGGAAAGAATATGATAGTATTTACCTCTTCCAGAGAGAATGCTACAGGAAAAAAAGTCTCTAACGTTACCGGGGAAAAATTTTCAGACATATTTTTTGTTGAACTTAACAGAGGTACAAATAAATGGTCTAAACCAGCGCAGCTTAATAAAAACTTTAATAGTGAGTATGATGATGGATCAACATCATTCTCTGGTAAAGGCGATAATATATATTTTACCAGATGTCTTATGAAAAGAAAAGGCAAACTAGGATGTTCAATATATACAGCTAAAAAAGAAGAAGGTGAGTGGGATATGCCAACGAAAATAAAGTTAGGTTCAGACTCAACAATAATTGCACATCCATCTATTTCACCAGATGGTCTTACAATGTTTTTCACAGCCGATCTACCAGGAGGATTCGGTAATAAAGATATATGGAAAGTAACAAGATCTGGTGAAAAAGCTGACTGGGGACAACCTGAAAATCTTGGTAGCAAAATAAATACTTACGGAAACGAGATGTATCCATACATTCGCGACAATAAAGAGTTCTATTTCTCATCTGACGGACACGAAGGAATGGGTGGGCTTGATATTTTCAGAGCAAAACTAATTGATAAAGAGTACCTGATTGAAAATATGAGATATCCTATGAACTCCTCATTTGACGATTTTGGTGTTATTATTGAAGAGAACAAAGAGAAAGGATATTTCACATCAAACCGCTCTGGCGGAAGAGGATCTGATGATATATGGAGTTTCTATTTACCTCCTGTAAGAATTGCTATTAATGGTATTGTAACAGATGTTGACACAGAAGAGCCTCTTAAGGGCGTTACTGTCAAACTTCTTGGTAGTGATAATTCAACAATTAATCATAAAACATCTGAAACAGGAAGGTTCAGATTTGCAGTAAAGCGTAATACAAAATATATAATAATTGCTTCAAGAGAAAATTACCTTAAAGGCCAGGCAAAAAAGAGTACTGTAGGGTTAACCGGGAGTAAAACATTTGAGACTCATATAACAATGAAGTCTTATGAAAAACCAATTGAGATTCCGAATATCCTATACGATTTTGGTAAATGGGAATTACGTTCAGAGTCTACCAAAGAGCTTGATAAACTTATTGAAATTTTAAACGAGAACGATAATCTAATTATTGAGCTTGGTGCACATACAGATAGCAGAGGTAATGATGAAACAAATAATGAGTTGTCAAAGAAAAGAGCTGTATCTGTTGTTGAGTATCTGATTAAACAAGGAATATCAAAAGAGAGGTTAAGATCTAAAGGTTATGGTTCTATTGAGCCAAAAGAGGTTAGCAAAAATCTTGCAAAACAGTATCCTTTCTTACTTGTTGGTAGTAAACTTACAGATGAATATATTAACAAATTACCTAACGCTGCACAACAGGAAATTGCTCATCAGGCAAACAGACGTACAGAGTTCAGGGTAATATCAACAGAATTTGAATCTAATAAAAAATAACTTTCACCAAATATTTTATAATAGAGCACCCTGAGGGTGCTTTATTTTTATAAAATATTTCATGAAACAAAATTTGAAGACTATTTTTGCACAAACAAAAACTAAATAAAAATGAGCTCCGATTCAAGGTACATGCAAAGAGGTGTTTCAGCCTCAAAAGAAGATGTTCACAATGCTATTAAAGATTTAGATAAAGGTATTTTTCCTAATGCATTCTGTAAGATTATTCCTGATCTTCTAGCTAATGACGAAGAGTACTGTAATATCATGCATGCAGATGGTGCCGGTACAAAATCATCTCTTGCATACATGTACTGGAAAGAGACTGGTGACATATCAGTATGGAAAGGTATTGCCCAAGATGCACTTATAATGAATATTGATGACCTTTTGTGTGTTGGAGCAACAGATAATATTCTTGTTTCATCTACTATAGGAAGAAACAAAAATGTTATTCCGGGCGAGGTTATTAAAGCCATTATTAGTGGTACAGAGGAGGTTATTGGTAATCTTAGAGATCTTGGTATAAATATTATATTAACAGGAGGAGAAACTGCTGATGTTGGAGATCTTGTAAGAACAGTAATTGTTGATTCTACTGTAACATCAAGGATGAAAAGATCTGATGTAATTACTAATGAAAAAATTGCAGCCGGAGATGTTATAATTGGTCTTGAAAGTTATGGTCAGGCTAGTTATGAGGATAGTTACAACGGAGGAATGGGAAGTAATGGACTTACCTCTGCCAGACATGATGTTTTTAATAAATATCTGGCTAAAAAATATCCTGAAAGCTACGATCAGACAATCCCTACAGAATTAGTATATAGTGGAAAATACAGACTTACAGATAAAGTTAAAGGTCTGAACATAGATGCAGGAAAAATTGTTCTTTCTCCAACAAGAACCTATGCTCCGATAATTAAAAAAGTTCTGGACAAGTACAGAGATGATGTTCATGGGCTGATTCACTGTTCTGGTGGTGCACAGACAAAAATCCTTAACTTTGTTGAAAATCTGCATATAATAAAGAATAATATGTTTGATGTTCCTCCTCTATTTGACATTATACAAAAGGAGTCAGAAACAGAGTGGGCAGAAATGTATAAAGTATTCAATATGGGGCACAGATTTGAGATATATGCTCCTGAAAATATAGCTGATGACATTATTGAGATATCAAAATCGTTTAATGTTAAAGCAAAAGTAGTGGGAAGGGTTGAAGAATCTGACACTAAAAAGCTAACAATAACAAGTAAATTCGGAACATTTACTTATTAAATTACAATTTTAGAGAAAAGAGAGATAAAAAGATATGAGCGAAAATTCAAATATTCTATCGAAACTGGAAGGTGTAAAGATTCGTTTTGATGAGGTTTCCGAAATGATCACTGATCCGGAGGTAATTGCAGATATGAAACGTTTTGTTAAGCTAAATAAGGAGTATAAAGATCTTGAACCTCTTATTAAAGCTTACGAGGAGTATAAGAACATCCTTTCTAATATTGATGATGCGAAAGAGATAATTGCCACAGAGACTGATGCAGAGATGCAAGAGATGGCAAAAATGGAACTGGACGAACTACAAGAAAAAACAGGACCACTTGAAGAGGAGATAAAGGTTCTGCTTATTCCTAAAGATCCGGAAGATGCTAAAAATGCTGTTTTAGAGATCAGAGCTGGAACAGGTGGCGATGAAGCAAGTATATTTGCCGGAGATCTTTACAGAATGTATACAAAGTACTGTGAATCTAAGAAGTGGAAGGTTGAAGTTACCAACTTTACAGAAGGTACAGTAGGTGGTTATAAGGAAATTGTTATGACTGTTACCGGTGAAGGGGTATACGGTATACTAAAATATGAATCTGGTGTTCATCGTGTACAAAGAGTTCCTCAAACAGAAACTCAGGGACGTGTTCATACATCCGCTGCAACTGTTGCTGTATTACCAGAAGCAGAAGAGTTTGATGTAGAAATTAATCCTTCTGATATAAGAAAAGATACCTACTGTTCTTCAGGACCTGGTGGACAGTCTGTAAACACAACATATTCAGCTATTCGTCTTACTCACATTCCTACTGGTATAGTTGTTACTTGTCAGGATCAGAAGTCGCAATTAAAGAACCTTGACAAAGCCATGAAAGAGCTTAGAACAAGGATATATAATATGGAACATCAAAAATATCTTGACAGTATATCATCAAAAAGAAAGACAATGGTATCGTCAGGTGACAGATCTGCAAAAATCAGAACATTTAACTACCCTCAAGGACGTGTTACTGACCACAGAATTAACCTGACTCTTTATAACCTTTCTGCAATAATTGATGGTGATCTGGAAGAGATAATTGCAAAATTACAGATGGCTGAAAACGCAGAGAGACTTAAGGAGAGCGAGTTATAATATAACATTGTAGAATTATGACCAGAGAAGAGCTTTACGATAATATAAAGAAAAAGAGAAGTTTTTTATGTGTTGGACTTGATTCTGACATAAAGAAAATTCCTGAACATCTGCTGGATTGTGAAGATCCAATTTTTGAGTTTAACAAAGCTATTATTGATGCAACAGCAAAATATACAGTAGCCTACAAACCAAATATTGCATTCTATGAGGCACATGGTATTGAAGGGTGGCAATCATTAAATAAAACCATTCTATATCTTAATGAGAATTATCCGGATATATTCACTATTGCCGATGCAAAAAGAGGTGATATAGGTAATACATCTTCAATGTATGCAAGAGCATTTTTTGAAAACATGAATTTTGACTCCGTAACTGTTGCTCCGTATATGGGAGAAGATTCTGTTAGTCCATTTTGTCAATATGATGGTAAATGGGTAATACTACTTGCTTTGACATCAAACAGCGGTGCTTTTGATTTTCAAACATTAGTTGATAGCACAAATAATAAAACATTGTATAAAAATGTTCTGGAAACTTCAAAAAAATGGGGTAACGCAGATAATATGATGTATGTTGTTGGTGCAACAAAAGCTGATATGCTAAAAGAGATTCGAACAATTGTTCCTGATAATTTTCTTTTAGTTCCCGGAGTTGGTGCACAGGGTGGTAGTCTTGAAGAGGTTGCACAGAATGGCTTAAATAGTAAGTGCGGTCTTCTTGTAAACTCATCCCGTGGTATAATATATAAATCATCTGATAAAGATTTTGCAGAGAGAGCCGCAGAGGAAGCAGAAAAGATGCAAAAAAAGATGGACAACATTTTATCAGTAAATGGTTTGATATAGTCTGTTTGAAAAATATATAACAATATAAAAGGGTACTCATTTTGAAGTACCCTTTTTTGTTAACCACTTTATTACTATCTTTAATATGATCAATAATACCTACTTATGCGAACATTAATTGTGTACCAAAGTAAACATGGTACAACAGAAAAGATAGCAAAAGGTATTCAGATGTCTTTTGGTTACGATAAATGTGAGATAGCAAATCTGAATGCTAAAAATGTAATTAACATTGACAAATTCGATAGTATAATTGTTGGTGGATCAATACATGCAGGTACAATACAAAAGGGAATAAAGAGATTTATATCTAAATACAGAGATACACTTTTAAAAAAAGAGTTAGGACTTTTTTTATGCTGTATGTATAAAGGAGACGAAAGCATTAAACAGTTTAATAATGCATATCCAGAGGATTTAAGAGACAGTGCTAAGGCAAAAGGTATTTTTGGAGGTGAGCTGATTTTTGAGAAGATGAATTTTTTGGAAAAATTTATTGTCAAAAAAACAACAAAGACAAACAATAGTATAAGCGATATAGACACTAATGCTGTATCAATATTTATAAATGAAATGCAAAAGTAAGGGGCTAAAATCAGCCCCTTATTTATATTTACTTAATATCTACAATTCTTATCTCCGTTCTTCTGTTCTCCTGATGCAGACTCTCCGGGCATTTCACCCCATTCTTACAATGGTTTTTAATCTTAGACTCTCCATATCCTTTAGCTTTAACCCTGCTTTTATCTATACCATTCTGAATAAGATATCTAACTGCTGATTCAGCACGTTTCTGAGATAAATATTGATTATACTTAGATTTACCTCTAGAGTCTGTATGTGATCCCAACTCTATCACAATCTGCTTGTTATCCTTAAGGAACTTAACCAGATTATCTAACTCTTTAGCAGCATCAGGTCTGATATCTGATTTTCCTAAATCATAATATATATTTGGTATCTCAACAACGGCATTCAACTCAATCTTATCCAGCTTAAGATTATACATCTTATTAACATCTATTATTCCCGGTTTTCTTCCTTTTGTGGTTACATCTAAACGTTTTGTAAAAAAATCTGATTTTTCAAACTGAACTACATAATCAGTCTCTGCAACCAATCTCCATAAGAAATCACCATTATTATCTGTTATCGTATCGTATACAGCCATATCATCTGTAAATAGAGTAACCTTTACACCTGCAAAAGGATTAGTTATGCTATCAAGAAAAACAATTCCTTTAAGCATATACCTATCTTCTCTTGTTAAGAATATATCTTTATATAGAGTATCCCTGACATCCTCAGGAAAACTATATAACTCCCTATAAGTTCTGTAGCCATCTTTATCAACCTTAATATTAAAATCAGAACCCGGAATTGCATCATAAGCAATCCTCCCTTCTGAAGCAATTGTATCAATAGAGACGTCACTTCCCTTAATCTTCAGATCTGCGAATACAATTGGTGAGCTATCCTTCTTATCAAATATTCTGACAATCATAAGTTGAGGAAATATAAGAGGCATTGGAAACTCAACATTATATACATCATCGTCACCTGTTCCTCCTTGTCTGTTTGACGCCATATAACCACTTTTTGCATCTTCTTTGAGAAAAAAAGCAAAATCATCCCGCTCTGAATTTATAGGCACACCCATATTTATAATCTTTCCGAAACCATCCTTGTAAGGTGTTGCACAAAAGATATCAAGCCCTCCTATTCCAACATGTCCACGTGAAGAGAAAAACAACCTACCCTGTTTGTCATAGAAAGGAAACATCTCATCATCAGGTGTATTAATAACATCTCCCAAATTTACAGGTTCTCCCCAACCTGTCTCAGTTCTGTCAGAATAGTATATATCAGTTCCTCCGAAACCTCCTGGTCTGTTAGACACAAAGTATAGCCTTTTTCCATCAGCAGTAATTGAGGGATGCCCACAAGAGAATTCTTCGCTATTAAATGGCAGCAGCACTATTTCATGCCAGTCATCCCCACTTTTCTTTGCCGAAAATATTTGTAAATAACTCACCTTCTCAACATCTGAATCACCTTTCGTAAACTTCTCACTATTACGTGTAAAAAACATCTCATCCTGATCTGTTGAGAAACATACCGGACCTTCATGAAATCTACTGTTTATATTTTCGCTAAACTGCCTGAGCATTAAAGTTCCAAACCCCTCTTTTACACTATACAGGTCTAAAAATGGTTGATTCTTCCAGTTATATTTTCTCTGTTCAAATTCTGCATATGCCCTCGATGAAGCAAATACAATACCTCCTCCATAATCAACGGCACCAAAATCTGAATTCTCGGTATTAAATACTGCTTCTGACACTGATCCTCTTCCGGTATTCAATATTGTATTTATCACAGGTAATGTATTCAGGAGTTGTTGCTTTGATCTGTCTGCATGAACCATCTCAGAATATCTGTTCATCAAACTATCTGCCCGTTCATACTGCGACAGCTCTTTTAGCACCATAGCATACTGATATACATCTTCAGAGGTTGCTTTAGACATATCTGTACAAAGTCTCTTATACCATAGGGCTGCATCCTCCATATTTCCGACCTTCTGATTTGATATTGCCAATCGTTGTAAAACCAAAGAGTCTTGTTGTCCGCTATCATATAAAAACTGATACTGATCTATTGCTTTAAGATAAGAGAGGCTAATAAAGCTAATATTAGCCTTGGTTCTTTTTCTTTCCATGCTCTTATTACTTTGTGCGTTAAGGGGAAAGAAGAGTGTAATTAGTAATAAACAGAGTAGTAGTTTTCGTGCCATAAATATATTTTTTTAAAAATATCTGGGAGACATTATTTTCTTATTTTTCTTAGTTCTGTTAGTTTCAAAGTCAAAACTTATCATTATTTCATGCGAGCCAGCATTATAACTTCTCAGCTTAGATACTGGTAGATCATACGAATAACCGATAGAAAGGTTATTCGACATTCTGTATTGCAATAAAGCTCCAACTGAATCATCCACTCTATACATTAAACCAAACCAAAACATTTCATTATAAAGAATATTCGCATTTATGTCTACTGACAGAGGTGATCCTGCAACAACTTTAGCTAATATTGACGGTTTAAGTTTAAACATATCATTTAGTTTAAATACATATCCTGATATCAGGAAATAGTGTCTTCGTTCTTTTTGAAAAACAGAAAGATTTTGAAGGTCTTCTCCAGATATCTCTGTTTCAAATAATTTGGGTATTGATAATCCAATATAATACTTTTGACTGAAATAGTAAACCCCTATTCCAACATTCGGTAAAAATCTTCTTACGGTGTTTGATGAAAAACTTTGATCACTATCATCTACAAGGTTAAGTTCCGTAAGCCCTAACGTATAATTATTAATCCCTCCTTTTAATCCTAAAGAGAGTCTTGAATTTTCTGTTATTCTAAATCTATAGGCATAATTAATATTAAAATATGCACTTTTTACCGGTCCTACAACATCATAAGTAAATGAAGCTCCAATACCAATTTTATCACTATAAAAAGGCGAGTGTATTGCCATTGTTTGACTTGATGGCGCTCCGTCAAAACCTACCCACTGGCTTCTTGACAAAAGGTATACACTTATCGCATCTCTTGAACCAGCATATCCCGGATTAATATTAAGTGTATTAAACATGTACTGTGTATACATTGGCTCCTGTTGAGCTTCAATCCTCGTGTTTATCAACATTAGTGTTAATAGTGATAAAACAAATATTCTCTGTATATAAAAAGTTTTCATAGCTCTAAGTTTTTATTCTGACGATTTAACAAATTAGATGCAGAGCCATTTTTCAGGCTCTGCACAGATATTATTTATTCATATATACATACCCTTTGATTACCTCTCCGGTATCCTTTATAGTAAGTACATAATAGTATGTTCCGTTTGGCAACTGTTCTCCCAATGATAATTTAACGTTTGCATAACCATCCCACTTATTATTGTAATTATCATCACTGTAAACAATGCTTCCCCATCTGTTAAAGATTACTATCTCTAATCTTTCATACTTATCAAGTCCTACAATTGTAAAGAAGTCATTTACGCCATCACCGTTTGGCGAGAATCCGTCTGGTATTTCCCTATCTGTATCACAAGAATCTGTATCCAGGCTATTTATGTTACCATCATTATCACAATCTCCGTTTCCTTCATCACGATCAGTTAAACCATCGCCATCAGAATCGTCATCCAGATAATTAGGTGTTCCATCCTCATCCATATCTTCATCACCCTCTTCAGAATCAGATATTCCATCGCCATCTGAATCAAGGTCTAAATAATCAGGTATTCCATCTTTATCTGAATCTCCATCTCCTTCAGTTTTATCTGGTATACCATCACCATCTGAATCAGGGTCAAGAAAATCAGGTGTTCCATCTCCATCAGAATCTTCGGTTCCTTCATCCTCATCTTTCATTCCGTCACCATCTGAGTCAAGGTCAAGATAATTAGGTGTTCCATCATTATCCGCATCATCATCACCCTCTTCTCTATCTGGTATTCCATCGTTATCAGAATCCAGATCCAGATAGTTAGGAGTTCCATCATCATCTGAATCAATATCACCCTCCTCTTCATCAGTTATGTCATCACCATCTGAATCTGTATCAAGGAAATTTGGTAATCCATCATTATCACTATCATCAGTTCCTTCGTCTTCATCTTGCATTCCATCGCCATCTGAGTCAAGGTCAAGGAAATTTGGTGTTCCGTCACTATCTTCATCATTATCTCCCTCTTCTTCATCTGAAATACCATCTCCGTCAGAATCAACATCCAGATAATTAGGTGCTCCATCACCATCATTATCGCTATCTCCTTCTGTTTTATCCTTTATTCCATCTGAATCGGAATCTGAGTCAATATAGTTTGGTGTTCCATCTGAATCAAAATCAGAATCTGTCTCGTCTTTATCAGGAATTCCATCACCATCTGAATCTTTATCAAGGAAGTTCGGTGTTCCATCTTTATCTGTATCTATATCTCCCTCTTCACTATCAGTTATTCCATCACCATCTGAATCTATATCCAGATAGTTTGGTATGCCATCACTATCTTCATCTGATGTTCCCTCTGTTTCATCTGGTATTCCATCACCATCAGAGTCTTTATCAAGGTAATTTGGTATACCATCTTCATCAATATCTGTAATTCCCTCTTCGCTATCAGGAATTCCATCATTATCAGAATCAAGATCCTTATAGTTTGGTATAGAATCACCATCACTATCTATATTACCTTCATCTTTATCTGAGATTCCATCATTATCAGAATCAAGATCTCTATAATCTGAGATTCCATCTTTATCTGTATCTTCAATAGTTTCGTCTATATCAGGTATTCCATCCTCATCAGAGTCCAGATCTTTGTAATCCGGCTTTCCATCACCATCAGTATCTTCTCTACCTTCATCCTTATCAGGAATATTATCATTGTCAGAATCTAAATCACGATAATCTGGTAATCCGTCACTATCGGTATCAGTAATGCCCTCTTCTTCATCTGCTATTCCATCGCCATCAGTGTCGATATCAAGATAGTTAGGAGCACCATCAGAATCTATATCTCCTGTACCCTCTTCTTCATCTGCTATTCCATCACTATCTGAGTCAAGATCTTTATAATTTGGAATTCCATCATTATCAAAATCGATATTCTTCTCTTCCTCATCTGTTATACCATCATTATCTGAGTCAGTATCTTTATAATTTGGAATTCCATCACCATCTGTATCAATTGCTCCTTCTGTATTGTCATCAATTCCATCATTATCAGAATCCGGATCCAGATAGTTTGGCTCTCCATCATTATCTATATCATCTGCTCCCTCTTCGCTATCAGGTATGCTATCATTATCTGAATCTAAATCCAGATAATCAGGTTTAGAATCAGAGTCGTTATCATTCTCTCCTTCTAATTCATCAGATAGTCCATCATCATCTGAGTCAAGATCCAGGTAATTTGGATTATTATCACCATCAAAGTCAGTTTCTCCTTCAGTTGAATCTGATATTCCATCGCCATCAGAATCTTCATCTAAACAGTTAGGTTTCCCATCATCATCAAAATCAGTAACTCCCTCTGTTTCATCTTTAATACCATCACCATCAGAGTCCAGATCCAGATAATTAGGTTTTCCATCGCCATCAAAATCAGTTTCTCCTTCAGTAGCGTCAGGTATTTTATCACCATCTGAATCTAAATCAAGATAGTTTGGTTTTCCATCGCCATCAAAATCAGATACACCTTCTGTTTCATCATCAATACCATCGCCATCTGAGTCAGTATCCTTATAATTTGATGTTCCGTCATTATCTTCGTCATCTAATCCCTCTGTATTATCAGGTATTCCATCACCATCTGAATCTGTATCAATATAACTAGGGATATTATCACCATCAACATCATCAGTTCCTTCATCTTCATCAGGGATTTCATCTCCATCTGAATCTAAATCAAGATAATCAGGTTGATTATCAGAATCCGTATCTATCTCTCCTTCTGTTGAATCAGGTATGGTATCATCATCAGAATCAAGATCCAGATAATTTGGAGTTCCATCATTATCAAAGTCTTTTGATGTCTCATTACTATCAGGAATCTCATCTCCATCAGAATCTAGATCAAGATAGTTAGGTTTTCCATCACCATCATTATCATTAGTACCCTCTTCTGAATCCGTGATCTTATCGCCATCAGAATCTGTATCTTTATAGTCAGGCTTACCATCTGAATCTGAATCATCAACACCTTCAGTTCTATCCGGTATATCATCGCCATCTGAATCTGTATCATTATAGTTTGGCTTGCCATCATTATCTATATCGTCAGTACCCTCATCCTGATCAGATATTCCATCTCCGTCTGTATCATTAACAGACATCATATTGATATTTATAACGTTGACATCATCAGGATTTATTCCGTCATATACAGGATCTGAACTATTTGCAATTTCTGTAAGAATATGATATAGTTTATCTTCATCAAACTTATTATCATTTACTCCAATAACTGTAACTGTTACACCTGTTTCCCAATCATCAACACCTATTGTTACATCAGATATATTCAACACTCCCTCATCTGTATTATCAGATTTAAGTGCTATATTTACATTAGCTAATGGTTTTGTACTCAAACTTATTCTAAAAGTTGCTGATGTTCCATCTTCTTTTGTATCATTACTAATTTCAGACACTACAATTCCCGCAATATCATTATCTATATTAGTAACTTTTACACGCTTACTCTTCTGTTCTCTATATTTAGCATCTGCACTTTCAGATGAGCTGATTAACATATCAAACTCTTTATCGCCATCATCTATTAACTCATCAACAGATTTTACATTTACTATCTGCTCACTATTCCAATTGAATTGTGTAAATGTTAAGCTTGTTTTGTCCGGTTTTGCCTCAGAAGGCATTAACGATTCAATATTTATAACCACATTACCAACTGGCTCTGTTGATAGTTTAACAGAATATGAATCAGTAGTCTCCCCTTCTTCTTTTACAACCAGTTCCTGCTTTGAAATAATAATCATAGCCTCATCATTATCAATGGTTGTAACCTGAATTACTGGTGATTCTACTGTTGTATAGTTAGAATCAAGTGTTGTGATTTTGGTTTGCAGATCAAAATCAATATCCCCATCATCAACAGAATCATCTTTAGCTTTAAATACCACTGATTGTTTGATATTCCAGTTGTCCGGTGTAAAGGTTATACTTGATGTTTGAAGGTCTCCTTCATCCTCATTTCCATTTTCAAACGTAAGAACTACATTATCAGTCGGTCTTGAGCTCAAAGATATTTCAACACGTCCCTCTTTTTCACCTTCTTCTTCAACTACTATTGACGTTTTATCTAATACTATTCCGGATTCGTCATTATCAAGATTATCTGCTGATACTGTAATGTTTTCAAGTACCTTGTACTTCTTATCTTCAGATGTTGAAGGATCATTCACTATCTTAAAGTTTATTGTTCCATCAATATCAGAATCATCCACACCTTTGAGTCTTACCTGTTGTGGTCTGTTCCAGTTCTTTGCAGTAAATACTATCTTCTTATTCAGTATATTTCCCTCTGTAGCATCATCTGCTTCTATTGCTATATTTACTTTTAATTGTGGCTCGGTAGCAAGTACAACTGTATATATTGCTTCTGTACCTGACTCTGAAACCTGCAAATACTCTTTTGATACTATTATTTCTGCCTCGTCATTATCAATACAAACACCTTTTACCTTTGAGTTTTCCAGTTTTTTATACTCTGCATCAATACTCTTCTTCGGATCTATAATAATATCAAACTCTTGATTATCATCATCTATATTATCGTTTACACCAATAATATTAACACGTTGATTCTGATTCCAGTTATTCGCATCAAATATATATTCAGATACAAGTATATCTCCTTCTGATCTATCAATAACACTAATTGTTAACACAACCTCTTTCTCCGGTTCTGATGAAAGTTTAATATCAAAGAAATCCTGATTACCGGTCTCTTTAACTGATATTATATCTTTTGATATAATAACACCTGCAATATCATTGTCAATTGCTGTTCCTGAAACCTCTGTCTTCTCTAATTCAGAGTACTTATCATCATCTGATGATGTGCTTAAATCGATTCTAAACCCTTGAGTTTTATCAACAATCATATCATCAACACCCACAACTGGTATTGCTTTAGGCACGTTCCAATCATCAGGTGTATATGTAAGTGTTTTAACTGTTGTTGTAGCCTCAGATTCATCAGACACGGTAATACTAACTGTAACATCATTATCTGGTTTTGATGCAAGTTTTACAGTAAACTGATCTGTTAATCCTGTCTCGCTAACTTTAACATTATCTTTTGATAATATTAATCCGGCAGTATCATTATCACCACATACTCCGGAAATATTAACAGGCTGCATAACCTTATAGTATGGATCTGAACTCTCTTCTGATTTTAGTATAATATCAACACTCTTATCATCATCATCAATATCTTCATCAACACCTATAATATTAATAACCTGTGCAATATTCCAATCTTCAGGTGTAAATGTAATTTTACTTTCAGACACAGATATCTCATTATTATCAGATACATTTACTGATATAATAACATCTTCTGTTGGAGCTGATTTTAGTTTTATTGATATTTGGTCTGTTGTACCATCTTCATCAACAATAAATGAATTTTCAGACATTATTAACCCAGGAACATCATCATCTATATTGGTTGCTCTGACAATACGCTCAGGAAGTTTATTATAGTTTTTATCACTGCTTTGCGAAGGATTTACAAAAACATTAAACAACTGATTCCCATCTACAATATTATCATCAGCACCTTCTATAACAACTGTCTGATATTTATCCCAATTGTTCGGGGTAAATTCAAGTGTTTTTTTCTGAGCATTACCTTCTGTATCGTCTGATAGAGTTACAGTTATTCTCACAATATCATTAGGTTGTGATATTAACTTCACTTCAAATGTATCTGTATCTCCTGTTTCTGATACGGTTATACTTTTTTTAGACACCTGAATCCCTGCAATATCATTATCCTGATTTATAACAGTTATATCCTCTGTATCAATTTCCTTATACTTTAAATCCTTACTGTTTTGGGAACCCAGAGTTGCTACAAACTCAATATCTCCATCAATACTAAAGTCATCAACACCTTTTATGTCTATGTTTACAAACTCATTCCAGTTATCTTTCGTAAACACAATCTCTTTAGTCTGGATCTCACCTTCTGACAGATCTGAAGACAATACTGATATTATAACATCAGCCTCAGGTTCTGTTCTCAGCTTAACTTTTACAGATGAAACTGTTTTATCTTCAGATATAATAATATTGTTTTGAGAAAGGATTATACCAACTTCATCATCATCAATATTAACAACATCAACGTATGATAACGGAAGTGTTTTATAAATTTTATCAACACTTTCTGATAAATCTATTGACACTTTAAAATCCTTATCATCATCATCAATAAAATCATCAACTCCGGTTACTGTAATAATCTTACCAGTATTCCAGTTTGTTGAATTGAATATAATTGATTCCGGATTTACCTCTCCTTCAGCAATATCTGAGGATTCAAATTTAACAACAACGTCATTAACGGGTTGACTATTAAGTTTAACTACAAATGTTGATATTGTCCCATTTTCTGCAACCTCTACTACGCTTTCAGATACGTCTAATCCGAAATTATCATTATCTGTATTTACACCTACAACTAATATCTGAGGTAGTAGTTTATATTTGGTATCGGTACTCTTCTCAGGATTTAAATTGATATTAAAGTTTTTGTCACCATCATCTATAAGTTCATCAACACCAACTATTTTAACTGGCTGCGGAACGTTCCAGTTTTCGTTATTAAATACCAATGCTGAATATTCTGCGATGGCTTCAGCTGGATTATCTATAGAGATCTCTATTGTAACATTTCCCTGAGGTTGAGAACTAAGCTTCACTGTAAAAATATCAAACTCCTCTTCCTCACTTACCAATACAGTGTTTTTTGATAATAAAACACCAGCTTCGTCATTATCTATATCATCTGCAAGAATATCTGCCGGATCAATACCTGCGTATTTATCATCTTCAGATACAGCTTCTGATATTATTATATTTACCTTCTGATTACCATCGTCTATATAATCATCTTTAGAGCTAACATTTACAATTTGAGGTATATTCCAGTTTTCAGAAGAGAAAACCAACGGAACATTTTCAACCTTAACCTGATTAATATCAGCGCTACTTATATTTATAGTTACATCTGAGTTTGGTTGAGAAGTAAGAACAACTGTAAAACTGTCTTTTTTTCCACTCTCTTCTACAACAACAGTCTCTTTAGAAACAATTATTCCAGCATCATCATCGTCTGCTATTGTAACATTTATTATGTTATTATCTCCTTTTTTAGCATTTTCAAGACTTGCTACTGAAATCTCTATCACTTCATCATCCTCATCAATAAGGTCTGATACAGAAGTTATTGTAATAACAGATTTTGTTTCTCCTTTAGGTATAGATATTACCTTTTTTGTAGAACTAAAATCTGTTTCTAATGCTGTTCCTGTAAAGGTAAGGTTAACTATAACGTCTTCTACTGCCGGATAGCTGAGTTCAGCTGAAATTACAGCAGTACCATCTGTTTCTGTTATACTCTCTTTGTCAACAGATATGTTTACAACAGGGTAATCTGAAAAACCAAAATCAACATTTGCATGCATTACACCCTTTGTTAACATTGGAACTGACAGATCGTTACTAGATGTAAGTATTGAAGTCCCTGATAGTTCAACTCTTGCAATATATTCCTTACCTACCTCCGGCAAAAATCTATATTCACCCAAAGAGTTTGTTGTAACCGAGTAAGCTTCTTGTTCAACTGGTTGTACAATACCATCTTTATTATCATCAATAAATAACTTAACGGTATAATCTTTAAGACCTCCTTCTCCAGCATCACGCTTTCCATTACGGTTTATATCGTTAAATACAATACCATCAATTGCACCCGGTACGTAAACCTCGCAATCTACCATTGGTGGAAAAAAACTGTAATTATCAAAGCGTCCTACTTTATAAGAGTCCCAGTAGGTATTTATTGAGTTTATGTTACCATAGTTTATATCATCCCAATAGTGAGAAGGTGCAGTTACTCCGTTTAACTCCACTCTATTCAAACCGGTTCCTATACTTCCGTTTGTAATATTAGTATCGTCCCAATATACTTTAACCTGAAATGGTGTTGGTGTTTTAGGTCTTATTGTTTTTGGTATAAAACCAGTTCTCAAATATTCAACATCATACATAGGAAAATGAAATGTTGCCTGAACAAATTCAAACGATGTCCTTACTTCTGACTCTTCATTTACAACATTACCAAACCCATCAAGACCATTCCAAGGTATGTCTCTGATAAATGGGGCTGTTTCGCCCTCACGAGGTTCTACCAGACCTATCAGTAATACATCACGTGTGTTAGGGTCATACTTATCGTTACCATCAAAATCAATAATTACCTCAACACGTCCTTTCTTATCAACACTAACTTTAAAGAAGTAGTTACCTCTACACCCAAATAGTTTAGGGTATTCATTACCATACAATACTTCACCAAAATCAGCTGAAGGAAAACTTTTTTCGTCTGGTTCATTAAGAAAGATCTTATACTCAGGAGATAATTTTTTTTCACCCTGAACAGATCTTCTGTTTATACTAAAATTATCTGTTTTAGCTGTTCCTGACGAGTTAAAAGCCAGATTAAATGACGCTCCGTAAAATCCGGAATTTCTAAAATTTATCTCAGCAACATAACCTCCTTTTTCATCATAATCTTCGCAATAACCATAAACCTTTCCATTAAATGGTCTGTCAAACCATCCACCCCACTCGTATGCCGGAGTTGATATTGCCCACATTTTTGAGAAAAGGCGTCCATCTATTGCTTTGTTTCCCTTTCCTACAGTTATATCAAAGTACTCTATATAAATTGAATTGCTATTATATTCAGAGGCACTTGTACTAAACTCAATATAATAATCACCAGCTGCTAAACCTGCTGGATTAAAAACCCAGGCACTGTATCCTCCTCCTTTTAAAGCCGAAGGACCTCTTTTTGCCTTATCGTAAGAATCTATATTACCATCGCCAATAAGTTGTCCGGCAGAGGAACCTCTTACCGGATAAACAATATTACCTGACGGATCAAGTATTCTAAAATAAGCATCTATAGGTTCTCCATTCAACGGATAGTGACTTCCACTTACCGGACGACTAAATCCTATATAAACTTTTTCCTGAGATGGTTCTGCTATATTAATATAAAGGCGTTGATGGTCTTGACTACCATACTTAGCAAAGTAACCATAATCCCCACTATTAATAATAAGCAATGCCCTGTCTGAGGAAGACGGACATAACTCTTTTGTCCCCTCTGAGTAGGACACTTCATAAAAAGTCAGGAACAGAGCAAACAATACAAAGAATCTGATTCTTCCTAATCTACTCCTTAATGCACAGTTAGAGTAAAAATTATCCATAACAAATCTATTAAATTACACCTGGGGATTTACTTTGGCTCCCTAACTGATTTACGACTTGCTATGAATTAGAATATCTATTTAATGATTAACATATTTACGAAATATAACACTATTCACAACCTATTTAACAACCTTAAATATTGATTATAAAATATTTAACCAACACAAAAACATGTTAAATTTTCTGTTTATATGAAAAATCTATTTACATGAATAGCTAAATATTATCTGTTAATGGTGATTCATATCACTTTTATTTTAGAAGTATCTAGGTGATGTTACCACCTTTCCTTTAGGCATATAATCCAGATCAAAACTCAACATTATTTCATGTGTACCTGTATTATAACTATTTAGCTTTGATACAGCCATATCATATGAGTATCCAAGAGAGAGATTTTCTGAAATTCTATATTGCAGTATTGCTCCTAACGCATCACCAAATCTGTATACTGCACCAATCCAGAATCTTTCTTTATATAAAATTGCCATATTAATATCTACTGATATTGGTGCTCCTGTAACAATTTTTGTAAGCATTGTTGGTTTTATCTTAAAATCTGAACTTAGTTCATATACATAACCAGCAATAATAAAGTAGTGTCTTCGCTCTTTATCAAGATTTGTTTCTCCACCCAGATCTTTATTAATCATTTTTGTCTCAAATAATTTAGGGATAGAGAATCCTACATAAAATGTATGTGTATAATAGTATGCTCCTATTCCTACATTTGGCAAAAAACTCCTGTATGAATTATTAGTAAATGTAGGATCAGTATCGTCTGTAATATTAAGATTTGTAAGATCTATAGAGTAGTTATTTATTCCTCCTCGCAATCCAACTGATAGTTGCGACCTTTCAGTAATCCTGAATCTATACGCATAATTAAGATTTATAAAGGTACTCTTCATTGGTCCTATCTGATCGTATGTAAATGAAGCTCCAATACCTATTTTGTCATTATAAAACGGAGAGTGTATTGCCATTGATTGGCTTGAAGGAGCACCTTCCAGTCCTATCCATTGACTGCGCGATAACAGATATAGACTTATTGCTTCTCTTGATCCGGCATAGCCTGGGTTTATATTTAATGTATTAAACATATACTGAGTGTACATGGGTTCCTGTTGTGCCTTAGATGGTAAGTAAATAAAAGCGCATAATATTATTAATACAACTATATTTCTTTTATAAAATGTTCTCATGATTTTACAATTTTGATATTATTTAACCATAAATATGTCACCAGATAACTCCTCTTTTGTGTCTTTTATTCTAAGTACAAAAAAGTAACTACCAATTGGTAAGTTAGATCCTAACGAGGCTGATACATTTGCTGTTCCATCCCAATCGTTATTATAGTTGTTATTTACATACACAACAGTTCCCCATCTGTTAAATATCTCAATCCTTAACCCAAGATGTGGGTTCAATCCTTCAATAACAAACTGATCATTTTTACCATCTCCATTCGGTGAGAATCCATTTGGTATCTTATATCTGCAAGAGTCGTGATCAAGATAATCTGGTATCCCATCATAATCACAATCTGTAATTCCCTCCTCTTCATCTGAGTAGGTGTCACCATCTGAATCTATATCAAGAAAATCAGGAATTTTATCACCATCTGAATCATCTAAACCAACTCCATCATTATTAGGGTCATTCTCATCTTCATCAGATATTCCATCACCGTCTGAATCAAGGTCTTCATAATTGCTTATTCCATCACCATCTGCATCGTCGGGTCCAATACCATCGCCATTTGTGTCCCACTCAATATAATCTGATATTCCATCTCCGTCTGTATCATTTACTGCAAGTATGTTATCATTAATAACATCAACATCTTCAGACTCAAGCTTATTAAATTTAATATCTGCACTTTTAGACAGTTCTGTGATTATTTTATACGGCTTATCTTCATCAAAAACATCATCATTTTCACCAATCACTTTTGAAAAAACACCTTTATTCCAACTATTTACAGGTATCACTATTTCCTCGTCTTCTGTAACTCCCTCACTAATATCACTTGATATTATCGGAATTATTACATCTGCTGTTGGTCTTGAAGACAATCTCACTCTGAATATCGCAGCTTTACCTGTCTCATCTGTATGATTACTAATATCTGATACAAAAATTCTTGGAGTATCATTATCAATATTAATACCATCAACCAGAAGATCGCCAAGAGCAAGATATTCTGCAGCCGAATTAACTTTATCAATACTTACTATATAGTTGTAATTAATATCACTATCAATATCAGGATCATCCTTTCCTGTTACTACAATTTTCTGTTTTTCAATCCAGTTATCAGGTGTAAAAATTAATTGCTGAGTATCTGCAGTAACCTCTGTATCATCAGTACCTGATATATTAATTGTAACATCTGATGTAGGTTTTCTTCCTAATGCTATCTCAAAATAATCATTACTTCCATTCTCAGTTGTTATAAGTTTATTACCATCACTATAGTATAATCTTAATCTTACTATATCGTCATCTGTTATTGATAATCTGGCATCAAATGGTTTACTCTCATATACATTATTAACACTCTCAACCTCTGCCACAACATAATCATAAGGATATTCGGTAACATAGTCGTCAATACTTTTAACTACTATTGATGCACTATTCTTACCACTTGGTATTTTCAAGTTTATCCCATCTGCCGTATTCTCCTTACCTCTGACGCTATATTCACTATCATTTGCTGTTCCAAAATAGTTTAGTTTAATCTCAGCATCGTACACTGCGCTCTTTGATAGTATTAATGTAAGTTCTGTGGAGTCATTCTCTTCATTTATGTTAGATTTCCCAAATGTTAAACTCTCAATTTCAGGCAGATCTACAACAGAGAAATCATTATCCTTATACTCTTCGCTCTTATAAAAGTATTTTACTATAACCTCATTACTACTTGAGACAAACTGATTTTCTCTCTCCATTATATTAAGAATATATGTTTTACCAATATGGGGTTTAAAAGAAAACTTACCTTCATCTGACGATTCAATTGATTGTTTCTCTATATCTTCATCATCAAGCTTACCATTTACATTAACATCTTCATATAAACGTACTAAAACACCTTTTTTAACCTTATCTTCAATATCTCGTTCTCCATTCCCGTTAAGATCCTCATATACTGTTCCTGAAATTATACTTGGTTCATAATTCTCACAACCAGAGGTAGCCATATCAATTCCCATTGATCTTTGCACTGAAGAAGAGTAAGAACTCCAATAAGTGCATATTGTATTTACGTCTCCATAACTACCAACCTCTGAATATGCCCACGTATGTGAAGGAGCTAACACTCCTGTTATATTTACCTTCTCTTGAGAATTTGGTTCAAGATCGCCGTTAATTTCCCTGTCATCCCAATATAGTTTCACATCTCCAGTATCACCATCACGAAGAGGACGTACTGTTTTTGGAATTATACCAACTTCCATTCCCTCAACGTCAAAAGCATTAAAGTGAATTGTTCCTTGAAAATACTCAAAAGAGGCTGTTATATCTGGTAATTCATATACTCCTTCTCCTAAACCATTTTTACCATTCCATTTTATATCCCGCACATAAGGCTTACTCTCTGAAGGATATGGTTTTATTAGAGTTCTCAAGATAACATCCTTTGTTCCGTAATCATATACACCATTATTATTAAAGTCTAATAACAATTGAACATATCCTTCAGACTCTGCCTTCACTTTAAAATAGTACAACCCCTCATCTGAATTATTCGCAGGCGGACACCCTATTAATCTTGGATAGTCATCATCTAATGTAAAGCCTCCGGGCTCAGCATTTGGGTATACATTTATATCAGGTTCGGTTAAAAATAGTTTATATTCCGGGAAAACAGCTATATTTGAGACTGATCTCTTATTTACATTCACATCATCACTATCTGATGTCCCAAACGAATTAAGTGATAATGAAAATAACATTCCTCTCATCTTTGAATCATAGAAATTAACCTCTGAAACATAACCTTTATCAGAGTTATCAACATCACAGAAAGCATATACTTTCCCCCTAAAAAATTCAGGTGTCCCAATCGTCCATTTCTTTGAATAAAGTCTTCCTTTAATTTCACTATTACTACTCTTGTTTACTACAGTAATATCCCATAAATGTGTATAAAACTTAGTATGGTTACTTGCTGTTGTCTCATTTAAACTGAATTCAAAATAATAATCTCCGCTCTCAAGTCCTGATGGATCAAAAACTAATTCGTCATATCCTCCTAATCCATTAACAATATTTGATCCTTTAACAGCTTCTGTATATGAATCAATATTTACTGTTGTGCTTGAAAATTTATACCCTGAATCACTATCTCTGTTCGGCCAAACAACATTTCCAGACGGATCTTTTATTCTTACATATACATCAGCCTCTTCAATATGATAGAAGTTAAAACTAAATTGCCCAAACCCAAAACATATGATTTCATTCTCCGGATCTGATATGTAGATATTTAATCTTGAATCTATATCTCCATTATATTGAGCCATTGATCCAAAACTCTTTCGTCCTAAATACAAGCTTGTTCTGCTATTCTCATCAGGCATGAACTGTTTTGTTCCATCTGCAAAAGAGGATATTGCAAATATTATAAAGACTAGCAATGCTACAGAAATTCTTTTGTAAACTAAACAGTGGTTCAAATACAAAGTTCTAAGGTTTTTCATAAATCAAAATTTTAGTTCTGGCTTTGACCAATTACATTCTTCTTTACATAAGTTAAGTAATATTTTACATAAAGAAAAAATTAAACAACTAAATTTGATCTACTAATCCTTTAACAAGGAACACTTTCAAATAGTATAAAAAACAAAAGAGTATCATCTGAACGATGATACTCTTGAAGTATAATTAATATATGATTTATATATCAACTTTTAGATAATTGCCAATCAAAATGCATACTACATCTACTTAGCCAAGTATTTTGACACAAAACACCTGTCTAACAACATATTATATCACAAACATACTATTAGTATTCAATAATACGTCTGTCAACGGCAATTTTAAGGAGATCTGCAACATTCTTGGCACCAAGCTTAATCCTAAGATTAGCACGGTGATTTGAAACGGTTTTCTCACTTATTCCAAGGCATACAGATATATCTTTAGATGTATATCCTTTAGCAACCAAACGTAAAACCTCGCACTCTCTTTCTGTGATAAGATTACTTGTTCTCTTGTCTTCTTTCTCTATTTTAATCAGAGAAGCCACAGAGTTACAATAGAAGGTCTGACCTTTTGCTATAATTCCAAAACCACTTACGAGTTCAAATGCCGATATACCTTTAACAAAAACTCCCCGAACCCCAATGCTTTCCATTTCATTCCAATCGAGACTACGAAGCTTATCCATTACCAAAATAACATTGGTTTCCGGACTTGTTTCATTTATTGATTGAAGAGACCTGTAAAGATCATCAGCCGAAAGCATATCGCGATTAATAAGCAATACATCAGGCTTATTATCAGACATTACAGAAATAATATCTGATGATTCGGTTGATGAATACGCAATTGTGTGTTCATAAAACTGAACAATAATAGACTCGAGACCTTTTAGATAAATGTCATCGGTATCAAACAGAACAAATTTCATTTTTTATACATTTTGATAAACAATTACCCGGCAAACCGGAACTTGATAGTTTATTACCGGTACAAAAAACAAAAAGAAAAAACTTTTTTTACAACAACAGTACAAATGTATTCTAATTAATACCTAAGAACAAGATGCCTAGCTCTTTTTTTCTGCTTTGTTAACCTTTTGTTATCCTATTCACATATACAAAAATAAAAAAAAGCCTCTCTTTTAAGAGGCTTTTTCAATAAAAATATCAATTATTATTAAATTGTTCTTCCCGGATATGCTTTTAATGCCGCTTCTAAAGTCTCAACAGCATTTTTTAGATCCTCTATCTTAAGCACATAGGCTATCCTAACCTGCTTTTTACCCAATTCAGGGTTTTCATAGAATCCGGTAGCTGGTGCCATCATTACAGTTTGTCCTTTATGATCAAATTCGGCCAAAATCCACTGCGCAAACTTATCTGCATCGTCAATTGGCAATTCAACAACTGTATAAAATGCACCTTTTGGCATCGGACAATATACTCCTTCAATCTTATTCAGAGCTTCAACCATATAGTTTCTTCTCTCAATATATTCATTGTATACCTTATCAAAATACTCCTTTGGTGTATTAAGAGCTGCTTCGCCTGCAATCTGACCGTAACTCGGCGGACATAAACGAGCTTGTGCAAATTTCATTGCCGTATCATAAACATTTTTATTACGTGTAATAAGAGCTCCTACTCTTACTCCACACATACTGTAACGCTTAGACACTGAATCCATCAAAATTACATTATCTTCAATTCCCTCAAGGTTCATTGCAGAGAAATGAGTATGTCCATCGTAACAAAACTCTCTGTAAACCTCATCTGCATATAGGTAAAGATCGTGCTTTTTAACAATCTCTCTTACCTGCTCAAGTTCCTCTTTTGAGTAAAGGTATCCTGTTGGATTGTTTGGATTAACCAATACAATACCTTTTGTCTTTGAAGTAATAACTTTCTCAAACTCTTCTATTGAAGGTAGTGCAAAATCGTTCTTGATAGATGAAGTTATTGTCTTTACTTTAACTCCTGCTGCTGTAGCAAAACCATTATAATTTGCATAGAAAGGCTCAGGAATAATAATCTCATCACCTTCATCTAAGGTTGACATCAAAGCAAAGGTAATTGCTTCTGATCCTCCTGTTGTAATCATTATCTGATCAGGAGTTACATCAATACCAACACTCTTATAATATTCTGCCAAACCTACTCTATAGCTCTCATTTCCTGCCGAGTGACTATACTCTATAACATTAACATCCCAGTTTTTAACTGCCTCTAAAGCAACCTCTGGTGTTACGATATCAGGCTGACCTATATTCAGATGATAAACTTTATTTCCTTTACGTTTAGCCTCTTCAGCATAAGGAACAAGCTTTCTGATTGGCGACAAAGGCATACTTTGTCCTTTCTTAGATATTCCTGGCATTTCTTATTGTATTTATTTTAATTCCGTTAATGCGCAAATTTAAGTTTAATTGTCAAATAATAAATTATTATCTCTCATTTTATTTGGCATAAACCAAACAATATTATCAATATTAACAATCTTACTATAATAAATTAATTTTCCTACATAAAAACATCTAACAATTAATTATTTATAACCATCATTATATATTTAATAACTAAGTAACTTGAATTAAAAAACCCATTGTTCACCTTTTGTTTACCCTAAAAACTACTATGTAATGCTCTATAGCTTTACCTTTACGGTAGTTAGTTTAGTTAAAGAGCAGAAACCAGAAAGAAAACAAAAACAACACACAACAAGCTGGTAAACGGAGATAAACAGTCTGAAAATTAACCTGTATTTGAAAACAACAGGGTTGAGCAAAAACCACACTTAGAGAGACTGTTTAATCTCCGTTTGTTATTTCAACAACATATATCACCTATAATTATATATTCGTAAACCTTTTTTGTCATCTCAGAAAAAACAT
Organism: Bacteroidales bacterium; assembly: GCA_025210735.1. Classification (GTDB taxonomy): domain Bacteria; phylum Bacteroidota; class Bacteroidia; order Bacteroidales; family UBA6680; genus UBA6680. Next base: position 36,877 of record JAOARD010000042.1, read on the forward strand.
GAATCAGATATCTTCTTTTTTATGACATTTGCCTCCCTTTTATAGATAAAAGTAAAAAGAGAGTATATGAATACATATATATAATATGAAGAAAAGGTAATAGAAACAGATGGTGATTTGTATAAAAACAAAACAGTGTAACAAAACAGGACACCACCAACCTGTGTAAGTGTACTGTTTTTGAACAATGATAAAATATCCAATCTTACCTAAAACCAACACACATCATATTATACTGATTTTCAGAAACTAAAACAATTATGGCATTGCAATTGAAAAGCAGGGTCAAAACATAAGAATAACTAAGGTTTACAATATTTACGAAATAGTACTAAAAAGAAGGGAGGCTACCTCTTATTTACATTATGCTTCCCTTCTTTAAAATTAAAGAACAAAAGGAATAAAATAAACGGATACAATGTTTGAAATTAAAAAGCATAAAATTTTATCACCTGGTATATCGCTGTACGATGTTTATGCACCAAGAGTTGCTAACACTGCAGAACCAGGACAATTTGTAATTGTAAGAATTCACGAAAAAGGTGAAAGAATTCCTCTTACAATATGCGATTACAACAGAGAAGCAGGAACTGTAAGTATAGTTGTACAAGCAGTTGGAAGATCTACTTTTCAAATGGTAAAATTAGAAGAGGGTGATAACTTTCTTGACTTTGCTGGTCCATTAGGACAGCCATCTGAACTAATTGAAGAGTCAGATGATGAATTAAGAGATAAAAAGATCCTATTCATTGGTGGTGGCGTTGGTGCTGCACCAGTATATCCTCAAATAAAATGGTTATCAGATAAAGGTATTAAAGCTGACATGATTCTTGGAGCAAGATCAAAAGAACAGCTTATATTAACTGAAGATATAAAAAAGACTACAAATAATCTTTGGCTATGCACAAATGATGGTTCAGAAGGTGAAACAGGTTTTGTGACTGATGTAATGAAACGTCTGAAAAAATCTGATCAAATGAACTACGACCTTATTGTTGTAATAGGACCAATGATAATGATGAAATCGGTTTCAGAGCTTTCATTAGAGTATGGTATTAAGACAATAGCTAGTTTGAATACACTAATGGTTGATGGAACCGGTATGTGTGGTGCTTGTAGAGTTACTGTGGGAAACGAAACAAAATTCACATGTGTTGATGGTCCTGAATTTAATGCTCATTTAGTTGACTTTAATGAGGCAATGAGACGCCAAGGGATTTTTAAAACAGAAGAGGGAAAAGATTTATTAAAAACACAAAAAGAAACCAAAGAGCACAGTTGCTCTTGCCAACAAGTATAATTACAATGGACAGATTTAAAAAAATTGATGTTAAAGTACTATCTCCTGAAATAAGAAAGAGCAGTTTTGAGGAGGTTTGTCTTGGATACTCTGAAGAGGAAGCTGTACTTGAAGCTAACAGATGTCTGCTTTGTAAAAAACCAGCTTGTGTACAAGGTTGTCCGGTATCTATTGATATACCTGGTTTTATTGCAAAAATAAAAGAGGGTGATTTAGACAAGGCCGGTGAAATTGTTTTTGATTCATCTACACTTCCTGCAATATGCGGAAGAGTATGTCCGCAGGAAAGTCAGTGCGAAGGTAAATGTGTACTTAGCAAAAAGGGTGATCCTGTAAGTATTGGAAAATTAGAGAGATTTATTGCTGATTATACAAATATCAATAATTCACTAAAGATAAGAAAGAACACTTCAAAAGGACTAAAAGTTGCTGTAGTAGGTAGTGGTCCTTCTGGTTTGTCATGCGCAGGCGAATTAGCTAAAGCAGGATATGACGTAACTATATTTGAAGCCCTTCACAAACCTGGTGGAGTTCTCGAATACGGTATTCCAGAGTTCAGACTTCCGAAAGAGAAAGTTGTTAAAAAGGAGATTCAGAACCTTAAAAATCTTGGTGTTAAAATAGAGACTGATGTAATTATTGGTCGTACTATTACTGTTGAGAACCTGATGAAAGAGGAGGATTTTAAAGCTGTATACTTAGCTTCAGGAGCTGGTTTACCCAAGTTCATGGGTATTCCTGGGGAGAACCTGAATGGTGTGTTTAGTGCTAATGAGGTTCTTACAAGAGCAAACCTGATGAAGGCTTTCAGAGATGATTATGATACTCCTGTTTTTGTTGGAAAAAAGGTTATTGTTGTTGGAGGAGGAAACGTTGCTATGGATGCAGCAAGAACAGCTCTAAGATTTGGAGCAGAGGTTCATGTTGTATACAGACGTGGACTTGAAGAACTGCCTGCCAGAGTTGAAGAAGTACACCATGCTCAGGAAGAGGGAGTAATATTTAACGTATTATGTAACCCTCTTGAGATTATTGGATCAGAAGATGGTTGGGTTAAGGCTGTAAAATGTATCAGAATGGAGCTAGGAGAACCTGATTCTTCAGGCAGAAGAAGGCCTCAAGCTATAGAAGATTCTGAATTTATCATTGAAGCAGATTCTGTAATTATGTCTCTCGGAACATCTCCAAACCCTATTATTAATAAAAATACCAAAGGGTTACAACTTAATAAATGGGAGTGTATTGAGGCAGAAGAGGTATCAGGACAGACTTCAATTGAAGGTGTTTTTGCAGGTGGCGATGCTGTTACAGGTGCCGCAACTGTAATTCTGGCAATGGGAGCTGGTAAAAACTCAGCTGCAGCAATTGATAAATATCTTACAGATAAATATTTAACGAAATAAAGATATCCGTTTTGTTCTAAGTAAATAGCATTGGGAGCAGCAATGCTCTCCTTTTATCAATTAAAAAGTATATAAGATGAAAACCAGACATAATATTATTATCTGCATGGGAAGTTCATGTTTCGCAAGAGGAAACGAGAGAGCTCTTGGTATAATAAAAAGTTACATTAACAAAAATGGTCTGGATGCAAATGTTGAATTCAGAGGTAAACTTTGTACTGAATTATGTAACAAAGGTCCTGTAATAACTATAAATGATATCTGTTACGAAAATGTAAAACCAGAAAGCGTAACAGACATTCTTGATAGTGTATTCACAGCGGGGTAATAAATTCAATATATATCTATATATAAATCAGAGATAAACATGACTTCTTTATTACCTGTTTATACTGAAAAAAACAACTGTCAGGACTGCTATAAATGTATAAGAGAGTGTCCTGTGAAAGCTATAAAAGTTGATAAAGGGAGAGCTTCTGTTGTTCCCGAGCTATGTACTTTTTGTGGTAGATGTACTGAGATATGTCCGGCTAAAGCAAAAAAAGTACGAAACGATCTGTGGAAAGCACAGAAGATTGTTGAGACATCAGATAAAGTAGCAGTATCTATTGCTCCTTCATACATATCTGAATGGAGTAATGTCTCTAAAGATAAGTTTATTGCAGCATTAAAGCTCTTAGGCTTTACCTATATTTCTGAAACAGCATTGGGTGCAGAAAAGGTTTCTGAATACACAACTGAGTATATAGAAAAAAGCAGCAATAAACTTCATATATCATCGGCATGCCCTGCTGTTGTTGAACTAATAGAGAAGTTCTATCCAAAACTTGTTGATAGTATTGTCCCTATCAGTTCACCACTTATTGCTCATGCAAAATATCTGAAAAACAGATTAGGCGATAATACTCCTGTAATATTTATTGGACCATGTATAGCTAAAAAGAGAGAATCTGATAATAATCTTGGTCTAATAGATGTAGCAATTACATTTGATGATCTGAGAATATGGTTTAACCAGGAACAGATTGAGTTTGACGAGATTAAATCTGCAACAGATGACGACAACAACTTTTTTCCGTTTGAATCGGGTTTGGCTACTCTATACCCTACAGATGGAGGAATGATTAAAAGTATAAATAATTATAATGCCAACACTGGCATTACCCTTATGAACTTCTCCGGATTAAACAGAATTCAGGAGACCTTAAAAGATATCTCAAAATATAATATATCAGAAAAGATATTTCTGGAACTATTAGCTTGCTCTGGAGGATGTATAAATGGTCCGGGTACATCTGAAAAGCTTCCGCATGCAATAAAAAATATGAGTATAATATCAGAAACCCGTAACAGAGATAAAAACTGTTATATTGACATTAACTCATCTGAACTTGATATAAATTACAGAAGCAGAAAGACACACATTCCTGAATATAGCTTATCAGAATACAGAGAAGCACTGCAACTTGTTGGTAAATATTCAGAGAAAGATGAATTAAATTGTGGTGGATGTGGATACGACTCATGCAAAGACTTTGCCCATGCTATTCTTGAGTGCAGAGCTGAAAGAAGCATGTGTGCATCATATATGAGAGGTGTTGCACATAATAAAGCATCTGTTCTTCTTCAGAAGATACCATCTGGTGTTGTTATGGTAGACGAAAACCTTATGGTTATTGAGACAAATAAAAGCTTTGCAAAGATATTGGGTGACGAAATAATGATGATTTTCGAAGCTAATCCGGGTATGAGAGGTGCCAATTTACAAAAACTTGTATCTTTTCATAAGCAATTCAGTTCTATATTAGCATCAGGAACAGAAAATTACGAAACTGATGTTAAACACAATGGCAAACTACTTCATTTATCACTATTTACAATTCAACCAAATAAAATTGTTGGTGGTGTTGTAAGAGATCTTACCATGCCAGAGATAAGGAGAGATGAGGTTATTAAACGAACTAAGACGGTAATAAAAGAGAACCTCAACACTGTACAGCGCATTGCATATCTGCTTGGTGAGAATGCCTCAAAAACAGAAGCTATACTTAACTCTATTGTAGAATCACACAATACAGATGAATAACTGTTCTAAACTAATCTGCAATGAAATCTACAGACAAGTGGTTTATAGAGGTTGATAGTTATCAACACAGCAAACATAATATGCACGTATGTGGCGATGTGTTTCTCTCAAGAAAAGTAAAAGATCAGAACAGAGTTGTTGCTATTCTTTCAGATGGTCTTGGTTCTGGTATAAAAGCTAATGTTCTTGCTACAATGACAGCCAGCATGGCTCTTAATTTTACACTGGAGAATCAACCTATATTAAGAACAGCAGAGACAATATTAAATACCCTCCCGGTATGTGGAGAGAGAAAAATTGCTTACGCCACATTTACTATTATTGATATTGATTACGATGGAGAGACACGAATTGTTGAGTACGGAAACCCTTCGTGTTTAATATTCAGAGGTAATAAGATATTTAAACCAGAGTGGCAAAACATATCAATAAATACAAAAGACACTCAAGATAAAACAATGTATCTTACATCATTTGTAAGTTGCAAAGAGGATAGAATTATCACATACTCTGATGGAATAAGTCAATCAGGAATTGGAACAAAGCTCATGCCTTTTGGCTGGGGCAATAATGAGATTGAGCATTTTGCAAAGAATCAGATAGCAAAAAATATAAACATTTCTGCAAGATCAATGGCCAAAAACATGGTTATGCAGGCATGGAAAAATGATATCTCAGAACCAAAAGATGATACTTCATGCGGGGTAATATATTTCAGAAGCCCAAGAAGAATGCTTCTGTTATCGGGTCCGCCATTTAATTCTGAAAACGATCAGAAACTTGCCGATATTATAGACAAATTCCCGGGTAAAAAAGTTATCTGCGGAGGTACAACATCTCAAATTGTTGCACGGGTATTAAACAGAGAGGTTACTGTTGGTCTGGGTTTTAACTCTTTAGGGCTACCTCCCGAATCGTCTATTGATGGTATAGACCTTGTTACTGAAGGCATATTAACTATTGGCAAAGTGAGTGAGATTTTAGAGAATGGTAATGGTGAGGACATTAAGCCATCGAGCCCGGCACACAAATTAGTTATGATGCTACTGAAAAGCGATGAGATTGATTTTCTTATTGGAACAAGAGTAAACAATGCTCATCAGGATCCCAGCCTTCCGGTTGAACTGGAAATAAGACGTAGTGTAATAAAAAAAATTATAAAACTTCTTGAAGAGAAGTATCTAAAGAAGATTAACTTAGAATTTATATAACGGATAATAAGATTGCTGACAACAATCTTATGCAACAAAAGAACTATGAACAAAAAAGTGAACGTAAAAATCTGTATAGGAACCCTTTGTTATGTAATGGGTGGTTCTGAATTACAGCTTTTAGAAGAACATTTAAACGATGATTTAAAAAAGAGAGTAACAATTGAGGGTACAACGTGTCTTGATTACTGCCACAACGAAGCTAATGGCAAACCTCCATTTGCGTCGGTAAACGGAAAATGTATTCAACGAGCCAGTATCACAAAAATTATTAATCAAATTAAAAAAGAGCTGGAGTAACTCTCGCTTTAGCCGTACTTTTTTTGAATTATCCCAAAAAAGGGGTTAAAAACGGATAAGAATGACTTATACAAACGGAGCAATGCTTATTAAACGCGAAATATTCAACCGTTTCGCTAAACTTTATTATGACGATACTCTTGAAGATGAAATTGACAGAATTCCTCTTATAATATCGCCAAAGAACAAAAAGAAAGTTGTAAGATGCTGCATTTACAAAGAGCGTGAAATTGTAAAACACAGATTAATAAGCATTTTAGGTCATACTATATCTGACGATATGGATGAGTTAAAACGTTTATCTGACTATGCTACTGAAGCAAAAAAAAGAAAAGATACTCCCGATTGCAGACTAAACATTATTGAAGAGGCATGTAGTTCGTGTCAGAAAACAAGCTATGTAGTTACCAATCACTGTAGAGGGTGTATGGCACAACCATGTATGCTGAATTGCCCTAAAGATTCAATCTCATTTAAAAACGGAAAAGCAAGTATAGATACTAATACTTGTGTAAACTGTGGATTATGTAAAAAGGTTTGTCCGTTCCATGCAATTATATACACACCTGTTCCGTGCGAAGAGTCATGTCCGGTTGATGCTATTTCTAAAGATGAGAATGGTATTGCTAAGATAGATGAAGATAAGTGTATTCATTGTGGTAAATGTATGACAGCTTGTCCTTACGGTGCAGTAACAGAGAAATCGCATTTGATGGATGTTCTGGAGAACATAAAAAGAGGTGAAAAAGTTGTTGCAATGGTTGCTCCAGCAATAATTGGGCAGTTTAATTCTGATTTAGAAAAGATTATTTCCGGTATAAAATCATTAGGATTTTATGATGTTGTTGAAGTAGCCTCTGGAGCAGATCTTACAGCTAAACACGAAGCTGAAGAATTTGTAGAGCTGATGCACAAAGGAGATAAATTTATGACTACATCCTGCTGTCCTGCATATGTAGAGCTTACAGATAAACATATTGACGGACTTAAACAATACGTATCCTCTACTCCATCTCCAATGGTATTTACTGATAAACTTGTAAAAAGCAAATTACCAGAGACTAAGACTGTATTTATAGGACCATGTGTTGCTAAAAGAGCTGAAGCACAAAATAGATCTGATGTAGACTATGTTTTAAGTTTTGAAGAACTTGGTGCATTACTGATTGCCAAAGATATTGAGCTATCAAACATAACAGCATCGGAATGTAATAATGAACCTTCTGCTGACGGAAGAGGTTTTGCGCAAAGCGGAGGTGTTGCAAATGCCATTAAAAATGCAACTAATATAGAGGTAAACGATATAATAGTTAATGGTCTGAACAAACAAAACCTTAGAATTTTAAAGCAAATGGGTAAAGGCAAGTGTTCAGGTAATTTTGTTGAGGTTATGGCGTGCGAAGAAGGATGTATTGCCGGACCTAATACATTATCTGACATAAGAGTTGCTAAAAGACAATTAAATAAATATTTATAACCTATAACATAACAATATAAGGATTTAACATACCATTACAGTTTATATATAGCAAATTTAAATCCTTATTTTAGAATAATTTTTATTGTATATAATAAATATAGAACCCGGGGAAAAGACCATCCCCGGGCTGCTTATCTAAGCGGTTTTCAATTTGTTCCGGCTCTGACTACCTTTCTGGTAATCAACTGATCTCTATATCTTATTGTTAAAATATAAAGTACACCATTAAACTCAGACATGTCTAATACAAATCTGTTTGTATCAATATTCTCTTGGAGTAAAATCTTACCATTAATATCTGAAACATACAAGTAACAGGTTTCATTTAGTTCTGGAATATTAATATGTATTTTATCAACGAAAGGATTAGGAAATAGTTTCATATTATTACTAATATTTCCTCTTACGCTGGTTGTTTTCTGAAAATCCACTTCAATATTTAAATCTGTTTCTATATCCGAAATCACGTATCTATATTCATTATCAACTTTTTCCAACTGAGAAATTATATCCACCTCATTTAGTTTTACTAATTTTAGTATATACTGTTCATCCGGAGTTATTGATATATCAATACTCTCATTGTAACCTACAGTGGTGCTTTGTCCGGGAGTTACTGTTCCTCCTGAACCAGCAATTATACCAACATTATATCTTATAGGAGTATATTCAACAACAAGTTCTTTATCAGAATCAACACAACATAATACATAAATATATGTATCACCAGATTTCACAAGGTCACTAAGTATACTAACTCCATCAAGAGTTATTTTTGAAATGGAAAAACCTTTATTTGGCTTTATCTTAAATATTGTATTGTCGTGTATAGTAATATTTTTGGTTCCGGTTTTATCAACGGTACCGCCATCACCATTAACTACAGATATTGTATACGATTCGGCAACAAATGTAATAACAAACTCTCCGTCACTAATAACATTCCTAAGTATATACTTATACTCACCATTATTGGTAACAAGATCATTGCTTATATCTGCACCATTATATTCAACTCTACCAATATTATATCCATTATCGGGAGTAATAGTATAAGTAACAATTGATTCTATATTATAATTTTTACTTCCAGATTTAACAACATTGCCATTTGGTCCGAAACTCTCTTTTACAAAATAGTTTATAGGCATTGTGTTTATTTTAATTATCGAATCTTTAGTCAAATTCTGAATTTTTAACTTGTAACTATTATCATCCTCCACAAGCCAACTTGTAACATCTTTATCACCAAACAATACTGTTCCTATAGTGTAGTTCTCAGATATATCTATAATAAATTCCTGGCTCTCATCATAGGCTAACTCAGCAGATTCCGGAGTAACTAAGGCTCCTTGTTCTGACAACACTGTTAACTCGTATAATTTTTTCCTAAAACTTACATCCAGCAAGCCAACTCCTTTCACATTTTCTATTGTGTATTTATAATAGTTACCAGATTTTGTTAACGTAATATGTTCGCCATTATAACTTGCCGATTCAACGTCATAACCTAAATCAACAAACACCTTAAATGTGTGTGACTCCTCGTAAAACACATTCTTATTATCAGGAAACACAATTCCTCCATTATCAAAATCTGCTTTTTGCAGATATGCATATTTGAATGATGTAAACGAACCATAATAATCATCACCATCGTCATGGTACTCTCCTATAGCACCAATATAAAATGCATCATCATTAGAACATATATATCCTCCAAAATAGTCATCCATTAAACGAATATCTGCCTGCCTCTCTATTTTTGATACAAACTTAGTGTTACTCCAACTATCTCCTGTTTTATGATAAACAAACACACTTCCATAAGCTTCGTCATAATAGTCTGCATCTGCTCCAATCATTAATACACTATCTTTTACATATATACATGTTCCATAAGACATCTCTTCTCCCTCTTCATAAAACTCATTAACCTTCTCTATTGTGTTCCAGTTTTCACCTGATTTTTCAACAACAACTACTCCACCATCGTCATCATACTCATAATCACCAATAAAAATAGCATCTCCTGAGATCTCAATATCCTGAATTCCTCCTGAGGCTTTAGTATCATTAATAGTCAGATCTTTATTGGTAGCATCAGCACTCCAACTACTACTCTCTTTTAACTTGGAATAGACTCTAACTCCAAATTTTACATTTGTTAATGCCCCGGCAACTACAAAATTATCGTCATCAATAAATCTAATGCGTTTATATGAAAAATCTGTACCAGAAACAGATAACTCAAATCTATGCTCGAATTGAACAGTATTGTTTCCCGGATCAACATTATACACATACACGTATTCGTAGTTATTATCCTCACTAGAAGCTTTTATTAGTAGTTTATTATTTAATGCAGAAATACTTTTTCCAAAATCTTTAAGATTAGTATCCGGGCAGTTAATTGTAAAAGATTCTCCAATATTACCACTCCATCCGTTATCTGGTTTATAATAAACAAATACTCTACCATCTGAGTCAAAATCCGGATCACTAATATATATTGCTTGCTTATCAACCGATATGAATTTTTTGTCAGATATTTCTTCTGTATTAATCAGAGTTGCAAGCTTTACAATTTCGTTATCTACAAAACCATAAACAATTGCCATTTCATTATTCTGATCAGGACTCGTTATTATTGATAATATCCCGTTATTAAAATCAGCCTCTCTTTCAAACATATCCTCAGACATTCCTGAGTTATAAGTATTTTTTTGCATATAAGTTTGTGCTCTACTAAACACAAACAGACTAAAGAAAACTATAAGTAAATATATATGTCTCATAATCATCATTTTTAATATTCTACAATTTCATGAATTTTGAGGTCTCTATTTGTTCTGAATCCTTAATAAGCTTAACCACATATACACCTGGTTTAAAACCTGATATATCAATATTTAAATGTGATTTAATCTGACTTGTAAATAATAATTTACCATGCATATTATATATATGCATATCAGACTGATGAATATCATCACTAACAGCAACCTTTATAGTTTCAGATGCAGGATTAGGAGCTATTGATACTCCGATATTATCAACAGGAATATTTGTTAAAACAGTTTTAAATAATACTGCTATTGTAATATCCTCTGAAATACTATTCAGCATATAAGAGTACCCTCCATCAGTCTGTTCAAGCTGTTCAATGATCTCTGTATCGTTCAGTTTAACAGATTCAAGTCCATAACCTTTATTTGGTTTTATTAATATTGTTTCAGTATCTTCAATAGTAATATTACTTATTCCAAAAGGAACAACTTTCCCTCCCGGATTACTTGTTACTACAACTTTATACTCAACAACCCCACATATAACAGAGAATATCATATTTTCAGAAACCTCATTCAGATTATATGTAAACGTATTATTGTCATGTATTAAATCATTTGTTACATCCTTACAGTTAACTTCTGCCTTTATAACTGTATAGCCTTTGTCTGGTGTAATTATTATCTTATTATTTTCTGAATAGGTTACAGCCTTATCTGTACTTATAGTAACCGTAGCATTATCTGGCTGGTTTAGTGTAATAGTATATTCCTCTTGTACAAATTCAGCATTAATCACCATGTTCTCATGAACATTACGCAATATGTACTTAACTACTGATCCATTATTAAGTATATCATTATTACTTAATTGAATTCCATTGCAATACACCTTATCTATAGTATAACCAATTTGAGGCAGGAATATAACCTCCTTTATAGAATCAACCGTTACAGTAAAATCTTCTGTCGGAAATATTGTACCATTATCACCTGCAACTACTGATACAGTATACTCCAGAGCCTTAAATGTTACAATTACATTACAGTCTGTATTAACATTTAGTATGGTATAAGATAAACCGACCTCAGTACTTTGTAAATCAGATGTAACATCTACTCCGTTATTAACAACAGATTCAATTTTATACCCATCAGCAGGAGCTATATTAAAAACCTTATCAGCTCCTGCAAAAACAGTATTACCTGTTGGACTTGTTACTTCACCTTTACCCGAAACAGAATAATCAACAGTATATTCCGCAGGTTCAAAATCTACATGAAACAGTAATGGTTTGTATACACCATTTAAGCTATATGTATAAGTATTACCTGACGGAACCAGATTACCCAGAGCCGAATTATCATCTATTGTAACACTTTTAATCTTATAACCATCGTCTGGTGTAATTATAATATCTTCTGAATCTGTTATAGTTAAGTTAAAATCTCCTACCGGAGAAACAACTCCATTTAAACCATGTGTAATTGTTACTTTATAAGGAATATATTCACACTTAACTATTAAGTTTGTATTTTCTGTAAGAGCAGATACATTGTATTTATATGGTATGGTTGTTCTGTCCAAATCTGCCAGAACATCATTTTCTCCAAGCTTTAGCATTGTAACATCAGCACCCAGATACGGAGTTATTTCAATTACAACACCCTCGTTACCAACCTCAACAGATTCTTCAGGATTTACAGATCCATTACCTATACAAAATATTTTAAGTGTTTTTGCCCCTGATCTGGTATCCTCATTTGATTTGATTTTAACAGCGTTACTTGCATTAACTACAAAGCTATTTCCTGAAAAAGGAGTCAGAACTATTAATGCAATAACAATACTAAGTATTTGTTTTATCATAATTGCTCTTTTTTGTTTAACATTAAGTTACTAAAAAAGAGTTCTATTAATTACACTAAAAACAAGTAACAAAGTGTATAAAAAAGTGATATCCATCATCTTAACTCATAACAGGTTATTATATAATAATATAACCTATAGTAAAAATGATATTTTTTTGACAAAAAAATGGGGTACAACATATTGCACCCCATTTTTATAAAGTATTATATTACTATTTCTTTTCGTCGTCCTTATTTGGCTTTCGTTTACTTGGTTTTGTCTTCTCTTCAGTTTTAGATATTGAACCTCTCATCTGAGTATCTGCTTCAATATTCTTCATCTTAAGATAATCTAATACACCAAGGTTACCTGCTCTAAATGCTTCTGACATTGCCAAAGGTACCTCAGCCTCTGCCTCAATTACTTTTGCACGCATCTCCTGAGCAAGTGCTTTCATCTCCTGCTCTTTAGCAACAGCCATAGCTCTTCTCTCCTCAGCTTTAGCCTGAGCAACCTTAAGGTCTGCATCAGCCTGATCTGTTTGAAGTACAGCACCAATATTCTTTCCTATATCAATATCTGCAATATCAATTGACAATATCTCAAATGCTGTTCCCGCATCTAATCCTTTAGATAACACAACCTTTGATATTGAATCAGGATTCTCTAACACCTCTTTATGTGATGCTGCTGAACCAATTGAAGATACAACACCCTCACCAACACGAGCAAGTACAGTCTCCTCTCCTGCTCCACCAACAAGTTGCTTGATATTTGCACGTACAGTAACTCTTGCTTTTGCTACAAGCTGAATACCATCTTTTGCTACCGCAGTAACCGGAGGAGTATTAATAACTTTAGGGTTTACAGACATCTGAACAGCCTGTAATACATCTCTACCAGCAAGATCAATTGCTGTAGCCGATTTAAAATCAAGATTAATATTAGCTTTATCTGCTGATATCAGTGCATTTACAACAGTTCTTACATTACCTCCTGCAAGGTAGTGAGCTTCAAGATCGTCTCTGTTTAGCTTAAGACCTGCTTTTGATGAATTTACAAGTGCATTAAGAATTATTGATGGCGGAACCTTACGAATTCTCATTGCTATCAGTTGCCCGATAGGAACATACACCTTTGCAAATACAGCAGAAAACCATAATCCAATAGGTACAAAGTAGAAAAAGAGCCATAAGAATATTATAACGGCAACTATTACTACTACAATCAAACCTAAACCTTCCATATCTATAGAGTTTTTACAATTATTTTATTTGATTTAACATTAACTATCTCAATATTTGATCCTTCGTCTACAAAACCATCTAACGATTGTACTTCGTAAACAGTATCATTAAATCTGGCTTTTCCCATTGGTGCCAATCTTGATATAGCAACACCTTTATCGCCTGATTTAACAGGAATATCAATTGTATTCACCTTTGAATCAATTGCCGTTTCAAGTCCCATTCTGCGCCATGTTCGCCTTTTGAACAGAAAATAGAACGATACAAAATTAGCAACAATAGTTCCTAGTAACATATAGTTACCAACCTGTACGCCATGATAATGATATCCGCCTACAATAGCAGCAATCATTAACAGACCACCTCCAATACCAGCTATAGTTATTCCGGGGATAATTAAAAACTCTACAAAAAGCAGAAATAATCCGAATACTATAATCAGCGATAATATTAATACAGACATATTAACTCTTTATGATTTCTGTTTAACACTTAATGTAAGTCCTTTCTCCTGCAGAAGATATTCACGCTTAAGCATCTCCTCTTTTGAGCCACTGCAAACATCACAGCTACCTTTATAATGAACCAGATAAGCTATCTGTTCTGCTTGTATTGCGTCAATCTCGCAAACCGATGTTAAATGAGAAATAACATCTTCAAAAGAATTAACATCATCGTTATGAAGAAAAAGGGTATAAAGAACTTCTGCATCTCCTACTCTTCTCTCTTCAAACTTATATCTTTCTGTCATATTAACTATAACTATTTAATTTCAACTATACGTGCCTCCGGAAAACCTTTTTTCTTAATAAGATTCAGGAACTTTTGTGCTCCCATTTTGCTATCATAGTCTCCCACAGTATAAATATACAAACCTTTTGCATTTTTGTATTTAAATAGTGTTTTATTTTCAATTATTTTTTTTATATCTGTCGACATGCTTTCAGGTATAGGCTTTTCACTCATTGTTATCTGCACATTATAACGTACACGTTTTAATCCTTTATCCTCACCTTTCTCTAATAATTTAGCACGTTGCAATTTTACACGCTGACCATTAAAATATGGTACAATAAATGCCTTAGAAAATCCTTGTCTTCTTATTGTTGAAAGGTTCTCTCTTGCATTCTGATATGTTTTAAATAATCCGGCAAAGTATTTCTTATACCCCTTGCTTGTAATCTCATACGTAATAGGCCTCATTCCCTTAAATACCTTATATGGTAACATCTTTGAAAATACGCCCAATTGAACTCTGTATATTACTCCTGATGGCAATTCTGGATTCAACGGTATTGGATTATCCTCACTATAATATACTGTATCTAATAGTACAAACTCAGGTTCATCAGCCTTTGTAAGTTCAAAGTCTACAGTTTTTGTCACCAACGATCTTTTCACAAACTTGCTCTCGGTATCTTTACGCTCCTGAACTCCTTCTATAATTTTATCAACAATATCTACACCTCTAAAACTCAAGGTATTTTTTGTGTTTTCACAAATTAAACCTTCAAAAACAGACAGAGCCTCAAATTTTACACGAACTCCTTTAAAAGCATTAATAATCTCCTGTTTACCATAATTACCACTTTTAGGTAAATTATTTAGTATCCCCTTTCCTGTAAGAAGCAACATTGATGCGGCTTTAACAGCATCATCTGTCTTTCTGTCGCCAATCTTATTATCAACAACAACCGTGCGCAACATCATATTTAATGATGATATTTCCGAGTCAAGTTCATCTATTGCAAATCTGGAAAGATTACCACGCATAACCTCTTCAAGCGAAACTGTAGTTGATTCATATTTGCTAACTATTTTCTTAAACAGAGTTGTATTATCATCTATTTTTCCCAGATAACACTCAGGTATAAAATATGTTGACTCAGACTCTTTTCTAATTACACGTTCTGCTCCAAGCATCTTTTTCTCAATGCCTCTTACCAAAATATAAGATTTGTCGGCACTCTTCTGATAGCTATATGCAAGTTTCTCTAATTCACGAATTTCTACACCAATCTTCTTCCTTTCACTATTATTGGTATTATCATTTATCTGCATTCTCATATCATCAATAACCCTTCTTACTGAATCTGCAGACAACTGGTATTTTAGAGCTTTATTAAGCGCATCATTATACTCATCCTCATAACTCCCCTTACTATTAACCTTTTTCTGTTTTTTCGCCTCAAAAACAAGTTTTTCATCAATTCTGATCTGAGGAATCTTATCGGTGCCTTTATGAATATCCATATTTGCCAATTCTCTTATTTCATCTACACCTGAAGGAGAACGTTGAATAAGGCTATTTATTAATTGTATTGAGTGTATTGTATATTTATTATCTAACGATATTCTGTCTGAAACAAAGTTTGCCTTAGTAAACGACTCATTTGGTATAAACATAAAATCATTGAATGGTGTATTAATCGGAAAATCCAAATTCTCTGGTTCAGACCATGTATCAGTATCTCTGTTATATTTTGAAACAAAAATATCCAGATCACCCATACTAAACAGACCTTCAGAAGCAAAATAAAGCGTTTCACCATCAGAACAAAAGAATGGATAATCCTCAGTATATTGAGTGTTGATTATTGGCGGTAAAGCTACTGGTCTGCTCCACAATCCATTCTCAAGCATTTTCACCATATACAAATCCTTATTACCTACAACACTCTTGCCATAACTAGGATAAACAATAATTGTACCTGGTTTTGGTGTCTCCGGAATACACAGAATAGGTTTGTGTCCCTTCTCTTTATCTATATCTGTAAGCAAAGCATCTGGCAAAACACTAATAATAAACCCTTTTGGTACAGATGAGTAGAACAGAAAAAAATCATCCCGACTTACCTCACTTCGGTTTAATACAGGTATATCACTAACATACTTTACAAGTAATTCGCCATTACGACTTGTTGCAATCTCCTGATTAACCGAAACACTATTACTTTGATTTACGGTTGCCAACTTTTTATATCGCTCTAAAAACTCTACTGATTTAGAGAAATTATAAGCTTTACGATAAGACTTACCAAGGTACAGATAAACATTATATGGTATATCTTCTCCTTTTGATGCATACTCAAGATACCTCACAGCTCTGTCCATATCGCCATTCAGCTTATATATACATACCCCTGCAAGATAATTATACCTATAATCTTTCGGATACTCCTTCAGTTTGCGTTCA
This sequence comes from Bacteroidales bacterium, assembly GCA_025210735.1. Lineage (GTDB taxonomy): Bacteria > Bacteroidota > Bacteroidia > Bacteroidales > UBA6680 > UBA6680. The sequence goes on from JAOARD010000042.1 coordinate 53,741, forward strand.
ACAACATTCAATACCTCATTTACCTGATTCAACTCTATTTTTTTATAAAGAGGATCATCAATATACGACTCATATTGCTGACCAAATACAATACCCAAACAAAACTGAACACAAAGTATAAGAACTATTCTCTTATTCATATACTATAACTAATATTTAACTTAATCCCGCACTATTTTGATAATCTGCAAAAAACAGATATCAATTCATTCAATACTTCAATTGTATTTTAATGATAAAATTAAAATTAATTAAATTACATTACAATAGTATTTCGGAATTACTGCAATAGTTTTGACTATTTCTAAATATTTACCATAATAATAGAACGTTTACTTATATTAACATCATAAAAATCATTCTCCAAACAAAATGCAAGTCCAAAATCAGGCACAGAAATATCTTAACCTTAAATAATAATTAAACAATTATTACGTATCTATAAACACAAAAAAAACCAATACCCAATAGTATTTTTTGCATACCTTATTTACAGCTAGTTAAACTATATTTGTTCAACCAAAGAACTAAATTAGTTGATTGTTCAAAGCACAGTTGTTAAAATCAAAATTTCATATTGTATACAACATAATGTTAATATATATTTGCCCACCTCAAAAGGATAAAACTATGTTTAAAAATCTGACCCTTTCAGTTAAAATCAACATACTGATTGTTGCTTTTATTATTGTTAACGTTGCGTTTCTATTTGTATTTCTAGGCGGACAGTCCAGCCTTAGAGATACAGCTGTTGATACAACAAAATCGTTGATTGACTCAACAGAAAAAGTAAAAATAAAAATAGCCATACTTAACATGGCTGCAACTCTGGAAAAAGATTTTGAAACAATAAACAAAGATAGTATCGAAGAAGTTTATCATCTTTTTAATAAAAAACTTGATGATATTAGATTTGAGGATGATAAATCAGGTTATTTCTTTATATATCAAGGAACAAAATGTATACTGGCTCCTGCTAATAAACACCTTGAGAACACTGATTTAGGATCAACAACAGATCCGAATGGAGTAAGATATATATATGAAATGAGCAGAAAAGCTTCTCTTGGTGGCGGGTATATCTACTATCAGTTCATGAAGCCAGGTAAGGGAGTAACAGATAAGGTGTCATATGTTAGTCCTATTAAAGGTACAGGTTACTGGATTGGCTCAGGAGTTTATCTTGATAATATAGATAATGCACAAAATATAATTGAGAGTGCTATTGTTGATAAATCAGACAGAGTTCTGGCTAATGTAATAATTCCGGTTATAATTCTTGTTCTGATACTTATACTGTTTAGTATTAATATTAAACGTAGCATTATAAAACCTATTTCTAAGATTATTGAGAATACAGACAGGGTTGCTTTAGGTGAGTTAAATAATGTAGAGACGGTTAACAATGATGAGTTATCACTAATAGCTAAATCATTAAATAATCTGGTTAACAGACTTAAAAAGACATCACTCTTTGCTAAGAGTATAGGTGAAGGTGATTTTGACACCGATTTTGCTACAACATCAGAGAAAGATATTCTGGGAATATCATTGCTCAATATGCGTGAGAGTCTGCGTAAAGCAAGAATAGACGAAGAGAAGCGTATTGAAGATGAGAAGGTAAGAATCTGGGTTATGAATGGTCATACAATAATTAATGATATTCTAAGAGAGAATCAGCAAAATATTGATACGCTTTGTGAGATGCTTTTACAGAAGATTATTGAGTATATAGATATGAATCAAGGAGGTATATTCCTTAAAAACAGCGATGACGATAACATGCTTGAACTTGTCTCTTCTTATGCATACGACAGAAAAAAGTATCAGGAAAAGAATATTCAGGTTGGAGAGGGACTTGTAGGAACATGTGCTATTGAGCGCAAAACAATATTTATGACTAAGGTTCCGTCTGACTACATAAGCATTGGCTCTGGTTTAGGAGATGCAAAACCCAGATGTTTAATTATTGTTCCGTTAATAATTAATGAGCAGTTCTTTGGTGTTATTGAGCTAGCATCATTTAAGGAGATTAAAGATTACGAAATTAAGTTTATAGAAAAAACAGCAGAAAATATTGCTTCTACCATATCAGTTGCACAGATAACAGCCAATACGGCAAAGCTTTTAGATCAACACAAAGAGCAGGCAGAGATGATGTCGGCACAAGAAGAGGAGATGCGACAAAATATGGAGGAGCTTCAGGCTACACAAGAAGAATCAAGTAGAAGAGAGAAAGATTTACTTGAAAAGGTAGCACTGTTAGAAAAAACTCTTTCTGAAAAAGAGTAGGTTGGTTAAAAGTAGTTTGTTTTTGTTTTGAGGATCGTCTGTAACAACAGACGATCTTCTGTTTTTTATACAAAAGCAACATAAAAAAACTAACCTATTAATAACCTTTAAATCAAATCATAACATAAAGCAAAGCCATACAAACAAGATGTAATTAATACGTCATAGATGTATATTTTTCAACATAAATTTGACTCAACATGATGTTATGCTTATATTTATACGCTTTTGACAAAAAATATACAGCTATGCTTAACAAACTTACGCTTGCAGTTAAGATGAATATCTTGATTGCGGCATTTATAATTACAAATGTTGTGTTTTTTATATTTATGGTTAGCGGACAAATGAAACTTGGAACAACCGCTATTGACACAACAACATCATTGATAGACTCTACTGAGCAAGTTAAAATTAAAATTGCCGTCAAGAATATGGCTGAGATTTTAACAAACGACTTTAAAAAAGTTAATAAAGATAGCGTAGAGGAAGTGTATCAATTCTTTGACGAGAAATTAGGAAATCTTAGATTTGAAGAAGACAAATCCGGATACTTCTTTATCTACAAGGGATCTATTGCTCTGCTTGTTCCGGTAAACAGAACTTTGGAAAATAAAGATTTAGGCCATCTAAGAGATGTAAATGGCGTAAATTACATCAGGGATTTAAGATTACAGGCTCAGAAAGGAGGAGGTTTTGTAAAATACATATTCCAAAAACCGGGTAAAGGAGAGATAGACAAAGTTAGTTATGCTGCCCCTGTTGGCGATGGTGACTACTGGATTGGCTCTGGTGTATACCTTGACAATGTTGACAAGGCAAAAGATATTACCGAGGTAGCACTTTCTGACGAAGCAGGAGTAATTCTGTTTAACACCCTAATTCCAATATCAATACTTGTACTGGTTCTTATTCTGCTAAGTATCAATATCAGAATTAGCATTATAAGACCTATAAAAGGAATTATTACCAGTACAGACAGAGTTGCAGTTGGCGAACTAAATGAGATTGAGGAGAAAAATAACGATGAAATAACAAAGATCACATCGTCTCTTAACAATCTTATAAAAAGATTAATAAAAACATCTGTATTTGCCAAAAACATTGGCGAAGGTAACTTTGATTCAGAATTTGAAGCGGCATCTGAAAAAGATGTATTAGGACACTCATTAATAAATATGAGACAAAGCCTTATTGAAGCAAGAGAGGCTGAAGAGAAGCGTGTTGAAGATGAAAAGGTAAGAATCTGGACAATGAATGGTCATACTGTTGTAAATGATATTCTAAGAGAAAATCAACACAAAATTGATATTCTTGCTGATACATTACTTCAGAAAATAATAGAGTATGTTGATCTTAATCAGGGAGGTATTTTTCTTGTTAATCAAGAAGATGAAAACAAGCTAAATCTTGTTGCTTCATATGCATATGACAGAAAGAAGTTTCTTGATAAAACAATAGAGCTTGGCGAAGGACTTGTTGGAACATGTGCTATTGAGCAAAAAACAATATACATGACAGACATTCCTGACAACTATATACACATAGGTTCTGGTCTTGGCGATGCAAAACCATCATCATTGATTATTGTTCCTCTTATTATAAATGAAAAATTCTATGGTGTAATTGAGCTTGCATCATTCAGGAAACTGAAAGAACATGAGGTTGCATTTATAGAAAAAACAGCTGAGAATATTGCTTCTACAATATCTGTTGCTCAGATAACTATAAATACAGCAAATCTTCTTGAACAACACAAAATGCAATCAGAAGAGTTATCTGCTCAGGAAGAGGAGATGCGCCAGAATATGGAGGAACTTCAGGCTACACAAGAAGAGTCAGCCAGAAGAGAGAGGGATCTTACCGAAAAAGTACAAGAACTTGAACAAAAACTAGCCGATAAAGAGCAATAGCATAACACTATAAAGGGTATCAATTAACGTTGATACCCACATTTTCTGCACCAACATTTTACATTAAGCAAATACCAGAACACTAATACATTGTTACAACAGGACTTTTTTAAAATATAGCCCTCTGTACACATGTATAAATCAAAAACAAATAAATATGCTTAACAAACTATCATTATCACAGAAAATCAACATTCTGATTGCAACATTTACAGTCATTGGAATTGTTTTTTTTGCAACATTCATTAATGGTCAGAAAAGGCTTGAGGATGAGTCTGTATCTATCACAACATCGTTAATAGACTCAACCGAACAGGTAAAAGTAAAAACCATGGTACTAAATATGGTACAGGTAATTAACACCGATTTTAAGAATATAGATGTTAACAATCCTGACACCGTATACCAGATATTATCAAACAGATTAGATCATATCAGGTTTGAGAACGATAAGTCAGGATACTTTTTTGTGTATCAGAACACAAAATGTATACTTGCCCCTGATCATAAACCACTTGAAGGCAAAGAGAGAAGAGATGCTGTTGACGCTGCTGGAGTAAATTTTGTTTTTAAAATGAATGAGGCTGCAAAAAAAGGCGGCGGATATGTAGGTTACAGATTTAATAAACCCGGAAAAGGAGAAACTGACAAGATATCATATGTAGTACCTATTGCAGATACAGACTACTGGTTGGCATCTGGCATATATCTTGACAATGTAGAAAATGCACAGATAAACACACAGAAACACTTGTCTGAAATAGCCAGTAAAATTGCAACTAATACCGTTATTCCTATATCAATTCTTATAATTATTTTAATACTGTTCAGTATCAGTCTTAAGATGAGTATTATTAAACCAATATCGCGGATAATAAACATAACAGATTATGTTGCTCGTGGTAAACTGAGTAATATTGAGATTAAGAGAAGAGATGAGATATCAAAAATTGCAACATCACTTAACAATCTTATCAACCGTCTTAGAAACACATCTGATTTTGCTACAGAAATAGGACAGGGTAATTTCGATTCTGAATTTAAAGAGGCTTCTGAAGATGATATGCTTGGTAAATCGCTGCTTACAATGCGACACAGCCTTATTGAGGCTCGTACATCTGAAGAGAAAAGATCTGAAGAGGAAAAAATCAGAAGCTGGACTATGAACGGGCACACAATTATTAACGACATATTAAGAGAAAATCAGCACAAAATAGAGGTTCTCGCAGACACTCTTCTCCAGAAGATTATTGAGTATGTAAAGTTAAATCAGGGCGGTATTTTCCTGCTTAATCAGGAAAATAAATCGGAACTAAATCTTATTGCCTCATATGCCTATGACAGAAAGAAGTTCATGGAAAAAACAATTGAGGTTGGCGAAGGGCTTATTGGAACCTGTGCAATGGAGCAGAAAACAATATTTATGACAGATATACCTGATAACTACATAAATATTGGTTCCGGACTTGGCGACTCAAAACCAAGGTGCCTTCTTATTGTTCCTTTAATTATTAACGATCAGTTTTACGGAGTAATTGAGCTTGCATCATTTAATAGATTAAAAGAACACGAAATAGCTTTCATAGAGAAGACTGCTGAGAATATTGCTTCAACAATATCAATAGCGCAAATAACAATTAACACAGCCAATCTTCTTGAACAGAGCAAACAACAATCAGAAGAGCTTTCGGCTCAGGAAGAGGAGATGCGTCAGAATATGGAAGAGCTTATGGCTACTCAAGAGGAGTCGCAAAGAAAAGAGCACGAAATATCAGAAATACTTAATGCCATTAACAAATCTGTTAAAACTGTTACTCTTGATTCAGAAAGTATAATACTAGATATAAATGACCTGCTTACAGTTGCTCTGGGCTCAGATAACTCTATGTTTATAGGAAAGCCTTTCTCAACTATTGTTAAACCAGAAGACAGCTCTGTTGACAATGAAACTCTTTGGGATTTGATGCTTAAAGGAGAAAGAATAACCAGAGATGAACATGTAATTGCAAACGATATTAATATACACGTAAAATCAACATATAACCCAATAATGAGTCGTGACAAGAAACTAGACAAAGTAATTATACTTGTTGAATAACACACAAACATCACACAACAATGTAGAGGGCTGTAATTATAATAATAGCAGTCCTTTACTATTAAACATAACATTATTTAAGCACCAACTCTATAATATGTAATAATTCACACTCTAACTTTGTTTTTATTTAATGTTAGAGTATATTTAAAATCCTAAAAAACAATTCATATCATGTTAAAGAAACTAACCTTATCTGTAAAGATAAATATCCTAATTGGTCTGTTTATTGCATCCAATATAGCATTCTTTGTAGTTTTCCTGAACGGACAGGTTACACTTAGAGATACAGCTGTTGACACCACAAAAACACTTATAGATTCAACAGAGAGAATTAAAGTAAAAACAGCAGTGCTTAACATGGCACACGTACTTGAGAAAGACGTAAAAAATATCAACAAAGATAGTATAGAAGAGCTATACGAGTTTTTTAACGAACGCCTTGGCGATCTGAAATATGAAGCTGACAGATCAGGGTACTATTTTATTTGTAAAGGAACAACATGGTTCTTTAATCCAAACAACAGAGCCGTTGAGAATAAAGATTATGTAAATAGCAGAGATGTAAATGGTGTAAGGTATATATATGATCTTAACCAGAAAGCAAACTCAGGCGGAGGATATGTTATTTATAAATTTCTGAAACCCGGCAAAGGAGAGGTTAATAAGGTAAGTTATGCCACAATGATAAATGGTACTGACTACTGGATAGCATCAGGTGTATATCTTGACAATATAAAAAATTCACAGAATACCTTACAGAGTGCAATAGAAGAGAAATCTAAAGATATATTATCAGGTATAATCATTCCGGTTTTACTAATTGTTCTCACACTTGTTCTGTTTAGCATTAACATTCGTAGCAGCATTATAAAGCCTATAACAGAGATTATAAAAAACACCAACAGGGTTGCTATTGGCGAGTTACGCAATATTACAAATAAAGGCAACGATGAGTTATCAAAGGTTGTTAAATCATTAAACAATCTTATAAACCGATTAAAAGAGACATCTGCATTTGCCAGAAGCATTGGCGATGGTAATTTTAACACTGAATTCGAGATTAAATCAGAAGAAGATGTACTTGGCAGATCGTTACTTGATATGCGAAATAGCCTTAACGAGGCTCGTAAAGCAGAAGAGAAAAGAGCTGAAGAGGAAGAGATAAGGATATGGACAATGAACGGACATACCATTATGAATGATATTCTGAGAGAAAATCAACACAGAATTGACATGCTTGCAGATATGCTTCTTCAAAAAATAATTGAGTATGTAAAACTTAATCAGGGTGGTATTTTTCTGCGAAATCAGGATGATGATACAAAGCTTGAGCTTATTTCATCATATGCATATGACAGAAAGAAATTCCTTGAAAAATCAATTGAGATAGGCGAAGGTATTGTTGGTACATGTGCCATTGAACAGAAAACTATTTATATGACAGATGTTCCTGATAACTACATAAGTATTGGCTCAGGACTTGGAGACGCAAAACCAAGCTGTTTGATTATTGTACCACTTATTATTAACGAAAAGTTCTATGGTGTAATCGAGCTGGCATCATTCAATAAACTAAAGGAACACGAAATTGCTTTTATTGAGAAAACTGCTGAGAATATTGCCTCTACAATATCTATTGCACAAATTACAATGAATACCACTAAACTGCTTGAGCAGCATAAAATGCAATCAGAAGAACTATCGGCTCAAGAAGAGGAGATGCGCCAAAACATGGAAGAACTTCAGGCTACACAAGAGGAATCTGCACGAAGAGAAAGAGAACTAACAGAGAAGGTGGGGTATTTAGAGAAGATACTTGATGAAAATAACTTAGAACATTAAGAAACTGTTCAAAATTGAACTTATAAAAAAAGATCGTCAAAACAGATTGACGATCTTTTTTTATATATCATTTACAAATACTAATTATCTCCTTTAGGTAATTTTACAATAACAAGAGCTCCTTTTTCCGGTTCACTCTCAATTATAAGCTCCCCGTTCATATTCTCAAGATACTCAATAACTGCTGACAAACCCAATCCTGTACTCGCTTGTCCGTTGGTTCCAAGCGTCTGAATTGATTTCTTATTATAGATACTCTTAATAATATTCTGATCCATACCAATACCGTAATCTTTAATATTGATATATACACTATCATTTGTAACACGCGATGATATATCAACACAGCCATTACGCAGACTATACTTTATGGCATTCTGAATTATATTACGAAAAATAAAACGGGCAACAAACTCATCTGCTTTAACTGTTAATCCTTCGGTAACATAATTATTTAACTTAATATGGTTTATGTTAAGATGAAACAGTTCACTAAGCTCTGCTACAATAGCATATATATTAACTGTTTTTACATTTAAAGCAACCTTTGATACAAACTGTAGTTTTCCCCAATGTATAAGATCCTCCAGTAGTCCGTATGTTTCTGCCGCCTGATGAGTAAGAGCTTTCAGCAACTTATCTCTTTTCTCATTATTCATCTCTGAAGAGTGCAGATACATATACTCAAGCATACTTTTTGCTGTTCCAAGCGGGTTTCTAAGATCATGTGCAAGCTGCGACAAAAATTTATCTTTATTAACTATTACCTCAGATAATCTTGCATTTGCAGTCTTTAGTTCACTAGTTTTCTCTTCAACAATTCTGTTTAGTTTTCGTGTTCTACGCTGCTTGGTATATGCCGATACAATAAAATATAGCGATAACACCGACAAAAAACCTATTACATATATTAGTTTTAAAAGATAGCGATTCTCTATCTTTTCATTTATTACTTCGCTATTTTCAGGCAAATCAGAATGTCTGATCTCAAACTTCTCCATCTCAATATGATCAAACATATATTTACTATCAAGAAACTTAAATCTCTTTTGACCATTAATTTTACCTGATTCTAATATTTTAACCGCTGTTGTAGCAACATACTCTCCCTGATCAAAGCCTTTAGTTATTTTACCTCCAACAATACCTTTACCCAAATAAAAATCCCAGGAACCAAATACAGGTACATCAGTATTATTATTTATTATTTCAATTCCCTTTTTATATGATATAAACTCACCAGTTTTATCTCTGTTAACAACCAAAACATAAATTACCCACGAGTCATCAAGTTCAGATACTTTTGCCACCAACTCATCTATTGAAAATACAGAATATTGTTCAAAATTAAGCTTATCATAAAACATTGGCATAACAAGGGCTAACTCCTCATTTATTGCCTTTCCGGTAATTGTTGTATCATTTATTAATAGTAAATTTTTCCTCTCCGGAAATAGCTTTATTACAGATGCTATTGTTCCAAAATGATCTGCTCTCTCCCCTATCCCAACAAAGTTTTTATGATCGTCCAAATCGTAAATAGAGAAATTATTAACGCCACAAAATATTACCGGAATATCTCCATATAACTCATTACCATACTGAATCATAAAACTATATGCAGCATTATCAACAGTAATAACTACATCAATATCTATATCCCTGTTTTTTATCTTTTGGTAGTTATAATATTCAGATACATAATCATCGCTCTGGAATCGTTTAGCATCCATATATTCAAAAAACAGATTTATGTCAGGATAATTAATGAATACAGAATTTATTCCTTGTGTAACATAATCTGTCCATTCAAGCCCTTGATGATAACTATGTAATACAAGTACATTTTTACCAGTAAGCTTATCTGAACTCATCAGTTTCCCGGATATGTTGTCCTGAGCCAGTAATGATACAGGAACAAAAAGCAAGAAACCCAGAATAAAAAATATCTGCGATATCAATCTCGAATATATAAGTCTTATTATAATTGTATTCATAATCTCAATATTCTACGTCACTTTTAGTTTTTTGTTATCTAAATAAACAGATATTATCAGAGGAAAGTTCTGCCATATAACAAAATACAAAAGTTATTATTATAAATAAATCTCGCCCTTAAAAAATGTAACAGCCTCTCCTTTAATAAAGACTCTATCATCTGCGTTTTCGCAATATAGCATTCCTTCTCTGTCTGACAATTGTTTAGCAACCATTGTTTGCTTTCCTAATCTTTCTGCCCAAAATGGTATAAGTGAGCAGTGTGCCGATCCTGTAACCGGATCTTCAAAAATAGATGCCTGAGGTGTAAAAAAACGTGAAACAAAATCAATATCATCACCTTTGGCTGTAACAATAACCCCGCCCGGATCTATATTTATAGTATTGAGTAACTCCCTGTCCGGGTTTATATTAACAACATCCTCCTCTGTTTCATATACTAAAACATAATCTCTTGACTTATATACCTCTACAGGATCTTTACCAATCCCCTTAAGTATTACATCAGGCAGATCTGATTTTACAGGCATACGCGACGGAAAGTCCATTACGTATCCTTTACCATTAACATCTCTGGTTACTGTTAATGTTCCGCTTACAGATTCAAACTCAATTCTATCTGAATCAGGCTCAATCTCTGTAAATATTATATGTGCAGTAGCTAATGTAGCATGTCCGCAAAGATCAATCTCATACTCAGGGGTAAACCATCGCAAATGATATCCATCCTCATTGACCATACAGAATGCTGTTTCGGCAAGATTATTCTCAACAGCAATACTGCTCATTATTTCATCATCTAACCACTTGTTCAAAAAACATACTGCAGCTGGATTACCTTTGAATATGGTATTAGTAAAAGAATCTACATGAAATAGTTTCATCTTCATAATGTGCTCTGTTTAGATTTGGAATTGCTAAGGTAACCAAAATTATAACACAAATGGTAAACACTGTTATACAAACAACAAAGAGAACACAATAGTGTTCTCTTTGTAAATATATCTATCGTAAGATATCAGTAACTTCGTGTATAGCATTCATTACAGATGCACCAAAAGCTTTTGATCTTTCAGGTGACCACCCGTATACTGTGTCAGGTATATCGTCATTATCTTTAAATGGCATCTCAACAGTAAGCGACAGACAATCAAATTTAGCAGCAATAGCCTTTGCACAAACACTCATATTAGCTTTTCCTGGTTCACTTTTCGGATATCCATGTTCAGTTTGGAAATCAGGGCTAATACGTTTCCAGCTTGTACAGAACTTATCTTCAAGATTAGCCATACGCTCATTATAACCAACAATACCTTCGTTTGCAGATATAAAGTTATATGGTAATCCTTCGTCGCCATGAATATCAAGATTCATATCGCAACCAAGTTCTTCCATCTTTTTAAGTACATAGTATACCTCTGGTGCATTCTCTTTATCAGGCTCTGCCCACTCTCTGTTAAGGTTTACTCCACGTGCATTTGTACGCAGATTTCCGTGTATACTACCATCTACATTCATGTTTGGCACAACATAAAACACACAATTCTCTAATAACATTGACGAAACAGGATCGCTATAGTTAAGTATACGCTCAAGGAATCCCTCTACAAACCACTCTGCCATTGTCTCACCCGGATGCTGACGTGCAAGAATCCAGATCTTACGCTTAGCCTCATCTGGTTCTCCAATAGTAAGCATATCAATCGATCTGCCCTCTGTTGTTTCACCTAACGATGTTGCTACACAACGTCCTGACATCTGTGCATTATGTACAAGATCTAAATGGCGCTGATATGTATATGGAGCAAAGTAAGCATAGTAAACTGCATTGTACTCAGGTTTATGCTCAAATATTAGCTCACCATTCTCATACTTTGTTGGTATTCTGAACCACTCTTCACCATCATATGAAGCAACTGCCTTATAGTTCTCCCAACCTTCAGGATATGCTGCATCTGCTGCATTTACAATTCTATATTTGCAAGGAAATCCACTAACATTATCAGCTCTGAAATAGAACCACTGATAAAAATCAGAGTTGGTATCTTTTCTTATCTTCAGCTTTATATCCTCTGTACTCTCTGCCGAAACAACCTCAATATTTCCGCACTCAAAGTTTTGTGTAATACGCATAGTCATTATATTTTTTACAGATTAAACAACATTGTGCCCGACAATTAAGCCGGATATAATATAATCAAACATAACTATTTCCTGACTTTTATCAAACCAACTATTAAGATTTATTAGTTATATATTAAGAAACAAGATACGTTTACAAACATACATGATAGAAAACAGACAGATTTTGTAAGTTTTAATCTTGTGCAATATATCTCTTTTTAAAACCCTCGCCTTTAACAGTTATTTACAATTGATTATAAGCTATTTCACAACTTCTTACAGCATAATAATAAAGTAATAAATATAAATTAAACCGCACAAAAAGAGTTGTCAGTTGTTGCTTCTATAAAACAGAGCTTGAGCAGAGGCATTATTAACATACAAAACAATCTTAATGCGAAGATCCATCTGACCATTAAAACACAAATTTAGACATATGAAGGTTCTTATTCTTTTTGCACATCCGGCATTCCATAAATCAAAGGTAAACAAACTAATGGTAGAGGGTCTGTCTGAAATTAAAGGTATAACTTTTCATGATTTATACCAGGAGTACCCCGAAACGGATATTGATGTAAAACACGAACAGAAATTACTAACTGAACATGATGTAATTATATTTCAGTTTCCGGTATTCTGGTACAGCACACCATCAATATTAAAAGAGTGGCAGGATTTAGTATTGGAACACGGATGGGCATTCGGAAGCAAAGGAAATGAACTTAAAGGAAAATTGTTTCTATGCTCAGTAACTGCAGGGGGGCCAAAAAGTGCATATCAAGTCGGAAGTTATCATAATCATACTATTAATCAACTACTATCGCCATTAAGACAAACATCTGTATTATGTAAGATGAATCCGCTACCCCCTTTTGTAGTTCACGGATCTCATGCAATAGAGGAGTATGAAATACAAACTCACAAAAACGAACTACTAAAGTTGTTGGCCGAATTCACTAACAACAATTTCAGTTATGCTGATGCCATTAAATATGACTATTTAAACGACTATATAAATAAACAATAGTAGTACTATGGAAGGTAACTTTTTTTATCAGGCATTTATTTATTTGTCAGCCGCCGTAATTGCTGTACCCATTGCTAAAAAATTAGGTTTAGGTTCTGTACTTGGATATCTTATTGCCGGAGTATTAATAGGTCCGTTTGTTCTTGAATTTGTAGGCGAAGAAGGGCAAGATGTGATGCACTTTGCCGAGTTTGGGGTAGTTATGATGCTATTTCTGGTTGGTTTAGAGTTAAAACCATCTCTACTGTGGAAATTAAGAGTTCCTATTCTTGGTCTTGGAGGTATTCAGGTTATTATAACAACTGGAATTATAACAACCATAACCCTTTCAGTAAGCACATTAATATGGCAAGAAGCTCTGGCAATTGGGTTAACCTTAGCATTGTCTTCTACTGCAATTGTTCTGCAAACACTTAATGAGAAAGGATTATTAAAAACCATTGGTGGGCAGAATGCATTCTCTGTACTACTGTTTCAGGATATTGCAGTAATACCTATTTTGGCATTTCTGCCTCTGCTGGCTACATCAAAAGGAGCAAATACCGGGCACGAGACTCAAACATTAATTGATGGTCTTCCGGTTGCAATACAAACCTTAATTGTTTTTGGTGTAATTGCATCTATTATTCTTATAGGAAGATATTTTATAAGTTATATTTTCCGTTTAATTGCACAAACACGACTAAGAGAACTATTTACTGCAGCATCGTTATTTTTGGTTATTGGAATAACGTTACTTATGACTGTAGTTGGCTTAAGTCCGGCTCTTGGTACTTTTTTAGCAGGTGTTGTACTTGCCCAAAGTGAATACAGACACGAACTTGAAACAGATATAGAACCATTTAAAGGTCTATTATTAGGTCTGTTCTTTATAGCTGTAGGTGCTTCTATCGACTTTAATCTTATAATTGAAAATCCGGGTCTGATAGCATCTATTGCGGCGGGATTAATTGTTGTAAAGTTGATTATACTTGCAGTTGTAGGTAGGCTGTTTGGTATGAGAACTGACAATAATCTGCTATTTACATTTGGTCTTGCACAGGGTGGAGAATTTGCGTTTGTTCTCTTCTCATACGCAGTTCAGAACGGTGTTCTTTCCAGTAATATTACCAATCCAATGATTGCTGCTGTGGCAATATCAATGGCTTTAACACCATTATTAATGTTACTAAACGAAAAACTCATTATTCCTAATGTAGGTACAAAAGAGTCTGACGACAGGAAAGTTGATACTATTGACGAAAAGAATGAGGTAATAATTGCCGGTTTTGGAAGGTATGGTAGTACAATTGGTCGTTTCTTACAGGCAAATGGTACACAGGCTACTTATCTTGATATGGATCCTAACAATGTAGATCTGCTTCGTAAACTGGGGTTAAAAGTATTTTATGGTGACGCATCAAGACACGATCTTTTAAATGCAGCTGGAGCAGCTGATGCAAAACTACTTATTGTAGCAGTTGATTATCCTGAAAAGACAACTGATATTGTTGAAACAGCACAAAAATATTTTCCGCATCTCAAAATAATTGTCAGATCAAAAACATGGGATAATTACTATCAGTTATTAGATAAAAATTTGTTGGGAGTATACAGAGAATTTTCAGATGTTGCTCTGCGCATGGGTGCTGATGCCCTTGGACATATTGGTTATAGAAAAAATCAGGTTCAACGATCATTAAAAAAATTCAGAAAACATGATGAAGCTTACCTAAAAGAGCTTGTAAAATCAAGACATGAGAGAAATACTTACATTAAGCATAGACGAAGAGTTATTGAAGAGTTAGAGCTAATGATGCTTGAAGATATAGAGAACGAAGCTAAAGACAAAGATCTTGGCTGGGACACAGAAACAATAAAAGAGGAGTTTGCCCCATTAATACGCAAACTAAGAGATGAGAATATGTAAATATTATTTAGAGTCAGATGATCAGTTTATCTGACTCTAATTTTTTATTCTTTCAATAATAAAATTGCACTCTCTTTTTACTGTCTGTTAAATATCTATATATCAATAATTAGAGCAAACAACATATTCTGTATTTTTACTACAAACTCTTGTGTTACACGGCATAACATAAGCAAGTATTAAATAACTACCTACACAAAAGATTAACGATTTTGGGATAAACAGAAACTATTTTGGGCTATTCTTATGCAGAGTTATAATATATTTTTGCATCAACCTCAGAACAGTTATAGAAAACTGTTACTATATATGTCGGCAAGAAAACATCCAGCTTACTGTTTTTGGTTATATTATTTAATCAGACTTCTGGCGTTTTCTTGCAAAGACTATATAATTCCGAAACAGATGAAAACATTTGGACTAATTTCATATTTTTTTGATATAGAGTTGTTTTAAAAACCAGAACATTATTTCACTATTTGTAAGTGTTATACAACCTGTATCATTAAATGTAGGGCATGAAAGCATAAATCACATACACATTTAAGCGTGAAGACATACAGAAGATGATATCTGCACAGCTGTTGCAGATATCATTAATCCTGAAAACAAATATAAGAATTACATAATGTAAAAACAGGTGAAACTAATAACATTGTACTGCAAACCAGTAATATGTAGTCCCAAACTAATGCATTGTAATGCTAAACCAGTGATATGTAGTACCAAACTAATGACATTGTAATGCTTCCCTGTGATATGTAGTACCAAATTAATGACGTTGTAATGCTCTCCAATGATATTGCAGAATAAAACCAATCACATTGTAATGCAAACTAGTGATATGTAGTACGAAAAAAATGACATTGTAATGCTCCCAAATGATATTGCAGGACAAAACCTGTCACATTGTAATGCCCCCAAATGATATTGCAGAACAAAAACTGTCACATTGTAATTCTCCCAAATGATATTGCAGTACAAATCCTGTCACATTGTAATGCTCCCCAATGATATTGCAAAACAAAACCTGTCACATTGTAATGCCCCCAAATGATATTGCAGAACAAAACCTGTCACATTGTAATACTCCCAAATGATATTGCAAAACAAAACCTGTCACACTGTAATGC
>JAOARD010000043.1 GCA_025210735.1 Bacteroidales bacterium
ATGCACAATATAGATCCTTTCAAATGGCTCAGTACCGTTCTTGATAAAATTCCAGATCACAAAATAACAAAGCTGCATGAATTATTCCCACAGAATATTGACCTGAGAAACGAATAGGGTGTAGTTTATCGGGTGGTTACGACCAACCAAACTTTGGTACAGAGCTTCTGGTACTCAAATATGAGATATTCAATTATTATTTTGAACCTAGTGTAGAAGATGATACCTGTTTCTTAACGGCTCAAGAATTATTGGTAACAGTTTGTTATAACGAGTGGTACTGTTGCTAAAAGAGCTTTGTGATCGAATTTGGTTGGTGCTTGTAATGGTCAATCAAATGCTCTGCTTTTACTGTGTTCCGGATAAAATCTACCAGCAAATAATTATGGTTATGCAAAGTGTTAATCTGATTACAGCACATTGCAAAATATTGAATAGGACATTATGTTGCAGTAGATATCATCATACACCATTATTTAGAGCCTATAATATTTAGGAAGAGCTTGTAAACAGTGAATTATCAGGAATAAGAACCAGACCAACCAAACTTTGGTACAGAGCATCCATTATGCGACAAAACAGCATAAAAAAGCCGGAGTTTTGATATCCGGCTAATATAATTGGCTAATCTTTTTTGATAAGAAATATCGTTGGAACCTTATGAATATTTGGAATATCATTTTTCCACTCTTTTATAGTTTTGGTTTTTATGAATTCACTCTTTTGCGTAATATTTGATGCTACACATAATCTTGTATTGCCAGCACAATTTTCTAAAATGTCAGTTAAAAGATGTTGATTACGATATGGTGTTTCTATAAAAACCTGAGTCTGATTATGACTTGTTGATAGTTGCTCAAGTTGTCTCAATCGTTTTATTCTATCTCCTTTTTTGGCTGGAATATACCCTACAAATGCAAAGTTCTGACCATTCATACCAGATGCCATTACAGACATAAGAATAGATGAAGGACCAACAAGTGGAGCAACAGTTATATTCATTGTATGAGCAATTGCAACTACATCGGCTCCAGGATCTGCAACTCCGGGAACTCCTGCTTCAGAGATAATACCAATATTTTCGCCTTTATCAATTACGTTCAGAAATGAACGTAACTCCTCTGCTTTTGTATGTTTATTAAGAGTATAAAATGTAAGATCATCTATCTTATTATCAATCTTCATTTTGCTAATGTATCGTCTGGCACTTCTTATATTCTCTACAATATAGTGCTTTGTTACATTCATGATATCTCTTACATGTGTTGGAATAACTTCATGTACCGGATTATCACCAAGTGTAGTTGGAATAAGATAAAGTACACCTCTCTCCATATTATTTAATGTATTAGTCATCTTTTTAATAATTTGCACAAAGCTAACCAATTATTCAATTTTTAGATACTGCAATCATACAATAAATAAACCTTAACCAGATTTTGTTGTTATCTGTGTGATTAAACAGTTACAGCAATGAGATTTTTATTAAATATTATCAAAAACAGAAACAGTGTACTTGTTCTTGCACTTATATGTGGATTTATTTTTGGACAGCACTCAACCATTTTTAAGCCCTATACCTTATACATACTTGCTCTTGTAATGATATTCTCTATGACAGGTATGCGTAGCAAAGACTTTTTTCCGATTAAGAGAGTTGTAAAACCAGTTGTTTGGGGATCGTTTCTTAACTATATAATATTTGGTATTGTAGTATTAACATTAGCATACTTTATTGTGCCCGACTCTGAATTGTTTTTAGGCTTTGTAGTTATCGTTGCAGCACCACCAGGAGTGGCTGTTATACCATTTACACACATGCTTAAAGGAGATGTAAACTACTCTATACTTGGTGTGTTTGGGGCTTTTTTAGCATCTATATTTATGGCTCCAATAATAATCGGATTGTTTACTGAATCAGGGACAATAAGCCCGATGGTTCTATTTGTGCTAATGGTTAAACTGATTATTGTCCCTCTTATAATTTCGCGTTTTCTGTTGCATAAATCTGTTATAAAAGGTGTAGAAAAAGTCAGAGGTAAGATTGTTGACTGGGGATTTGGCTTAATCATATTTACTGCAGTAGGATTGAATAGAGATGTATTTTTTGACAATTTTGATATTATAGCCCGTATTACCGTTGTTCTTGCTCTTGCAACATTTGGATTAGGTTTTGTTTACAGACGTTTTATATCGTTACTATTTCGTGATAAAACGGTGATAATATCGCATGTATTACTTGCTACAATTAAGAGTTCTGGCTTTTCTGTTGTAACTGCATTCTCTCTGTTTGGGAAAAAGGCAGCAATACCTTCTGCGGTATTAGCGGTAATTGTATTATTATATTTACTATATTACATCTTTATTCAAGCAAAAAAAAGATAAGGTTGAAAGTAACATTCTTAGGTACAGGAACATCACAGGGGGTGCCTGTTATAGCATGTAAATGCGATGTCTGTTTGTCTGGTAATCATAAAGATAAACGACTTCGTACATCTGCACTTATTGAGGTTGATGGTAAAAGGTTTCTTATTGATATAGGACCTGATTTTCGTCAGCAGATGCTGAGTGCCGGTGTTGATAATATTGATGCTGTACTGTTGACACATGAACATCATGATCATGTAGGTGGATTGGATGATGTGAGAGCTTTTAATTTTATAAATAAGGCACCAGTAGATTTTTATGCAGATATAAGAGTGCTTGAATATCTGCAATCGACATTCTCATATGCATTTGGAGAGAATAAATATCCGGGAGCACCAAATATAAATCTGCATGAAATTGATGACGATATATTCACAATTGATGATGTACGTTTTACTAGAATAAAAGGCTTTCACTACAGATTACCAATATCTGGTTTTAGGGTTGGCGATTTTGCTTACCTTACAGATTTTAACTACATATCAGATGAAGAGAAGGAGAAGCTTTTTGGTGTAAAATACCTTGTTATTAATGCACTGCGCAAGCAGAAACATATATCTCACTTTTCATTACCAGAATCGCTTAAGCTCATTAAGGAGATTAGTCCTAAAAAAGCATACCTTACGCACCTGTCGCATCAGATGGGATTACATGATGAGGTTAGTAAAATATTGCCAGATAATGTAGAGATTGCGTATGATGGATTGGTTATTGATTTTTAACAGTTCTGATAAACAGTATTAATGAAATCAATCCGGTAATAAGAGTAAACAATCCTGATAAAATAATTGCAGTACCTAATGAGTATTTATCGGTTAACCATCCTAATAGCGGACCTGTAATTGAGAATATAATTCGTATAACAAAATTACGTACAGATAGTACAGTTGCTCTTACATCCGATTCGCAATTACGGTTAATGTAATCTTTTAGTACCGGAGTGGCAATGCCCCGTACCAGATAGAATATAAATAGTATAGATATTGCCCAATATGCCTGAAAAATACCTGTTGCAATAAAACATATACCAATAGCAACAATTATCATTGTTGTTAATCTGTTCTGACCAAACTTCTGATCTAGTTTAAAAGCCTTAATAGCAGTTAAACCTACCGAAAGATTTAGCAGAGTCCACAGTATACCGTACATTGTGAGTGGCAAATCTATAGCTTTAAAATATGGTTGAACAAACCATGCCATTGTGAGTGTAGAGCTACCAATAATTGATGATATTATTATGTTCCATCTGAGAGTCTTATTATCGCCCAAAGCATATCTTACAATCCTGAGGATATCCTTAAAGCCGGCTTTTCTGTTTTTGGCATTCTTATAAGGTTCAGTTAGTGTTATTGCTGCAGGTATAGCGATAAATGCAATTGCTGCTTGTGCTATGTATGGTGTATGTAGCGATATTGTAGCAAGAAGACCTCCTACAATACCTGCCGCAGCTTCGGCAAAGTTTCCTATAGATATTGTTAGACCTTCGTATTTTGCATAATCATTCTCTCTGTTATTTGCTTTAAGAGAGTCGTATAGTAATGCAGAATCGGAGCCTGATATAAAACTCTGCCCTATACCAAGAATTATCTCTGCAACCAGAAAACCCCAGAAATTATAAGAGAAACAGTATATGAGAAAACCCATAAAACCCAGTATACTGCCTATAACCATAGTCTTTTTTCTACCAAGAACATCGGCAAAGTAACCTGATGGTATCTCAAGTGCAACAATAGCAACAGAGTATATACCTTGCAGAAGAAAAACATGCTTCATGCTTAAGCCATTTTCCTGATAAAAGAGTACCACAATTGGCATAATAAGCATGAACCACTTGGCTGTCTTAATAATATATAATTTGTAGATATTACTCAGCATAGGTTTTTGCTGCAAATATATCTGTTACCAATTTAATATTCCCGGTTTTTGAGAATCAATTTTGCTTTTACAGCTAAGAATATGATTATATAAACTATTGCATGTAAATTAAAAATGCATTTCTTTGTATAGTATTCGGGGTGTAGCGCAGTCCGGTAGCGTACTTGCATGGGGTGCAAGTGGTCGCAGGTTCAAATCCTGTCACCCCGACAAAGCCATTCTATTGTTAATTTAAGAATGGCTTAACTTATTAATAAACACAATACAGCTGGTTCTGACATTTACAATTGATACAACTATATATGCAGATGTTATCAGCTACCTTTAGGCCTTAAAATTTATAGTGTACAGATATGAAGAAACAGCAGTTAATAGATATTTATAGCGAGCATATTAGTAATTATGATAAGGAGTTAAACCGAAGAAAGCGACAGCGTAATCTGATAACACTTTTTAAGCTATTATCGTTTGCTGGTATACTGTATACTTTTTACCTGTTTGTATCGGCAACTAATACAGAGATGTTATATCTCAGTATAGGGCTTTTGGCAACTTTTATTGTACTTACTATTATAGATACCAGAGTGGTTAGTTATATAAATATGCTAAAGGCTCTTATAAGGTGCAATAAAACAGAGATTAATTATCTGTATAATGATTTTACCGATTTAGACAGAGGCGATAAGTATATTGATGCAACTCATAACTACACATCTGATCTTGATATATTTGGTGAGGAGTCCGTTTTTCAGGCAATTAACAGAACTGTAACATACAGAGGAGCAGATAAGCTTGCCGGATTTCTGTCAAACCCATCTGTTACAGCAGAGCAGATAAAAGAGAGACAAGATGCTATTGCTGAATTATCGGAAGATTTGGAGTGGAGGCATATGTTTTGTGCTACAGGTATGGTAAATAAGGTATCGGAGTTTGATGATGATGTTATTGACAGATGGCAGGATAACAGAGATATTTCTGATTCGCCCTTAATAAAATATATGCTATATCTGTTTAATATCTTAACACCAATTGTGTTGGCAGGAGTAATATTCTCTTTTGTGTCAATACACATTTTTATCTTCTTATTTCTTCTGCAGCTTTTTATTACTGTACTGTTTCTGCGTCGTGTAAACAGGCTTCATCGTGAGCTCGATGGTTTTGTAAAGTCTGTAGGTAACTACTATAATCTTATTAAACTTATCAATAATAGATCGTTTACAACTGGTTTGCTAAAGCAGATTAAGGCTAAACTGTTTAGAGAAGATAATACACTTAACGCATTTTATCAGTTAAAGCGATTATTAGGTGCGTTTGATCAGCGAGGCAATGTACTTGTGGCATTCCTTTTTAATGGGTTGTTTATGAGAGATATTCATACAATGTTAAGACTTAACAAGTGGAAAGCGAGATATCTTGATAAGATAAATAACTGGATTGAGCAGGTGAGTAGTATTGATTCATTAATAAGTATGGCTAACTACAGATACAATCATCCTGAATTTAGTGTACCGGATATATCAGATAATGCAATAATAAAAGCAGAATCATTAGGGCATCCGCTTTTACGTAACGATGAGATGGTAACAAACGATTTTGGTGTAGAGTCTGTGAATAACATATTTATTGTTACAGGAGCTAATATGGCGGGTAAAAGTACCTTTCTTAGAGCTGTTGGTGTTAATATGGTTCTGGCTCTTTCTGGTAACGTTGTTTGTAGTGGTAAATTTGAGTTTAAACCAATATCTATCTTCTCTAGTATGAGAACTACTGATAATCTGGCAAAAGGCAGATCATATTTTCATGCAGAACTGTTAAGGCTTAAGCAACTTATAAACGAGGCTGAAAAGGGACAACCTCTTTTTGTTATTCTTGATGAGATGCTTAAAGGTACAAACTCAAAGGATAAACTTAACGGATCTGTTAAGTTTCTGAAGCGTATATTAGAACTCCCTATCTCAGGCTTGGTTGCAACGCACGATCTTGCAATAGGAAAACTAAACAATGAATATCCTGATAACTTTATAAATGTCTGTTTTGAGATAGAACATGTTGATGACAATATTATATACGACTATAAACTTAAACCAGGTGTAAGTAAAACTATGAATGCATCAATATTGATGGATAAGATGGGACTGTTATAAAATGTAGTTATATATCAATAGTTTTCTATTGTGATTTGAATAACAAAAAAAGAGGATAATATTGTTGTAATAGTAAAATAGTTGTTACTTTTGTAAAGTACTGAGGGAAGGATGTTCTGACCCAAAGTGATTTATAAATTAATTGTTAACTTAATCTGATCCGGAGGATCTTAACTGATGGAAAAGAGAATGGGTGGTATTATAATCCTTGTTGAGAACAAGGATATAGTTGAGGAGTTGAATAAAATTATTACTCTTCACGGAAATCTCATCATTGCCCGACAGGGTATCCCTATAAATGGTAAAGGAATAAGTGTAATCTCGCTGGTTATCGAAGGATCAACCGATGAGGTGGGCTCTCTTACCGGTAAATTAGGTCGTCTTAAAGGGGTTCAGGTTAAATCAGTTTTAGTAAAAAATAGTTAGGAATATTTCTGTAATGTACACTTACTGCATTACAGGCTTAATCTGTATATAGCTATTGTTGTATGCCGATTACAAAAACAGGATATTATGAAATTTAATCCGGAGAAGTGTAGGATAGAAGACGTGCCAATGCAGCCTTTTATCGATAAAGATGAGATTTGGGATCTGATAAATAATACCAAATCTGAAAGAGAAGAGGTTCTTGCAGTTATTAATAAATCGCTTAATAAAGAGCGTCTTACAATGCGTGAGGTTGCCGTACTTATTAATGCTGATGATCCTGAACTTATTGAGGAGATTAAAAAAGGTGCACGCACACTTAAAGAGCGTGTTTATGGTAACAGAATTGTTCTTTTTGCCCCTCTTTATGTAGGTAATAAATGCTCAAATAACTGTACTTACTGTGGTTTCAGAAGTACAAATAAAGATGCTGTACGCCAAACGCTAAATAATCCGCAGCTTATTCGTGAGGTAGAGGCTCTTGAGGAGAGCGGACAGAAACGTCTGATTCTTGTTTACGGAGAGCACAGAGACTATTCGCCGGAGTATATTGCAGAGAGTGTTCGTACTGTATATAAGGTAAAGAAAGGTAATGGTGAGATACGCAGGGTTAATATAAATGCTGCGCCTCTTGATATAGAAGGATTTAAAACAGTAGGAGAGGCTGGTATTGGAACATATCAGATCTTTCAGGAGACATATCATCCTGATCATTATAAGAGATTTCATTTAGGTGGAAAGAAAGCAGATTATGACTACAGACTTACCGGGCTTGACAGAGCTCAGGAAGCCGGAGTTGATGATGTTGGTATAGGTGCTCTTTTTGGACTGTATGACTGGCGTTTTGAGGTGCTGGGACTTGTACGCCATACAAATCACCTTGAGGCTTGTTACAATGTTGGGCCACATACAATATCGTTCCCGCGTATAACAGATGCTTCAGGACTGGATATAACAGATGAGTATTTTGTTTCTGACCAAGAGTTTACTCGTTTGGTAGCTATACTTAGGTTGGCAGTACCATATACAGGACTTATTCTAACAGCCCGTGAGCCAGAGAGTATACGTAGAGAGGTTATGAGCTACGGAGTATCGCAGATTGATGGTGGTACAAAGATAGAACTTGGTGCATACTCTGATACTGTTAACGATGATCAGAACCTGAACAGAGAGCAGTTTATGATTAATGATGATCGTTCACTTGGCGATGTTATTGAGGAGCTGCTTGAGGATGGTTATCTTCCGTCGTTCTGTACAGCTTGTTACCGTAACGGACGTACAGGAGAGCATTTTATGGAGTTTTCGGTTCCGGGATTTATAAAAACATACTGCTCGCCTAATGCAATGCTTACACTTGCTGAGTATATTATGGATTATGCAAATGAACGTGTTGCTAAAATGGGATGGGATGTAATAGATAAGAATATTAAAGATCTGGAGGGTAAAGTAGAGCCACGCATAATAGATCAGTTAAAAGAGAAGATAGAGCTTATTAAGCAAGGGGAGAGAGATCTTTATTTCTAAAAGGTACACCTTGCTATATATATTGGTACAAACAGACCGGAAACACTTATTATATGGTATGCCGGTCTGTTTTGTTTTATCAATATTGTAATTTATTACCTGTTTAACATGTTTCTTCATTCTCTTTTATAAAAATCAGCCCTCTTTTATGTTTTAACCATCTTCTGTCGCAGAATAACCCTCTCTTTTGGGGTTTAGATTGCTCCTGTCAGAAAAGTGGCTTCTCTTTTGAGTTTTTACCTCTTCCTGCCAGAAAAGTACCCCTCCTGTTGACTAAGCACCAATCTTTTCAAGGGATTTACTCAATTATAGCAATGGTTCCGGAACACTATTTTCTGTTTCTTTTCATAAAATATTCGCTTGAGTAGTCATCAAGTTTATCAGGATTGCGCCAGAATACATATTTTCCTACAGTACGTATCTCTTCAACAACAGTTTTAAGATGCGTATATGCTTTGTCGCGCAAAACTTTATGATTTACATCTTCTGCACTGTCGTCGTTAGATTTAGCAAGTGCTTTTCCCATTTTTACTGATAAATCAATGGCTCTGTCCAGATTGGTAATATCAAATGATGTTTGTGACAGCTCCTCAGGATACTCTTTACCCAATATACCCAGATCATGCAAATCCTGAACAGTGTCGGCATTGCTGCTCCCTTCATCAATTCTTCTTATCTTTTTAATTACATCGCTATTGTTTCTGTATGCAAACCTGAAAGCATGCATTATAATAGATTTAAGCTCTTTCCCTTCATCGCGCATTTGTACCCACTCTGCCATATTTTTGTTTGTAGAGTCGTAATTCTTCATCCATACAGACTGAAGATATCTGAGTGCATTTGCACGGGTTGGAATGCTATTTATAGCTTCGTCTATAAGTCCCTCTGCCGTTAGCAGGTTTTTATCTCTGTTGCCGCACTCATGAAGATCAAGGGCTTCATCAATGAAAATATTAATAGGCATATTAGGAACCAGAATGTTCTTGATATCTATAGCTTCAATAGCACTTTTTTCTTTTTCATAATCTGCTCTCGTAATCATTATATTAAGTATTTAATTAATAATACATAGAAGTTACGTAGAAAAGTTATTACGAGTCAAGTTATTTTTAGATTTTTTGTAATTTATCTGTATGATAATCTTTGTGTTGTGTTTGATGTAAATAGTGCAGCTGATACATATTTAAAATGATAAGCTAAAATAGAGGTGTATAAAACAAAAAATCCCGATACCATTTCTGATATCGGGACTCTGGCGGAGAGGGAGGGATTCGAACCCCCGGTACGTTGCCGTACAATGGTTTTCAAGACCACCGCATTCGACCACTCTGCCACCTCTCCAAAGGCTGTGCAAAAGTAGTCAAGAAATTATTATATGCAAATTATTGAGGTAACTTTTTTTATTGTTTTTGTTGTGTTTTGTAGTAATGCCGTTGATAATGTAATGTTTATAGGTCGTGTTTTTTTTGAATAATATTGCTTCTGAAAATTCATTTATTTTTTTGCATGTAAAATAGTATATGTTTATTGTCGTTTTTGTAGTCTTTATAGAAAAAACGGATAACAATAGTTGTATATACAACTATTGTTTGTATATTTGCATTGTAAAACTTATAAAGATTGTAATGAGTAAATCTTGTAGTACATATCAGGAGTGTTGTTTGTATTTTACTGCAAACTCTTTGTCGCGTTTTATTAATACAATGGCAGAGGATAGCTTTAAGATTACTGGTATGTCTCCATCTTATGGATATTTAATGTTGTTGTTAATAGATGAGCCGGGGCTTAGTCAGGGTGAGTTAAGTAAACGTATGAATCTTAAGGCATCAACAATGACACGTTTTATAGATAAACTTATTGTACAAGGATATGTTGAACGTGTTCATGAAGGACGAACAACGTTTGTGTATCCAACCGAGAGTGGTAAAGAGCTTAAGGCATTAATAGATAAAGCACTATTGGATCTGTTTGAGAAATATTGCGACGTATTGGGTAAGGAGTTTGCTGTTAAGCTTACTGCCGATATTCATAAGGCAAATGAGATATTAAATACAGAGGGATAAGACTATAATAATTAAGGTTTATCCTTTTTTAATGAATACTAATTTGTATGTACAACTAATTTAATATTGCTAATTAAAATAAATCTAGAGAGATGAAGACATTATTGATTTTAGCACATCCGGAACCGGATAAATCTATTGCAAACAGGAGAATTGCAGAGGGTGTGGTAGCAAAGAATGAGAATACAGAGATCAGGGATATCTTTTTGTTATATCCGGATTATAAAATAGATGTTGAAGCGGAGCAGAAGGCTCTTCTGGATGCTGATACTGTTATATTTCAGTATCCTTTCTGGTGGTATAATATGCCTGCAATATTAAAGCACTGGTTTGATAAGGTGTTTGATTTCAATTTTGCTTATGGCCCGGAAGGAGATAAACTTAAAGGAAAGAATTTTCTGTTAAGCTTTACAATTGGAGGGCCTTCAGATGCGTATTCGCCTTTAGGGTATAATCATTTTAGAATTGAAGATTTTGTGAAACCTATGGAGCAGACAGCATATCTGGCACAGATGAATTTTATGACTCCTATATATGAGCATGGAATGGTGTATATACCGGGAGTTTATAATACTCAGGAGGCTGTAGAGGAGAGAGCCGATAATCAGATTGAGAGATTACTTGATATTATAAAAGGGTTGGAGAATGAGGATCCTGAAACCAAAATAAAGGGGTTTGTAAAGGAGTGGTTTGAGAACTTTGATAAACTGACAGATGACGGGTATTTCAATAATTATATAGCAAATGGAGCTAAACTAAGTTTTGCCGAAGGTGAGTTTGAAGGTCACGAGGGATTCAGTGAATGGTATGCAGGGATCAAAAAAACTATAAAACCTGATAATGAGCATCGTATTGAATCTGTTAATGTGATTGCAGAGAATGGTCATTTTAAAGTTGATATGTCAGTAAAGTTAAAAGCAGAAACCTATCAGGGTGGTATGTTACAGCTTAATGTTAAGGAGAACTGGAAGGTTGAGATTACCCGCGATGGAAGAATAAAGATACATGAATATATTGTTAACACTATAAACTAGAATATTATGCCAGTAATTAATTATCAGGGTACAAAAATGAGTACCGAGCAGAAGAGAGAGTTAGTTAAACGATTTACAGAGATTGCAACAGAGGTAACAGGGACTCCTGCACAGTTTTTTTCTGTTATTATTCAGGAATTTGAGGAGGATAGCCTTGGCACAGGTGGTAAAACTGTAGAGCAGATAAAATCAGAGCTTTTAAACAGGTAAAGAGTGAAATAAGCATGCTAAAGGGTTTCATATAAATGAAGATTATTCTAAAAGCAAGCTTTATCAGACAATTAAAAAAACAGATTTAGACAGATGAAGAAATTGATAGTTGTAGGTTCAACAGGTGTTATAGGAAAAGAGGTGGTTGAGTTAATGAAAAGCCAGTATCAGGTTATTGAGGTAAACAGGAGCAGTGGCGATTATAAACTTGATATGTCAGATACCAAAGCTGTTGAGAGTATGTTTAAAGAGATTGGCGGTTTTGATGCTATAATTGCTACAAGTGGTTATGGTAAGTGGGGGTCTATAGATGAACATACTATTCAGGACTTTCATGATGGACTGAACAGTAAACTTATGGGGCAGGTTAATCTTGTGATGATAGGACGAAAATATGCTAATGAAGGGGCTACTTTTGTTGTGTCATCTGGTATTTTGGCTCAGTATCCGGTTGAAGGAGGCTTGTCTTTGGGTGTTATAAATGCCGGTCTTGAAGCCTTTGTTAGAGGAGCAGCATTAGAAATGAAGAGTATGAGAGTTAACGCTGTGAGTCCTTCGTTTGCCAGAGAGACAATGGAACTGATGGGAATGGATTCATCAACAGGCGTTCCTGCAATAGAGTTTGCTAAACTTTACAAAGAGGCTATTGAGTCTGGTAAAACAGGTGAGATTTTTAGGGTTTAAGTTTTAATGGGGGAGTTTATAGCTCCCTTTTTGTATTTATCTGATATGAGAAGAGATTTAGCGAATAAACAGAAATATGATATGACGTATAAAGCTAAATGCGTTTAATGTAATCGTTGTTGGGATACTGTATCTGTATCGTGTGTTTTAAATAGAAAAAAATAGGATATGATTATAGTAACAGTAAAAGCCTGGCCAAAAAATGAGTTGCTTAAAGATTAACATATATTAACATCTGTTTATTAAGGTAATATAGAGCTAATAACACATCGGTGTAACTATGTAATTCACATGTTACCAATAATATTTATAGCTATTTTAATATAGCTTTGGACACAAATTTAATGGAGTAAAGTCAGGAATATATGCAAAGTAAACTAATAGAAAAGATTTCTAATGTAGTGCTTTTATTACTTCTGTTTATGGCGGCAGTATCATATAACGGAAAGCTATTTGGAAAGAAACTTGAAAATATAATGAGCACAGAGGAGGAGTGTATAAAGATTCTACCTCCTGATGCAGGGCAGTTAAAGCTATTAGGGCTGTCAAATGCTGTGTTGGATGATGAATCTTCTGGAATCTGGAGTGTAAACAGAGACAATGCAGGAGAGTATATTATTAATACTTCAGCGTTTAGCGAAGGTATATATGGGTTTGCAGGTCCTGTACCAATGTATATCTATCTGGATAGTGATAGAAAGGTTAAGAGTATATTATTGCAGGAAAATAGCGAGACTCCTGATTTTATAGAGTCAGTAAAGGATAATGGAATAATTAGTCAGTGGATAGGAAAAGGTTCGTCTGATATGTCTGACTTTAAACCTGATGCACTTTCGGGAGCTACAATAACATCTAAAGCAATTAATAATTCAATTAAGCAGAGTCTGTCAGCTAATGGTGGTACATCTATTAACAGAGGGGTAATGGATGTGTTTGATATAAAGAGTATAGTAGCTCTATTAGTAATAGTTTTTGGACTATTGATCTCATTTAAATTAAGGGCTAACAAGAAGCTTAGAACTATTCAGCTTATTCTAAATACTGCCGTGTTGGGCTTGTGGTGTGGTAAGTTTATATCATTAAAAGTAATGCTTAGCTGGACATCAAATGGTGTTAATGTTATTGCTGGTATGGTGTTGATTATAATGTTGTTGTTATCCGTTGTGTTACCAATCTTCTTTAATAAAAAGTCTTTTTATTGTAATTGGATTTGTCCGTTTGGATCTGCTCAGGAGTTGGCAGGAAAGCTAAATAAGAATAAAGTACGTATTGGTAACAGAACCATGAGTATACTTAAACATAGCAGAGAGGTTATAACATTAGGGGTATTCTTGCTTTTATGGTTAGGTATAGCTACTGATATTGTTGATTATGAGCCATTCTCTGCATTTATATTTCAACATGCATCGTTTGCTGTTATTCTGATTGCACTGTTGAGTTTATTAGCTTCGGTATTTACGCCACGTCCGTGGTGTAGGTTTGCTTGTCCTACCGGACAGGTACTAAAGTGGATAAATAAAATGAATTAAAGAATAATGACTCACCAAAAGAGGGCTTTTTAACAATTTAAAAACAATTATAAATAGATGAAACGAGCATGAGAAAGACTTTCACACACACGAGGATGACTAAAAATGCGAGTTTCATATGACCTTTAAAAACAAATTTTGACATATGAATACACAAAAAATACTAAATATTATTCTAGCGGCAGTTATAGTCATATTACTCCTGAAAGTTAATAGTACAAAAGATATTACTGCTGATGTTGATAAACCTGATGATAAACAGGCAGAGAGGGTTGATTTTACAGATATACCAAAGATTAATATAGGGCATCATTCAGGTGTATATCCAACACCTACTACTGTGGTAGGAACAAAGGTTAATGGCAAAACTAACTGGATTGCTATTGCACATATAGGAAATATAGGATTTGAGTGTTTAGTTCTGAGCATACATAAATCACACTTCTCTAATGTTGGTATAAAGAAGAATAAAACTCTATCTGTTAATATGATAAGTGAATCTATGATGATTCCGGCAGATTTTGTGGGAATGAAATCAGGTAAGGATGTAGATAAGTCTGACGTGTTTGAATATTTTGAAGGAGAGCTGAAAAATGCACCAATGATAAAGGCATCTCCAATAACAATGGAGTGTGAGGTTATTGATATATATGATACTGAGCATCACGATAATTTTGTTGTAAAGATAAAGAATACTTATGTGAGCCAAACAGTACTTGATGAGAATAATAACATTGATTATTTTAAAGTAAAACCTCTGCTTTTTGAGATGCCTAAAAAGCGATACTTTAAGGTTGGTGACTATGTTGGGGGAGCATGGAAAGAGGGTGCAAAGTATGATGTTAAATGAAGGATAAATAGATAAAATCTAATATAATGAATAAGAGACCTGTAAAGAAGATTGGTGTAGCAAATATTGTAAATATTTTACTAGCAATATGTGTATTAATATTGGTTATAAATTTTAATGTAGATGGAACAAAAGATATGAGTGAAAACAGCAGTATACTCGAAGTAATTCATCAGAGAAAGAGTGTAAGAAATTACACTGATAAGAAGGTAAGTGAAGAACAGCTGGAAACACTTGTAAGGGCTGGTATGGCTGCTCCAACCGCTGTAAATAAGCAGCCTTGGTCTTTTGTTGTTGTTAATGACAGAGAAATACTTGACAAATTAGGAAATGAGCTTCCTTATGCAAAAATGCTAAAGGGTGCACCTGCTGCAGTTATTGTGTGTGGAGATCTTAGTAAAGCTTTAGAGGGTTGGGAACAAGAGTTTTGGATTCAGGACTGTTCTGCAGCTACAGAGAACATACTTATTGCTGCAGAAGCCATTGGATTAGGTGCCGTATGGACAGCTGCTTACCCGGCTAAAGACAGAATGAAAACAGTTATAGATATACTGAATTTACCCAAACATATTATCCCGTTGAATGTTATTCCTGTAGGATACCCTAAAGGAGTTGAAAAGCCAAAAGATAAATGGAAACCAGAGAATCTGAAATGGAATAGTTGGCAGTAAAATATTTTGCATAAACCAATCTGAGTTTAAAGAGAACATAAATTAAAAATTAAGCATATGGGTTTGTTAAGTAAAAGTTTCATATTACTGATTATGGTTGTTTCTCTGTTATCGTGTAGTCAACCAAAAACAGAATTAAAAGTTATAGCTTCTTCAGACAGACAGTGGACAGGAGTTGCTGTTAGTTCTAATGAACGTATTTTTGTAAACTTCCCTAAGTGGTCAGATAATGTTCCTGTTAGTGTAGCAGAGATTATAGATGGTGAAGTTACTCCATATCCAAATAGTGTGTGGCAGAATGATAAGGGAGCAAAATCGTTTATGGCAGTTCAGTCGGTAGTAGTTGATAAAAAGAATCGGCTTTGGATTCTGGATACCCGAAATCCTCAATTTAAAGGAGTAAATAAAGGTGGTCCAATACTTTATCAGTTTAATTTAAAAACTAATAAGCTTGAGAATGAATATCGTTTTGGAGAAGGCGTTTTTACTCCAAACTCATATTTTAATGATGTAAGAGTTGATACAAGAAATGATATTGCTTATATGACTGATTCCGGTAATGGAGCTCTGATAGTTTTGAATTTAAGAGATGGTGAATCGAGGCGTTTGTTAGATAACCATTACTCAACAGAAAGTGAGGTTGACTTCCTGATTTGTGATGGAATAAACTGGAAGAACTCAGTCCATTCTGATGGTATAGCTTTATCGCCGGATAATAAATATTTGTATTATATAGCTCTTACCGGGCACACTCTGTATCGTATATCAACAGCCGACATTAATAATAGTGATTTATCAGATGATATGCTTGCAAATAGAGTTGAAAAGGTTGCAACAATACCGGCAACTGATGGAATGATGTTTGATAAAATGGGTAATCTTTGGTTAGGTGGTTTGGAAGATAATTCCGTAAATGTGTTAAAAAGCGACGGTACAATTGAGAAGGTAATTAAAGACGATATAATAAGATGGGCTGACTCATTTGCTATTGATAAGAGTGGTAATATATATTTTACCACATCGCAAATTCACTTGCCAAATGAAAAGAGAAAACAATATCAGGTTTTACGTTTGAATAAAAGAAATTAACAGAGTAATGGAAAAACTAAAATTCAGAAATAAAAGTGAGATGCCCATTTTGGGTCT
Source organism: Bacteroidales bacterium (assembly GCA_025210735.1). GTDB lineage: Bacteria > Bacteroidota > Bacteroidia > Bacteroidales > UBA6680 > UBA6680. The sequence goes on from JAOARD010000043.1 coordinate 16,584, forward strand.
GGGAACGTGGAAGTCAGCTCCGGGAGAGGTTTATAATGCTGTGAAAACAGCGGTAGAGATGGGGTATCGGCATATTGATTGTGCAGCAATATACGGAAACGAAAAGGAGATAGGTAAGGCATTAAGTGAACTGATTAATGAAGGAACAGTTAAAAGAGAAGAGCTTTGGATTACATCTAAGCTTTGGAACAATAATCATGGTAAAGACAATGTAATTCCGGCTTTAAAACAGACACTTACCGATTTACAACTTGATTATCTTGATCTCTATCTTATTCATTGGCCTGTGGCTTTTAAACATAATGTTGTTAATGCCACAAAAGCAGAAGATTACCTGTCGCTTGAAGAGCAGCCTATTGAAGGTACATGGCGAGGAATGGAAGAGGCAGTAAAGCTTGGTCTTACAAAAAATATTGGGGTAAGTAATTTTTCTGTAAAGAAATTAAAATCACTAATGGAGATTGCAGAGATAAAACCAGAACTTAATCAGGTAGAGCTTCATCCGTATTTTCAACAGAATAGTTTAACGGAGTATTGCCAAAGTAATAATATTCATGTAATGGCATATTCTCCATTAGGCTCATCAGACAGACCGGTAGGATTGAAAAAAGACGATGAACCAGTGCTCTTAGAGGATACTAATATTGCATTAATAGCAGATAAGAGAGGAGTTTCAGTAGCTCAGCTTATACTTGCATGGATAGTGCAACGTGGTATTTCAGTAATTCCAAAATCTGTTAATTCTTCACGACTAAAACAGAATCTTGATGCAGCAGAGATTCATCTTTCGGATACTGAAATAAGAGATATTGCAGCACTTAATAGAAACCGCAGATATGTTGATGCTAAATTCTGGGAGGTACCTTCAGGTCCGTATACAACAGCCAATGTATGGGATGAGTAGAGAAATACAGGATTAATAAATTAATTTATGGCCATGTTGTTTGAGATTACAGTATGGCCATTTTTTTATTAAAATGATATTGTTTTATTATCTGTGTTGTTTTAGTATTGTTCTGTATTTTTTTGAAACATATAATAGTTTTTTATTGTCTTGCTTACATGTGTTTATGTGTGTTTTAATATTTATTAGTATGTGTGAGTTTTGTCTGAAATTGAATTTAATTTGTATGTTTCAGACTAAACTCGTGCATTTTTTATCGGTAATAAATGCACGAGTTTAGTCTGAAATGTAGTTTTTTATATGTATTTTAGACGAAACTCACGCATTAATAATACGAGCAATGAGAATATTAGGAAGAGAGAAAGAACAGGAAAAACTCAGGACTGCATTGGAGAAAGAGGAATCTCAATTAATAGCTGTTTATGGAAGGCGAAGAGTAGGTAAAACTTTTCTGATAGAAAATACTCTATCCAAAGAAATTGTTTTTGATGTAATTGGAATAAAAAAGGCAACTATACGTACACATTTGACTAATTTCAGGACTCAAATTGTAAAACGATCTAAAAGATTTCGTAAATCACCAATTCCGCAAAACTGGTTTGATGCGTTTCAATTATTGCAAGAGTATATAGAATCAAAAAAAGCTAAGAAGAAAGTAATTTACATTGATGAATTCCCTTGGTTCTGTAGTCAAAGATCGGAGTTTCTTCCTGTATTTGAACATTTCTGGAACAGTTTCTGTGCTAAAAGGAATGATATTGTTGTGGTTGTTTGCGGAAGTGCCGCTTCGTTTATGGTAAATAATATTATCTATAATAAAGATGGTCTGCATGGAAGAATATCTACAATTATAAGATTAATGCCATTTAATCTGTATGAAACCAAAGAGTATCTCAGATACAAAAAAATAAACTGGGATCATTATGATATTGTACAGTGTTACATGATTTTGGGAGGTATTCCGCATTATCTTAATCAACTGGACAGACGATACACTTTACCACAGAATATTGATAAACTATTTTTTGAATCAGGAGGACAGCTTATAAATGAATTTGATCAGGTATTGTTATCTCTTTTTAGTAACTCTTCACTCCACAAAAGTATTATAACTGAATTAGCAAAAAAAAGGATAGGGCTGTCAAGAAAAGCATTAAATAAGAATTTAGGAAAAGGAAATAACCGGACATTTTCTAAAGCTATTAAAGAATTAGAGGAGTCAGGTTTTATTGTGGAAAGTTCATCTTTTGATCAAAAAGAGACAAAAAGCTTATTCAGGCTAAATGATGAATTCTGTTTCTTCTATCTTAAGTATATTGAGCCAAATAAGGGGCAGGGGGATGGAACATGGCTTCAGCTCTTTAATTCAAGATCATTTGACTCATGGTCGGGATTTGCATTTGAGATGTTGTGCATGAAACATACACTTCAGATTAAAAAGGCATTAGGAATTCCAAAAGTTAGAACAACTACACATAGTTGGATATCTAAAGAAGCACAAAAGAGTGTGCAAAAGTCGGGAGCTCAGATTGATATGTTGCTTAAAAGACAGGATAGACGGATTGATTTAATTGAAATGAAGTTTTATAATAAACCTTACTCAATTACAAAAAGTTATCGGGATCAAATAATAAATAAGAGAGATGTTTTTGAAGAGGAAGCTAATTCAAAAGATGCATTGGCATTGATTATGATAACCACCAAAGGCTTGAAAAAAAATACTCACAGCAATATTTTAACAGAACATTTTACAATAGATGTTCTTTTTAAGAAGGATTATTAAATCAGGTATTAACTTCAGTATATACCAACACTACAGGGAATGTATGATTTTACAACTTTAAATAAGACTCTTCTGTATGGTGATATTGATGTGTTGATTCATTTAGGAAGTTAATCTCTTTTTGTTATTAATTTTCGCAATACCTCAAAAAAGCCATCTTCAAAAATAGTTATATTTGCCATCAGAAATAAACTAATTATTATGGCAGATATCAAATCATCAGTTCTTGATATAATTAAAAATGGAAGCTTAGATTATAAACAGAAGAAACATTTTTTGGCGGCAGTTGCAGAGAGTTCTGTTGATTACCCAAAGATATCATCAGAAGCTGTTGAAGCGATGCAAAATAAAATTATTTGTGACCTTTTTGAAGGAAATGCACCGTACAGACCACGTTATGTGCTTCCGGATTATGAAAAATCTCTTAAAGAAGGTGTTAAATATCTTGAATTGGAGCCGCCTTCAGATTTGGATGAGGCCATTAATTTTTTATCTATTTTATATCAGCATGTTCCTTCAATTACTGGTTATACAGTTTATCTTGGAAATATTGATAAGTTGTTGATGCCATATGTTGGCGAACTTTCAGAAGAGCAGATTTATAAAAAGATAAAGTTGTTTTGGAGGTATATAGACAGAACCCTTCCGGATGCCTTTGTACATGCCAATATAGGACCTGAGGATAACATTATTGCCCGTAATATACTTAAAGCAGAGCGTGAGTTAAAGCAAGTGGTGCCTAATCTTACATTAAAGTACGATAGTGAATTAACAAGTGAATCGCTATTGGTAGATGCTGTTAATACAGTTTTTGAAACTGCAAAACCGCATATTGCTAACCATAAAATGATATCAGGTGATTTCAGTACAGACTACGGTGTTGTTAGTTGTTATAATTCTTTAAAAACAGGAGGTGGTTCTCATACCTTGATTAGGTTAAACCTAAAAAAAGTTGCAGAAATACATAAAGGAGACATAGAAGCTTTTATTACTGATACTCTCGTGAAATACTGTGATTTAACACTTGAAGTTATTGAAGAACGTACCAGATTTTTAGTTGAAAAGGTTAGATATTACGATACAGACTATCTTGTTCAGGAAGGAATTATTTCATTAGATAACTTCTCTGCCATGTTTGGGCTCTTTGGTCTGGCAGAGTGCGTAAATGCTCTTTTAGGAAATGAAGGAGAGAAATTGAGATACGGGCATGATGAAGAAGCTAATAGATTAGGGTTAAAAATTCTGGATAAGATAAAAAAGATAATTGATGCTAAATCTTTACCTTATTGCGACGGTAATGGTGGAAAAGCGTTTTTTCATGCTCAATCCGGGATTGATACAGATATTGAGGAGACTGCAGGAGCCAGAATACCAATAGGCGAAGAGCCAGATGTATATAATCATATTAATGCTGTAGCACCTAATCACCATCTGTTTAATGGTGGAATAAGTGATATTTTTCATTTTGATGAAACAGCCAAAAGAAATCCTCAGGCTATTACAGATATTATAAAAGCTTCTTTCAGAAAGGGGATGCGAATGTTTACTTTTAATCTGGCCAATAGCGAATTTATAAGGATTACCGGATATTTAGTACGCCGATCTGATTTGAAAGAGTACAGAACTGATGGGTCGCGTTACGGAAGCACTTTATTTGGTGCCAATACAATGGATAATGACAGTGTTGACAAAAGAAATTCAAAACGAGTTATGTCTGTTGAGAAAAAGCCAATATCTAATTGAGGGAGCTGAAAGCAAATATAAACAGTATACTAAACTCATCGTTTATTGATGGTCCGGGTAATCGAATGGTTATATTTTTTCAGGGCTGTCAATTTGATTGTATATATTGTCATAATCCGCTTACAATAGGATTGTGTAACAAATGCGGTGATTGCGTTGATAATTGTCCGACACAAAGTCTGAAACTTACAGGAAAAGAACTTATACATAAAGAGGTTAGTTGTGTATGTTGCGACATATGTATTAAGAGTTGCAAACAAAATAGTTCTCCGTTTTATGAGCAATATACAGTAAGTCAATTGATAAAGGAGGTGAAAAAGTGTGCTGATTTCATAAGTGGAGTAACGCTATCTGGTGGAGAGGTATTATTACAGGAGAAGTTTGTCGTTTCATTTATTGAAGGTTTGAAATCTGATTATGAATTAAATCATCTCACTGTATTTATAGATTCAAATGGAGGAGTACCAATTAAGTCTGTACAGAAAGTTGCGAAATTTGCTGATGGATTCTTAATAGACTTAAAGGCAGCTTTAAATACCTCTCATATAAAAATAACAGGACAGCCAGTTGAAAACACTCTGAATACTATAAATTATTTGAGTTCATTAGAAAAACTTTCTGAACTAAGAACAGTTGTAGTAAAAGGAGTTAATGATTCAGAACAAGAAAAAGAGCAATATTTGAAAATATATAGTTCTCTTACTTCTGAAACAAAAATATATCTGTTAAAGATGCGTAAACACGGAATAAGAGATAAGTATAGTTATTTGGAGGAAGCAACAGATAGTGAAATGTTACAGATGATCAGGTATTATGCTTCTAAAGGTGTTAAGGTTAATGTTTTATGATAGTTAGTCAACTATATAATTGATTAAAAACAGAGAGCATAAATACTACGTAAGAGAATAATAAGGATTATTAGAAATATGATTAGCGAGATGTATGAGTCTGTGTTAGTATTTTAATAAATTATTACCTTTGATATTATATTTAATAGATATAAAACGGAATTCATTTGCAACATTTTAAGACCATAACAGAGTATTGTAAGGCAATTGGTATATCTTCTCCAAAGCATCCTCATTTTGATATAAGGAGTTTTGAAGAGAATATGGGGCCGGTAATTTCTGAAATGCCGCCTTTCAGACATGAGTTTTATTCAATTGCAATTAAATCAGAAGGAGGAGGAAAAGCTATTTCAGGATACCATACAGATTTTCCTGATGGAGTAACAATATTCTTTAATTCGCCTTTTCAGATTCTGTCATGGGATATATTGCCAGATTGGTCTGGATATTATATTATGATATCTCAGGATTTTCTGGCTTCATCTCACCATTTTGACAGATTGCTTGATGATTATCCATTTCTTAAAATTGACGAATCAATACCGTTTGAGATCAACAATGAAGATTTACCAGAAATTTTAAATATTTACGAAAGGATAAAGCGTGAATATTTAAGTGATAATCAAGATAAATTTTCATTTATTCAATCTTATATTCTGTTACTGCTAAATGAGGTTAGACGGTTATTTTACAGGCAGATTGATTCTCGAAAAGCAATGGAGCAGATACGATCAGCAGATATTAAACTATTATCGCGTTTTCAGAAACTTATTAAAACCAGTTTTTATCCTGATGCCGTGATTGAAACATTTGCCAATCTGCACTCCCCATCTTATTATGCAACTGTTTTAAGTATTCATCCCAATCACTTAAATTCAGTTGTAAAATCTATTACCGGAAAAACGGCACTGAATCATATTCATAATCATATTATAAAGCTGGCAAAATCAGAGTTGATACAGACTAGCTTAAGTGTAAAAGAGATTGCCTATAACCTCCACTTTGAATCGCCAAATAATTTTAGTTCCTTTTTCAAGAAACATACAGGAGTTACTCCGCTTACCTATAGAAAAGAGGGGTAATCTTTGTAATTTATACTTCTGTCTTTGATATTATAAATCAAATGATTTTACATTAAACTTACTTTGTAACATAGATTTACAACGTTGTATTGTTATATAGATATGTTGAGATTTATAGTATTATATATGATTACTTGTATATACAAGTATTGATAGAGCTTGTGTTTAATGTAAAACAAATAGATATGAAGATGAATAGCCTTTTAATTGGACTAACAATGATATTGTTTGCAGGTTGTAGTACTGATGAAGATATACAACCACAAACAAATGAGAATGACATTATTGTAACTGATAGCGAAGAGAGAGTACCGGAAGCAATTTTGGCTTATCAGAAAGGAGCTAATAGTAAAAACATAGATACCTATATGAGTGCCTTTGCTGATGAAATAACAATTCTTGATGTAACCAGAGAGATAAATGGTAAAGATAATGTCCGTGCCTGGGCAATAAATGAGGTTATACCGCATGGTGAGACGTTTAAACACAGACGTATTCTGGAACAGAGTGAAGGGTATGCTAAAACAGAAGTTAATTGGTTGAGCTGGGTTGTACATTATTACTACTGGTGGGATAAAGAGAACAAGATTACACGTATGTCGTTGCAGTATGCTGATTAGAGCTAAGTATTATGTTGATAAACCTATAGTGAGAGTATTACGTAAACTTTAACGTGTGTAACTGTTTGTTAACTAATTGCTAGATAGAGCTTTGGTTTCGGGAGATAAAATCTTTGAAATTAATATTAATCACTTTGAAATAGAAAATCAGATAGTATTTAATATAGTGACCTTTGTATTATAAATAAACAAGATATAGATATGAGAATATTGATAATTATACTGTTAAGTGTTGTGTCGCTAACGGTAAACGCACAGAATATGAGAGAAATAAATGAAACGATATCTAAGCTTTTTGTTGCTTCAGATAACAGAGACTGGAAAACTGTAGAGTCCATTTTTGCAGATAAGGTTGAGCTTGATTATTCAAGTATGAACGGTAATCCGGTAGTAGAGATAACACCAGAACAGATTACAGATAGCTGGAAGACCATATTGCCGGGATTTGAATCAACATACCATCAGTTAGGTAATTTTATTACAGAGCAGAATGGTGCAATAGCAAAGGTATTTTGTTATGGTACAGCAACTCACTATCTAAAACATGAATCAGGTAATATTTGGATTGTTGTAGGATCGTATGATCTGGAATTAAAGAAGGTAGGTGATTATTGGAGAGTAATCAAGATGAAATTCAACTATAAATATCAGGATGGAAATACAAAACTCCCTCAGGAAGCAATAAAGAATGTTGAAAATAAAACCAAGTAAGATGGGGAGAAGGTATGGTCATGTAGATTCATTATCAGAAGCATTAGATAATAAACAGTTAAATAGGGTATTGGCTTTTCTGACTGATGATTGTGTTTTTGTAGCAGGTAATGGGGAACCTGTTAGAGGTAAAGAGAATATAAAAATTGTATTTGAGGAGTTTTTTCAGGCAATTAAATCTACAGCACATATTGTAACAGATATGTTTGAATCAGATGAATCATTAGTTCATAGAGGAGATGTAACCTATACTCGTTTAGATAATTCTATACTTACAGTTAATTTTTGTGATGTTTTTAAGATGAGAGAAGATCTTATAAGAGAGTATTACATATACATAGATTGGTCTGAGTTGTTTAAATAAAAAATTAAAGTGATGGAACGAAGCATGAATAAGGTATTAATAACACTGACTTTGGTGGTGATTTTGTTATCGTCTTGTGATAACCAATGCAAAAAGGAGGCAGATAAACTAAAAAATGACATTGAGATGAAAAATGAAATAGCAGAGAGAAATAAAACCAGTACCAAAGCTTTCTTAAAAGCTCTTGAAGATATGGATGTAGATGCCGTTGTTGATCTGTTTGCTAAAAATGGTGTGCATATAAACCCATATTCGTCAGGAATATTTCCGGAAGGGACAAAAGGGCATGATGGAATAAGAGCATATTGGGAACCAGTATTTCCGAATTTTGAGAAAATGGAGTTTCCGGTTGAGGAGATATACGCAATGGAAGATCCTTATATGACATTTGTTAAATTTAAGGGAGCAATAAAACTGAAGAATGATGCTGGTTGGTATAGGAATGATTATTACGCAACATTTAAGTTTGATAGCGAAGGAAAAATAATAGAGTATGTAGAAATATTTAACCCGATTGTGGCCGCTAAAGGTTTTGGGTTATTGGATAAAATAAAATAGTTATGAGAAATTTATTGTTAATGGCAGTTGTAGTTATTGGCTGTACTATGTGTACATCAGGAATTAAGCCACAAGTTTTAGTTAATAGTTCAAGTATTATGGAAAAGGTAAATTTTAAAAGTGAAGGATTAAATATAGCAGGTAATATATATTATCCTAAAGAATATAAAAAGGGAGAATCGTATCCTGCAATTATTGTAGTTGGTAGCTGGACAACTGTAAAAGAGCAGATGTCTGGTTTGTATGCAGAACGCTTTGCAAAAGAGGGATTTATTACATTAGCATTTGATTTCAGGAACTATGGTGAAAGTGAAGGAGAGCCTCGGTTCTGGGAGAATCCAACAATGAAAGTTCAGGATATTAAAAATGCAGTATCATTCTTATATACCTTGCCAGAGGTAGATAATAACAAAATAGGAACCTTTGCAGTATGCGCAGGATCAATGTATACACTTATTGCTGCGGCAGAAGATACAAGAATTAAAACTGTTGTTACGGCTGCATCGTGGTTACAGGATTCTGAAGCTGTTAAGATGTTTTATGGTGGTGAAGATGGAGTTAAAGAGAAGATTGATGCTGCCAGAAAAGCGAAAGAACTATTTGCGAAAGAGGGTGTAGTAGAGTATATAGAAACAATATCTACCACAAATCCTAAGGCTGCAATGTACGGACCATATGACTATTACCTTAACCCTGAAAGAGGAGCTGTAAAGCAGTGGAGTAACGATAAATTTGCCGTAATGAGTTGGGAAGATTGGTTAACTCTTGATCCTATGCCATATGCATCAAAACTTACGGTTCCTACTTTAATGATTCATTCAGATGGTTGTGTTTTACCACAATACACAAAGGATTTTTATAATAAGATTGCAACAGATGATAAAAAACTTGATTGGGTTGAAACATCACTTGATTCACCTATGCAACAGTTTAACTTTTACGATCAGGAAACAGAGGTGAATCTTGCTATAGATAAGGCTACTAAATGGTTCAATGAGAAATTATAGATAATTACTTTATATCATCTCATAGCGAACTCTTTATTTAATTGGGAGTTCGCTTGTTTTGAATTAAACCATAATCAGCTTTAATTGATTGTTGTAATATATTCCGTAGTAGTTCTAATTTAAAATTGTGTTATTATGAAGCGTGTGGCTTTGGTTACAGGAGCAAACAGAGGTATTGGTTTTGCAATAGTAAAAGAATTATTGATTAAAGGATATAAGGTTATCCTTACGGCTCGTAATGAAAGTTATGGATTAAAAGCAGTATCAGAGTTGGAAGAGTATGGTGATGTTTGCTTTTTTAAGCTTGATATAAATGATCCTTTGAATGTTAATAATGTTTTAGATTTTATTATTAGTGATGTTAGCAGAGTAGATGTACTGATTAACAATGCCGGAGTAAATTATGATACCTGGCACTCTGCAATTAATGCAGATCTTGATCAGGTAAAAGATACTATTGATACCAACCTGTTTGGAGCATGGCGAATGATACAAGCATTGCTTCCTGTAATGAGAAGGCAGAATTACGGTAGGATTGTTAATGTATCAAGTGGTGCCGGTGCTTTCTCTGAAATTGGATCAGGAACTCCGGGTTATAGCATATCAAAAGCTGCTATGAATGTTCTTACATTGAAAGTTGCAAAAGAGTTAAATGGTGAAAATATTCTTATTAACTCTGTTTGTCCGGGTTGGGTGAGAACAGAGATGGGGGAATGTCAGCTCCAAGAAGTCCTGAAAAAGGAGCAGAGACTATAGTTTGGGCTGCAGAATTACCGGATAATGGTTTAACAGGTAGATTTTTCAGAGATAAGAAGGAGATTGATTGGTAGAATTAGAATTTACTACAATATCAAAAATTACTACCCTGAGATATTTTTATGTCTCAGGGAGAATTATATCTGCTTTTAACTAATCTCTTTTAGTTTTTTTTTCTCTTTTGATATAAAGTATTTACATATATCTTTTATTCCACACTCATCGCATTTTGGTTTGCGTGCAATACATACATATCTGCCATGAAGAATTAACCAATGGTGTGCTTTAGGTACAAGATCTTCAGGAAAATATTTCATAAGTTGTTTTTCTGTATCAAGTGGTGTTTTAGAGTTAGTGGTTAAACCAATACGTTTTGATACTCTGAATACATGTGTATCAACAGCCATTGCCGGGGCATTGAATATTACAGAAGCAATTACATTGGCTGTTTTTCTTCCTACACCGGGTAATGTCTGTAACTCATTAATATCAGAAGGAACCTCTCCTTTAAAATCTGTTAATAATTTTTTAGACATTCCGCTAAGGTGTTTAGCCTTGTTATTAGGATAACTACAACTTCTGATAAGCGAAAAAATATCATCAACAGAAGCCTTTGATAATGCTTCTGCGTCCGGATAAGCTTCAAATAGAGCAGGAGTAATCAAGTTAACTCTTTTGTCGGTGCATTGTGCTGATAATATTACTGCCACCATCAGTTCATAAGGCGTGGTATAGTCAAGTTCAGTTTCGGCAACAGGCATATTTGTGCTGAAGTAATCAATAAGTCTTCTGAAACGTTCCTCTTTTCTCATAATTTGTAATAGATATATGTTAAACTTTATATTTTTGTGATTCATAACAAAACAACTAAAGTAATGATTAGTTTTCTACAAGTCGAAGGACTTACAAAATCATTTGGTGATTTAGAGTTATATGATGATCTGAAATTTGGTATAGATCAGGGACAAAAGGTGGCTATTGTAGCAAAAAACGGTGCCGGAAAAACAACATTACTTAATATACTGGCAGGTGTTGATAGTGCAGATAAAGGATCGATAGTTTTCAGGAAGGATATCAAAATTTCGTTTCTTGCACAGGAACCAATATTAGATAAAAAGAATACAATTATAGAAGAGGTATATGCTTCGTCTAAAGATATACTTACAGCTATAAATGATTATCATAAAGCTATAGAGAGTGGCGATAATGCAACTATAGAGAAATCTATGGCTGTAATGGATCATCTTAATGCTTGGGATTTTGAGACAAAGGCGAATCAGATTCTTAGTAGGCTTAAGATTTATGATGTTAATCAGAAAATATCAGAATTATCGGGAGGTCAGCAGAAGCGTGTTGCTATGGCTTCTGTAATATTAAAAAATCCTGATTTATTAATTCTTGATGAGCCTACTAACCATCTTGATCTGGATATGATTGAGTGGCTTGAGGAATATTTGCATTCATCAAATTGCACATTGCTTATGGTTACTCACGACAGATATTTTCTGGATAGGGTATGTAATCTTATTTTAGAGATTGATGATAAGCAGATTTATACCTATAAAGGGAATTATTCATATTTTCTTGAGAAGCGTGCTGAGCGTTTAGAGATAGCAAGGTTAGGAGCGGAGAAGGCCAGAAATCTTATGCGTACTGAGCAGGAATGGATGAGGCGAATGCCAAAGGCTAGAGGAACAAAGGCTAAGTATAGAGTAGATCAGTTTCATGAGTTAAAGAAAGAGGCATCGTACAGAAAGGTTGAGAAGAGTGTAAATATCAATGTTCAGCAGAGCAGATTGGGTAAAAAGATTCTTGAGATTAGTGAACTTAGTAAATCGTTTGGTGATAAGGTTATTCTTAAAGATTTTTCTTATAAGTTCAGCAGGTTTGAGAAGGTTGGTATTATTGGCGATAATGGTACCGGGAAATCAACCTTTGTGAATCTTATTACTGGTAATCTTGAATCTGACGGAGGTGTAGTTGATGTTGGACAAACAATAAAGTTTGGTTATTACAATCAGAAAGGATTAGATTTTAACCCTAAAGATAAGGTAATTGATGTTGTAAGAGAGGTTGCAGAAGTTGTAACTCTTAGTGATGGTACAGAGATGTCTGTAACTCAGTTTCTCAATTATTTTCTGTTTCCACCAGATACACATCATGCGTATGTAGAGAAGCTAAGTGGAGGAGAGAAACGTCGTTTATATCTGCTTACTGTGTTAATGCAGAATCCTAATTTCCTGATTCTTGATGAGCCTACAAATGACTTGGATATTATGACACTAAATGTTCTTGAGGAGTATCTTGAGGTGTTTGGAGGTTGTGTTATCATTGTTTCGCACGATAGATTCTTTATGGATAAGGTAGTTGATCATCTGTTTGTTTTTAATGGAGACGGAGATGTTAAGGATTTTCCTGGTAACTATACTCAGTACAGAGATTATGTTGAGGTTAAGGAAGAGGAACGTAAACGCGAAGAGGCAAAGAGTAAGGTGCCGAAAGAGACAAAGAAGCCAACAGGTAACAGACAACGAAAGTTAACCTTTAAAGAGAAGAAGGAGCTAGAGGAGTTAGAGATTGATATTGAACGTATGGAAAAACGTAAGAAAGAGTTAGAAGAGGCTCTTGCTTCAGGTAATCTATCATCAGAGGAGCTTGTTGAACAGTCAAAAGAGTATCAGCAGTTAGAAGAAGAGCTTGATGAGAAATCTATGCGATGGTTGGAACTTAGTGAGATATAAATAATATATAGGCAGATACTTGTAATATAACTTATTGCAAGTGTCTGTTTTGTTAATGAAAATAAGCCCTTTTTTAAGAGGTGGTTGCGGGAATGTAGCCCGCTCAAATAATGCTCTGTCAACAAGCTGGGTGTAACCTATACTTTGTGTGCACGTATATTTAAAGAAAAAGCTATGAATACACAGAACATTGTTAGGTTTATAGGAGCAATAAATAGCCTTAATACCAGAAACTATACTCTTTTAAAGAGTGCAATAGAAAAGAGAGATTCCGAAAAATTTGTTTCCAGATTATTAAATAGTGATGTTGTAGAAGAAGATAGATGTTGCCCATATTGTGAATCAAAATCAATACATAAATGGGGAGTTCGGAACGATTTGCAACGCTATAAGTGCAAGATATGTAAACGTACATTTAACACACTAACCGGAACACCGTTATCAAATTTGCATAAGAAAGGACGATGGTTATCATATGCAGAATGTATGATTAATGGTTTGAGTGTGCGTAAAGCTGCTGCAGAATGTGGTGTTCATAGAAATACTTCATTTAGATGGAGACATCGTTTTTTGAAAAATGTAAACGATATTAAGCCTGAAAAACTTTATGGTATTGCAGAGGTCAATGAGCAGATATTTGCATGGTCAGAAAAAGGTAGTAATAAACTGAACAGGAAACCTAGAAAAAGAGGTTATAAGTCAATTAAACATATCCCTTATGACAAAAGAGTATTTACTCTTTTTTGCAGAGACAGAGGTAAAAATACTTATGACAGCTTATTTTTTAGATTTAGTGCAAATAATATTACCGCTGATTTGTCAAAACTTTTAACTAAGGATACACTGTTTTGTAGTCAAAATAAAGCTGTTTATCTTAAGTATACAAAAGATAATGGTTTAAGGCATGGTTCACTTAGTATAGCAAAACAAGAGAAGGTAAAAAGAGATATTGTTCATATTGAGAATGTGTTAAAATACCAACGCAACCTGATAATATGGATGAAACGATTCCGAGGAGTTGCTACAAAATATCTACATAATTATCTGTCGTGGTACCGGGAGTTAGATGAATTTGAGTTCAATATCTCTCCGGAGATAGTACTGATAAGGGCTAAGAGATCAGAAAGGTATAATACCAACCATTTTAGATGACAGAGCATTGCGGTAACGTCCACGCATTTCATCAGCAAACAGAATTAACATATAATTTATCGCTTATTTACAAAAAAAGAAGCTGCCAATCAGGCAGCTTCATGCAGTGTATATTATAATTTCTCTTTTAAAAATTTTCCAGTGTATGAACCTTCTGAAGTAATAAGATCCTCAGGAACTCCTTCAAATACAATATTACCTCCTTTGTCTCCACCCTCAGGGCCAAGATCAATTACCCAATCGGCAGATTTTATGACCTCCATATTGTGTTCAATAATAACTATGGTATGTCCTTTAGCAACAAGGGCATTAAAAGCTTCAAGTAGCTTTTTTACATCATGAAAGTGAAGACCCGTAGTTGGTTCGTCGAATATGAACATGATCTTCTCTTTTGAATTATCCTTTTTAAGGAAGGATGCAAGTTTAACACGTTGACTTTCACCTCCACTAAGGGTGCTGGATGACTGCCCTAATTTTACATAACCCAATCCTACGTCATACAAAGGCATAAGTTTTTGGACAACCTTTTTTGCTGCTGTCTTGTCATCCATTTTAAAGAACTCAATTGCTTCTGATACCGACATATTCAGGATATCATCAATATTTTTGTTTCGGTATTTTACCTCAAGTATGTTCTCCTTAAATCGTTTACCCTTACAGCTATCACACTTTAGTGTAACATCAGCCATAAACTGCATCTCAACATGTATAACTCCTTCTCCTTTACAATCTTCACATCTTCCGCCAGCAACGTTAAAAGAGAAGCTTGATGGTTTAAGACCAGCTAATTTGGCAGCTTTCTGTGCTGAGAATAATGACCTGATATCATCGTATACCTTTATATATGTTACCGGATTAGATCTTGATGATTTACCAATTGGATTTTGATCAATCATCTCAACTGAGGTAATAACAGATGTATCACCAGATATATCATCATGCTCTCCCGGACGTGTTCCAACACCCATTAATCTTTTGGCTATGGCATTGTAGAATATATCTTTAATTAATGTAGATTTACCAGATCCTGATACTCCTGTAACAGTTGTAATTACACCCAAAGGTATTTTTGTAGTAATATTTTTTAAATTGTTCTCTCTTGCACCACTAACAGTAATACTCTTACTCCACGATCTTCTTTTCTCAGGTTTCTCAACCATCATCTTATTGGTGAGATATTTTGCGGTATAACTATTGTCAGCATTTATAAGTTCATCTATAGAGCCTTGAAATACTACCTCGCCACCAAATCTTCCGGCATCAGGTCCTATATCAATAATCTGGTCAGCCGCACGTATCATCTCCTCTTCGTGTTCTACTACCAATACTGTATTTCCTGTTTCCTGAAGTTGTTTTAACGACTTAATTAACCTGTTTGTATCTCTGGGGTGTAATCCTATTGATGGCTCATCGAGTATATATATAGAACCAACAAGACTGCTACCTAATGCAGAAACCAGACTTATTCTTTGCGATTCTCCACCTGATAGGGTAGAGGATAATCTGTTAAGAGTAAGATACCCAAGACCAACATCAGATAGGAAATTAATTCTGTTTGTTATCTCAATAAGTATCCTTTTAGATAACTCCTTTTTATATTTATTTAGTTCGAGATTATTAAATATCTCTCTTAGTTCAGATATTGGTTTATTTACAAGTTGTTGTATAGAGTATCCATCTATTTTAACATAACCGGCCTCTTTCTTTAATCTTGTTCCTTTACAATCCGGACAGGTTGTTTTACCTCTGTATCTGGATAGCATTACTCTGTGTTGTATTTTATATTTCTTCTCCTCCAGATAATCGAAAAAGCTGTTTATGCCTTCAAACGAACTTGTCCCTTCCCATAGCATATCTTTTTGTTCTGGCGTAAGTTCGTAATATGGACGATGAACAGGAAAATCACACGATTCGGCATTCAGTATAAGGTGTTCCTTCCACTCCTTCATCTTTTCACCTTTCCAACATACTATGGCATCCTGATATACAGACAGAGCTTTATTTGGAATAACAAGATCTTCATCTATACCAATAACCTTTCCATAGCCTTCGCATTTTTTGCATGCTCCAAGAGGATTGTTAAAAGAGAACATATGTGGGTTTGGCTCTTCAAAAATAATACCGTCAGCTTCAAAAACATTAGAGAAGGTTTCTGTAACAGTTCCATCTTCGGTATAAGCAATAATAATACATTTGCCTTCTGATTCATTAAATGCTGTTTGTACAGAATCAGCTACCCTGTTTTTTGACTCCTCACCAGTTGATGATTTAACCCTGTCTATTACAATATCAATATTGTCACTGTTTTTTTCAGGATCTAAATCTTTAAGATTAATAATATCCCCATCCTCAACAGCTCTTGTATAGCCCTCTTTCAAAAGTATTGATATTACATCCTCAGGTGTAATTCCTTCCGGTATCTTATACGGAGATACAATAATAACCTTTGTGCCATTTTTCATGTTTGCAATAAAGCTAACAACATCATTAACAGAGTGGCATTTTACTTTTGTATTACTTACAGGTGAGTATGTATCACCCACTCTTGCGAACAGTAGTTTTAAATAGTCGTATATCTCTGTTGATGTACCTACAGTTGATCGGGGCGATTTTGATGTCACCCGTTGTTCAATTGCAATAGCAGGAGGAATCCCGTTTATCTGGTCAACCTCAGGTTTATTCATTGCCCCAAGAAATTGTCTGGCATATGACGACAGGCTCTCAACATATCGTCTTTGTCCTTCGGCATATAATGTATCGAATGCAAGCGACGACTTTCCTGAACCTGACAGGCCTGTTACAACAATAAATTTGTTTCTTGGTATATCAAGGCTTATATTCTTCAGGTTGTGTACTCGTGCTCCTCTTATTTCAATAATATCTGGTTTGTCAGATTTGCTCATAGTAGAAATTAAATTTGTACAAAAATAGCATAAAAAATAAGCGATTAACATTTTTTAGCATTACATACTGAAAACATGTGTGTTAAGGGGTTGGTTGTTAGTCAATAATAGTTGTGTGTTTAACTATTCATGTATTTTGTTAGTGTAAATTTTGCTCATCTTAAAAATTTGTTGTTACTTGCAGGAAACCCAAAAAAATGAATTGCCTATAGACCAACTTCTACTTATTAATCAAAAATAGCATAGTTATGAAAAAGCATAATCAACCAACAGATTATGACTTGATTAAAGAATTTGTAGGAGGAAATAAGTCCGCTATAGAGCAACTTATCAATCGTCATAAGAATAAGGTGTATACATACATCTATTACACAGTTAAAGATTCAGCTCTTGCCGATGATATCTTTCAGGATACCTTTATTAAGGTTGTAAAGACCTTAGAAAAAGGGAATTATTCTGATAACGGAAAATTTGTTTCGTGGGTATCACGTATAGCACATAATCTTATTGTAGATCATTTCAGAAAAGCTAAAAAAGAGAACACAGTGTCTGATGATGACACAGAGTGGAGTGTTTTTAATACAAAACGTCTTGCAGAAGATAGTATTGAAGATGAAATGATAAAGGAGCAGATATACTCTGATGTTCGCAAATTGGTAGAGTTCTTACCTGCTGAGCAACGTGAGATTGTAATGCTTAGACACTATATGGGGCTTAGTTTTCAGGAGATTGCGGAGCAGACAGGTGTTAGCATAAATACAGCATTAGGACGTATGAGATATGCTGTTTTAAATATGCGAAAGATATCTGAGCAGAAGAAAATGGTACTTAGTGTTTATTAAAAAATCTTAATTTCTATACGGGCATGCAATAAGTGATAATTTAATAGCGTTATTATTTCAGTTATTAACCACACTATAATTGCCTATGATAGTAAATTTTACACACGTTTGTCATGACGACAACTTCTGTGATTACGATTTTATGTTAACTATGCAGGAGATTGAGAATATTGAGTTGGAATTCAATTTTCTTTTTGAAGAAATTAAAGTCCCTGATCGAGTTTTAAATAGAGTACTTGATGAGGTATGTAATTGTTAGTTTTTAGTGTTAATTACACTTAGGCTGTTCCATCTTCCCGGAACAGCCTTTTTTATTATATAGGCATTACTGATTCATAATATTTATAGTATCGCATGCAACCAGAGCAGCAGTCTCTGTTCTTAACCTGCTATTACCCAGGGTTACGGGTATAAAGTTTTTATCAAATGCCAGCTCTATCTCTTCCTTGTCAAAATCACCCTCCGGACCAATAAGAACCAGAATATCTTCACCTTTGGTTATCTGATCTCGCAATAACTTACGTTCCTCTATTGTCTCATCGCAGTATGCAACAAATTTTGTACTTGCATTATCCTGCTCAAGAAACTCCTTTATTGGTGTAAGGTCATCAAGTATTGGCAGTGTTGCTTTAAACGATTGTTTCATTGCAGAGATAAGAATCTTCTCTAGGCGCTCTTTTTTTATAACCTTTCTCTCCGATCTTTTACAAAGCAGAGGAGTAATTCTATCAATACCAATTTCGCAAGCTTTCTCTAAAAACCACTCAATTCTGTCTATATTTTTAGTTGGTGCAACAGCAATATGAATTTTGTAGTCTCTGTTGTCCGGATCAGGGAGTTGTTCCCTAATCTCTACGCCACATCTTTTGTAATGAGGATCAGTTATTTCGGCTTTAAAAAAGCCTCCTTTTCCATCAATAAGATATACAATATCGCCACTGTTTAGTCTAAGAACCTTTATACAGTGCTTTGACTCCTGCTCGTTGAAAGTGTAAAAATTACCTGATAAATCGGGTGTATAAAATAATTGCATGATATATTTGTTTACACAAAATTAGTAATAAGGATTTAATATATGACTAAAATAGGTCTTCTTTCAGATACACATGGCTTTTTTGATCCGGCGTTGAATGATTTTTTTAAGGATTGTGATGAGATTTGGCATGCAGGTGATATTGGTAACCAGGAGGTAATAGAAGCAATGCCAAAAGGTAAAGAGTGTAGAATTGTGTACGGAAATATTGATGGAGGCGATCTGCGATTAATGTATAAGGAGTTTCTGTTTTTTGAAGTTGAGGGAATGAAGGTTCTTATAAAACATATAGGAGGTTATCCTGGTCGTTATGACAGATCGGCTATTGGTTATATTGAAAAATTTAAACCGGACATCTTTATTTCCGGCCATTCACATATTCTTAAAGTAATGAACGATAAACGCAGAAAGATATTACACATTAATCCGGGAGCATGTGGTAACAGTGGATTTCATAGTGTAAAAACAGCTGTGCGTTTTACAATAGATAATGGAAGAGTGGCAGATCTTGAGATTTGGGAGAAGGAGAGGAGATAGCAGAACTACTTCTTGTTATACTTATCCCATCTGTTTTTTTCCCTGTTTAAGAATGAACTGAATTTATTTGGTTGATCTATAGATATATGTATATCTTTTTCTGTTATTGGATGTTTAAACTTTAACTCAATGGCAGCAAGAAACAGACCTTTGCCTTTAATTCTTTTATCAGAACCGGAGTATAAAGTATCACCAATAATTGGTGTGCCATTTTGTGAGCAATGTATTCTCAGTTGGTGCGTTCTGCCTGTGTGAGGATAGAGATCTACAACTGATAATTCACCAAATATGGTAGATGTAACTGTTTCAACAGGAACAATCTCAGAGTGGCAAGGTTTGTTATCTATATCTGTTTTTATATGCATATGGTTAGTAACCAAACCATGAACTATAGCTCTGTACTTTTTAGTTATGGTTTTGTTCTGTAGCATATTTCCAAGTTCCACTCTGCAACCTTTGGTTTTTGCAATAATAAGTAACCCGCTTGTGGCTTTGTCTAACCTGTGTACAGGCAGAGGTTCATTCAAAGCATCCGGCATATCAGATATAGTAACAGACTCTTTTATATTACTCTGTACTGTACCAGAGGTATTGCCGCTGACAATAATTCCGGCAGGTTTATCTATTACTGCAATATACTGATCTTCATAAACAACATTAAATCTTACAGGAGTTTTCTCTTTTATAGGTTTCTCAACCTCTATAACAGTTATTGAATCTCCGCTTTGTACAGTGTCGGTTGTTCTTATCTGTATATTATTAACCAGTATAACCCCAGCTTTTATTGCTTTTTTTGCGCTGCTTCGTGTATTAAAATCATCAATATTATCTAATACATACTCAATAAGTCTGTACTCATCTTTATTGTGGCTTACTATATGTTTATGTATTATCTTCATAATTGATGTATAAAAAAGGACAGTATAAAACATATTTATACTGCCCCGTATTTTAAGAGTAATTATTTTTCAAGAATAAATTTTGCAGATACCCAGTTTTTATCTTCTGTGAAATCGATGAACTTAAGACTATTTTTTATAGCCTCTTCTTTTATAACATCAAGATCCTCTGTGTAAAAACCGGAGAAATATATTTCACCACCATTATTAAGAACTTCAACATAGTGGTGCATATCATTAAGAAGTATATTTCTGTTAATGTTTGCCAGTATTATATCAAATTTTGTATCAGGTATAACAGAAGCATCGCCATGTAACACTTCAATATCAGGAGTGTTGTTTTTGTCTTTATTTTCAATGGCGTTATTATATGCCCATTCGTCAATATCAATAGCAACAGTTTTTCCTGATTCGCACATTTTGGCAAGTACAGCAAGTATTCCTGTACCACATCCCATATCCAAAACCGATTTCCCCTCAATGTCACCATCAAGAATACGGTTTACCATCAGAAATGTTGTTGAGTGATGCCCTGTACCAAAAGCCATTTTAGGATCAATAATAATCTCGTGTTTGAATTCCGGTTTTTCAGGGTGAAACGGAGCTCTGATATAACATCTGTTATCAACCTCAATTGGCTGAAAGTTACTCTCCCAGACAGCATTCCAGTTTTGCGACTTTATCAGTTTATGAGTGTATTCAACAGAATCAGGAAACAGCTGATTTACAGATTCAAGATTCTTAAGTTTTGATTCATCAAACTCATCCTCTTGTATATATGCAAGAACACCTGTTGCGGTCTCTTCAAAACTCTCAAAACCTATCTCGCCAAGATCATAAATAAGCAGATCTCTTACAGTCTCAATATCGTTGTGGCTAATGGTACAACAAACCTCTATATAATCCATTATTTAGAATCCTTTAGTGATAGCAATAAAATCTTCAGCTTTTAATGATGCCCCCCCAATCAGGCCACCATCTACATCCTCTTTCGCAAAAATCTCTTGTGCATTCTGTGGTTTAACACTTCCTCCGTAAAGAATGCTTATTTCCTGAGCAACACTATTACCATATTTATCAGCAATTATTGTTCTGATATAGTTATGTATCTCCTGTGCCTGATCAGCAGATGCTGTTTTTCCTGTTCCGATAGCCCAAACAGGCTCATATGCAATAACACTGTTTTTAATCTGCTCTTCAGTAAGTGTGAATAAACCTTCCTGAATCTGTTGTTTAACAACCTCAAAATGTCTATTAGCTTCTCTCTCTTCAAGTGTTTCGCCACAGCAGTATATAGGAGTAAGCTTATTTTCTAAGGCTTGATTTACTTTTATATTCAGAAGATTGTTACTCTCGTTATGCATTGCTCTGCGTTCTGAATGACCAACAATAACATATTGGCACCCTGCTGATTTAATCATCTGAGCTGATACCTCTCCCGTATAGGCACCACTTTGGTTAGCAGAGCAGTCCTGAGCTCCAATTGCAATATTGCTGTTGCAGGTTATCTCATTAGCTACTGACAGATGGATAAATGGAGGAATGATTATTATCTGACAGTCAGAACTGTTTTGAGTGTTCATTATTTCAGATATAAGAGTTTTTCCCTCTTCAAGGCTCTTATTCATCTTCCAGTTTCCTGCAACTATATTCTTTCTCATGATACTTTATTTTTATGTTAAAGTTGTTACACAACCTAAAATGCAAAGTTATTATTATAAGCTTAATCTTTTATTCTAAATACAAAATTAAGAGTTCTCATACTGCTTAATTCTCGGATCAAGTATTGAGTATGTTATATCAACAATAATATTTGTAATTATAAACATTATTGATATTGTAATTATACATCCGGTTACAAGTGGCATATCCTGTTGGTTAAGAGCATTCACAATAACAGTTCCAAGACCTTTCCATCCAAATATATACTCAACAAATATTACCCCGGCCATTAGCGATGCAAACCATCCTGATATTGCTGTAATAACCGGATTAAGAGCATTCTTAAGAGCGTGGCGGAGTACTATTTGTGTAAAAGATAACCCTTTTGCTTTTGCTGTGCGGATATAATCCTGTCCCATAACGTCTAGCAGAGAGTTTCTGGTTAGTTGCAGAATTATAGCAAGAGGTCTTATACCTAATGTAATTGACGGAAGAATAAGGTTTTTCAGATTTATAAATCTTTCTCCTGTAAGGTTATCTATCTCGCATATATTTCCAGTAAGATTGAGTCCGGTGAATTTGCCAAGTACAATAGCAAATATCCAACCAATGAGTATAGCAGCAAAGAACGATGGTAACGACATTCCAGTTGCAGATAATAGCAGTGAGATTTTATCGTACCATGAGTCTTTAAATATTGCGGCAAATATACCTGCAATAATACCTAATACCGATGCTAATAGTATTGATGTTATTGCAAGCACCATTGTGTTTGGTAGTGTTTTGCCAATAACTGTACCAACATTTTGTTGTGTCTGGAACGATTTACCCAGAAACGGACTTTTTATTACAATACAGTTACTACCAAACGACAGAAGTTCTACACCGCCATATTTGTTTTGATTATAAAAGAAGTAACTCTCTGTTTTGGTATTGTGAAAAGACAATGGAGAGATATCATTCAGATAGTGAAGATATCTTTTCAGAGGAGGATTGTTTAACCCAAGTTCCTCTCTGATGTTGTTAAGGCTCTCTTCAGAAGCGTGTTGCCCTGCAATCATTCTGGCGGGATCTGCCGGAATAATGTTAAACAGGATAAATATCAGAGATATAACTCCGAGCAGAATAAATATACTCTGTCGGAGTTTTTTTATAATGTATCTTATCAATTCTCTTTTTTAGTTAAAATCTTATTGGCATAAATAAGAAATGCACCAATAAGAGTTAAAATTAGAATAAATGATATATTTCGCCACATATTACCTTTACCAATCTGTTTTTGTAACGATTTACCAGTCTCGTTATCAAGCGTTGTTGGGTCTGGTATATTGTTGCCATGCCACTTATTTGTTATAGTGCCCTCTTTAAGTACAAGTAATCCCGGATTAGATCTTATAACTGTTTTTAGTGCAGTTTGATCTGCTGTAAGATACCTGAATGGATACTGAATAAACTCTTTAAAGGCCATTATGTCGTTAGTTGTTGATGCTGTAACAACATAAAAGTCGTAGCCATTGCTGTTGCAATAGTCAGCTACCAGTTTAGCCTTCTCAAAAGCTTTAACACTTGTGTGTCTTAAATCGTATGAAACAAGCAGGTATGTGTAATTCTTGTTTGATAATATCTGAGGAGTTATCTCTATCTGATTCTCATCAGTTAGTATAAAATCGTGTATAGGTGGTTTATACCCTTCTTTTACAAGAACTGATTTCTGATCTACAAATACCCATGTTGAGTCCTGCCACGGATAATTATCCATTGTAAACTCTTTCTCAACACCATCTTTTTTATATATAAATGTTGTCTCCCAAACATCTGCCTCAGCATCGTCTGGTATCTTCATCCCTTCATTAATATTAGCACCAATTCTGTATGGTCTGAAATCTACTATTGGCAAATTATTATAGCAGTAATATGGAAGGTAAAGTGTTGCTACAATAACAAGTGCAGGAACAACTGTTGTGAAGAAAACATTTTTAGAGTCGTTAAAATTATTGCGATACAAAAAGACAACAATTACCGGAATAAATATTACTATATTTTTAAAGAATGTTTCCCAGTTTGTAAGAATAATAGCATCGCCAAAACATCCGCAATCACTTACCGGATTAAATACAGCAAGTATAAGTGTAAGGATTGTGAAGAAAGTCATAAATGCAACAGATAGCCATGCCGTAAGTTTCATTCTTAGTTTATACAGAAGCATAACTCCCAGAACAATCTCTGCAACACATAGTATTACCCCAAAACCTAATGCTGCATCTGTAAGAAACTCCATTTTAAAAGCCTTGAAATAATCTTCAAATTTTATTGCTGAACCTACCGGATCAACGGCCTTTACAATACCGGAAAATATAAATAGTGCTCCGGTTAATAATCTGCTTATATTGGCTATTGTTTTAAACATATTAGTACTATATAATTATTTGGTTTTTAATTGTCTCTGAATATGTGATAATTTACAGAAGTTCTTTTATAGTATCAATTAATTTACTGAAAATTGCATCTTTATCAAGCATCTTACCATTGTTGTCGCTGCATTTTAGCCTTACAATATCGTCAGATTTATCTGCATGATAGTTATATAGCTCTTTTACTCTTTGCTGAAACGACAAATCATCTTCATGTATGTCAGTTTTGCCATTCAGGTAATCTCTGTCATCACCTTCGCGGGTGTTAGTAAGTTGTTGTTCTGTGAACTCAAACGGAACATCAAGATATATATTAATATCAGGTTTAGGAATACCGTAATAGTTATACTCAAGATCTAAAATCCATTTACGCAGCTCTTCGCGTTTATCATGGTCATTTACCTTTGCACACTGATACGCTATGTTAGACATCACATATCTGTCTATTAATACATATGTACCTTCATATAACCACTCCCTTATTTTTGTTGCCATATTGTTTCTGTCGCCTGCATATAGCATAGCAACCAGATATGGATCTACACTATCGTTATCGCCCAGTTCACCTCTTAAAAAGCGAGCAATCATATCGCCAAAAACCGGCGATGTAAGTATCGGGAAATGTATATATTCGTATTTTAGATTGTTGTTCTCAAAATATTCTCTAAGAAGTTTTACCTGTGTAGATTTTCCAGATCCGTCTAGCCCCTCAATATTTATAAACTTCATAATGTATATTTAAATCAAATGTGTTCTATTTTACGACTTTTTGCAACTATATACACAGATATAATACAAATTAAGCCGGGTTCTTTTAATATATTTTTCTCTTTTTTATAAAAGCATTATCTACTTTTGTGCAAAAGTGCGGATAGTTTTATAATTTCCCGCAATAAAAACATGAATATATAAATGTTTTGTAAATTTATTAAATTACTTTGAGAAACAGTTTAAATTTGTTTTTAGAATTTTAAGAATGAAAATTGAAGTATAATGAGGCAAATTTTAAGCAAATGGTAGTGTCATTTAAATGAAATTTAACGAAATAAGGATTCATATTTTCATGTAAAAAAACTGAAGGATAAATTTAAATAGTTTCTGAATATATAGTTCAAATTATGTCGGATAGAGATAAGTTTTTAAATAATAGGAGATCAATAAATTGTCGTGGTAAGCTTTTAAATCTCGATAAAAAAAGGGTTATGGGTATTCTGAATGTAACGTCAGACTCTTTTTTTGATGGAGGGAAATATCAGAACTCAGATGCTATTGCAAAAAGAGTAGATGAGATATTTTCTGAAGGAGCAGATATAATTGATGTTGGAGCATTTAGCAGCAGACCAGGATCAAAAATGATAGATCAGAAGACAGAGCGCGAAACATTAATTCCTGCTCTTAGCATTATCAGAAAGAGATATCCTGATGTAATTATCTCTGTTGATACATATCGTTCAGCAATAGCTGAGTTTGCTGTAAAGGAGTTTGGTGCAGATATAGTAAATGATATTACTGCCGGCGATGGCGATCCTGCCATGTTTGAAACTGTTGCAAAGCTATCAGTACCATATATAATGATGCATATGCAGGGAACACCTGATACTATGCAAAATAACCCGGTATACAATAACATAGCGCTTGATATTATAAAGTATTTTACCGGAAAGGTTGATAAACTTAGATATCTGGGGGTATCTGATATAATAATTGATCCGGGGTTTGGTTTCGGAAAAACTTTAGAGCATAATTACGAACTGTTGAGCAAACTGAATAGTTTTGCAATATTTGATTTGCCTGTTTTGGTAGGAGTAAGCAGAAAATCTATGATATCTAAGGTTGTTGATTCAGATGCCGAAAATGCATTATCGGGAACAATAGCAGCAAATACTATAGCTCTGCAGAATGGTGCCGATATATTAAGGGTGCATGATGTGAGAGAAGCAAAAGATACAGTTTCTGTATTTGAAAAATATAACAGCATAAACAGATAGTATGTTTCAATTAGCATTTATTAGCCCAAGATTTCTTGATCTTGTTGATATATTGATTGTGGCGTTTCTGTTATATCAGGTTTATAATCTGATAAAAGGATCGCCTGCAATAAATATATTTGCAGGTATATTTGCATTATATCTTTTATGGCTTGTTGTACAGGCTCTTAATATGGAACTGTTAGGCTCTATACTAGGGCAGGTAATTGGGGTTGGGGTACTGGCTCTGATAATACTCTTTCAGCAGGAGATACGTAAATTTCTGTTGGTTTTGGGCACACGGTATCTCCGAAAGAATAAATTATCGCTTGATAAGTTCTTCTTTAATCTGAGCAAAGGAAACGGAGCATCCGGTAAAGTGGTATTTAATCCTTCGCAATTGGTGAATGCATGTAGTAATATGTCATCATCAAGAACCGGAGCACTTATTGCAATAGGCAGGCAATCTGATTTATCATTGTATACCGATACAGGAGTGTATATAAATGCTGAAGTATCAGAAGCTATAATAGAGAGTGTATTCTTTAAAAACAGCCCTATGCACGATGGTGCAGCATTTATTGTAAACGGAAGATTGCACTCTGCACGATGTATACTGCCAATTACCGATAAGCTTAACATACCGGAGAATTATGGTATGCGACATCGTGCTGCATTAGGACTTAGCGAGGAGTGTGATGCTTTGGTTGTTGTTGTTTCTGAAGAGACTGGTAAAATATCGCTGGTAGAGGAGGGACAGGTGTTCTATAATATATCTTCGGCAGAGTTAATGCATCTGATACAGCAGAAGTTATAAAAAAATTACTACCTTAATAGGTAATTATTTGTTATTTATATGGATTGGAATAATATACCTGAGATAGTATTGCTTGACTATCAGCAGATAAAGGTTACAGTTTTGGATATACTGTTTATTATTCTGCTGATAATTATCACATCTATTTTCCTTAAGCTTATAAAGAAGCTGATACGTAGCAGAGTTGTTAAATCAAAGCTCGACAGAACAAAGATATACTCTATATTCTCGTTCTTTAAGTATATTATATGGATTATAACAGCTATCCTGATATTAAATACGGTAGGGGTTAAGCTTACCTGGCTTTTTGCCGGATCAGCAGCTCTGCTTGTTGGTATTGGTTTAGGGTTACAAAAAATATTTAAGGATAGCTTATCGGGAGTACTGCTTCTGTTTGAGGGCAGTATAAAGATAAAAGAGGTTGTTGAGGTTGATGGTATAGTTGGAGTTGTTGAGAAGATAGGATTAAGAACATCCAGAATAAAAACCCGCGATAATATTGTAATGATTATACCCAACTCCAGATTTATTGAGAATATTGTTATAAATTGGAGCGATACTGAACAGAAAACCAGATTTTTTGTAGAGGTGGGAGTGGCTTACTCATCTGATGTAGATAAAGTAAGACATATACTTTATGATATTGTTACAGCGCATAAAAGCATTTTGCAATACCCAAAGCCATTTATCAGATTGCATGATTTTGGCGATTCTGCACTGATTTTCAGAATATATTTCTGGACAGAGCAAAACTTCTATATAGAGAATATAAAGAGCGAAATGCGTTTTCATATTGTTGAGGTATTCAGAGAGAAAGGGGTAGAGATACCATTTCCTCAGCGCGATGTGCATTATAAAAAGTGATTTGATACGCCTCCCTTTTCAGTTATATATTTTATAGTGATATTTGGGTTGAAAATAGTGTTATGACACTATTAATTTAACTATTTTGCATCTGTTTTGTATAACGAAAAATTACTCAATATGTCGATAAACGAAATTGTTGCAAATCAGATATCAAACATGCCAGACAAACTCTCTACTATGGCTATTGATAAAGCTTATTCTATATATAGTAGCGGTTGCTGTCAGATACTAACACAATCACCAGCCTTGTTTGAATTACTGGTTACAACAGAACCTGACGAGGATATTGTGTATTATTCAATGCATATTGAGGATGAGGATATAGTACCTGTTTGTAGTGACAAAAGAACCGGGTGGGATGTGTACTCCTATGCTTGTCTTCTTCAGATGGAAAACGAAATAAACCTTACGAAGAACAGAGAAATGCTGCTTGAGCACAAGAAGTATTCTCGTGAGGGAATGATATCCAGAGTATTATTAGAGCGTAAACAGAAAGCTGATAAAGCCAATTATAAGATCAGATGGTCGGATAATATTTTTGGAGATCATATACTGATAAATGAAGAAGGAAAGAAGTACAAAGTATTCTTGCGCGATTTTGAAAATGAGACAGGTTATAGTGATAGTCCTGATCTGAAACATAATAAATTGGGTACAACAAAGCATATAATGTATGCTTTTAGAGTGTTAAAAGAGAATAAATCGTTATTTGACAGACTGAAAAAGAGTTACCCGTTTATAGAGATATATTGTGACCCATTGAATGATTATAAAATAACGTGGAATTATCCGGATAAACTTACACCCGATCAGGAAACACTGATTAATAAGTATTTTAAGAGAGGAAAACATATAAATGAGTCAGAGCACTTCTCGTTTTTGGATTTTATTAAAAAGGCTGAACAGATACAGGAATTTAAGATAAGACCAGAGGTTTATGAGAAGATTGAGCGATCGTTTGAAAATATGATGCTTGATAGAGTTAAACAAGACTCAAAACCAGATTGGGATTTAATGAATGCAGAACTTTATAATTATCAAAAGGAGGGTATAGAATTTGCTACCTACAAGAAGGTGGCTATAATTGCTGACGAGATGGGGCTTGGAAAAACTATTCAGGCAATTGGTGCAGCAGTTCAGAAAAAAAATATTTTTGATTTAGACCGCACATTGGTGGTTTGTCCGGCATCGTTAAAATATCAGTGGAAGGAAGAGATTGAAAGATTTTCTGATTCTAAAGCTATTGTAATAGAAGGAACACCAGAAGAGAGACAGGAGCTATACTCAGACAAACAAGCTTTCTTTTTTATAGTGAATTATGAGACTGTATTGCGCGATAAAAAGATAATATCTGATGTAGGATTTGACTTTTTGATTCTTGATGAGGCTCAGAAAGTAAAAAACTATGAAACAAAAACATGGCGGGCAATAAAAAGTGTTGAGGCAAAACATAAACTTGTTATTACAGGTACACCTATAGAGAATCACCTGATTGATATATTCTCTATAATGAGTATTCTTGACCCTGAATTTCTGGGACCTTTATGGGAGTTCTCATACCAGCACTGCCTGTTTGATATTGAAAGACATAATAAGATAAATGGGTATTATAACCTGCAAGAGCTTAGTAAAAAGCTTGATACTATACTTATAAGACGAGAAAAAAGGAGAGTTATTGATCAACTTCCGAATATTCAACAAATAACTATTCCGGTTGATTTAACTACTATGCAGAGAGATATGCATGATGGTTTTGCTTCGGGAATAGGAAAAATAATTAACAAGAAGTTTCTGACACCTTTTGATTTACAACGATTACAAATGTTGTTATCAAAGATGAGAATGGCTTGTGATTCAACCTATCTTATTGATGAGGATACAAATGAATCAGGAAAGCTTGAGGAGCTAAAGGATATTTTAATTAATAAGCTTGATGTTGGAAATAACAGTAGTAAAATTATAATATTCTCGGAGTGGGTTAAAGTTCACAAGCTTATAGGACAGATGTTACGTGAGAATAATATTGGTTTTGTTGAGCTTAATGGAAAAATACCTGCTAAGCATCGTGGAGAGCTGATAAAGAAATTTGAAGATAATGAGAACTATAAAATATTCTTATCTACTGAGGCTGGTGGAGCAGGACTTAATCTTCAGGTAGCTGATACGGTAATAAATTTTGAACTACCATGGAATCCGGCGAAAAAGAACCAGCGTATTGGGCGTATTGATAGGTTGGGACAGCAAAGTAACAAGCTTACAATATATAATTTTGTATCACGAGACTCTATTGAACAGAGAATAGCAGCCGGATTGCTTGTTAAGCAGAACCTTTTTGATGGCGTTTTAAACGATTCGCAGTTTGACTATGTTGATTTTAGTACAAAAGGGCGTTCTCAGTTTATTAATGAGCTGGAAGAGTTTATCAATGATAATAATAATATTCCTGAAGATGATGTAATTGAAGGTCAGTTTATTGAAGAGGACGAAATATATACTGAATCTGAGATAGAACAGACAGAGTTATCTTTTACAGAGAATGACAGGGAAGGTGGTATTGCTGAGAGAACTGAACCTGATAGCGAAACCGTAGAAGAGACACCTGTTTCGCAGAAAACTGAAGAGGTTGAGAAAGTACTTAATAGCGGTATGGAGTTTCTTTCAGGTATTTTTAAGATGGCTACAGGTAAAGATATTGGAATGGATGATAAGAAGATTGAGGTGAATAAGGAAACCGGAGAGGTGACAATGAAATTTAAGATTCCTGTATGATATTAAAAAGGCTGTCTCTATTATGAATGAGACAGCCTTTTAACTATTTTTTATCAAACTGTTTAGCTTCTTCCCAAATCACATTCATATCATCCAGACTCATATCATGTAATGATCTTCCTTTAGATATTGTTTTCTCTTCAAGATAGTTGAATCGTTTTGTAAACTTCTTGTTTGTTCTCTCAAGGGCACTTTCCGGATCAATATTATATAACCTTGCTGCATTTATTAGTGAGAAAAACAGATCACCAAATTCAGCCTCTATCTTCTCCTGATTATTCTGTTGTATCTCTTTTCTTAACTCTCTGAACTCCTCAAATACCTTGTCCCAGATCTGATGTTTCTCTTCCCAGTCAAAACCTACACCTTTTACCTTCTCCTGAATTCTGTTTGCCTTTACAAGAGCAGGTAACGATACCGGAACACCATCAAGAACACGTTTTTTGCTATTCTCTTTAAGCTTAAGGGCTTCCCAGTTATTCTCAACCTCCGATGAATCCTTTACCTTTGTATCAGAGAATACATGCGGATGACGGTAAACAAGCTTGTCTGATATACCTTCTATTACGTCGTTTATATCAAAAGCACTCTTCTCTTTACCTATCTTAGAATAGAATACAATATGCAGAAGTATATCGCCCAACTCCTTTTTAATCTCATCCATATCACCATCAAGAATAGCATCTGCCAGCTCATAAGTCTCCTCAATAGTCAGCTTTCTTAGCGATTCCATAGTCTGTTTTCTGTCCCATGGGCACTCCTCGCGGAGTTTGTCCATTATATCAAGAAGTCTTTTAAAAGAGTTTAGTTCCTTTGTCATTATCTCTATTACTATTTATAAATTCAATTCGTACTGTTTTACCTGTTTCTAAAGAGAACATTGTACTAATCTCTGCTCTGTTCATTGCCAGTTCAAGCATATTGTTGTTATTAAATATAGCAACAAGCTCACCGTCTGGTACATCGTTGTAGTTAGCAGATATTTTATCTATTGAGTAGTGTTTACTATTTACAAAAATTCTGAAATCCCTGCCTTTTGCAGTGTTCTCAAATAACTGCTTATCTACATTAATTATAGCATTATTGTAAGTATCAATATACTCTATATGTCCTAATATATAGTCGCTCTCAACAATAGGCTCAACCTTAAGAACTTTCTTTAGTTTAATATTTTTATTGCCTACAGATAGAATATTTCCGGTTTCAATAATCTTTAGCGCAGCCGGAGCAAACACCTCAAGTTCCGGAAAGTTGTTATTTGTTTGCGAATCTATCTTTACAACCATAGCTTTTGAGGTATCAAAAACCATATCTAATAGTCCGTTATCGGCACCAATAAAATACTGTTTGTTGTAAAAAGCTGCGTAATGGCTACTGTTTTTATTTATCACAGAACCTACCCCTATAATGTGTATAGTGTTGTCAGGAAAATACCTGTAGCAACTTTTAAGTGCATATGCACCGCTCTCTATATTGTGTTGCTGAATGCTGTTGTCAATATCTACAATATTTACACCGGGGCAGTTAGTCATAAGATGACCCTTTACAGCAGCGGCATAGTAGTCGTTGTTTGAGCAGTCAGTAAGAAGGGTAATTACAGGCATTTCTAAGTTATTTTAACGCAGGCTTAATGTTCAAAATTTAACAATAGCTTTAATTGTTAGTTTTTAATTAATTTTTTACAAAACTTATGAGTGGTTTCACTACTTTTGTGCAACAAAGTTACTTATTTAAAATAAATATATAATTGGAGAAGATAATATATTTAGATGAAGTTGATCCGGTAGGTTTTTATGGTATTAATAACTGTAATTTAAGACTGCTGGCTAATTACTTCCCAAAAATCCAGTTAATAGCCCGTGGTGTTGAGCTTAAAGTAATGGGCGACGATAAGGAACTAAAACGTTTTGAATCGAAACTGGAATTCCTGTTAGACTATTATAAAAAATACAATCAGATTACGGAACAACGTATTGAGGATCTTTTAAATGCATCTGCAGAGAGCATGAAAGAGGGTGAGTTCTCAAGCGAGGGTGTACTTGTTTTTGGTAATCATGGTAAAACAATAAAAGCACGAACCAAGAATCAGCAAAAACTTGTTGATGCATTTGAAAAGAAGGATCTGGTATTTGCTATAGGACCGGCAGGTTCCGGAAAAACATATACAGCAATAGCTCTTGCTGTACGTGCTCTTAAAAACAGAGAGGTAAAAAAAATTATACTTACGCGTCCGGCAGTTGAGGCAGGAGAGAATCTTGGTTTTTTGCCCGGCGATATGAAAGAGAAACTTGATCCGTATATGCAGCCACTGTACGATGCACTGAATGATATGATTCCGGCCAGAAAACTTGCCGATTATATCCAGGATGGAACTGTACAGATTGCACCGCTGGCATATATGCGCGGACGAACACTGGATAACGCATGTGTTATTCTTGATGAAGCACAAAATACCACAATTAATCAGCTTAAAATGTTTCTTACCCGTATGGGAGAGAAAGCAAAGTTTGTTGTTACAGGTGATATTACGCAGATTGATTTACCACGAAACGTTAAATCTGGGCTTATGACCGGACTAGATGTTCTTAAAGGAGTAAAAGGTATATCTGTTGTAAGGCTTGATAATAGTGATATTGTGCGTCACAGACTGGTTAAAGATATTGTTAAAGCATACGATAAATATAACGTAAATAGAGAGACTTAAACAACTTAATTTTTTATTGACATGGCTAATGCAGTTATTAAGACCGATTTTAATTTTGCAGGACAAAATGATGTGTACAAAGGTAAAGTTCGTGATGTATACAGTATAGGTGATGACTACCTTGTAATGGTTGTATCTGATCGAATATCAGCTTTTGATGTTGTTTTGCCAAAAGGCATACCTTTTAAGGGACAAGTATTAAACCAGATTGCAGCAGAGTTTCTTGATGCAACAAAAGATATTGTTCCGAACTGGAAAATTGCGACTCCGGACCCAATGGTTACGGTTGGACACAAATGTGACCCATATCCGGTTGAAATGATTGTACGCGGATACCTGACCGGAAGCTCATGGAGAGCATATAAGAGTGGTGCAAGAGAGATGTGTGGAGTGCCAATTCCTGAAGGAATGCAGGAACACCAGCGTTTTGATAATCCTATTATTACTCCAACAACAAAGGCAGAGCAAGGAGAACATGACGAAGATATTACACGAGAAGAGATTTTATCTACCGGACTTGTTTCTGAAGAGGAGTATAAGCAACTTGAGGATTATTCAATGAGACTGTTCCAGAGAGGATCAGAGATTGCCGCTAAGCACGGACTGATACTTGTTGATACAAAGTATGAGTTTGGTAGAAAAGATGGTAAGATCTATCTTATTGATGAGATTCATACACCGGATTCATCTCGTTACTTCTATGCAGATGGTTACCAGGAGAGATTTGATAAAGGTGAGAACCAGAAGCAGCTTTCAAAAGAGTTTGTAAGAGAGTGGCTGATGGAGAACAACTTTCAGGGTAAAGATGGTGATCAGGTTCCTGAAATGTCAGATGAGTTTGTAAATCAGGTATCAGAAAGATATATTGAGTTGTATGAGAGCATAACAGGTAATGCTTTTGTAAAGGCTGAGGATACAGATATTATTGCAAGAATAGAGGAAAATGTAAATAAATTTATCTCGACACTTTAGCATATCAATATTATATTTATCAAAAGATCCGATGATAAACCGGATCTTTTTTCGTCTCTGAATACGTTGTTTAAAAAGTAAGAATTTATTATTAAAAATTTTTGATTAATGAATTAATAAGTCTTAATTTGTTAATCAAATAACAAGAAACTGCATAGTCATATGTCAATAGAAATACGAGAGGTAACAGGCAAACAAGGATTTAAAGAGTTTGTAAAATTTCCGTTTAAACTATACAAAACAAATAAATATTGGGTACCACCAATCATAAAAGATGAGGTACAGGTACTTCAGAAAGAGCATAATCCGGCATTTAACTATTGCGATGCAAAATTCTGGGTTGCATATAAGGATGGAAAACCAGCCGGACGTATTGGTGCAATAATAAACAGAAAAGATATTGAGAAAACAGGTGAGAAATACGGACGTTTCTCACGTTTTGAAGCAATAGATGATCACAATGTGATTAAAGAGCTTATTGAGGAAGCTGAGAAGTGGATAAGAACCGAAGGTATGGAGGGTGTAAGAGGTCCTCTTGGTTTCTCAAACCTTGACCATCAGGGTATGTTGGTTGAAGGATTTGATCATCTGCCATCAATAGCATCGGAATATCAGATGCCATACTATAAAGAACACCTTGAGAAGTTGGGGTACGGAAAGCATATAGATTGGGTTGAGTTCAGACTAACCATTGAAGATGTTCCGGCAAAAGCTAAGAAACTTACAGAGATAATAAAGAAGAGATATAAACTTAAGGTAGTAAACTTTACAAAGAATAAAGAGCTTCTTCCGTACGGAAAAGAGGTATTTAAACTACTTAACGAAGCGTTTAAAGATTTGTTTAGTGTAGTTGAGCTTGATGAGCAGATGATAGACTACTACTTTAAAAGATATTTTGGACTACTTAACCCACGATTTGTAAAGGTAGTACAGGATGAGAATGATCAGATGGTTGGTTTTATTGTAGGGTTACCATCATTGTCAAGAGCAATGCAGAAAGCAAATGGAAAGCTGTTCCCGTTTGGTTTCAGACATATCCTTAAAGCTCTTAAAAACCCAACCGAGGTTGATCTGTTACTTACAGGAATAGATCCGGAGATGCAGGGTAAGGGTGTATCGGCACTACTTATTCAGGAACTACAACAGGTAATGATTGATCATAATGTAAGACACGTTGAAACAACAGGTATATTTGAAACAAACCAGAAAGCAATACAACACTGGAAAAACTATAACCATATTCAGCACAAGCGTAAGCGTTGTTTTACAAAGAACTTTAACTAAATAACGACAAACAATAATATGCAAGCACAGTTAAAATGATACTGTGCTTTTTTTATAACTACAGGTAGAACTAAGCATTTACAAAATACAATAATGACAAATAATGAAGGTTCTATCTAAAACGGATATCAATTGATGAGAAGATTAGTAATAATAATAATAGCTATTGGGGTTGCGATACCTCTGTTTGTTCTTATAAGAATGATGTTGCAACCAGTAGATATTAATGTATCAAACATATTGAAAGCAGCTTTAAAAGATGATGCACCAACTTATGTAGAATCTAAGGGATACAATATTGTTATTGATAGTACTAACACTATATTTATTAATGATGTTAAAACAGATATTAAAAGATTGTCGTTCTGTATTGACTCTATTGATAAACAAGGAAAGGTAGATACTATAATATCACTTGACCTTGACAAGAATGTTCCTATGAAATATGTTGTTGAGATTATGAATATAGCAAAAGAGAAGAAGAAAAAGTTAGTATTAAAACCATAGTTTTGTTATAAAGAGTAGGGAATTATATCTCAAAGTGAATCCCTTTATTAATAAGAGTATTATAAACATTTTTATTGAATCTGTACAGATTTCCGGGTCTACCAGCTCCTGTATTTTTAGCTTTTTCAGACAGTTCCTCAAGTATCCCCAGTTTCATAACCTTCTTCTTAAAATTACGTCTGTCTATATCTCTGCTAAGAAGGGTAGAGTATAAGTTTTCAAGATCAGAGAACGGGAACTTATCATCCAGAAGCTCAAAACCTATTGGTTCATAAATAATCTTTTTTCTTAATCTTGATATTGCCATCTCCAGAATGTACTTATGGTCAAATGCAAGATCGGGCATCTCATTTATATTAAACCATTTAGCATCCTTAGCATCAGAACTGGCATTAAGTCTCATAAATTCTGATGATTTTACAAGACTAAAATAGGCAACAGATATAACCCTTTTTCTGGGATCTCTTTTAGGTTCGCCAAATGTATACAGTTGCTCAATATATTCTATATCAATACCAGTCTCTTCCTTTAATTCTCTTCTTGCAGCTTCATTCAACGACTCATCTGCTTCAACAAAACCACCCGGAATAGCCCAGTTATCTTTAAACGGATCGTATTTACGTTTAATAAGCAACACCTGTACTCCGGTCTCTTTTTGATACCCAAAAATAATTGTATCTACAGCTATATCTAATTTATGTTCTCTTTCCACACAGTAAAAATACTCAATTTATAATCAGAAAAAAGTATATAACACTGTTAAAAACAGTGTACAGAAACGGAAAATTACTTAGAGAAGAATCTCTTGAAAGTATACGAAACAGAATTACAGAAAATATATAATGTTATAAATAAACAGTATTACCAGAGCATGAAATTTTAATTTATACCCCCATTCAGATATATACCAAAGCCTTACTACCACTAGCGTATTAAGGCTTTTATTCTATATGTATAATAGTGTATATAACGTAAAGCAACATGTTAAAAATATATTTATATGTTAAAAACCTGAGTAGATTATTGTAAAGTTCGTAAAAATTAGTAACTTATAATACGTTACTAAATAATTTATTATGTCGAAGAATCTACGATCACTATCTAAAAAGTATGGCGAAGACAATAAATTGTTTGAAGATATTAAATCACTATCAGAATCTGATAGCTTTGCCGAAAACTTAGACCAAATCACTGAAGAAACACTATTTACTAAATCTGCAGTACACAGTACAAGAACGTTTTACGACTTTCTTAAACCCGAATTCAGGGATAAAAAGGTGCATATTTGCGATGGATCTGCCTGTTATGTTACAGATAAGCAGAAAAAATTAAAAGAGGCACTGTTAAAACACTTCTCTGAAGACGAGATAGGTACAGTTACATGCATAGGACGTTGCTGGGAAAATGCATCGTTTCTGTATAAAGGGTATCCGGTGTCTCTTAAATCAGTTGATGACCTGGAGAGAGCTCTTAAATGGTACACCTTGCAACTTCCGCTTGAGAATGTTAAATCTGCTGTAAAACGTTTCAGTATTCTTAATACATGGAATGGTTTTGCCAGAGGGTACTCACTGCTTAACAACTATTTCGAAAATCCGGAGACTATAATTGACGAAGTCCGGGAGTCAAAAATCAGAGGTAGAGGAGGGGCAGGTTTCCCTACTCATATTAAACTTGAGACATGCCGTAACACAGAGGCAGACCAGAAGTATATTGTCTGTAATGGCGATGAGGGCGATCCGGGAGCATTCTCTGATATGTATATAATGGAGAATCTCCCTTATAAACTCATATTCGGAATGATTGCATGTGCTATTGCCACAGGTGCAACAAAAGGGTTAATATATGTGCGCGGAGAGTATCCGTACTCTGTAAAGACTCTGAACAAAGCAGTAAAAAGGTTATATGAGAAGAAACATCTCGGAGAGAACCTTATGGGAAGTAAGCACACCTTTGACCTTACGGTTGTTGTTGGTGAGGGAGCTTATATATGCGGAGAAGAAACATCGTTACTTAACTCTATAGAGGGAATACGTGCCGATGTACGCACACGTCCGCCATTTCCGGCAGAGGAAGGACTGTTTGGTAAACCAACAGTACTCTCTAATGTAGAGACGTTTGCAAATATCCATAAGATACTATACTCAGGTGGGAAAACATATGCCAGAATGGGTACAGAGAAATCTAAAGGAACAAAGCTTGTATGTCTCGATAGCGGATTTGTAAGACCGGGGATGTATGAGGTTGTTATGGGATCTGTGCTTATTGATCTTATAAACAAAATGGGAGGTGGTTTTAGCAGACCAACAAAAGCAATACAGGTAGGAGGTCCTCTGGGAGGAATAATACCTGTTGATGAGTTGTATAAACTTACAGTCGATTTTGAATCGTTTGAAGAGCATGGATTCCTTCTGGGACATGCAGGAGTGGTATCAATACCGGTTAAAGTACCATTTATAGAGTACATGCGTCATCTGTTTGATTTTGTAGAGAAAGAGTCGTGTGGTAAATGTTATCCGTGCAGAATTGGAGCAATACGTGGACGCGAGATGTTAGACAGAGCGATAGACAAAGACGAGCTTATTGACAGAGCTGCTTTTGAAGACCTTATTGATACATTAGAAGATGGATCGTTATGTGCCTTGGGTGGAGGCATAACGCTGCCAATAAGAAATATACTTGAGCACTTTGCCGAAGAGGTTGATGTATTCTTTAAATAATAAATGCAGAGAAATCTGTATAAATAAAACAAAGATATGGAGTCAAATGCATATATAAATAATATCCCTTACCAGATTATTCCGGGCGAGACTATATACGATTTTGTAAGCAGGTACAAAGGAAAAGAGTTTATCCCGGTTATTTGTCAGGACGATAAACTTGAAAACTATGGTGCTTGTCGTATATGCTCTGTAGAGATATCGCGCGAGAAAGGTGGTGATAGTAGGGTTGTAGCATCGTGTCATACACCTGTTCAGGAGGGGATATATATTACAACACACTCAAAACGGATAGAGAAGCTTCGTAAGAATATTCTAGAGTTGGTACTATCAAACTATCCAAAGAGTGCAATTAAACCTAAAAAAGGTCATAAACCAACGCCGTTTCAGAAACTATTAACAGATCTGAATGTAAATAGTACCAGATACAATAACGGACAAACACATGCAGCAATAGTTGAAGATTTGAGCCACCCATATATACACTCTGATCTTAAAGAGTGTATACACTGCTATAAATGTGTAAGAGTATGCGATGAGGTGCAGGGCGAACTGGTTCTTGGAATTGCCGACAGAGGATTCAATAGCAGGATTGTAAAAGATGATGATACTACATTTAAAGAGTCTACATGTGTATCGTGTGGAGCATGTGTTCAGATATGCCCAACAAATGCTTTAAAAGACAGGTACCTCTCTAAAACAGTAGAAGCAGATAAAGAGATACGTACAGTTTGTACATACTGTGGTGTAGGATGTAATCTGAATGTTAAGGTAAAGAACGATAAAGTTATTGCTATACAGGGTGTACCTGATGCAGAAGCAAATATGGGACATACCTGCCTGAAGGGGCGGTTTGCTTTTGAATTCTATAAACATCCTGACAGATTACAGAAACCTCTTATAAAGAAGAGAGGTAAGTTTGTTGAGTCTACATGGCAAGAGGCGTATGATCTTATTGAGAGCAAATTTAAAGCTATAATAGAGAAGAGCGGACCAGATGCTGTGGCCGGTATCTCATCGTCAAGATGTACAAACGAGGAGAATTACCTTATGCAGAAATTTTTCAGGGTAGTAGCCGGAACCAATAACATAGACGGATGCGCACGTGTTTGCCATGCACCAACAGCATGGGGAATGCAACAGGCATACGGAACAGGAGCAGCAACAAACTCAATTGAGGATCTTAAAGAGTGTGACCTGATACTACTTGTTGGATCAAACTCTACTGAAGCACATCCGGTTACAGGAGCCAAGATCAAACAGCAGATAATGAAGGGGAAAACACTGATTGTGATTGACCCAATAAAGATAAAACTTGCAAAATATGCAAAGTACCATCTGCAACTGCGACCTGGAACCAACGTGCCAATGATGCTTATGTTTGCCCGTTTTATTCTTGACGAAGGACTGATTGATGAGGAGTTTATTAAGAAGAACACTGTTGGTTTTAATAAATTTGTTGAGAAACTCAAAGCATTTGATGTTGATGAGGCAGAGCAGATAACCGGAGTAGATAAAGAGCTTGTACGCAAAGCGGCAATAGAGTATGCTACAGCCGGTAATTCAATGGAGTTCCACGGACTAGGCGTAACAGAGCACTATCAGGGAAGTAAAACAGTAATGTTACTTGCCAATATTGCTATGATGACAGGAAACATTGGTCGTCCGGGTGTGGGACTTAACCCGCTGAGAGGACAAAATAATGTTCAGGGAGCAGCCGATATGGGTGTGCAGCCACATCAGGGAGCAGGATATCTGGATGTAACAAAAGAGGAGTCTATAGATCACTACTTTAAGGTATACAATAAACGATTGCCGGATAAGATAGGGCTAAAAATTCCTGAGATGTTCCATGCATCGCGCGAAGGAAAACTTAAAGGAATGTGGATAATGGGAGAGGATATACTACAGACCGACCCTAATACATGTGAGGTTGATAAAGCACTTGGCAGCCTTGAGTTTCTGGTTGTTCAGGAGATATTTATGACCGATACAGCACGTAAAGCAGATGTAATTCTTCCTGCATCGTCGTTTTTTGAAAAAGAGGGAACCTTTACTAGTAGTGAACGCCGTGTGCAGCGTGTACAAAAAGTTGTAGAACCTCTTAATGGTACAAAACCCGACGGGCAGATTGTTGTAGATATAATGCGACGTTTTGGATATGAACAGTGCGATTATACTGCTGCCGATATGTTGGATGAGATAAATAAGGTTGTTCCGTTCTTTGAAGGAATAACATGGGAACGACTCGGTGATAACGGACTGCAGTGGCCGGTTAAGAAAGATGGTACCGATACAAAGATTCTGCACATAGATGGTAAGTTTAAGCGTGGTAAAGGTAAGTTTCACTACTTTGACTATATAGAGTCGCCAGAGACAGTTGAGCATAAGGATAAATATCCGTTTGTACTTACAACCGGGCGACTGCTTGAGCATTATAATTGTGGAACAATGACCAGACGCACTCCAAATAGTGTACTGATAACCGAAGATCTGCTAAAAATTAATCCAATAGATGCAGAGAACAAAGGCATAAAACATAATGACTTTGTTAAGGTATCATCGCCAAGAGGATATGTGATAATGCGTGCTGATATTACCGATGAACTTAAACCGGGAATACTATATACAACATTCCATTTTCCGGAGATATCAATAAACCATATAACCAGCGGTTTGGGCGATATAGATACGCTTACACCGGAGTATAAGGTTGTGGCAATTGATATTGAAAGGGTTGAAGAGAGTGATGTTAAAGAGCGTTATGCTTGTTATGAATTATAGGTAAGAAACAGTTTAAATTTGTTTTTGGAATTTTTATCAATCAAAATTGAATCATAAAGAGGTAAATTTAAAAGAGTTTCTAAAAAAAGGCTGCCTTTGGGGCAGCCTTGCAATTATAAAATAGGGAATATTTTATCTCTCTTTGGTTCTGATCTTCACAGAACTATATTTTGTGTTAACTCTTATCCTTCCTGATGGTGCACTATCGCCAACAACACCATTTACAGTAATCTCATTTGATTCAGATATCATGCTAACCTGATTCGACTCCGGATATGTGAAGCTTCCGTAACGTGAGTGACCAAACAACTCATACGATGCAACAGGGTCAACATAAAGTCTTACAGAACCATATTTGTTGTTTATCTCTACCGATCTGAATGAAGACTTGATATCTCCGAAAATAATATCGGAATAAGCAGCACTTATATTTGTTTTGTTATGCAACTCCTTAACCTTATAGTTTGAGTATGCACCAGTTGTTACCACAAAGTTGTTAAGTTTACCAATATGGTAGTTATCATACTTACTCTCGGCAACAAGTGAGCTTGCATTATCAACGGCCAGAGTAGAGTACTTTGTGTATGCCGATATTGCATGAGCTTTACCAACTTTTAATTTAGAGTACTTAATTTCTACCGATAACCAGTTAGCCTCTTCAATATGAGCCATCTTATTTGTATAAGCAAGACTAATACGACTTATTGGTTGTTTCTTCTCTCTGTAAATCTTTTTAGCAGTTAGAGTACCATATTTTACTGAAATATTTGCATATCCAAGTATCTCATCAATAAATACACTACCGTATTTGTTTGTAAGTTCAAGGTTAATATAGCTCGGAGCTTTTACCTCATAACTAACATCAAAATTGTGCGATCTGCGACTCTCCCAATATCCTGAGCGATTAAACTTATCATCTATATCAGTAATAGCCTCAATAACATCACCATTTTTGTTAAGATTTATATTTATCAGATTAAGTAGCTTTTCTGCCGACTCCTGTTTACTGTGATTTACAGTAACAGTCACCTTAATCTGTATACTACTCTTTTCCCAGTTCTCAATCTTTACATCGCCATAAGCATTTGATAGCTTAAGCAGAGTGCTCTCACTGGCACTGAACGTTTTATCATAGTCTCTCTTGAACTCCTCTGCTTTTACACTCAGAGTTGTGGTAAACACCATGATGGCGATAATAGCTGTATTAAAAAATGTCGTTTTCATTATATAATCCCCTCTTTTATAATTTTATCTGCTCTCTTTAAATGATCTAAGATATTGTCAAGAACCTCTATGCGTTGCTGAAAGTGAATTATCATGGCTGAATGTACCCTCTCATCCTCTGGGTTTTGCCTGAACTCATCTGAGAGTTGCTCCGGAACATCCTCTTTTGTAAGTTCTTTAATAATCTCGTTCTCATCATGCATATCGCTGCTTGCCAGCTTGTTTATCTCTACAATCTTATCGTCAATTAAAGATTTGTAGTAACGCTCCGCCTCAAAATATTCCGAAGCATATGCGCTGTTCATTAATTCATCTCCATTTTTACCAATATCTGTTACATATAGTACAGATCCGAGTCCAATCACCAGCGTAATGGCTGCTGCAAGTTGCATTAACTTTCTGCTCTTAAAAATATTAACCCGCCGTTGCCGGTTAAGCTTTTTACTGAACATCTCAAGGTGTCCGACATCAGGTTCGTGATAGTCAAACGACTCGCGGTTCTCTTTTATAATTCGCTCCAGATCTTTCATGTCTGAACTGTTTTTAGTTTTTTAGTATGTCAATTTCGCGTTTTGTATCTCTTGTAATAATCTCTTTTTTGCTCTGGAATATTGCGATCGGGATGTAGAGCTGGTTATATCTAGTATGTTTGCAATTTCGTCGTGGTCATAACCCTCAAGAAGGTATAAACTCAGTATAACTCTGTATCCGTCCGGCAACTCCAGTATTTTGTTTTTTATTAACTCTATTGTCTCTTTATCGTCATTTAAGGTATCGTCATCATCTTCAAATACCGTTATATTCTCATTTATCTCTGATAGCTCCAGCTTTCTCTTTTTAAGGAAGTCCAGTGCATTATTCACTACTATCTTTTTTAACCATGCCCCGAAACTAACTTCTGCCTTATAACTATCAATTTTATTAAACGCTTTCAAAAAAGCTTCCTGCATTATATCTTCTGCCTCAACCGGATCTTTTACTATTCGTATACATGTGCTGTACATCGCACTGTAATATAGTTTATAGATCTCAAACTGTGCCTTTTTATTCCCTTTTTTGCAGGCCTTAATCAGCTTTTGGTGCTTCAAGTATTTGTTTTTATTGTTCTCTATCATTAATGACGAATAAAAATTGTTAGTGTTGCATATACACGAAAAAAATTCAACGTGTATTCTGTGATAAGTTTTATATGTTCATGGTTTATAACTATAGTAGTTATCTGCTAAAATAAGTAAAAGTAACGTTTTATAATAGCAGAATGATTTAAAAAAACAGTTTATGTTTTAAGTAGA
Source organism: Bacteroidales bacterium (assembly GCA_025210735.1). Taxonomy (GTDB): domain Bacteria; phylum Bacteroidota; class Bacteroidia; order Bacteroidales; family UBA6680; genus UBA6680. The sequence goes on from JAOARD010000043.1 coordinate 61,047, forward strand.
AGTAAATGAACTTATATAAAGGAGAGTTCATATGTAGATATATTTTAATTATTATGGTTTATATGCTCCGTTAATACAGTAATATCCCACTATCTATTATATATTTGTTGTGTGAGATTATGTGGTTGGTTAGCTGCTATGCAATGCTCTAAAACCTGTTTTTCTAAATTATTAATTAAGGTGATTTTGTTTTTAAATTGATTATGAAGAAGATTGTTCAGTTATTCTTGATATTATCTTTTATTAAAGGTGCTTTATTGTTTTTATGTATTAAAGGAGGTGATTGGCTTTTTGATGTTAATATTTGGTTACGATATCTGATATTCTATATAGTGTTGTGGTTTGTAGATAGAGCAGCAATTAAAAGAGTTGCACAGCCATTTAAAATGAGTTGGATTAAGTCATCAATCTTTTTATTTATGACATATGTTTCGCTTATTTTTATTACGGGAGCACTGTTCTCTGTGTATAACAATGTGTTTGATATTAAATATCAATCAAATATAGAAACACCTGTTGCTGTAATAATAGTGTTTTTGATATTAGGATTTATATTATCTGTAATAAATTCACTGGTAAAGATTAATAACCTAAAAAAGAACTCAGATAAATAATATATTATTCAATAAACCCTATGAAACAAAACAACCTGCACAAACTAAAAATCATAATATTTACCATACTTATACTCTTTTCATGTCAGCCTGAGAAGCAGAAACAGAGTAATCAAAAAGATAAGGTTAGCAAACCTGCCAAGGATAAAGTGGACTACAGGAACCTGAACAGACTAAATACCAAATTGTCAAAACCGGTTATGGGTGAGTGGTTATTTAGTCAGAAAGAGTCCGGACAATCGTTTAAGAGATATATAAACTCAACTCATATATGTCCCGACAGCCTTAATAATGTAATATACCTGAACCTGATAGGAGAGTTTGATGATGTTGATATGGGTGTATTAAAGAAACTAAAGGAGTATACGGAGATATTTTTCAGGCTGAAAGTTGTTATGAGAGAACCTGTGTCTGATGATATTATACCCGAGAAGTCAAGAAGATTTAATATGGAAAATGAGCAGTTGCATACAACATATATACTGCAAAATATTTTAAAACAGAACTTTCCTAAAGATGCACTTGTAAATATGGCAATAACAAGTGCCGATCTTTACCCAAGAGAATCATGGAACTTTGTTTTCGGTCAGGCATCACTCAGAGGCAGGGTAGGAGTATCGTCAATATTTCGTTATAAGCACCACTGTTTAGACTCTGTAAACTGTAGCAAATACATGAACAGAATTATGAAAACCACTACACACGAGATTATGCATATGCTATATGTAAAGCACTGTAAAGATTATAAATGCCTGATGAATGGGAGTATTAGTCTGTTAGAAGCTGATAAAAAGCCATCGTGGTTATGTGCTGAATGCCTTGCAAAACTAATATGGTGTACACAGACCGATGTAATAGAACGGTATGATGACCTTATCAGATTCTCTGAAGATAACAACTACCCCGACAAAGCAGAGTTCTACAAAAAATCGAAAGCAATAATGACAGAGAGTTATTAGCAGCACAGATGCTACGAATAACAATTACAGAACTTGAACGATACTTGTAGAGTCATCTCTACGAGTCTTTGATTAACGAAACCTTTAATAAATGTATAGAATATAATTGTAGCCTCAGGCTACAGCAACCGGAGTGTCTGTTTTGAGGCTAAGCACAGGTTTACGTAACCAGAGGTTCCTGACAAACACTCTATCGTCAATTGTTAGTCTCATTAAGATACATTCGCAGTATTGATGCTACGAATAACAATTATAGAAAACAACAGATACTCGTAGAGTCATCTCTACGAGTCTGAATTTAACGAGACCTTTAATAAATGTAGCGAATATAATTGTAGCCTCAGGCTACAGCAACCGGAGTGTCTGTTTTGAGGCTAAGCACAGGTTTACGTAACCAGAGGTTCCTGACAAACACTCTATCGTCAATTGTTAGTCTCGTTAAGATACACTCGCAGCACAGATGCTACGAATAACAGTTATAGAACTTGAACGATACGCGTAGAGTCATCTCTACGAGTCTTTGATTAACGAGGTCTTTAAATAAATGTAGCGAGGATAATTGTAGCCTCTGGCTACATCAACCGGAATGTCTGTTTTGTACAATATGCATAGGCTTACGGAATAGATACTTCTTAGCAAATAGCTTGTGAAATGTGATGTTTGGCTATCTTTTGGCAATAAATCAAGAGTGATTTAGCCCGTATTAATTCTACATTTGTATTCAATTTTAAATTTACTTTCGATGGCATACGAATTATTCGATACTAAACATGAAATAGCATACAATCCGGAGGATAAAAAAACTATTCAGGAAGGATTACAAAAATATGCTTCACTATTAAATTCAGGTGAAGCTTTTGAAGACGATTATATAGTAGCTCACTTTAAACCTACAGTAGAGGAAGTTTATAGTTCAGCATTTGAAAATCATACTGGTGTTACTATCTTTTTAAATGAAATATGTGATACCTACAAAGAGGAAAAAGATGAAAATCCAAATTTAGTAGAGACTCTCTTGACCGAAACACTATTTTTTATGCACGCTCTTCAGTATGAAGATTTACACGACGAAATCAAGATAGCTTGTGAGGCAATTGTAAACTTCTCTCGCAGACAAAACGATTCAAGCAAAATGTGGATACATGAAGAGACATGTTTTGGACTAGAACCATTGCAGCTTTTAGCATGTACTTATCCTGAACATGGAGTTCTTTTGGCAAGTTTCTTTGTGCCAAATTGGGACGATGAGCATATGGGCTATTCACTTTTTGGTTATGCCGATTGGGTGATGACTCAAGGATTGAATGAGCACACTATTAAATCACACTGTTACTGCGAAAACATTCGTGCTCGTCAGATGGCATTGGGGTTTGATGATTGGGACGGTCCTTCTGAAAATATGGAAGTGAGAGATTTTTTTCCCCTTGTAAAACACTTAAGAGAGTCTGAAGAGAACTTTAATTATTTTAAAGAGTACTTTAAAGAAAGGCTATGCACTCTACCTCTGTTAAAGGGTTACGATCGTGCTGGTGAAGAACTCACATTTGAAACCTACATATTTCAAATGGGTTTTGAGATGATGATAAGTGTAAATCCTGTGGATTATTGGGATGACGACTTTGATATTGACGATTATCTTAGCGGAATATGGATTGAAGATGTTGCCGAAGTGGAACTAAATGAACTAACAGATGAGTTAACACAATTTGCAACATTTGCTGAAGATATTAATGACAGCGATTACGATGAAAATGATGATGAAGATGACCATGAAGCAAATGCGGCAGCTATATGGGAAAAATTCTTTTGTGAACATCTAAAAGATGGTGTAGATATATGGAAATATATTTTGGAAGGAGGAACTTCCGAAATTCTCAATCAAATAGAAGAAATATCTATATTCTCTATAATAAATAAAGAGTATAAACCTTTAAAGAAACACTTGAAGGATGAATTGATTTTTGAAGAAGAGGAATTCAGGACTATGCTTGAAGATGTAACTATTTATCTGTTTAGAGATTGGAAAGAAGAGTGTAGCTCTGAAGAGGATTATTACGAAAGATTATTAAGATTTACCGATGTAATGTACCGATTCTTAGGGGCTAAAAAATTCCCCATTCGATACCACAAAATAATTAGCGATGGATTTAGACGAACTTCAAAACTTGAGCTTACCAAAAGATATCCGTTACCCTGGAAAGAAGAATTAATTGACAATCTTCAGAAGCTGAGCCAGTATAAATCAGCTGTCAGCAAATCTAAATTAGAGCGAATAGCCCAAATAGTTAATGAGCACGGCGAAAAGGCTGAAGATTTGCTTACCCAGGAAATGTGGAATCAGGAAGAGGCCAGAAATAATTTCGGAAGAGACAAAATGATGTCTAGTAAACAATTTGTAGCTCCCGAAGATGCCCTTTGTGTTTCTATGTATTTATATCTTGATAATTTATCAAAAGGAATATTTAATTCTGTAAATGATAAAGCTATGGAATTTATTGATGCCATTGCTTTAGATTGTCTTGTATATAACCTTCATCATGAATTTCAGGTTTCGGGTAAAGAGTATATTGAAAAGTTAGAAAAGAGAGACAATCTTCATGAACACGATGTAAAAAGCTGCAAAGAATATTATGAGTGGATAAGTTTCCGTGAGTATATTATTACCGGTCAGTTTGGTCCAGTAAAACATTTTGAAGAGCAACCAATTAATACTGATTTTGTCATTAAAAACCTTAGAACATCTCAGTTTAGATATTCGGATGATCAGGAGGATTATAATATTATAGCCGAAAGAAAAGGTGCAATGATGAGTCTTGTGATATTTGCTGAAATTGCAAAAGGTTGTGCTATCCACAAAAACAAACAATCTTTTGAGCGTATGGAGCAATTTTTTTATACTCTGGATCCATTAGCAATTGGTTTAACTCAGTTCAATTACCATTTAGAATCGGGTGAACTGGAATGTGTTGAAGATCTGGAAACAATCTGTAATAAACTATTGTCAAGAGGAGCACCTCAAATAACCTATTGGGCAATAAGGATGTATTATTTGACAAGAAATCCGGAATTGGCAAGCTGGGAATATTCTGATATGTTACATCAAATTTTTGATAATTCAGCAAGTTCTGATTTAATGCAAGCCTATAAAAACATGACTTATAGGAATCAACTTAAAGCACTAAAGCAAGCAGAAAAGCACTTCCATAACAAGGATTTTAGTCAACACTATATAGATATGTTTATAGAGAAGCTGAGCCGCTATATGTTAAAAAGCTATTTGATAAAAGATCCAGCAATCTATATTCATAACAGAATGAAGCAAGAGAAGCTTTATTCGAAACTTATCAAATGGGATGCCGTGCCTAACAGCCCTGAACTTTTAGGTTATTTATACAATATAGAGACAGGTATCCAGCTAAACTGCACAGCCAAAGAGTCAAAAGATGCAGTTTACAATAAAAAAGGATGGGGTTATCTTATTTTGCAGAAAAATGGGGAGGAACTCTCTGTTTTGTTAGGAAATGAACTATTGGCTCATATCAAAAATGGAATAGCAAAAGAGGACTATTATAGTGCACAGACAAACTTAATTGTGGTGGATGAAAATTGTCCTCAAAACTTTATTGATGAGTTGGCAGAAATGCAAAATATAGATTTTAGTCAACTCGTTTTTGATCAAACAGTAAGATACTTAAAAGGAGAAGTTGAATTTGAAGAGATTGAATTATTAGTAAGACACAGTACTTCAGTTAGCGTAATGGCAAGTAATTACCACGACTTTAGTTTTTATAATATTGCATCTCAATTTAAAGACGAGAATAAAACCAGAATGCTAAAGGTTCTTTCTTTAATTTCAATGGAGTTATTGGAAGAGGTTTCAGTTTCTGAGCCTAAAGATTATTACCAAACCTTGCTTGATGCCGAAATTGATACTGATAGCATACTCAATTATTTGAGGAAAGAAGAGGCTACAGATTTGTTAGCGGAATTTGTACAAAAACGCGATGTTTCAGAAAGTATAATAAAGCTGAAAATTGCAGATCAAATACCGCTTTTTACTCTGGTGGCAAACTATCCGCAATACCATAAATTTATCTACAGTCGCCGAAAAACCCGCTCACCAAAGCTAAAACAAAATATAGTGGAACTGATTGAGAGACACAATATTTGCGAATAACAACAGGCAATAGATTATTAAAAAAATTAGGGATACCATGCGTGGTGTCCCTACAATATGATTCTTTTACGTTTCTATTAACATAAAGCAAACCGATACTCGTAGAGTCATCTCTACGAGTTTTTGATTAACGAAGCCTTTAATAAATGCAGGTAAGATAATTGTATCTTATGAATAGATTTTAAAAATCCGAAAAATGTTGGTGAATGATATAGAATGGAGTAAATTATAATACAATAATGAGGTGATAATTAAAAGCTGAGATAATGACTGAAATAGATAAACACGTAGGACTTTTTACAGAGATTAGTAAATTGATTAACGAAAGCAGGCAGCGTGTAGCTATTACAGTAAATTCCGAGATTAGTCTGCTTTATTGGCACATTGGTAAGCGTATAAATGATGATATTCTACAAAATAAACGTGCTGAATATGGCAAACAAATTGTATATACTCTTAGTAAACAATTAACTCTGGAATTTGGTAAAGGGTGGAGTGAAAAGCAATTGAGACATTGTCTCTATGCTGTGGAGACATTTCCTGATTTGGAGATTTTCTCCGCACTGCGGAGAGAATTGAGTTGGTCGCATATAAAAACACTTATTTATATAAAAGATGAACTCATCTCTACGAGTCTTTGATTAACGAAGCCTTTAATTAAATGTAAAGAAGATAATTGTAGCCTCTGGCTACATCAACCGTAACGTATGTTCTGGGTGCTATACACAGGTTTACGTAACCAGAGGTTCCTGACAAATACTCTATCGTTAATTGTTAGTCTCGTTAAGATACATTTGTAGTATAGACGCTACGAATAGTGATTATATAAAAAATGATGCTACTTAGTCTTAAATCCTTTTATTATACTTAATTATAGTGTTCTAAGTTGTATTTGGATGCCTTATATATAATTGGTTATATCAGATAGTTGTGGTATATTAACAGAAGTATGTTCTTGTTTAATAGTTATATATCTTTAAATGTGTAGAAAGATGGGTTGATTTATAAATTAAAAAGAGCATGAGAGAATGATTTTCTACATAATAGAATGATTATATATGTAAGTTTGTTTAGTGATTGAAAACCAATTATAAACGTATGAAATCAGAAATAATAAAATCTTTATCAAACAGCTTTGAAGACCATTCACATACCACAGAAAATGGAATAGAATTTTGGTTTGCCAGAGATATTCAGCATCTTTTAGGATATTCTGAATGGAGAAATTTTCAGAAAGTAATAGTTAAGGCAAAGATATCTTGTGAAGCAACTGAGAATGATATACTAGACCATTTTGTTGATGTCAACAAAATGGTAAAATTGGGATCGGGAAGTGAGAGGGAAATAGAGGATATTATGTTAACAAGATATGCTTGTTATTTGATAGCTCAAAATGGAGATCCTAGAAAAGAACAAATTGCTTTTGCTCAGAATTATTTTGCAATTCAAACACGTAAGTTAGAGGTAATTGAGAAAAGAGTTAATGATTGGGAAAGATTACAGGCAAGACAAAAACTCTCTTTGTCAGAAAAAGAGTTGTCAGTGCTTATTTATGAGCAAACAGGTAATGAAAGAAATTTTGGAATTATAAGAAGTAAAGGAGATCAAGCTTTATTTGGAAAGAGTACTCAACAAATGAAAGATAAGCTAGAAGTACCAAAAGGTAGGGCATTAGCTGATTTTTTGCCTACAATAACAATTAAAGCTAAAGATTTTGCAACAGAAATAACTGTTTTTAACACGAAAGAGAAAGGGTTAAGTACTGAAAGGAAAATTTCTGCTGAACATATAACAAATAATAGAGGGGTGCGTGAAATTCTATTAAAAAGAGGTATTAAGCCCGAGGAGCTACCTCCTGAAGAAGATATAAAAAAGCTTGAAAGACGGGTGAATTCAGAATCCAAGAAGCTTGGAAAGAATCCAGATAAACTAAAATAATGGCATATATAACTTGTTTTAATAACTGTAGTGATATTGGGGTTATTCTCACTTCTTCTAGCTAAGATATATTCGTAGCACAGATGTTACGAATAACAATTACAGAACTTGAACGATACTCGTAGACTCATCTCTACGAGTCTTTGATTAACGAGACTTTTAATAGATGCGAAGAAGATAATTGTAGCCTCTGGCTACAGCAACCGTAGCGTCTGTTTTGTCCAATATAAACAGGTTTTCGGAACATAAACTTCTGACAAACACTCTATCTTTAATGCTGATCTCGTTAATATGTAATCGTAGTATAGATGCAACGAATAGCAATTATAGAACTTGAACGATACTTAATAGTGTTGCAAAAAATTGTTGGATTTCTGTTTTTTGATTTTTGTTTTTATAGATTTGTGATACCGCAATAAATAATAATTTAGAAACAATTATAGATATGGAAATTTTAAAGGGGCTTAAACCTGAAGCTGTATTCGAATATTTTGAGGATATATGCAAGGTGCCGCGTCCATCAAAAAAAGAGGAGAAGATAATAGAGTATCTTGTCGACTTTGGAAAGAAGAATAACCTTGAGACAAAAACAGATGAGTGTGGTAACATACTTATTGTAAAGGAGGCTACTCCGGGATACGAAAACAGAAAAACTGTTGTTCTACAGAGCCATATTGATATGGTTTGTGAGAAGAACAGCGATGTTGAGCATAACTTTGATACAGATCCTATTATTCCAAGAATAGAGGATGGTTGGGTTAAAGCAACCGGAACAACACTTGGTGCCGATGATGGTATTGGTATTGCAGCGCAGATGGCTCTTCTTACTGCTACAGATATTAAGCACGGTAAAATAGAGTGTCTGTTTACTGTTGATGAGGAGACTGGTCTTTCAGGAGCATTTGGTCTTCAGCCAGGATTCTTTGAGGGGAAACTACTGTTAAATCTTGATTCAGAGGATGAAGGCGAGTTGTTTATTGGTTGTGCAGGAGGTATAGATACCCTTGCAACACTTAAATTTAAGCAAAAAGATGTACCTGAGAGTCATGTAGCATTCCGTATTGATGTTAAAGGGCTTAAAGGAGGACACTCTGGCGACGATATTGATAAAGGACTTGGTAATGCTAATAAACTTGTAAACCGTTTCCTTTTTGAAGCAACAGAGCGTTTTAAAATAAGACTACATAAAATTGAGGGTGGTAACCTGCGTAATGCAATTGCACGAGAAGGATATGCTGTTCTTACTGTAAAAGAGGAACGCATGGAAACTCTGGAGGAGTACTTTGCTACATATGCTGAGGCTGTTGTTGCTGAGTATGCTGCTACAGAGCCAAATATGGAGCTTACTCTAACAAGCGTTGATAAGCCGGAGTATGTACTTAGTAAAGATACTCAGCGCGATATTATTAATGCTCTGTATGCTTGTCCGCACGGTATATATGCAATGAGTCAGCAGATTAAAGGATTGGTAGAGACATCTACAAACCTTGCTGCGGTTAAATTCATCGACGATAAAAAGATATTTGTTACTACAAGTCAGCGTAGCTCAGTAGATACTGCACGTTTTGATATTGCAAACATGACTGCTGCAACATTTAAACTTATTGGTGCTGATGTTGAACATACAGATGGTTATCCGGGTTGGGCACCAAATACCGATTCTGAGATTCTTAGAATAACAGAAGAGGCATATGTTAAGCTGTTTGATGTAAAACCAATTGTACGCGCTATACATGCTGGTCTTGAGTGCGGACTATTCCTTGAGAAGTATCCTGGTTTAGATATGATCTCATTCGGACCTACCATTCGCGGAGCACACTCACCAGATGAGCGTCTTGATATTGAGACAACTCAAAAGTTCTGGGATCTGCTTATTGAGGTTCTTGATAAAACACCAGTTCAGGAGTAAAATATTCAGATATTGATAAGAAGCTATTTAAATCTGATTTTAGGAATCTTTTCAGAAACTTAATTGATTATTTAAATAGCTTCTCTGGTAATTTGTATGATACTGATCTTTTACTATTTAAGTTTTAATAAATAGTAAAATAGATTAAGATGAGATATATAAGTAATTTATTACTAATCATAATTGCCTCTCTTTTTATCTGTTCATGTTCTAAAGAAAATGATGTTGATATTGAGACAGATAAAAAGGCAGAGACTAAACTTAAAGTAAGTCTTAAGGTAAAAGAGAAAAAGAAGAACATCTTTCAGTTAATGGAATTCAGTATATTACCTGATGATGATTTCTCTTTTAATGAGTTGAAGGCAAATTTTGATTCTGTTTTATGGAAAGTGTCTGATTATGATGGATATTTTAAGGTTATTGAGTCTGGTAAAACAATATATAATTGGTCTCATAATTTTTTTACTCCCGGTATATTTGATACTTACCTGATAGGATATAAAGAAGGCAAAGCGTTTAGTAGTGATACAATTTCACTAAACATAGAGAATCAAAGAGATTTTTTAGGCTATAACTGGTCTGATATTAAAGGTTCCCTTAATAAAGGACAGGGGTATGTGAATGTTTTACCAAATAACTATCCTTTCTTAACATATCAGGATAAGCATCAGGATACTCCTTGTGTTAAGTTTTATCTTTCTGGTGATACTGAGACAAATGAGAGCATTCTTTTGGATTATATTAAATCAGTGTATCATGATCCTGTATGTAATCAGGAGAATAGTGATCGTATCATGAAAAAGTATTATGATATGTTTAATTATAAGAAGGATAATGCATCACCTACAAATATCTGGATAACACCAACATCAAGAATTGTTCTGTTAAAATGTTATGATGGTGATTATTCATATTATGAGGTATATGCCGAGCCTCATAATTACTAAATAAGAATAATAGAGTTTTTTTAGTTTACAGGTAGCTATAAAATTTAGAGTTGGCTAAAATATAATATTCCCGTTCATACAAATTACCAATATATGAATGTTTAGGTACCCTTTTTAGGGTACCTTTATTCTTAGGAGACCATTTATCTATCTTTTGTTAGCTATATCGATAGTTATTTGTTTCTTAATCTAACTGACATTGTTCATAATTTTGTTGTTATTTAAATTACAGCGAACACTTCTCCAATTTTATTAAATAGTGACTTAAGAGCACTGATTTGCTTCTCAAAAGATTAAAATATCGTTATAAAATTGTGTGACAGTGATATAAAAGGATAAAACTATCATTTTTTTTAGTGCGCAAACTCTTTTTCTTGCGGGCTGTTACTTAAAACCATTGCGCGATGACTTTTTTTAACTAAACTCACCATCAGATTTCTAAAATTGTGACTTAGGAGTACTAATTTGTCTATTAAAAGATTAAAGCACCGTTATAAAATTGTGTGGAGTGACATAAAAGTATAAAACTATGACTTTTTTTAGTGTGCAGCCTCTCTTTATTGCGGGCTGTTACTTAAAACCACTGCGCGATGACTTTTTTTAATGCGCAGCGATTTTTTTTTAACTAAACACTGTTTTAGACTTGAAAATATGTGAGTTATAACTTAAGTGTTAATCTTTAAAAAAATCAAATCGGTGTTGAAATTTAATCTGGGAACATATAAAAAAATGGAGCACAATGTATTTAATAGTTACGAACTTGTTTTTTAAATGGCTGTGTCTTGATTATACCGAAAACAGTATTCTAACATGATTGATGATTTTTTGTACTATCGTAGTTATGTCATTTAATAAAAATAGCTCTTATATTTTATTACGATTAATCTGAAATTTATTTAAAAATGATTTCAATATAGTTCAGATAATGCAACAATATATATTGTGTTTAGTACATGTAGAATCTTTACATTAATATATAATGCTGTTTTTGTGGCTACTAAATAAGAACCAGTTTAAACAGGAATGATTTATTATTGGGTAAAGCTTTTTTTTGTACTTTCGGGGTTTAATTGGAAGTTTATAATACCAAAAATCTAAACGTGTAATAATTAATATGAGAAATTACGGAAATGATAAGAAGTCGGCTTTTGAGGCTAAGTTTGAGGCTCAGAAGTTAGCATTTGCCGCAATTGCTTTTCAGGCAGTTAAGGCACTTAGAGATCTGGGCATTCTTACTGTAGTTGAGGCAAGTGGAAAAGAGGGATTAACTGTTGAAGAGATTGCAGAGAAGGTTAACCTGTCGAGATATGGAGCATTGGTTTTGCTTGAAGCAGGACTAAGTAACAATGTTGTTTGGTTAAAGGATGATAAATATATCCTTACAAAAACTGGTCACTTTATTCTGAACGATACCCTTACAAAGGTTAATATGGACTTTACAAACGATGTTTGTTACGAGGGAATGTTTAAACTTAAAGAATCTGTACAAGAGGGTAGAGCAGCAGGTTTAGAGGTTTTTGGCGACTGGGATACTATATATGAAGGACTATCTAAGTTACCAAACGATGTTCAGAAGAGTTGGTTTGATTTTGACCATTACTACTCAGATCTTGTTTTCCCACATGCACTTGAGTATGTATTCAAAAACAATCCTAAGCGTATTATGGATGTAGGTGGTAATACCGGAAAATGGGCTATTACTTGTGCTAAGCACAATCCTGACGTAAAGGTTACTATTCTTGATCTTCCTGGTCAGTTAGAGATGGCTGCAAAGAATATTAAGGAGAATGGTTTTGAGGGTAGAGTAGAAGGGCATCCTATAAATCTACTTGATCACTCAAATGCTTTCCCTAAAGGACATGATGTTATCTGGATGAGTCAGTTCCTTGACTGTTTTGGAGAGGATGATATTCTTGAGCTTCTTAAGAGAGCAGAGGCAGCACTTGACGATGAGGGAGCTCTGTTTATTAATGAGACATACTGGGATAAGCAGAAGTATGAGCCAGCAACATATTCATTGCATCATACATCGCTTTATTTTACTGCTCTTGCAAACGGTACAAGCCGTATGTATCACTCAGAAGATATGTATAAACTAGTAGAGGCAGCAGGCCTTGAGGTTGTAGATCAGATTGATGATATGGGTGTGAGTCATACTATTTTAAAGTGTATGAAGAAGAGAAAGTAGTATCACACGGCATTATGTGTTGACATAGTTAAGCCATAAGATATTTTTTTTGAAGCCTTTGAAGATATAATTTTCAAAGGCTTTGCTTTTTTTTGATATCTCTATTTTGTAACTTATGGTATATATAAAAAAAGATATCATGAAGAAACACAGATGTAAGGTTTGCGGATATGTTTATGATCCGGAGAACGGAGATATGTTATCCGGGACTGAACCCGGTACTGGATTTGAAAATCTTCCTAATGAATGGAGATGCCCGATTTGTGGAGTAACAAAAGATGATTTTGATGAGATATAAAAAGGAGTATTGTTTCTCTATTTTCTTATCTGCTTGATTTTCTAATCTTTTATTGTAAATTGTGTCTGATTATATTTATAATATGTACAAGTTAGAATCGGTTTTAGACAAGTTTAATATTATATCGTTACAGGATACAAACTCTGTATCGTTACAGAACAGATTTGATACAAAATATATTACTACTGAGGATAAGATTGTAAATGTTTTAAACAGGGTGTGTAATCACTTTTTTATACTTACAATTGATGGTAATAAGATATTTAACTACAGATCTACCTATTTTGATACCGATGATTATAGTATGTATTACGCACACCACAGAGGAATGCTAAACAGGCAGAAGGTGCGTTGCAGACGTTACGAGACAACAGGCGATGTATTTCTTGAGGTTAAACGTAAAACGAACCGAGGAAACACTATAAAGAGCAGACTCAGGGTTGATACAGACGATGAAATATTAAGTATTGGAACAGAGTTCATAGATAAATACTCTGTTTATAAACCAGATGATTTAAAGAATGTAATTGATACCGGGTTTAAACGTATTACGCTTGTGAGTAAAGATATGTTGTCTCGTATTACAATAGATAAGGATGTACAAATGCTGAACGGAGAGTCTGGTATTACACTTCCGAATATTGTGGTAATTGAGTTTAAGAGAGGAAGAGGGTATATTAATAAGGTGTTTTCAGATGCATTAAGGCACGAGAAGATATTCCCAATGCGTTTTAGTAAATACTGTATGGGGGTTAGTCTGCTTAAAGAAGGATTGAAGCGCAATAATTTTTTGCCCGGAATAAGAAGAATAAATAAGATAAGCTATGTTAACTATGTTTAGAATGATGCAGGTTGCGGCAGAAGAGAATATCAGGTTTTTTGGTATTAAATTGTTAGATCTACCCGATTTTTTAGAGTTGGTGGTAAGATTCTCATTTAATATACTGGTGCTTGTGGTACTGGTAAGAGTTCTTTATTACACTATTACTCAACGTAAAGATTATCTGTTTACATATCTCTCTATTGGTACCATTGTGTTTTTACTCTGTTTTTTGTTAGAGAATGTGAAGTTGCAGATTGGTTTTGCTTTGGGGCTGTTTGCTATATTTGGTATTATCAGGTACCGTACAAATACAATTGCTATACGAGAGATGACCTATCTGTTTATGGTTATAGGTATATCTGTTGTAAATGCACTGGCAAATAAAAAAATTAGTTATGTAGAGCTGGTATTTGCCAACGTTATGGTGCTTACAATAACCTATATTTTAGAGAAAAGGGTTCTGTTGCGTCAGCTTATTCGTAAAACAATAATTTATGAGAATATAGAACTTGTTAAGGTAGGTAAAGAAGATGAGCTTAAGCGTGATCTGGAGTTGCGTACCGGATTAAAGATTGAGAGAATAGAGATTGTAAGAATAGATTACATGCGCGATATTGCCAGACTTAATATAATGTACTATGCAAAATCGGCTCAGTTAAGCGGATATCGGTATAACGATGATGATTTTGATAAAAACGATGATAGGATATAAAAGATAAGGTTGCCTTTTGAGCAACCTTTTTTATTATTGTTATCTTTCAACCTCTACAGATATAATATCAATTGGTATTGTAAGCAGGTTTTTTAGATCAAGACCCAGAGTTTTCATTGAGTCGTCGTCTTCTTCGTAAAACCATTTTACATTTACAGTTTTTCCGAGTTCATATATATAGTTCAGTATCTTAAGTATATTATATATGAATCTGTTTGATGCACTATTTACATATTCAATCTTAAATATAACATCAGTAATCTCTTCAGGGTGTTGTTTGTACTCATCAAGCCACCTTATAATAGGTTCGTAGAACTCAAAGCTGTCAACCGGTATAGATCTGCCAGAGAACTCTATTAATCCTGGTTTAAACACTACCTCAGGGGTCTTAAATGTGCCTTTAATATGAATACTATTTAAATTCTTCATTAATCGTTGTTTTGTACTCAAGCCAAAAATAGTTAAAAAAATTAAACGAATAGGTTTTCTTTTTCTAAAATTTGATGGTGTAAAACTACCAGAGGTTTATTCTTTATAGCTTATTGTAAATCACCTGATACTATGTTAATAGTTTTTATTGTTATAATATTGTTGTTTAATAGGGTAAAAAAAAGAGATCGCAAAACTGTGTGTTACGATCTCTCTTTCCTTTTTAGCTATCAGTTTGCTTACAGCTTAAGTTTTTTACGAATGCTTTTAGGTATACTGTTCTTGTTAACAAGTATAGACATTGTTTTGAACTCAACAAATGCTTTTGAAGCATAGAAATATCCTTTGTACGCATTTGTAGTACCCCAAGAGTTTTTAACTATATAGTAGTGATTACCTTTCTGATCAAGAGCAACACCCTCAATTACCATTCCGTGGTCATCAGTAGTTGTATAGTTATCAAAAGCTTCCTGACGAATCTCCTGAGTAATCTTCTTCTCGTTTGTAGGACCAGTTAGGCTATATAACTGCTTTGCCTTCTCACTTGCTGAAAGCTCTTCCCATTTAGATTTTTCAGAATCAGAAAGATCCTCAATCTTCTTCTCCGGAACAAGAGCAACTCCTTTATTATACTTAAATCCTTTTTCACTTACATCAGCAGCCCATGCAACACTATAATCTTTCTGTATAGCATTGTCAATAACCTCCATCATCTCGTTAAGAGGCAGATTATATACTACACCATATGACCAGTTATCAGGAACCTCAATTACAAATGGCTCATAGAAAGGATGGTGTGTGTATGACGATATCATTACATAATCTTCAGGGTTAATGCCTAACTCATCTCTGAACGATGCAGGAGTATACTCTCTTCCATTATATGTGAATGTTTTTGGGTAATCTCCAAGATAAGCATCAATAATACCATTCATACCCTCTTTCCATGCTGGAGTAAGTTTTCTGTTTCTGTTTTTTAATACAGCATCAACATAACCTTTTAAAAGAGCGTCTAATTCTCCATGTACATGACCTTTTGTACCGTAGTTAAGTCCTTGGTAAGCCTTTTCAGGAACAATACCGTAGTTAGCAATAACGTCAACTACATCCTGAAAAGATCCGCCACCACCAAAGTTAAGGCTACCATGGAATCTTACATATTTAATGCCTTTATCGTAGTATGAGTTTCTTACAACAAACATCTCAGACAGATCAATCTCTTCTTTACCCATTCTTAGAAGTTCGTTTTCAAAAAATCCAAGACCAGAGAAACTCCAACATGTACCTGATCTGTACTGGTTCTTTACAGGAGTAGATTTAACCTGCTTTACAACCTTAAAGTTGAAACCCTCTTCTTTCTTATCTGCTTGTGCGTTTAATATGGCTGGGCTTATCAAAAACAATAAGCTTAAACCTAAAATCAGATTTTTCATTTTGTAGTATTTGTTTAAATAATTTTCTACAAAGAAAACAATCTTCTTTAATTATCAAGTTTTTTCTTTTGTATAGTTGTTTTTTATAACATTGTATTTGTAAAATAGGGTGTGCATTTTGTTGTATTGTCAGTTGGTATTAACTGGTTTATTAATAATTGTTGAAAAAATGTTGATAACTACTTAGTGTATATGCTTGAAAATCACAGGTGCTTTTGATTAACTTATATTTACTGTTGGTAAAATGTTGAAATGTATTGATTAAACAGAGGTGATATATATCAACTTTTTTTTAAGTTTGTATAGGTTAAAAAATTAGCTATGAACGAAAGGATAGAAGATTTTTTCAATGAAGACGATTTTTTTGCATCAGTTCGCAAATATGAGGACATGATGAAAGAGAGAAAGTCTTGTTTTTTTGATGTAAATGAGTTCGAGGATATTCTTGGATATTACATCGAAGAGGAAAATACGGTGAAGGCTAAAGAAGTGTTGCGTTTAGCTAATAAAATTCACCCCCACTCAATGTCTATCAGAATAAAAGAGGCTCAGGTATTATTAAAGAATAATGAGGCAGAAGAGGCTAATGAATTACTGGCTTTGCTGCAATCTGTTGAGCAGAGTAATCCTGATGTATTTCTTTTAAAAGGTTCTGCTTTGGCACAACTGGGTGAATATGCTAATGCATCGGTTGCTTTTGATAAGGCTCTTGCTTTGTGTGAGGAAGATATTTCTGCTTATGCATCAAATGTTGCCGAGATTTTTGAGAGTCATGGTAAATATAAGGATGCATTAAAGTATTTTCTTTTAGCACTACACTCAGATCCGGAGGAGTACTCTTACCACAACGACATAGCGTTTTGTTGTGACCGTATAGGAAAGTATAATCGTGCCCTTGAACATTATCAGGCTTTTCTTGATGAGGAACCATTCTCAGATAATGCCTGGTTTAATATAGGGTTTATATATAATAAGATAAACGAGCAAGAGAAAGCTCTTGAGTCATATAACTACTGTCTGGCAATTACACCTGAGCATCCATCGGCATATTTTAATAAGGGTAATACGCTTATGAGTCTTACAAGATATGAGGATGCGGTACAGGTTTTTAAAGAGTTTATAGAGCTTGAACCAACTAATGCGGCTGCCTACTGTTATGCCGGAGAGTGTCTGGAAAGAATGGGACAGCATGATGAAGCCCTTGTGCATTTTAAGAAGAGCTTGCGTTACGACGAGAAGTTCCCGGAGGCTTGGTATGGTGTTGCTAAGATAATGTTTAATAAAGACCTGTTTGATGAAACTCTTCATTATCTGGAGAATGCAATTGGCCTTGATCAGGAGAATGCAGACTATTGGATGTTGATGGGAGAGCTTTATATCAGACAAGATGAGCCAGGTAAAGCCATCACAGCATTTGAGAGTGCCGTTATGTGTGATATAAATAAGGTGTTGGCATATAAAAAGATTGGTGCACTTAAGATGGACTCAGGTAAGTTTATTGAAGCGTATACATTCCTTAAGATGAATTATGACAGAATAAGCAGCGATGCTGATGTGAATTATCTTATAGCTGCGTGTTCATATAAAATGGAGGATCTGCTTACAACTGTAACCTATTTTGAAAAGGGATTGTCTCAGAATTATTCAGGACACCATATGTTTTTAAAATATGCCGGCGACGCAGTTGAAGATCAGAAAGTAAAGGATGTGTTATCTATATATCAGAATAGGAATTAACAAAAATATTTATTGACATTTTTATAATGTCTGGCCGTACACAATCTAAAAAGCGGGAAGTTTTTCCTGCTTTTTTTATGTTTAGGTTTCAGATACATCTCTTTTCTGTTATTTTTGACCGTAATTAATATGTGGTTATATTTTTAGACTACATATTATTTTTTTTGTTATCAGAAAATATAATGAAATTAAGATATGAAGGATAAGATTTTGCTATTTCTTAAAGGTATGGCTATGGGCGGAGCAGATATTGTTCCTGGTGTTTCTGGTGGTACTATAGCTTTTATCTCTGGTATATATGAGGAGCTTATAAACTCTATAAAGTCGTTTAACCTTAAAAGTGTTAAGCTTCTGTTTAGTAAAGGAGGGATTGTAAAATTCTGGAAAGCTGTAAACGGATCATTTCTGCTTGTGTTGTTTTTAGGAATAGCAACAAGTGTGTTAAGTGTATCAAAGGGGCTTAAGTATTTGCTTGATACTTATCCTGTATTGGTTTGGAGTTTCTTTTTTGGTCTTATTATAGCATCGGCAATTCTTGTAGCAAAGAAGGTTGAGAAGTGGAGTGTGGTAAAGGTTTTGTTTACTCTGGGTTTTACGGCTATAGCTTTTTATATAACCTCGGTTAGTCCTGCATCTACTCCTGATAATTATATGTTTCTGTTTATTACGGGTGCTGTTGCAATTTGTGCAATGATTCTTCCGGGTATCTCAGGTGCTTTTATACTGTTGTTGCTTGGTAAGTATCAGACGGTGCTGGCTGCTATAGATTTTAAAAATCCTAAACTGGATGTTATTGCGGTTATTGGCGCAGGAGCTGTTGTTGGACTTGTGTTGTTCTCTAATGTTTTATCGTGGTTATTGCGCAAATTTCATGATATTACAGTAGCGTGTCTTTTCGGATTTATGTTAGGATCGCTTAATAAGGTGTGGCCATGGAAGAATACGGTTGAGTGGATTACAGGTCGTCATGGCGAAGAGATTCCTTATGTACAGAATAATGTGTTGCCAGGTAACTGGATTGCTGAGAACGGGGAGTCGGCACAGGTTTTAGCTGCTGTAGGGTGTATGGTTGCAGGGTTCTTGTTGATATTTGCTGTAGAGTATATTGCTAATAAGTTGGTTAAAAGAGATTAATCTTATAGGTATGAATCAGTATGGTTTAATAGGTTTTCCTTTAGGTCACTCGTTTTCTAAAAAGTACTTTGATAAAAAGTTTAGAGAAGAGGGGATAGGCGATAGCTGTTTTGATCTGTACCCTATTGAGGATATATCAGGTATAAGAGAGTTTGTACAATGTAATAGTATAAAAGGATTTAGTGTAACTATACCGTATAAAGAAGCAATTATAAAGTATCTTGATGTTGTTGATAATACAGCTAAAGCTATTGGAGCTGTGAATAGCGTAAAGGCTGTGTTTGATGATGGTAAACTATTTCTTAAGGGGTATAATACAGATTATATTGGTTTTGTGGAGCCGTTAAAATTATTTGTTAAGGATACTGATATAAAGGGTGCGCTTATATTGGGTACAGGAGGTGCTTCTAAAGCTGTAGATTATGCTCTGAAAGATATTGGATTTGAAACTACGTTTATTTCAAGAGGCAGATGTAAGGGTGTTGTGTATGCAGATATATCAAAAGAGATTATAGACAGTGTAAGTGTTATTGTAAATACAACGCCTCTTGGTACATTCCCTGATACTGAAAGCTGTCCGGATATACCATATCATATGCTTACGCAGGATCATCTGGTGTATGATTTGGTTTATAATCCTGCCGAAACACTGTTTATAAAGAATGCCAAGGCTTATGGTGCAAGATTTATAAACGGACAACGTATGCTTGAGGTGCAGGCAGATGCATCGTGGCGTATATGGAATGATTGATAGTTTTTTTAGCGGTAATCTATTTTACTGTAATAAACTTACCTATATTTTTTCCTGTTTGATTTGATATAATAAAGTATATCCCAGGAAGCAAGGCGGAACTGTTAATATCTGTTCTTGTGTTGTTTACTGTAAAGTGTTGTACTTTTCTTCCATCGGTATTAATAATATTATACGACGATCCGTTTAAACTCTCGGGGGTAATCATCTTTATGGTTTGCATATTCTTTGAATAGAATAGCGAGATTTTATTGTGTTCTGAGCTCTGATCTTTTTGAAATGTTGTAGATTTACCATCAATGATATAATTATTTGGATCTATTATTATATCTGTTACATTACCTGTTATCTGAACAGATGTTTCTGTTGTTTCCGATGCAGGATTTATGGTAAAGTATCTGTTTCCGCTATTGGTTTTTATTAGTATCTCAACAGGAGTGGTAAAGAACTTTGGAGTGTCTGAACTTGTGGTCTGGTTTAGAGTAAGGTTTAGAGTAGAGCCGCTTTTGCTCCAGTTTATTGTGTAGTAGGGGTAGCCTTTTCCGTAATACCATTCGTTTATATAATTAGTTAAATCTTCTCCTGTAATCTCCTCAACAACATCTATAAAGTCTTGGCCTGAAGCAACGCTATTACCATATCTGTTAAGAAAGGTTTTTAATGATTCAAAAAACTTGCTGTCATCGTTAATTATCCATCTGAGTGTATGTATAATAGCGGCTCCTTTTTTGTATGATAACTGACCGTTGAATATTCTTGTCTCGTTAGTTAACTCTTCAAAAGGTATAAAAACACTTCCGTTAGGCTTCTCCATAGCATATTCCTGGGCGTATATTATCCAGTCTTTTGAGAAATTTTCGCCATAAAATGCCTTAAGAGCCATATATTCGGCATATGATGCAAAGCCTTCGTTTATCCATATGTCTTGCCAGCTTTTACACGTTACATGGTTTCCGAACCATTGGTGAGCAAGTTCGTGAGCATTCAGTGTAAAGTTGAAATTCTTTATTGTGGTCATGGTCTGATGTTCCATACCTCCTCCAAAATAAGCTAAAGCATTCCCGTATTTCTCTTTATAAAATGGATAGATGCCGAATTTGTCAGAAAAGAAGTTTATAAGATCTGCTGTTTTATCTATAGCATCTTTGTGCTGCGACAAGTAGTTGTTTTTGTTTAGTATAAAATTCTGTATTGGTATAGATTCTCCGTTAAGTTGCGATGGCTTTGCGTATATTGTATACTCATCGTAGTTTGATATTGCCATTGATGCAAGATAATAATTCATAGGGTATCTGGTTTCCCATTGGTACTCTGTCATGTTGCCTGATTTGTTTATAGTATTTACTAATAGTCCGTTTGAAGCAACCTTTAAATCACGTGGTACGGTAATGTATATAAATGTAGAGTCTGCTTTGTCAGAAAGAACCTGTTTGCACGGCCACCAATCTCTGGCGTGTATTGCTTCAGACAGAGTCCATGATATATAGGCGTTAAAGCTGCTGCTGTATGCAGAAGAGTATCCGGCTTCGGTAACAGTTCCGCTGTAATATACCTCTACTCTGATATTATCGCCACTGTTTTTTTCTGTTGTAAGTGGTATCTCTAATGTATTGTCTTTATGTGCAAAACTACTGTTGTTGCCATCTACAGTAACCTTGTTTACAGATAATTTAGAGGATAACTCCAGAACAAAATCTCTGAAGTTGTCTTTTAGTATAGTAGCTTCAGTTATTGCTGATCCTTTAATATATGTTGATGTATTTGTTGCTTCAAGTTTTATATGGTAAAAATGTACATCGTAATCGTTTACCTTGTTGTTTTGATTGTATAGATCTCTGTTCAGAAATTCGAATACGGATTTTTCTTGCTGTTGTTTTTCTGGCTCCTGTGCTCTGCACTGCACGCAAATTATGGAGAATATAATGTATAGCAGGGGTGTAATTCGTTTCATATGTTTATAGTTGTATATCTGTTTTGTATATAAAAATAAGAAACTGAATGATTAAAACTTTAATATGAGTTATAAAAATTATTTTTTGATTCGTGAAAATGTTCTGAAAACCGTCTGTATAATCTGATTGGTATGTTTTGTTGTCTGTCTGTATCTGTTTTCTGAAACAGAATTAATTAAATACCGTATAACTGTTCTGATATATAGTAAAATTAGTTTCTGTTACAAAATATAAGTTATGGGTAATACAATTATTGAAAAAATTCTGATTGCGGCAAGTGGTAATAAGGATTTGAAACCTGGAGATTATGTTGATGCGAATGTAGATATTAGTTGTTGTAGAGATGCGGAAGGAGAAGAGGTTGTTGGAGCTCTGAGTAAAGCTGGTTTGGGTGTTAAGAATCCGGAATCGGTATGTTTTACTTTTGATGCATTTGGGTATACTGATTCTGCTGATAATAAAGGAAGGCAGATGTGTAGGGATTTTTCCAGAAAATACGGTGTGTCTGTTATTGATATTGACAGAGGAAATGGGTTGAAGAATATAATAGATAATGGTCTTGTGAAGCCTGGTGGGATTGTTGTGTCGTCTGATCCTAGAACAAATGTTGTAGGAGCTCTTGGTGCTTTTGGTCAGGGGATGAGTAGTGTTGATGTAGCAGGGGCATTTGCAAAGAGTCAGATATGGTTTAAGGTTCCTGAAACAATTAAATTGGTATTAAGGGGTGTTTTGCCAGAGGGCTTAAGTGTATACGATATTTTATTTAATATAATTGAAAGGTATGGTAAATACACTTTTGTAGGACATGTTGTAGAGTTTTATGGTAGTGTTGTTGATGAGTTTTCTGTTGATGATTGTTTAACACTTGCAGCATTGGCAAGAGAACTTAATGTTCTGTCTGTTATTATTCCGGCAAACAGATATGTAAAATCATATTATTCCAGACAATCTGTAGAGAGCGGTTTTGTGTATGCCGATAAAAAAGCAAAATATAGCAGCGAGATTGTTCTTGATTGTTCTGGTTTTAAGCGTAGAGTGTTGCAAAATACTGGTGTTGTTAAGGCGTTGGGTTTAGAGCAGAAGAAGCGTATAAGAATAGATTCAGCTTTTGTAGGAGGTGCTGCAGGCGCAGGAATTAAAGATATTGCTTGTTTAGCCTCTGTGATGAAAGGTAAAAAGGTATCAAAAGATGTTGTGATGAAGGTTGTGCCGGCAACAAAGAGTGTTTGGGAGAAAGCTGTTGAGGATGGGTTTGTTGCTGTTCTGAAAAAGGCAGGGGTAATAATACCGGACAGTGAATACAATCCGGTTTCTGAAGCCGTTACTAATCTTGGTCAGGTTACACTTTGTAGTATAGGTTCTGATATGGCAGATGATAGATTGGAGTATAAGGAGTATGTTGCTTCGCCAGATATAATCGCTGCTTCGGCAGTAGAAGGTTATATATGTGAGTCGGTTGGTGAGATTGTTTCAGAGGAGATTGAGGTTAAGCCGGAAGGTTATGAAAGACCTATAATTATTAAAGGAAAGATTAAATATCTGAAGAGGGATAAGGTTGGTGTAGATAAAATTTACAATAAGCGTTACTTCTCAATTAAAGAACCATTAGAGATGGCTCAGTTTGCTTTTGATGGAATAAAAGGATTTGAGGATTTTGCTTCGGATATTGAGCAGGGAGATATTATCTTATCAGGTTCTGATTTTGGTTCGGGTCGGAGAAGGCAGCAGGCTGTTGATTGTATAAAAGGTCTGGGGGTCTCTTTGGTTATAGCAAAGAGTTTTGGAAATGCTTATGAGCGAGATGCAATAAATTCGGCACTACCAATAATGGTTAATAATACTAAATGTGAGACTCATGTAAAGCATAATGATATGGTTACAGTTAATTTGCTTACCGGGCTGGTTAGGAATGAATCAACAGGTAAGGAATTTTGTATAAAACCATTTTCAGATGTTCAGATGGATATCTACCAGAGGGGTGGTTTGCTTAATTACGAAGATTAGAGATTTTGTATGTATATTATGTGAAAAAATAATTAGAAGTGTATGTTGTTGCATGTAGCGTAGTTAACGACTTTAGCTAAATTTTTAATGAAAAAAATAAGGCTTACAGTTTGGAGATAAAAAAAAGTTGTATACTTTTGCATCGCATTTGACGCTGGTCCAGTAGCTCAGCTGGATAGAGCAACAGCCTTCTAAGCTGTGGGTCCCAGGTTCGAGTCCTGGCTGGATCACCAAAAGCAAGAGAGTTTCGGATTAGTTCGAAACTCTTTTTTTATATCCATATATTATGTTTCTTGTGTTTGTGAAACTTAGAAACTGTTTAAAATTTATCCTTCAGTTTTTTATATTGAAAAATGAAGCCAGATTTCGTTAAATTTCATTTAAAAGAAACCATTGTTCGCATAAAATTTGCCTCATTATATTTCGATTTCCATTGATTAAAAAACCAAACTTAAACAGTTCCTTAGTAGAGTGAAGGATTTTTTTACATGCTAGTATGATTGTAAATGCCGATTTTTCCGATAAATGAAAAAAATGATTCTGAACAGTAGAGATTGGTATGCATGGTAATTTTTTCATACTATGATAATTAATGTCATCAGGGCTTGGCTTAGGAAATAAATAAGATATAAAAGAGGCAAAAATTGATGTGTTAAAATTTGTTTATAAAGAAAAGTTGTATACTTTTGCATCGCATTTGACGCTGGTCCAGTAGCTCAGCTGGATAGAGCAACAGCCTTCTAAGCTGTGGGTCCCAGGTTCGAGTCCTGGCTGGATCACCAAAAGCAAGAGAGTTTCGGATTTATTCGGAACTCTTTTTTTTTGATTTATATCTCAGGTTAATAATCTTGATTTTTTGTTTTTATATAATTGTATTACAGGCTTGTGTTATCTCTTTTTTAGTGGACTTTTCTGTTAAACTGAATAACATATCTGTTTAATCTTTTATTTTAAACATTTTTAATGGCATATAAAGAGTGTTTTTGTTGATAAGTTTTGTGAATAAGTGGCTTTTTAAGTGTGTATAAACTCTATTTTTTCCTATCTTTGGTTGTTAAAATTGACCAGAACAGAAGACGGTCAGCTTATTAATCTGAGTTTGTTATAACTCAGATTGTTTTATGTTAAATGAGAATGAAAAACATCAAATATGAGTGAGCAGGAAAATTTAGCAAATCAAAAATCCGGTTATTCGGCAAACAGCATACAGGTATTAGAAGGGTTAGAGGCCGTTCGTAAAAGACCGGCTATGTACATTGGTGATATTGGAGTAAAAGGTTTGCACCATTTGGTTTATGAGGTTGTAGACAACTCTATTGATGAGGCTTTAGCAGGTCACTGTAACAATATAGATGTATTTATAAATGAGGATAACTCTATTACCGTTAAGGATGATGGTAGGGGTATTCCTACAGACTTTCATGAGAAAGAGCAGAAATCGGCTCTTGAAGTGGTTATGACGGTTTTGCATGCCGGAGGAAAGTTTGATAAAGATACCTATAAAGTATCAGGAGGTTTGCACGGTGTTGGTGTATCCTGTGTTAATGCACTTTCTATTGACCTTAGAGCTGAGGTTCACAGAAATGGTAAGATACATGTTCAGGAGTACAGTAAAGGTATACCAAAGTCTGATGTAACTGTAGTTGGAGAAACAGATATTACAGGAACAATCATCACTTTTAAACCAGATGATACCATCTTTTCTGTTACCGAGTACAAATTTGATGTTCTTGTATCAAGATTAAGAGAGCTTGCATTCCTTAATAAGGGTATCAGATTAAATATCACAGATAAGCGTGATATGGAGGAGCTTGAGGATGGAACGCAGGCATATAAAAGCGCTAAATTCTATTCTAAGGATGGTCTGAGCGAGTTTATAGATTTTCTTGAAGGATCGCGCGAGAGTTTGATTGAGGATACAATAAATATTGAGACTGAGAAGAATGGTGTGCCGGTTGAGGTTGCCATGAAATATAACACCTCGTTTGCAGAGAATATTCACTCATATGTAAACAATATTAATACCATTGAGGGGGGAACACACCTTACGGGTTTCAGAAGAGGATTAACAAGAACTCTTAAGAAATATGCAGAGGAGTCGGGGATGCTTTCTAAGGTTAAGTTTGATATATCCGGCGATGATTTTAGAGAGGGACTTACTGCAGTTGTTTCTGTTAAGGTTGCAGAACCACAGTTTGAAGGACAGACAAAGACAAAACTTGGTAACTCAGAGGTGTCATTAGCTGTTGATCAGGCAATAAGTGAAGCTCTTACAAACTATTTGGAAGAGAATCCTAAAGATGCTAAGCAGATTGTTCAGAAGGTTATTTTGGCAGCAACAGCACGTCATGCAGCGCGTAAAGCTCGTGAACTTGTTCAGCGTAAAACAGTTCTTTCAGGAGGAGGTTTGCCTGGTAAACTGGCCGATTGTTCGTCAAAAGATCCGGGAGAGAGTGAGATTTATCTTGTCGAGGGAGATTCGGCGGGTGGAACTGCCAAGCAGGGACGTGACAGAAAGTTTCAGGCTATTATGCCTTTAAGGGGTAAGATTCTGAATGTTGAGAAGGCTATGCAGCATAAAATATTTGAGAACGAAGAGATTAAGAATATTTTTACTGCACTTGGAGTGTCAATAGGAACAGAAGAAGACAGTAAAGCTCTGAATCTTGAGAAACTTAGATACCATAAGATTGTGATAATGACCGATGCCGATGTGGATGGTAGCCACATTGCAACACTTATTATGACATTCTTCTTCCGATTTATGTCTGATATAATTAGAAACGGATATCTGTATATTGCTACACCTCCATTATATTTGGTAAAGAAAGGTAAGCAGGCTACTTATTGTTGGTCAGAAGATCAACGTCTGAGAGCAATTGATGAATTAGGAAAAGGAAAAGAGACAGGTGTTCATGTTCAGAGATATAAGGGTCTTGGAGAGATGAATGCTGAGCAACTTTGGGAAACAACAATGAGCCCTGAAAACAGGACGTTACGTCAGGTTACGATAGAGAATGCTGCTGAGGCAGATAGAATATTCTCAATGTTAATGGGTGATGAAGTAGCTCCTCGTCGTGAGTTTATTGAGCAAAATGCTAAATATGCTCGTGTAGATGTTTAAAAAAGTTTAAAAATTATATTTTTTTACAAGAGGTTGCTATATTGCAACCTCTTGTTGTTTATGGGCTTTAATGGCACAAAGTTTGTGTTAAGCTATTGTAATTAAACCTAAATTAATTGTGAGATGATTACTAATTATAAACGCGTTACTTTATTTGTTCTGTTACCTTTATTAATTGCAATATTTGTTGCATGTAATTCGGTGTCGTATATAAATGTAGAGGTATTAAAACCTGCCGAAATAAAACTACCTAATAAATATAGTAATGCTGCTGTTGTGGTATCGTCATATAATAATGATCAGAAATATACCGGAATAGAGGCGTTAATGTTTACAAAAGATGTTGTTGATTCTTATCATGAGCAGTGTAGCGAGGCTGTTAAATCATCAATTGGATACTCCTATACATTTGAATCATCAGATTATATTCCTCTGTTTAAATTGAGCAGAAAACTCAATGGAGATACAATCCCTTTTTTGTCTGTTGAAACACTAAAAGGGATAAGAGCAAAGTATAATACAGATATTGTAATAGGATTAGATTATTTGAGACCAGGATTGGCGTTTACAGGCGAAACCAGAAAACCTGTTAATGTACAGAGAGGGTATCTTGAAGGTTTATGGCGGTTATATGATGCACGAACGGGGGAGATTATTGATACTCATAGTTTCTCTGATTCTGTAACAATAAGGGGGTATCAGGGAGACCTTGCTTATTATGATTTTGTTCAGTACATTGTTCTTAGTGGGCTTGATAAAAAAGCATTTGATAATGGTGTAAGTTATGCCAGACGTATTGCTCCGTACTGGGGAGTTGAGACACGAAAGTTGTATTATCAGGGGCATATTGAGATGGGACGTGCGCTATCTTTTGCTC
Organism: Bacteroidales bacterium; assembly: GCA_025210735.1. GTDB lineage: Bacteria > Bacteroidota > Bacteroidia > Bacteroidales > UBA6680 > UBA6680. Next base: position 89,053 of record JAOARD010000043.1, read on the forward strand.
AGGATAATAAGTGGCGGAAAGCAGAGCATATCTGGAAAGAATTATCAAAAAGAAGTAATAAGAAACTTAAAGCAAGTTGTTACTTTAATCTGGCTGTTGCCTCAGAGGTAATGGGCGATTATGATAAAGCATTTGAGTATCTTAAGAAATCAAAAGAGATAAAGAGTACAAGCCTGATAAATGAATACCGAGATAAACTGCGTAAACGTAAAAGTGATGTTCTGAAGCTTGATTATCAGATGAGGCATTAAATATAACATCATTATTTATGTCATATAGCATTATGTTGTTAAACAACGCTGTGTAGAAGATACGAGAATTTACAATAAATTTGGGGCTTTGATGTTGAACCAGAGGATAAATTAAATTTATTGATATGTTTTCAAGAGATATTAATATTGTTTCTGCACAGGAAGCAGTTAAAGCTATAAAGAGCGGCGACAGAATACATATTCACAGTGTTGCTTTAGCTCCACAAGGTCTTATTAATGCCATGTGTGATAGAGGTAGAGCTGGAGAATTAAAAGGTGTAAGAATTCAGCACCTGCACACTGAAGGACCAGCTCCTTATGCTGAGGCTGAGTTTGAGGGTGTATTCCAGATGGAATCGTTTTTTGTAGGACACAACGTACGTAAAGCTACTCAAGCAGGTTATGCTGATTATATACCAGTATTTTTACATGAAACACAACGTTTGATTCGTGATAATGTGTTACCGGTTGATGTGGCATTGATTCAGGTTTCTACTCCAGATAAGCATGGATATGTATCTATGGGTACTTCAGTTGATTCAACACTTGCTGCGGTACAAAATGCTAAAACAGTAATCGCTGTAATAAATCCTAATGTGCCACGTGCATGGGGTGATGCAATGATTCCAATGGATCTTATTGATATTTTCTGTGAGGATAATACTCCGCTTATTGAAGCTGTATTTACTGAGCCGGATCCTATTGAGGCTGCTATTGGTAAAAATGTTGCTGCTTTGGTAGATGATGGAGCTACTCTACAGATGGGTATTGGAGCTATACCAAATGCTGTACTTGCAGAACTAGGAAATCATAAAAACCTAGGAATACATACAGAGATGTTTGCTGATGGTTTACTTCCGCTTGTTGAGAAAGGGATTGTAAACGGAGCTAATAAAGCGCTTGACAGAGGTAAAATTGTATCGACATTTGTTATGGGATCTAAGAAGGTTTATGACTTTATTGATGACAACCCTGGAGTGTTGATGATGGATGTTGGTTATACAAACAATGTTGATATTATTAGCCAAAACCCAAAAGTAACATCTATAAATTCTGCATTGCAGATAGATCTTACAGGACAGGTTTGTGCTGATTCTTTAGGAACTAAGTTCTATTCAGGTGTTGGCGGACAGGTTGATTTTATTACTGGTGCAGGTAAGAGTAAAGGAGGAAAACCTATTATTGCAATGCCTTCTGTTACAAATAAGGGAGTTAGTAAGATAGCTAATGTGCTTAACCTTGGAGCAGGTGTTGTAACAACACGTCCGCATATGCATTGGTTTGTTACTGAGTATGGAGCAGTAAATCTTTACGGAAAAACTCTTCAGGACAGAGCAAAAGCAATTATTAGTGTTGCTCATCCTGATCATAGAGAAGGACTAGACAAAGAGGCTTTTGAGCGTTTTGGATCGCATTATCATTTTGTGTCTAAATAGTCAGTTAGCAAAATAATATATCAGAAAGAGAGGCAGTAATGTCTCTCTTTTTTTAATATACCCCAAAATTGGTTTTAGATAGATCTCTATTAATGTGTAGGTAAGATACACTTAACAACGTGCAATAAATATTAACACATTATTAATTGTTACTGCACGCTATTTTTTATAATTTCAAGCGCTATTTGTAATAGTGTTGTACATATTTACTTACACTTATAAAACACAAAAAAAACATGAGATTGAGCAAACTGCAATTTTTTGCCGTACTGTTAACTATTTTATTAGTTTCGTGTACTGCAGAGCAGAAAAAGAGTGAAATAATAAAGCAGCCTTTATTAAAGCACAAAACAAATAGGGTAGCTGCTGAGTGGGAACCTTCAATGGGTACAATAGTGGTATGGCCACTTGATATCCCTCATAAACTGGTTATTGAACTGGCAAAAGATGCTAAGTTGTATACCATGGTGCCTGATGAGAAAGAGAAGCAAGAGGCTATAAAGTGGTATAAGAAGTGGAATATTAATCTTAATAATGTTGAGTTTATTATTTCGGCTCAAGGGCTTGACTCATGGTGGGCAAGAGACTGGGGTGCATTTGCAGTATTTGATTCTGTTGGAAATATGCATTTAGCAGATGGTCAGTATGAGTATAGTACTCCTGTTACAGGTATGGGCTGTGATGAGGAGTTGCAAATGCTTTTTACTGAGAAAGATGAGAAAACCGGAGAGAAGAAGATTATTCTTACTACAGATGATGATGAAACTCCAGCTGATATAGCAAAACATATGGGGTATAAGAGAGTTGAACTTCCGTTTACATATACAGGAGGAAATGTATTTATGGATGGAAGAGGAAGTGCTATATCTACATGTATTATTAAAAACGAGAACAGATATATTGGCGGAAACGATGAGCAGTTGGTTACTGATGCTAAGAAGATGCTTGGTATAGATATGTATAATTTTATCTCTAATTTTGAGCATAGTGGTATTCAGCATATCGATTGTCTGCTTAAGATGTTAGATGAAAATAGATTATTTGTTATGCAGCCACCTGTTGATCATGAGTTGTATCAGGTATATGAGGATATTGTAAATAATGAGTTGTCTAAACTTAGAAATGCTGCCGGAGAGCCGTATGAAATTATTCGTCTTAATACAAACCGATATGATGGAGAAGAGCTTGCTGCGTATTCTAACTCGCTTATTCTGAATAAGAATGTATATGTACCGTTGTTTGGTATAGCTCAGGATTCTATTGCACTAAAACAGTGGTCTGAAGCTTTACCTGGATATGATGTTAAAGGTTTTATTTATAAAGTGCATGAAGAGCCAATTCTGCATCCTAGAGTGTTAAAGCGTCGTGCTTCTGGTTTTGGATGGAATTCTGGCGATGCACTGCACTGTAGAACAAGAGCAATGTGGGATCCTCAGATGTTATATATAGCACGTGGCAAAAATCCTGTTAAAACAACAGATGGATATACTATAGAGGCAAATATTATTGATTATAGTGATGCTGGTCTTGTAAGTTCTGAACTTAAGCTTTTCTGGAGATTGTCAGGCGATCAGAAATGGAACAGTGTTATGATAACAGAGAGTGGTGTTGATAATTATTATATAGCAAATGTACCTTTTACTGAATCAGGAAAGGTTGTGGAGTATTATTTTGCTGCAAAATCTGCTTCAGGTAAGGCGGAATTCAAACCAATGACTGCTCCTGAAGGATTTTATAAATTTATTACGGAATAGGGTAGTAATCATTATTATATTTAAAACGGGTTGCTCGCTATGAGTAACCCGTTTTTTTGGTATGTACTACTTTTGTGTTAAAGTGAGTTTTGTGATATTTCATAATAAGTATTACATTTGCAGCGAATAAAATGATTACAATGAAACCTGTTTCTATAACATATCTGGCATTTTAAATAAGACAAAGAATCTTTTTGTCTTTTAATCTTTTGTTTTACTTACTAAAAGTACAACAGGTGTGTGTTGTACAAATCTTTTGAAGTCTTTTGAGACTTAATATTTAACATTTATTAATTAAAAATTTACAGCTATGAAGAGTTTTAATTATTCGTATGCACTGGTGTGTGCAGTAAATATTTGTGATAGAATAGAGTGTGATATTATTAAGAGAGAACCTGATGAATACTTAAAAAAGAGAGATGATTGAAAAATTGAATAGAATAAATTTAAGAAAGCGTGATATTTTTAAAAGCATAGTTGATTCTGTTAAAGGAAGTAATGTAGATTATACTAAGATAAGTATAAAAAAGGCTTTGTTTCTGCTGTCAATACCAATGGTATTGGAGATGTTGATGGAATCGGTTTTTGCTATAGTAGATATATATTTTGTTTCGCGTCTGGGATCTGAAGCTATTGCGGCGGTTGGTATTACGGAAAGTATAATTACCCTTGTTTATGCTGTGGGTATTGGACTTAGTTTGGGAACATCCGCTATGGTGTCCAGACGTATTGGAGAGAAGAATCAAGAGAAGGCTTCTGGTACAGCTTTTCATGGTATTGTTGCCGGGGTTATTTTTTCATCGTTGATAGCGATTCCCGGGATATTTTTTGCAAAAGATATTTTGCAATTGATGGGTGCATCAAGTGTAATTGTGAATGAACACTCTTCTTTTACCTCAATAATGTTAGGTGGTAATTATGTGATACTGCTTCTGTTTGTGATTAATGGGATATTCAGAAGTGCTGGTAATGCAGCTATTGCTTTAAGGGTTCTGGCTTTAGCAAATGTAATTAATATAGTATTAGATCCTTGCCTTATTTTCGGAATTGGACCATTTCCGGAATTAGGAGTTCAAGGGGCGGCAATAGCAACTAATATTGGAAGAGGAGTTGCCGTTGTTTATCAGCTTTACCTTCTTGTAAAGGGATCAGGAGCAATAAAGATAGATTTAAGCAGGGTAAAGCTTAGTGTTGCTTTAATGGGTAAGTTGGTAAGATTATCTATTGGGAGTATTGGTCAGATATTAATAATGACAACAAGTTGGTTAGCTCTAGTAAGAGTGATATCAACCTTTGGTAGCGATGCTTTATCGGGTTATACAATTGGTATACGTGTGATTATTTTTGCTATTCTGCCTTGTAATGGGTTATCAAATGCTGTTGCAACTCTTGTAGGACAGAACCTTGGTGCTTCAAGACCTGATAGATCAGAGGAGTCCGTTTGGCTTGCTGTTAGAGTTAATGCTGTAATATTGATTCTGATATCAATAATACTTATTGCATTTACTGAACCTTTGATACGTATATTCACAGATAATATCAGGGTTATAAAGAGTGGGGTTGATTGTCTCCGGATAGTTAGTTATGGTTTTGTTGTGTTTGGTTTTGGATCTATCCTAATTAATTCGTTGAATGGAGCAGGAGATACTAAAACACCTACAATAATAAATATATTCTGTTTTTGGTGTTTGGAGATCCCTTTAGCATGTTTTCTTGCTTTTTATACAGGAATGAATGAAAATGGAGTGTTCTACTCAATAATTATTTCAGAGGCAGTTATGACATTGATTGCACTGTATGTTTTTAGATTGGGAAAATGGAAATATAAAGAGGTGTAAAATACACTATTGCTGGTGCTGACTATTTTGTTGGCACCAGTTTGTTTAGTAGCTGGGTGTATAAGGTATGTATGGTGGTATTTTTAGAGGTTTTGTCAGGGAGTGACTTGAGGTAGCGTTGTTATATGATGCTATGTCCACGTTTGATATGTAACTCAAATAATAGGTGATCGTATAACCTCTGTAACCAAAATGGACTTCAGTATGAAAACTTCAAAGCATTCAGAGTTAGTTAATCTGGTTAATGGACTTGATAATAAAAGGTATCATATTCTTAAAGAAGCAATTGAAAAACGCGATTCAGTTAAATTTGTTGCACGCCTATTAAATAATAATCATAAGGATGTTAATTGTCCTCATTGTAAATCTGATAAACTTCAGAAATGGGGTATACGGAATGATATGCAACGTTATAAGTGTAAGGAGTGTAGGCGAACATTTAATGTATTGACAGGAACGCCTCTTGCAAAATTACGAAAGAAAGGACGTTGGCTCTCATATGCAGAGTGTTTGAAGAATGGATTAACAATAAGAGAAGCTGCAGCAAAATGTGGTGTGCATAAAAATACCTCATTCAGATGGAGGCATAGGTTTTTGGAGAACTCCACAGAGATAAAACCTGATAAGCTGTCTGGTATAGTTGAGGTTAATGAAAAGGTATTTGCATGGTCTGATAAAGGGAGTAAAAAATTAAACAGGAATGCCAGAAAGCGAGGCTTTAAATCTCATGCACAAATCCCTGTAAATAATAGGGTGTTTACACTGTATTGTAGAGACAGATCAAAGAATAGTTACGATAAGATATTATCGGGTTTTAGTGCAGATGTTTTACAGAATGAGATTTGTGGGTTAATAACCAATGATACACTTTTCTGTAGCAAGAATAAGCAGGTCTACATGAAATATACAAAGCAATCTAAGATAAGGCATGGTGTCTTAGATATATCAAAGAGGGAGATTGTTAAGAGGGATGTTGTACATATACAGAATGTGAGGTTGTACATTCGTAAACTAGAGATATGGATGGAGAGGTTTCATGGAGTGGCAACAAAATATCTAAATAACTATCTTTCATGGTTTAGAGAGTTAGATGAATTTGATTATAAGATAAGTCCGGAAACGATTATGTTAAGGGCTATGAGACCAGATAGATACAATACCAACCATTATCGATGACATAGCATATTTTAAGCCGCTACCACAAGCATCTTACAGAAAACGATAAGCAATCTCATTCTGATATCAGTAATCGTACCAATGTTATTTAGCACGATTACTGATTGGTAATGAATGTTATTTATAAATTTTGTTCTTGTATTTGTTGTAAAGAAATGATATTACCAGTAATAGAACACCTAACGATACAAATACAATAGTTTTAGCAATTGTATTCAGATGAGCAATATCATATGTAAAAAGCTTCAACAGTGTTGTTGCAAAGAGTACAATTGCAGCAATACGTAAGTGTTTTTTTTGATACTTAATACCAAGAATAATCATAAATAAGGAGTATGTACCCCAAAGTATGCTAAGGGTTAATTTGTAGGATTGTCCGAGATTCAGAATATCCATTATATTAATTAATTCGCTGCTGATTATCCAGATTGACGACAAATGGATAAAGCATTCAAAAGCAGGCATTAGAAATGCTGTTTTGTTTAGCCTTTTAATGTATAACCAATTGGTATAGATTAATAGTATAGTTGTACTAATTCCAATATACCTGATTATTATATTTATTATGCCTGCATTATGTTCACCTGATAAAGACAGGTAGCTGTCACGTAATAAGCTGGAATTATACAGTCCTTGTACCATAAAAACAAACAGAGTTATGATACTTATTATTATTGTAGAGTATCCAAGAATTTTGTTTTTGAATAACTTAATGTTTGATAAACCAAGAGCAGAAACGAATAAAACACTATAAATAATTACCCATAATCTTCTTAATCTGATAACATCACGATTTATATATTCTGATGATGTATATATATCAGTATAAAGTTGGCGAAAGTATGTCTCAATCTCTATTCTGAATGTAATATATATAATAACTATTAGGGTGGCAGGTATTCCGTAACTGGTTATAGACTTCAGTGTTGTGCTGATGTTGTTTTGAGATTTACTGTTTCTCTGCAGGTATATAATGTAACCAAATGCTAATATGTATATCACAGATGTGATAAAGTTAATATTTAATAATGGTGACATTCTGGTACCAGCTATGTCAGGAGCATAAGAAGGAATATTGCTCCAATCATGTATCAGGCTCAGTATAGCCAAAGCCATTATTGCATATGATATTTTTTCGTAGACACTGCTGTTTTTTGTTTTGCCAATTGTAAACATTAATGTTGCTTCACAAATCCATAGCAGAGTAACCCAATTACCATCAAACTGTACTGGTATTGTAATTGTAACAAAAACAAGAGCAAGACCAATAATGAATCTGAACATATTTCTATCTACAGCTTTGTTTTTATAAACTATAAAACCGGCAAAAAGATGTAAAAGAGCGTTACTTAGAGTAAATAATCCCAGATAGTTATTATCAAAATGGTTATCTATTATTGAAGACCCAAGTCCGTAGAATACAAACGAATTAGCTAATATTAATATGATATTGGCAGCGCCAAATTTCTCTTTTTTAAGGCTTTTGTATGTAATTATACTTGCATAAAAAATTGTAAAAAACAGAGTCACAAAAATAAGAGCACCGTCGGCGTAAGAATTTTCTGAATTAAAAATATGCCATATTATAAATATTAACCATGTTAACGACATTGATGAATACAGTATTGGTTTCCAGTATCGTTTTATTGATATTGCAAGTATACCCATATTTATTATGGTCATATAAGAGAACATGATAGCTGCGTTACCGCTGTTGCTACCTAACAGAAGAGGTAATGCATACGCTCCCACAAGACCTATATGAGCAATAACCTGTTTATTGTATTTTATTGCTGCTATTACTGTTAGCGCAGTAAATAGTAGCATTAATATAAATGCGGGTATTTGCGGAATAAATCCATACAGAGTGTATGCAAGATATGTTACAAAATACATGGTGGCCATAGAACCACTAAAAAGAACAGCGCTGTAATTCAGGTATTTTGATCTTAGTTTTAATGATATTCCAAATAGTCCTAATCCGGCTAAATAGGCTAAAATAATTCTTAACAGAGGACTTATTAATTTATTGTCGATAGCGTATTTAGCACCTATACCTATTCCTATTATTGTTACGGCAATACCAATTTTATTTATCAGATTTTCACCAATAAACTTCTCTATATTTGATTTTTTTACTCCTTCATCATATTTAGGTGTTTCAGGTATTATTACCTCTTGTTTAGGAGCTTTTTGTTCCTGAATAACTACAGGAGGGGGAGCGAATATAGCGTTATCTTCTTGTTCAGAACATACTTTATTAATAATAGGTTCTTCTGTAACGTTTGGTTCTGATTTAAGACTCTCCTTGCGTTTAATATTATCAATTTCTTCTTTTAGTCTGAATATCTCCTGAGCAAACAACTCTTGCCTTAAAGAGATGTCGTCTAACTGTTTTAACAGACTGTTTAGTTTTTCGTTATTATCCATATGTTATATCATTTCAACCTAAACGTGTAATAGTAAATTACACAATAAGATTATGTATATGTAAACGAATCTAAATTAACTATATTTTGTAGTAAAGCAAACTGATTGTTTTTAGGAAGGATACAAAAAATCCCGATACCATTTCTGATATCGGGACTCTGGCGGAGAGGGAGGGATTCGAACCCCCGGTACGTTGCCGTACAATGGTTTTCAAGACCACCGCATTCGACCACTCTGCCACCTCTCCAAAGGCGCTGACAAAAGTAGGGGATCAGATTCTTTTGTCCAAATTTTTTTGCCATTTTTTTTCATTTATTATTAGCTTTGAACCGTAATTAATTTTGTTATAAAATGTTGCTGTATATAATTATTTTTATTCTTGTTTTAGGATTTGTTTCAGAGAGAGTATTTTCGTGGTTAAACTTTAAAAACAGGAGAAGACCGCTACCTGTAGAGATTAAACCATTTTTTAAAGATAGTGAACTTAAAAAGTCGTTTTTGTATGCAATTGCAAACAGACGTTTTTCATTTGTTAGCTCGCTATTCTCTTTAGTTGTTGTCGTTGCATTTATCCTTTTGTCGGGTTTTGACATTGTCAATAACTTTGCTTTAGGAGCATCTGATAATATTATATGGCAATCGCTTATATTCTTTGCCATACTCTATTTTGCAAACGATATAATAACAACACCGTTTGAATTATGTTCTACTTTTGGCATTGAGTCGCGTTTTGGTTTTAATAAGACTACAGTTAAAACTTATATTTTTGATAAGCTGAAATCGTGGATGTTGGCAATTATATTAGGAGGAGGATTGTTAGCTCTTTTTGTATGGTTTTATGATACAATGGGAGAGAGGTTTTGGCTGTATTTGTGGATTGCTTTTTCTGCGTTCTCACTTTTTATGGCAGTGTTTCATACTTCTATAATATTGCCACTATTTAATAAATTAACTCCACTAGAAGATGGTGAGCTTAAAACTGCAATCAAGGAATTTTGTAACAGGGTAGATTTTCAGTTGTCAGATGTTTATATATTAGACGGGTCTAAACGTTCAACTAAAGGGAATGCTTTTTTTAGCGGTATGGGTAAACGAAAGAAAATTGTCCTTTATGATAATATTCTCGAACAACTTACTGTTAAGGAAATTGTTGCTGTTCTGGCACATGAGATAGGGCACTATAAGCATAAGCATATTCAGAAAAGTATTGTTCTTTCCGTACTTCAAACAGGTGTAACTTTTTGGGTATTATCACTGTTTCTAAGTAAACCAATATTGTCAGAGGCAATAGGTGTAGAGAATCATACAGTATTTGTCGGATTAGTGGCATTTAGCTTACTGTTTTCGCCAATATCATCTGTTGTTGGTTTTCTGTTTAATCTGTTTTCAAGATTTAATGAATATCAGGCTGATGAGTTTGCAGCTGTAAATGGATGTGGAGATGACCTTATCTCAGGTTTGGGAAATCTTACAGTGAAAAATTACTCACATCCTAACCCGCATCCATATGTTGTGTTCTGTCTCTATTCACACCCAACTCTTGTTCAAAGATTAAATAGTATTAAGAAAAGACAGTAGTGTATGTTTGTTGATAAGTTGTGTTGAATGTAGTTGCATTAAATGCTATAATAGACTATTATTGTTTATACATGTTTGTATACAATATTTATAAAACAGGTAAATTATGAGTGCAGAAGGAAATAATGAGAGGCTGATACTGTTAACCAATGATGATGGTTATTACTCAACAGGGTTTGAAGCATTAATAAATATAGCTAAGGAATACGGAAAGGTTATTGCTGTAGCGCCTGAAACAGGTAATTCAGGAATGTCTCATGCAATAACAATTAAGGTTCCTTTAAGAATACGTAAACTGGAGGAGAGAGAGGGTGTTACGATTTATGCATGTAACGGAACACCTGCCGATTGTATTAAAATAGCGATGAATCAGATTCTTGAAAGAAAGCCGGATTTAGTGCTTTCAGGAGTTAATCATGGTTCAAACTCATCTATAAGTTTAATGTATTCAGGAACTATGGCAGGGGCTATTGAAGGATGTCTTAATGGTTGTACTTCGGTTGGAATTTCGTTATTAGACTATTCGCGAAATGCTGATTTCTCGGCATCTGTTGAATATGGAAAGAAAGTGGTTGAGCATGTTATTGATAAAGGATTACCATTAGGAACCTGTCTGAATGTAAATATTCCGATCGGAAAAGTTGATGAGATTAAAGGAATAAAGGTGTGCAGACAAACTAAAGGACGATGGGTTGAAGAGTTTGATAAGCGTACAGATCCGCGTGGAAGTGACTACTATTGGCTTACAGGGTATTATGTGAATGACGAACCATCAAGTAATGATACTGATGAGTGGGCGCTGAATAATGGATTTGTGTCAGTTGTTCCTATTACAATAGACCTTACAAATTATGAATTAATAGACTCTTTAGCAGGTGATTTAGAATAATATAATTATGGATTTAAACAGATTTATACCAGATAAATTTTTAGTAGGACTTATTCAGGGTGTATTAATTCCTGCCGTTATTGTAACGGTATTTTTGCTTATCCAGATTAACGATTGGTATGCAGAGATGATAAAGTCTAAAGCTTTTATAGACCTTTTTGTTAAATTACTGAGTCTTGCTTCGTTACCAAATCTTGGACTGTTTTATCTTTATATAAACAGACTTAAATATAGAGGGGGTAAAGGAATTATTGTAGCAACCTTTGTTTATGCTATTATAATATTTGTTGTGAAATTTACATTATAACCCAATGTACAGAACTATCGTTGTCATATTGCTAAGTGTTTTTATCAGATTTTTGACTGTAGCACAGGAGAAAAATCTTGATATATGCATATACTATAATAAGGATGTTACTACTGTTGTTTTTACACCTGTAATGTCATATTATCTGTTTACAGGCAACGATACTGTTCAGTACAGACTTGATAACCGTAGCCTGATATACTTGTCGGCAAGCGAGGGTATGGTATCTGTTCATAATGGGAGTAAAATCCTTGGTAGGTTTTCTCATGTTAATATTACTAGCGAGAATCCAAACGGATATTTTAGAATTAAACCTGTATGGCCTTCGCTAAAATCACGTAGCTATGATGATGATCTTGCTATTACTGTTCATGAAGGTAAGCTCAGAATGATTAATCATGTTGCCATAAATAAGTATATATCTGGTGTTGTGCTGGCTGAAGGAGGTCCGGCATCAGAGTTTGAGTATTATAAAGCACAGGCTCTTATCTCCAGAACGTATGCCGTTAGGCATATTGATAAGCATATTCATGAAGGGTTTAATCTGTGCGACAGAGTACATTGTCAGGCATACCATGGACGAAATTCTGTGAATTCCAGGATAGATAATTGTGTTGAGAGTACAGATCACCTGGTTATTGTAGATAAATTAAAGGAGGTGATACTGTCTGTATATCATTCTAATTCCGGAGGAGAGACTGCGAATTCTGAGGAGGTATGGTCGGAAGCATTACCCTATCTTAGGGCTAAAAAAGATCCGTATTCACTTAATCAACGAAATGCTAAATGGACACGAAAGGTTAAGTTATCTGTATGGCGTGATTTTTTGAAGTCTGTAGGATTTTCAGAAAAGGCGGTGAAAAAAAATGTCTCTTTCAATATGAAAAAGCGCAAACAATACTTCTGTATTGGTAAAGAGTGTATAGAGATGCGGGATATACGAGATAGATTTAAGTTGCGATCTTCGTTCTTCTCAATAAAACAGCGCGGAACCTACGTCTACTTTCATGGGAAAGGATACGGACATGGAGTGGGGCTTAGTCAGATAGGAGCTATGAATATGGCGCGTAAAGGATTTTCTTACGAAGATATTATTAAGTTTTACTATAATAATGTTCAGCTGATACCTTATGAAGATGTACGTAAGGTAGAGCATCAGGAGGATGAATTCCTATTTGTTACCTATTAAATGCAGATTTCCTGTCCCGTGTTGTATGCGCTCAATTGTGGGAGGTTGTCCGTACATATAAACATCACCTTTTCGGCATATTATAACTCTTGCCCACGATTTTGCTCTTACATAGCATGAACTTATATTATTATGATATATATCCATACTTTCAGAATACAAATCTCGTGTATCAAGGGTTGCTGTTCCGTAATTTGCAATAAGGCAATGTGTAGCTTTTCCGGATAGTATAATATAGCCTTCTTGTTTTTCGGCAGTAATTATATTAAGCCTGTTTACGTCAATATTTAGTTTGATATCTGTAAAAGGTGTCGTAGATCTGATTTTGAATTTGGTATCGCTTTTAATAATATCACTGTTACGTATTTTGCATGCTTCAGTAATTAAAATGCTATCAATGTTAGTGTAATGTAGTTTGATTTTAGGAATATTTAGCCCCTTTATCCAGTTATAGTTACTGTAATCATTAATGGTTAATCTGTTGCTCTTGATTTTAAGTTTTATGTCATTAATAATCTTTTCTCCGGCAGTTATTTCTGCATAATCTTTAATGTCAGGAATAAGCTCAATATCAAAGCTGCTATTTAAAACAATCTCGCTATATTCATTCAGTTCAATAGTTTTTTTACTTTCGTTGCCAACCCCGAATATAGTTTTCTTGCATCCAAGAAAAAGTGTAGTGATTATGATCAGTGCTGATATTTTTGTTTTCATACGTCTGAATTTATTTTTAATAGGTTATATGAAACTCTCATTAAAACTGTTTTTCCATGTTGGAAAGGTCTTTGTTTTATGCTCATTCATTTAATAAACCTGTTTTGTGTTTTAATTAAATCTGTATCCAATCCCCCATTCAATATAGTCTGCTTTAGCGTAGTGCGATTTAAGGGCAATCTTTGTGATAAGATATTTGTTAACAGGATACTTTATAGCTAACCTGTTGTATAATAATCCTTTCTCTTTGTATTTGTCAAATACATATATTCCCTGCTGAAAAGAGAATCTTACCTTGCCCATGCATAATTCATATGTTGCATGAATGCCGATACTTATTGTTTTGTCAAACTCTTTTTTTACTCTTTTATCTTCCTGTTCGGTAGTTATAGATGAGTCATAAAATATATCTGTACCGCCTCCCCATAACTCTTTCTCATTTATTTGTCTTAAATAATTTGTTTCAAGTGTTGTGATAAGACTTTTTTTATCAATCCATCTGTGAGGATTCTTTAGTCCGGCTGCAAGTATAAAAGAGTATTCATTTTTACTGAAATTATATCTGTCAGAACTGGAGTTGTATCTGTTGTAATCTCCGAACATATGCTTTACTCCAATACTTGTTGTAACGAAATTTAGTCCTGAGTTTGGCGATTTTGTTTTGCCGTTGGATGCATGTCTGAACTGTATACCTGCTACAATATCGGTTTTTTTTGTTATTCTAAAACTATTGTAAATACCAAACATAAGATAAGCATTTACCGTTGTGCCTATGGCAAGATTCTCTTTGTTGCTGGTTATGTTCCATTTCTTTGAGGCAAATGCCAATCCTATAGAGGTATTGGTTCTTAGATTATAATATTTGGTATAAAAAATGTTAAAACTTGCATATGCAGCTGCAGAAGTAATATATCCGTATACATCACTATTGCCTGTGCCTGTAAAATACAGATTGATACCTATCTCCGGATATCCATATAACTCATGCCATCTTTTGCTACCATCTGTTTTTTTTGTAATGGTTAATTCGGCTCCTCTGCTGTAATCTTTAATCATATATGCTATATGGCTATGGTGAGGCATTATAATTCCATGTACATATTGTCCGCTTATATTCAGATGACTTTTTTGTTTGTCTTTCTGCTGGCTGTGTGTATTTGTTAATGTAAAAACTAAAGATATTGTCAGAAACAATTTTTTCATTCTACTCTTGTTATCAATAATGATTTGTACAGATTGAATATTACTGTTATTGTGTGTTTTTGTTTAGTTATTCAGACCTTGGGCTATAGCAAAGATATAAAAAAATGCAATTTTACTGTTTGAAATATTAAATTTGTAAGAAACAAAATATAAGAGAATAATATGTTTTCGCAGTTTAGGAAAGAGATAGTTGGTTTTTTCTATGGATTAACAGGTTACATAGTGATGATGTTGTTCCTGATTCTTAATGGATTATTTATGTGGGTTTTTCCCGGTGAGAATAATGTACTTGATATAGGTGTGGCATCAATGAACTCACTTTTCTCGTTGTCGCCACTGCTTTTTTTATTATTAACTCCGGCAGTTACAATGCGAATGTTTGCAGAGGAGAGACGTTCCGGGACATTAGAACTGCTATTAACACGACCGTTTACAGAACACAGATTGGTAATAGCAAAATTTTTTGCAGCTTTTGTTTTAACTGTAATTGCTTTAATACCAACAGTTGTGTATTTGGTGTCGTTAAACACATTGGGTGATATTGACGTTGGGGCTACTGCTGGTTCTTATATAGGATTGTTGTTTCTTACTGCGGTATATACCTCAGTTGGTCTTTTCTCTTCTGCTTTAACGAGTAATCAGATTGTGTCGTTTCTTTTGTCGGCAGTATTGTGTTTTGTTTTGTATCTGGGATTCGATTTTATATCAACAATACCTGGTTTGCAAAATCTTGAAATGTTTTTTGTGAATATAGGGCTTAACGAACATTATATATCAATAAGCAGAGGTGTAATTGATATTAGAGATGTGATATATTTTACAGGTATTGTTGTTGTTTTTATTTCGGCTACTGTTTATGTGGTAAAAAGAAGGTAGTTGTAATTATTATTATTGAGAAAGATGATTAAAAAGAATAATTCGTTATTACGTCTGGTGGGTATTGTGGTTCTGTTTGTGATAGTCATTTTTATCTCAAACGGAATTAGGTTTAGGATTGATCTTACAGATGAGGGAAAATATACGTTAACAGAATCTACAAAAGAGTTTTTGTCTGATATAAATGAGAGGGTTTATGTTAAGGTGTATCTTGAAGGGGATATGCCTATAGGTCTGAAACGATTGAGAAGTGCTCTTGAAGATCAGTTGGTAGAATTTAAGGCTTATGCCGGATCAGGGTTTAAATTTGAGTTTATTGATCCTTCGCGTAGCAGATCGGCACAGGTAAGGCAAAGGTTGTATGACGATCTTATAGAGACTGGGATATCGCCAATTAATTTTCAACAACGTGATAGTAAAGGCTCTGTTACGCAGCAAATAGTGTTTCCGGGGCTTGTGATGAGTAGTGGTAAAAAATCTGTTTCTGTAAATCTGCTTAAAAATAATCCTGCCTTTTCAGGAGATGAGAATATAAATAACTCAATTGAACTTTTAGAGTATGAGTTAACATATGCGTTAAAGATGATACTTCAGGATAAGAAACCGGGGGTAGGTTTTTTAACCGGACATTCTGAAGCTTCTGAGATTGAGATTGCTGATGCTAAACGTATATTATCTGAATTCTATGATGTAAGAAATGTGAGTTTAAGTAATATTAAATCTCTTGATGATACTGAGTGTATTATTGTTGCAGATCCAAAAGGTAAATTCTCAGAGAGAGATAAGTATCTGCTGGATCAGTATCTTATGTCGGGCAAAAGTGTAATCTGGTTTGTAGATCAGGTTGATGTTAATACTGACTCTTTAAGGTATACCGGAAGAACAATGTCTTTGGTGAAAGACTTGAACCTGAATGATATGTTTTTTAACTATGGGGTGAGAATTAACCCTATACTGGTTCAGGATTACAGGTGTTTGCAGATACCTGTAAATACAGCTCCTCCCGGACAGAATGCTCAGTTTCTTCCTGCTCCATGGATGTATATGCCTCTTCTTGGTTCTTCAGACAATGATATTGTTAAAGGTCTTAATGATGTTAAATCGGCGTATGTTAGTAGTATAGACTTTGTGGGCGATAAAAATATTACAAAGGAGGTTTTGTTGCATACTTCTGAGTTAACGCGAGTAAAAAGAGTACCAGACTTTATTAATCTAAGTGAGATTAGAGAGAATCCGTCCAGAAACGATTTTTCAATTAGTAATGTACCAGTTGCTGTCTTGCTTCAGGGTAATTTTCAGTCGGTATTTAAGAATAGAGTAGTGTCAGATCTTGAGAGATCTACCGGGGTGAATTTTGTTTCGGTTTCTGAGGGTAGAGGGAAGATGATATTGGTTGCTGATGCAGATATAATTAAAAATGAGGTGGCAATGCGTGCTCAGGGTAAATCAGTTATGCCAGTAGGTTACGATCGTTTTTCTAAAAAAACATATGGTAATGCCGATTTTATTAGAAGTATTGTAAATTATATGTGTGATAATAATAATCTAACCTCGTTGAAATCAGGTGAGTTATCGATGAGATTGATTGATAAGAAAGAGCTTCTTGCAAACAGGAAATATTGGCAGGTGATAAATGTGGTTGTACCCCTTTTGGTAATTGTGATATTAGGAGTAATAATTACATTGTACAGAAAACGAAGATATGCTGTTAAGCGAAATAGATAAGTTATCTTTTGAATGTTGCTTGATAGGTGGATTTTTATAATATGCATTAAGTTGTTATAACTTAAAAAATAACAGAGTGTGTAAGCTTTTTTAAACAATAAATTATAAGTGTATGAAGGGGAGAGTGGTATTAATAGGAGTAATTGTTTTTGTTGTTACATTGTTGGTGTGGTATGGTTACTCTTTGTCATCAGATGACTTTAACGTAACATCATCAGATTTTTCTATTGAAGATACTTCTCCGGTTACTCAGTATGTAATATGTTCAGATGCAGATACTGTAATATTGAATAATGAGCAGGGTGTTTGGCGTCTGTTTGGGACAGATATGTATGTTGAGGAGAAGAAGATTGCCATAGTGAACAATCTGTTGCCTCTGGTAGTGATAGATGCTCCGGTAGAGTACAAATATTCTGCGGCAATAGATAAAGGAGATATTAAATCATTCAAAAAGGTTGTTGTAAAATCTGGCGATGATATAATCAGAACATATAAATTTTATGATTCGGGTACAGATATTTTTGTAGATGTTGATAATAAGGAAGCTCCGTGTTACCTGAAAATAACAGGTGTATCAGGTGAGTTGTCTGATCTGTTTTCTACTGATAGACGATACTGGTTATCTAATATTGTCTTTTCTGTTTCGCCACACAATATAACAGAAATATCTGTAATATACACAGATAGAGATAAGAAGTCGTTCAGGTTAATGCGTAAAGCAAACGGGCAGTTTGTATTGTCAGAAAATGATAATGAAGGTGATGATATTGCAAATAGTGATAAGCTGTATAGTTTCTTGTCTTTTGCCTCAAGCTTAAGTTATAAAAGTTTAAAAAAATCTGCTGAGTTTGCTGATGCCAATAGTTCAGACCTTATTGCAAGAATAACGTTAAAGACCAAAAAAGATTATGTTATTGATGTGTACAGAAAGGTTGATGAATTGGGAGAGGAAGATCTGTTTAATGCATATGTAATTTATAATAACAGTAATGTTGTTTATGAGGTTCCTTATATATCTCTTGATAAGTTTCTTAAGGAGTATTCGTACTTTAAATAAATATAGCTTGGTTATATTTTTTCAACATATGTAGATAACTATGTTTTAAAAGTTAAAAACTTATGTATTTATAGGTTGGGTGACTAATCTTTTTTTTGTAATATTGGTTTTTGAATGTATAATACGTATATTATACACAAAACATTGATTAATAATAAATATAATTATATAGATGAAGTTTATTGTATCTAGTACAGAGCTATTAAGTCACTTGCAAGTGGTGAATAGGGTTATTAGTAATAAGAATACTCTTCCTATTTTAGATAACTTTTTGTTTTCGCTAAAAGGAAATGAGCTTACAATTACAGCATCAGATCTTGAAACAACTCTTGTAACAAGTATGGTGTTAGATAATGTTACAGAAGGCGGTATTACAGCAATACCGGCAAAGGTTTTGATAGAGACACTTAAGAACACACCTGAGCAACCTCTTACTTTTGATATTAATACTGATAATCAGCAAATATTAATACAGAGCGAGCATGGTAAATATACAATTGTTGGGCAGAACGGAGAGGAATTCCCTGCTCTACCAGATCTTGACGGTTCAGTAAACGAAATATCGATGAACTCAAGTGCTCTTTTGTGTGGTATTGAGAAAACAATATTTGCAACAGCCGATGACGAATTACGTCCTGTAATGAATGGTGTATTTATTGAGATGAGTTCTGAAGATGTTACTTTTGTTGCTTCAGATGCTCATAAACTGGTAAGATATAAGCGTACCGATTTAAATGCTGATGATAAATGTTCATTTATCTTACCAAAGAAACCATCAGGTTTATTAAGAAATGTACTTCCGAAAGGAGATGAGTCTGTTCATATAAAATTTGATTCAAAAAATGTATATTTTACATTGCCAAACTATATGATGGTATGTAGATTAGTTGAGGGTAACTATCCTGCATATAACTCAGTTATACCTGCAAATAACCCGAACAAAGTTGTTATTGACAGAGTTGGATTTTTGAGTGCGTTAAAGAGGGTTTCTGTTTATTCAAATCAGGCAAGTAACCTTATAAAACTTTCGCTTTCAGGAAATAATATGGAGGTGTCGGCTCAGGATTTAGATTTTTCTATTTCTGGTAAAGAGAGTCTTACATGTCAGTACGAGGGTGACGAAATGGCAATAGGATTTAAATCGTTGTTTCTGATTGAGATTTTGTCTAATCTTAACTCTGACGATATTGTATTAGAGCTTTCTGATCCTACACGTGCAGGACTATTATTACCTCTTGAAAAAGACAATGAGCAGGAAGATGTGCTTATGCTACTTATGCCAATGATGGTAAATGGTTAATATGATATTAATTATATAATATTAGGGTTGCGCAATATTGTGCAACCTTTATTTTTTGCAGATAAAACTAAGCATTCGCAAAAGTTTTTCTTACTTGTACTAAAGACTATAATACAAGTTTTGTCTGACCATTGAAAAGAAATATAAACAGATTAAATATAGTATTTAATGGAGTTAAATTTAAAGAATCCCCTTGCTTTTATTGATCTTGAAACAACAGGGATTGATGTAGCCAAGGACAGAATTGTAGAACTGTCGGTTATTAAGGTTAATGTTGACGGAAGCGAAGATCTTAAAGATATTAGAATAAATCCGACAATACCAATACCTAAAGAGTCATCTGATATTCATGGTATTAAAGATGAGGATATTAAAGATGCTCCAACATTTAAAGAGATTGCAAAAGAGTTATCGGTTTTTTTAGAGGGATGTGATTTTGCGGGATATAATTCAAACAGGTTTGACTTTCCGTTGTTGGCTGAGGAGTTTCTAAGAGCCGATGTTGATTTTGATTTCAAAAAGAGAAAATTTATTGATGTTCAGACAATCTTTCACAAGATGGAGCAGCGGACACTTATTGCTGCTTATAAATTCTATTGTGGTAAGAGTCTGGAGAATGCACACAGTGCAATGGCTGATACAAGGGCAACTTATGAGGTGTTGAAATCGCAACTGGACAGATATGACGGGGCTGAGTTTAAAGATGCTAAAGGAAATGTATCAGTACCGGTTATAAACGATATTGATAAACTGGCAGAGTTCTCAACGCAGAATAAGAATGTTGATTTCGCCGGACGTATTGTTTATAACGATAAGGGTGTTGAGGTATTCAACTTCGGAAAATATAAAGGACAATCTGTAAGTTCTGTACTTGAAAAGGATTCAGGGTATTATGGGTGGATGATTAATGGTGATTTTCCGCTGTATACTAAAAAGATACTTACACAGATAAAGCTAAGATCGTTTACTGGAAAACTATTCTAATCTGAAATATTAAGATTAGATACAGATGAAACGAAGCATGAGAATAGTCATTCACACACACGGAAATGACTATAAATGCGAGTTCCATTTGGCAAAAGAAAAACAATTATAAACAAATGAAAATTATTTGTATTGGACATAATTATAATAGCCTGATTAATGAGTTAGGGGTAGAGAAACCTGTTGAACCAATATTCTTTACAAAACCGGATTCAGCTTATCTTAAAAAAGGGCAACCTTTTTATTATCCGGACTTTACAACAAATTTGCATTGCGAGGCAGAGATTGTGGTAAAGATTAACAGGGTAGGTAAGAATATTCAGCCAAAGTTTGCATCAAGATATTACAACCAGATTGGTGTTGGGATTGATTTTACTGCACACGATCTTCATGAGAAATGTGTAAAGGAAGGAAGACCATGGGAGATTGCTAAATCATTTGATGGAGCAGCGCCAATAGGTGATTTTTATAATGTTGATGAGTTAGGTGGTACAGATAACATACGAATTCGTCTTGATAAGAATGATGATACAGTGCAAGATGAGTGTTTGTCTGACCAAATTTTCTCAATAGATGAGATAATATCATATGTGTCAAGATACTTTACGCTGAAGATAGGTGATCTGATTTTTATGGGAACTCCGGCAGGAGTAGGATCAGTGAAAATTGGAGATAAACTGTCACTCTATCTTAATGATAAGAAATCATTAGACTTGCAAATAAGATAATATAAAATCAGTACAGACGTCGGTTTATGGCGTCTGTCTCTTTTATAATCTCTTTAGCAATAGTTTTCAGTAAACAGCAATTGTCTTGTATAATCATCTCTGTAAATTCCTCAATTGTTTTATAGTTGTTTACATTTTCTGCAATATAATTAATAAAGGTATTTGTAATATGTTTATCATCATTACTGTAGAATGATACTAATGTTTGATATTTCTCCTCAAAAATCGATGATAAATTGCTGTCGCCATATATTGAATTCAGATTATTCCATCTTCCGGTTACATTTTTTAATATCCTGTCAGGAATATCCTCTGTATTTATGTCTCTTAAAATATATATCTCGGCATATCTGAATATACCAATATAACCAAATGCATCCATATCATCAGCAACTGGAAGGATATTGTATATAGAAAACTTATCTTCTCTGTCTCTGTTTTTATAATCTTTTTTGTCATGATCAGATATAGCTTTATAAATACAATCTTTGTATTCAGAGATATAACCCGTTTGTTTGCAGAAATCATTAAATATTAAGGTACTATAGTGACCGTGTTTCTCTGATTTTGTAACAGAAAGACCTGTGTCATGAAACAAGCACGCAATCATTAATGCTTCCAGTTTTTTATCAGAGAATTGTTCTGGTGCAATGTCTGCAATTTTTTTTGCGTTATACCATGTTCTTATATGGTGCGATGTATCGTGCGACGGAATATTTGATTTGCTGAAGATATTGTTGATGTACTCTGTGGCTAATATAAACAGATCTTTACAGAATGGGGTATGTAGCATTGTAATAAAAAAAAGAAAGCAGAAAAGTGGCCTTTTCTGCTCGGGTTTTTTGGTTTTAGTAGTATTGTCTTATGAACTTGGTTATATTATTCTTTCTTACATTCCTCGCACATCTCAATTGCAATGTCAAGAATTGTAGTATCGTCTAGTGTAACTAATCCTCCATCGGGTCCCTGTTCAACGTGAATACCAACGCTTTTACCCTCTTTATAATGTGAGCCACCGAAATAATTCCTGACAGTATCCTCGCTTAAGTTTAGTTTCTCAGCAATTTTTTTCATACTACCACCAGGAAGTGAGTCTTTGATCTTTCTAAGCTCGTTAAATGTTATGGTCTTTGTCATAGCAATTGAATTTTGATTTTTTTGGATGTTTAAATTTAATAAAAAAGATGATCAATCAAAATAATTTAATGGTTAATTAACCTTAAATTTGAGTTGAATTTAATAATAGTTATTATATGTCTGGAAGATTAGTTGCTACCGATCTTGATGGTACCTTGTTGGATAACAACAGTAAAATGTCTGAGATGAACCTGAGTGCTCTTAAAGCTTTAGAGCAAAAAAAAGTATTAAGGGTTATCGCTACCGGACGTTCGTTATATTCTGCAAAAAGAGTTTTGGATCCTGATTTACCAATAGACTATCTGGTATTTTCATCTGGAGCTGGAATTGTAGAATGGAAAACGGGAGAGATAATTTATGACAGATGTATTGATAACAAAAGTGTTGAGTATATTATTGAGCTGCTAAAATCAGAGAACTTATCGTTTATGGTGCATAATACAATTCCTGATAATCATCATTTTATGTATCATGAGGGTAATAGTGGTAATACCGATTTTTATAAGCGTATTTCTGTATATAATGGATACGGGAATAGCCTTAATGGACAAAAATGGGTTGGTAATGCTGCTCAGTTTGTTGCTATAGTCGAGAATCCGGATATCAGTTATCATATAGGAGATCTTTTACCGGACATGAATGTTATACGAACAACATCTCCATTGAATGGTGAATCTACCTGGATTGAGATATTCCCGAAGGATGTTTCAAAAGCAACAGGTATTGATTTTATAGCTAAAAAGTATAATATATCAATAAACAATATAATATCTGTGGGTAATGATTATAACGACATTGATATGCTAGATTATGCAGGAACAAGTTATGTTGTTGAGAATGCACCCCCTGATTTACGCGAAAAATACCTTGTCATACCTTCAAACACGAATGACGGATTTGCACGTTTAATGGGTAATGTTTTTGATTTTTTTTAAATTTTTTTTCCTCTGTAATTAGTTGTATTTTAAAAATATATGATTTTAAAAATCGAAAAAATGAATTTTTTTTCGATTTTTTTTTACCCTCTGAAAAGCCGGAAAAAAAAATTGACAACATTGACAATTGTAAGTAAGGAAAATTGCTGATATTTTTACCAGTGGAAATTTTAAGCAAATACATATTGAGTATTTAGCTTTTTAAGCGAGCATGAAAACATAAACACTTAATAGTAAAAATTTGAATTATGTATAAAAATCTTTGGAACGAAATAGCTGGAACAATTTGCAGACTTGAATTAAGGGGCGATATGGGTTATGTTCTTGAAACCTATACCGGTTTTAAAGTAAAGAGTTTTGTGGTTACTTCTCAGGAGATTTTTATAAACGAAAAGGCAACAGATGTAACAATAACGTTTTACGCAAATGATGGTTACACAGAAGAGCTAAAGTTTACAATTGATTATTCTGAGTTTATAGAAGAGTTAAGAGTTGGGCCAGGAAGTAATAAGTGGGGATTTGGAGTAATTGATGCAGACTTTTTGTCTGATAAGAGACAGAAGTCATTAATAATGTCATCATCAGAAGATGTAGAAGTGGGGCAGGAGATAGTTGTATTAGGCAGTGGTTCTAAAAATAATCTTTCGTTGTGCCATGGTATTGTAACAGGCAAATATGTAGATAATGGTGTTGTTAAAATACAACACGATATTACAGTTGACTGTAGTTTTGCGGGTGCACCTATAGTAGATCCTGTAACACAGAAGATAATAGGTGTATTATCAGAAAATGATGATCCAATAGCATTAACCTATAAGCAGATACAGGAGTTGTCAGACAATAATATATTACGACTGAAAGGTGTTTCAGAGAAACTTATTGTAGATGACATTGATATTGTTCAGGTTCTGCAAGTAGGTCAGCAGCAGATTAAACATTTGTCAAAGGTTCTGTATAATAGCGCCAGAGTAAAAGGTATTGACGGATGTGAGATTAAAGGACTGGCAACATTTTTAGAATCGTCAGACCATATTGAGAAACGAATAAAGAGATTTGCAGTGAAAAGTCTGTCGTTTCAGATTGAATAAAGAATTCTTAAACACTTAAACATTACTAATCTGTAATAGTTTAAGTCCTTTCTAATAAATTAGTTATATCAATAGTAGCATGGTTAAAAGGCTGTCAGACTCCCAATCTGATGGCCTTTTTTTTGCTTGATGAGCTAATTTTATGCTCTTAAATATATATTTAAATACTAAGGAACAGTTTTTTTATCTCATTTGCTATATACCTTTGCAAAGGAGACAAAGTATTTCTGTATTGTAAAAAATGCAGATTAAGAAATGATAATAAAAACAGATAAAAATGTTTAACTTTATTAAAGGCATATAATAGTAAACATTTAGTCTGACAATAAGTAAAATAATATTTACAGATGAAAGCAGATAAGATTTTAGATTTCGTAAAAGGAGTAGAGCTCTTTAAAGGATTGTCTGATGAGGAGTTGAACGGATTAGTATCCGAGTTACAACCAAAAAGTTATAATAAAGGAGAGTTCCTTTTTGAGGAAAATGGTCCGCGTCAGGATATCTTTATTATATGTGAAGGTGAGGTTGAGTTGTTTAAGAAGTCGCCTCTTGGTGCTGAGACTAGATTAACTGTGTTTAATTCAGGTGACTTTTTGGGTGAAGGAGCTATTGGAACAGATGTAACACACTCTACTTCAGCCAAAGCTCTTGCTGATACGTCTGTATTGTCTGTTACAAAATCTTATTTTGATGCAAACCCTCAGGTTGCAATTAAGGTTTTAGCTAATGTAACAAAAGTTATTAGCAGAAGAATGCGTCATGCAAATAACCACCTTTTAAATTCTGCTGCACAGTATGAGTCAGGAAGAACTCGTAGCGAGCACGATTTATTAGGCGACAGAGATGTACCATATGAGTACTATTATGGAGTTCAGACATTAAGAGCTATTGAGAACTTTAATATCTCAGGTGTAACTCTTAATTTCTTCCCTGAAATTATCAAAGGTCTTGCATATGTTAAGATGGCTGCTGCAAAAGCAAACTGCGATTTAGGAATTCTTGATGAAAATGTTTGTGATGCAATTGTAGCTGCATGTAATGAGATTATTAACGGAAAATATCATACACACTTTGTTGTTGATATGATTCAGGGTGGTGCAGGAACATCAACTAATATGAATGCCAATGAGGTGATTGCAAACCGTGCTCTTGAGATTATGGGTAAAGAGAAGGGTGAGTATCAGTTCTGTCATCCAAACAATCATGTTAACCTTTCGCAAAGTACAAACGATGCGTACCCAACATCTGTTAAGATTGCTCTTATAAATAGTAATATGACTCTTTTAAGTGATCTTAGAAAACTTATAGATTCATTTAAGGCAAAAGCAGATGAGTTTGCAGGAGTAATTAAAATGGGACGTACTCAGCTTCAGGATGCTGTACCAATGACTTTAGGTCAGGCTTTTGGTGCTTACGCAACAACGCTTGAAGAGGAGATTGATCGTCTTGAGCAGAATGCTAAATTATTCCTGGAAATAAACATGGGTGCAACTGCTATTGGTACAGGAATTAACTCTGCACCAGGTTACGACGATAAAGTTGTTAAGCATCTTGCTGAGATTACAGGACTTAAGGTTGTTAACGCATCTAACCTTGTTGAGGCAACACAAGATACAGGTTCATTTGTAATGTTCTCTTCAGCAGTGAAACGTCTTGCTGTTAAACTATCTAAGATCTGTAACGATCTTCGTTTAATGTCGTCAGGACCACGTACTGGTTTTAATGAGATTAACCTGCCTCCAATGCAGCCGGGTTCTTCAATTATGCCAGGTAAAGTTAACCCGGTAATTCCAGAGGTTGTTAACCAGATTGCGTTTAAAGTAATTGGTAATGATCTTACTGTTACTATGGCTGCTGAAGCTGGTCAGTTAGAGCTTAACGTTATGGAGCCG
This sequence comes from Bacteroidales bacterium, assembly GCA_025210735.1. Taxonomy (GTDB): domain Bacteria; phylum Bacteroidota; class Bacteroidia; order Bacteroidales; family UBA6680; genus UBA6680. The sequence continues at coordinate 115,540 of JAOARD010000043.1, forward strand.
GTTATTATTCAAAGCTTGTTTGAATCAATAGAGATGCTTAAGAATGGTATGTCAACTCTTAAACACCGTTGTGTTGATGGTATTACAGCTAATGCTGATCGTTGTAAAGAGCTTGTTTATAACAGCATTGGACTTGTTACAGCTCTTAACCCGGTTATTGGTTATGAGAACTCATCAATGATTGCAAAAGAGGCTCTTAGAGATAATAGAAGTGTTTATGATCTTGTATTAGAGAAAGGATTGCTTTCTAAAGAGGAACTTGATAAGATTCTTGATCCTGAATATATGCTTAAGCCTCAGGCAATGAAGAAGCAATAATTATTCAGATAAAATATAATAAAGAGAGAGCCGCTTTTAATCAGAAGCGGCTCTCTTTTATTCGTCTATATCGTTCAGAATTGTTTTTACCTCTTCTTCAGTTTTGTAGAGTTTTGTTTTGCAGATTTTTAATAGTTCAGACACTCTGCTTACATTTTTCGATAACTCATCAACATCCAGTTCCCTGTTATCTATCTTCTCAATAATGCTCTCTATCTCTGTAATAGCCTCTTTATATGTAATATTTTTTTTTGCCATCTCTTTTATTTATTTGTTACAACGGCTTCTATTTTACCGTCTTTTATTTTAATGCTTACTTTGTCGTTAATATCAATATCATTAACAGATTGTATAGTTCTATTGTTTTTTGATAATACAGAGTAGCCCTTATTTATTACCGTAACCGGATCATTTGCCTTTTTGCGCTCCTCCATTAATTCAATAATTGTACTCTCTTCTCTGATGAATTTAACTGCTTTTATATTAATCTGATTAATGTAATTTGTCAGCCGCTGTTTCTCAAGTGATACTATCGTGTTTATATAGTTATCTAATTTTTGCTTATGAAGATCGGTTAATGATGATTGTTCCAGAGTAATATTTTTTACAGATCTGTTTAGCTGATAAATAATATCTTTTATCTCTATTTTTTTGTTGTGTATCTTTTCATTTACAAGCGGGGCTACCTTGAGTTTTATATTGTTTAACTGGTTACCTGCCTGAAATATTATTCTCTGTACTGTGTTGGAAAATATGGATGATATATCTTGTATATATGCCTCTTGCGATGAAAACTTGTCGCAGATATAGTCGGCAACAGCTGTTGGTGTTTTTAGTTTTGTATTTGCTACAATATCAGCAATAGATTCATCTTTTTCATGACCAATACCTGTAAGTACCGGAAGAGGAAATTGAGCTATATTTGCCGCTAATTCGTATTCATTAAAGCAGTGCATATCTGCTTTGGCACCACCTCCACGTATAATAACAACAGCATCGTATCTGTTAGATATTGTATAAATACTATCAAGGGCTGCAATTATAGACGCCGAAGCTTTATCGCCCTGCATTACAGCTGGAAACAACTCAAATCCTATATTAAACTGATCTCCTTTTTGACTTATCTGTTTGCAGAAATCCTGATAACCGGCAGCAGTTTCAGACGAGATTACAGCTAGTTTGCCGGGTAGGACAGGTAGCTCTATCTCTTTATTAAGATCTATTATACCATCATCCTTTAGTTGATTCAGAACCTCTTGCTTTTGTTTCTCAATATCACCCAGACTATATCCCGGGTCAATATCAACAATGTTAAGGCTCATTCCGTATAGTACATGAAACTCTACATTAGCCTTAAGCAGAACCTTTAATCCTTCCTGAAGATCGTATCCTGTGCTGTCTTTAAAATATGCAGAGAGCATACGATATACGTATGCCCATATTGTTGCTCTTGATTTTGCCAGTATCTGGTTCTTATTCCCGTCTTTCTCTATTAGTTCTAAGTAACAATGACCTGAATAGTTAGTCTTTATCTCGCTTATTTCGGCTACAACCCATACTGTTTCCGGAAACGATTTGTATAGCGATGTTTTTATCTCATTGTTTAAACCCGATAAAGTTTTGTGCTCCATTTATGTTTTAATGAGTTTTTTAGTACAGTAGCCTCTGTCTGTTTTAATTAAAATAATTAATACTCCATTGGCTAAGTGCTCTAAATTACTCAAATTTATATCTTTTGTCTCTGTAGCGGAGTAATTCTTTCTATAAATTTCAACACCGCGACTATTTAATATAGATATACTCTCTATAATGACGTCTTTTTCAAACTCTAATGATAAATTATTATTAAATGGCATTGGATTAGCTTTTATATTTATCATGTTCTCAGAATCTGAAATAACCTTGTTTATTGCCTCAAATGCTATCTGAAAGTTTGGTGTTCCATACCCATAACCATTTTTTGTAAATGGATATATATTGCCGCTCTCTTTTATGTGATTAATTAATTCTGTATTTGTGAGTTGAGGCGATGATTGCCATAAGCAAGCAGCAAGTCCTGCAATTATTGGTGCAGAGAATGATGTACCTGAAATTGTAGATGTTTTACCATCAAAATTCTGGACTACCAGGTTTAATCCTTGTGCAACAATATCCGGTTTAATTCTTCCGTCAGATGTTGGTCCGAATGAACTGAACATTGTAAGTGTATTTCTTTTGTCAACAGATCCTACTGTAAGTACATTAATAGCATCTGCCGGAGCTGTAATATACTGCCAGTCTGTATTACCCTCGTTACCTGCGCTTACAACAACCAGAATACCTTTTTTTGCAGCTATACTTGCTGATTTACTAACTATTGTTGTGTTGCCATTCAGGTCTGAATATTTGTGGTTTTTGTTGGTATTATCAAAGTAATTATAGCCTAATGAGCTATTAATTATGTCAACGCCAATACTATCGGCATATTCGGCAGCATCAGTCCAGTAATATTCCTCTACAATACTCTCTGTATTTGAGTTCTCTGACCTTAACAGATAGTAATTTGCATCTGGAGCAGTACCAACAATCTCATTCGGAATATTTGCACCAAGTATCGATAAAACATGCATACCATGAGGGTGGCAATCATATACACACTTATTGTCAACAAAGTTTTTTGCACCTTTAATCTTTCCTCTTTTATACAGGTGTGTGAATGCAGGAAGAATATTTGCACGATAAAATCCGGCATCGAGAATAGCTATTGATACCCCTTCTCCTGTATACCCGTTCAGGTGTAAATATGCACCCTGATGCATATCTATTGAATTTCCTGATTCGCCATAACTGTATGTTGATCTTTTTTGAGGTGAAACTCTCTCGAATTTATGTTGTTGATTTTGGAATTGTTTATTGTAGCTAATATTTATACACTCGTATTCTGTTATAAAGCTTAACGATTTAAGATTGGTTGTATTTTCGTTATCTGTTTCAGCAATAACTCCGTTGAACCATTTAATTCTGTTGGTTATTCTATAACCTTTACTTTCCAGAGTTTTAATATATGTCTCAGACACAGGTAAATCCTCTTCTGTGATCTCTATATTGTTAGTAACTCTTCTGTTTATAGCTTTTTGTGAAAGAAACTCTTTAGGTTTGTCAATAGAGTAGGTGTTATTCTTTTTATCTTTAAATTGTATCCAGTACTTTTTTACCTGTGCATTAGGTAATTCAGCGTACAGAATAGTAATTAGTATTAATAATATTAGCTTATATCTCATTTTCTGATTTTTAGTATAGTGTTGGGTTTTTATACGTGAACAACCGGAAAATGTTGATAAAAGACTGTAGAAATGTGATAAAAATAAATTATCGATTTTTTTTTGATAACTATTTATATGATAATATGTAATTTAATTACTTGGTAATTTCAGAAGCTGTTTAAATTTGTTTTTTGAATTTTTTATCAATGAAAATTGAAGCATAATAAGACAAATTTTATTCGATTGGAGGTTCCTTTTAAATGAAATTAGGCTTCATATCTCCATATAAAAAAACTGAAGGATGAATTTTAAACAGTTTCTTATATGAGTTAAAATAATCTGGTGTGTTGAGAATCAGAATTATGTATATAAAAAACTAACCTGCTAATAATAGCAGGTTAGTGAATAATATTAATCTAGTTAGATAGATTATTTCATTGCTTCAATGTTCGATTTGAACTGAATAACTAAAGAGTTGATTTCATCGTTTCTCTCTTTAATAATTCTTTGATAATCACTCTCGTAATTATATCCTTCTTTTCCTTCAGCAATATCCTCTTTTTCTGTTTCGATATTAGAGTTTATCTGGTTTACAGACTCATAATAACTAGCAGCAATAGATTTTAGCTTACTGAATTCAGACTTATTTCCCTCTTTAGAAATAACACCGTCTTTATTGAATTCTTCAAATTTTGTGTTAAACTGCTTTAACTTACTAACACAAGCATTAACATCCTTCTCAGCGCTCATTTTATCTTTACAAGAAGCAAACGATAAAACAGCAACAGAAAGTATTATTATCTTAAATATATTTTTCATCTTAATTTAAATTTAATGTTACTTAGTTATTCTCTCTAACCACTTTAACATAAATAACATGGTTAACATAGAAATTGTACAAGCTACTACAAATACAGTCCAAGTAAGCCAGATTGGAATTGATTCGTATAGAATAGCTCCAATAAATAGTAACTGGTTACCAAGAGCAGTAGCTCCTAACCAACCACCTTGCATAATACCCTGATACTTTGGAGGTGCAACTTTTGAAACAAAAGAAATACCAAGAGGAGAAATAAATAACTCAGCAACAGTAAGTATAAAATATGTTCCGATAAGAAGGAATGGTGTAACCTTTGCAATATCATCAAGTGGAGTACCTCCTGATGCAGGATCAATAGATTTGAATAATGGTAGATCGAAAGAACCAATTGTCATAAGAACGAAACCTAAAGCTGCAATTAACATACCAATAGCAATCTTCTTAGGTGTAGATGGCTCAATACCTTTAGTTCTTAACCAACCAAATAATCCAACAATAATTGGAGTAAGAGAAACAACAAATAGAGGGTTAATAGATTGGAAAATCTCGGCACCTTTTATAACCACAATACCAAGATCTATACTAATAGAACTTAAGTCTGTGTAGTTCTTAGCAAAATATGTAAGTGTAAGTCCGTTTTGGTGGAAAGAGAACCAGAAGAAAATAACAACACCAAATACTGCAAATAGAGCATATAAACGTTGCTTAACCTCTTTAAGATCCATTGTAGTAGCACCATTAGCTTCAGCACCTGCTTTATCATCACTTCCTGGATTTGGGAATTTCTTCTTATTAACCATATATATTACAAGAGAAATAAGCATTGCTATAATAGCAACTCCAAAAGCGTAGTGGAAACCTTCGTTGAAAACATTCAAATATGTATTTGAGAATTCAGTAAGATTAGTATATGCAGTATCAGATACTTCAGTAATAAGAGATTTGAATTTACTTACCGGATCAAGAGAGAAGAACTGCTCGGCAACACCCTGTGCCTGATCTAGTAATCCATTACCAGCAACTTTTGTATTCTCAAGAGTACCGTTAATTTGAGAGTGACAAAGAGCAGGTAGATCTGCGTTATACTCAAAACCTTTTGATTTTAACCACCAGTTTCTAACACCAACAGCTAAGAAAGGAGCGAATATAGCACCAACATTAATAAACATATAGAAAATAGAAAATCCTGAATCCCTATAGCTTCTATACTTGTCGTTATCATACATCTGACCAACTAAAGCCTGAAGGTTACCCTTAAACAGACCATTACCAAACGCAATGATAAATAGAGCTGCACAAGTTAGAAAAAGATATAAAGTCTGATTCGGAACTGGTGTCTCTGAAGGAATAGCCATTAAAATATATCCCAACCCCATTACTAACTGACCAACCAGAATTGTACCTTTGTAATTTCTGGTTTTGTCAGCAACAATACCTCCAACTAGAGCTAAGATATAAATCAAAGCATAAAATGTTGAATAAATGTATCCTGCATCAGTTCCGTCAAGACCAAACTTAGCCTGAAGGAAAAGAGCTAAAATAGCCATCATGGTATAAAAACCAAAACGCTCACCCATGTTGGTCAACGCAGACGCTATTAATCCCTTAGGATGTCCTTTAAACATAATTAATTATTTTTAGTTAACAATTTAATAATTTCTGTTCTTAAGCCAGACAAATATAAAAATCTTTTTTTACTCTCCAACTATTGGAAAATAAGGCATTATAGCTTGCTTTTTGTTTGTTTTTGCTTTTTTAAAGCTTAATTTTGTTAGAAGATTGGTGAATGTGCTGTATACCAACTCATATTTAGATATATAGAGACGGTATATAATTAAGCATGGTTAAAGAACCAGTACGATAATATTTATTTTTATTATGAAACTTTTTTTTTCAGATCAGATAAAACAGCTTGATGCAAAAACAATAGATAATGAACCAATATCTTCTGTAAATCTTATGGAGAGAGCTGCCTGTGCGTGTTATGATGTTATTATAGATAGATATAAGAATAATAACAGTTTTATAATTTTTGCCGGAACTGGAAACAACGGTGGAGATGCTCTTGTAATTGCGCGTAAACTTGTTGAGGCGGGTAAAAAGGTTAAAGTATTTATTGTTAAATACTCAGAAAAATTATCTGATGAATGTACTATAAACTACGAAAGATTAAAAAAGTTAAAAGCTGATATAAAGGAGTTAACCAAATCAGATAAGCCGTTAATCATTGATAAAGATTCTGTTGTTATTGATGGTATCTTTGGTTCAGGATTGTCAAGAGCAGTAACAGATTGGTTGGCGGATATTATTAATAATATTAATATTTCCGGGGCTCCGGTAGTGTCAATAGATATTCCTTCCGGATTATTTGGAGAAGATAATAGATTAGTTTCTGATAATAAAGAAGCGAGAGTAGTTGAGGCCGATTTGGTTCTGGCACTTGAGCAACCATCATTATCGCTTATGTTTCCTGAAAATTATGTGTTTGTAAGGGAGTTTGTTATTGTACCTATAGGATTAAGTGATATTGCTAAATCAGAGATGAAAACTGATTATTATATGCTTACAAGAGAGAGTATTGGTGCTTTGTTAAAGGATCGTTCGCCATATTCGCATAAAGGCACATTTGGCAATGTTCTTGTTGTTGCAGGTAAATACGGAATGATGGGTGCTGCTACATTGTGTGCAAAGTCGGCATATAGAACAGGTTCAGGACTTGTAACGCTGCATGTTCCTGCTAAATGTGTTGATATAGCTCAGATAACTGTACCAGAGGCTGTAATGTGTGTTGATGAATCTGATTATATATATACAGGAGTATCTGATACAGATCATTTTTCTGCTATTGCAGTAGGACCAGGACTTGGCTGTAAACCAAATACCAGAAAAGGACTGTTTGAACTGTTAAAGAGTGATAAGAAAATGATTATTGATGCAGATGCGTTAAATATTCTTTCTGAAGAAGAGGAGTGGGAGAAGCTTATACCTGAGTCATCAATACTTACACCGCACCCAAAGGAGTTAGAACGTCTGTTTGGAGAATTTGCTGATAGTTATAGCCGGATTACTTATCTTAAGAGATGGTGTAATGAAAAAAGTGTTACTGTTGTAATAAAAGGAGCGCACACAACTATTATAGATAATACAGGTGATGTATATATAAACAGTACAGGAAACAGTGGCATGGCTTCTGGTGGGAGCGGAGATGTTCTTTCCGGAATTATAGTTTCGCTTCTGGGGCAGGGATATTCTGTATCAGAAGCTTCGCGTATTGGGGTTTATTTACATGGTCTGTCTGCTGATATGGCTTTAGTTAAACAGTCAGAGGAGTCTATGATAGCTTCTGATATTATTGAGAATATTGGAATGGCATTTAAATATATACGTAATAATAGAGATTAATATAGTAGCAAAGAGAATATAAACAGAAAAGGAGAAATTTAGATGAGTAGAGTTATTGTTTTTTTAGCATCGGTACTTCTGTTGGCTTCATGTAAAACCACTGAGTTTACATCAGCAACATCAAAAAAGGTACAATCTACAGATACATTATCAGATAAATCAATTGTATATGGTCTGCCAAAATCTACCTTGGTATTTGAAGTAAAACAAATAAAAGAGAAGTACTTTCCTGGACCATTTGCCGAATATGCATCGTTACTATTAGGAATTAACGGTGTTGAGAAAGATGAAAAAGAGATGTATTACATTGATAATATACTGATAAGTCAGTATCGTGAGTTAGACTCTGAAATGATGTTTGTAGTTGACCCTGGCGATGAGCATATTGAATACCTTAAATTGTCTAAACAAGGGTTGATATTTTTTCCGGAGAATATAAACGTAAGTGATGTATTTAATAATAACAGAGGAGAAGATATTGATAAATATCTGTTTACAAATACAACAGTTAAACCAAACTATAATCTGAAGAATACATCGTTATCAAGAGTTTCAGGACAAAGTAACTATAGTGGTGTACCAGTAATGAGAAAACAGCTTGTGCAGAAGAGTAAAATAGATAAAGCTAAGGAGGCTGCTGAAGTTATTCTGAATATAAGAGAGCGAAGATTGCTATTGTTACTTGGTGAGGAAGAGTTGTTTCCTGTAGGTGAGGCAATGCAGAGTATTGTTGATGAACTTGCGCGTATAGAGAAAGAGTATTTGTCGCTATTTATTGGTAAAACATTAAAAACAGAGCAGACATATTATTTTGAATATACACCAAACAAACAGGATGTAGAGTTGCCATATGTATTATTCCGTTTTGCTGAGAATAAAGGTATTGTTGATGAGAACAATTTTAAGGGCAGACCATTTGTTGTTGATATAAGTGGTTTATCTGAACCATTAGAGAATAATGTTATTACTTCTTTTAATGGACTTACAGGAAATAGTCATAGAATATATTATAGGATTCCGGAGGTTGTAACAATAAAAGTGGTTGACAAGTCTAATGTGCTTGTCAGTAAGAGGGTTCTTGTAGAGCAATTTGGAAAAATGTCTTCGGTACCGGCAAAAAACATAAAATTTTAAGTATCTATATATCTAGATTTAGCTATATTTGTATTTAATTATTTATGCAAATAAATAAACATTGAAAGCTAATGATGAAACGAGTCGTGATAAAATGTTATTCAACGGCTCGTTTCATCAGTTCATTAAATAAATTAAAAGATGTAACTAAGCATTGAGTAAAGAATTTCTCGTACAAGAGAATTACTAAATTATGCGAGTTTTATCTGATAAATAAAAAACAATTATAAACAGATGAAAAGTAAAACAGTTTGGGTTGATAATTTTAAATCAACAATTACAGATGACAGAGGACATGAGTATATTGTAGACCTTCCGGAAAGAGCAGGAGGAGAGGATGCAGGAACATCTGCATTAGAGATGTGTGCAATGACATTTGGAGGTTGTATATCTACAATATTTGCAATGGTTGCTAAAAAGATGAGACTAACATTTACAAAGTTAGAGGTTGATGTTGACGCAATAAAAGGACAGGATACAATAACAGAATGTACTTATAAGGTAATTATAGAGTCTGAGGAAGATTTCGAGAAGTTAGAGAAGTGTCTTGAAGTAACAGAAAAGACATGTCCTGTTGGAGTGCTTTATAGAAAAGCAGGAGTAGAAATAAAAGGAGAACTTGTTAAGCTGTAATTAGCAAATGATATAAAATAAAAAAGCCTTGCTTATGCAAGGCTTTTTTATATCTATTAACTTATTAGAATCGTCTCTCTTTAATACGAGCACTTTTACCAGTAAGTTTACGTAGATAAAAGATTCTTGCTCTACGAACTTTTCCTCTCTTATTAACTTCAATGTTTTCAATGAAAGGAGAAGTTATAGGGAAGATTCTTTCAACACCAATGTTACCTGACATTTTTCTTACAGTAAAAGTTTCAGTATTTCCACTTCCTCTTCTCTGAAGAACAACTCCACGGTACTTCTGGATACGCTCTTTGTTACCCTCTTTAATCTTATACTCAACAGTAATTGTGTCTCCACTCTTGAACTCAGGGAACTCTTTTAAGTTCTCTATACAAGCCTGCTCTGCAACTTTAATTAAATCCATTGTTTTCTTATTATTATTCGTTATACAATATTACGGACACCTGTGTTCGCGTAAGAGATTGTTTTTACAAAAGTCGGATGCAAAGATAGTGTTTATTATTTTATTGGCATAATGATTGTGTTAAATAAGTTGAGAATATTTGTTTAACTACTGATGTTGATAACTCAGAAAATTTCTTTTAATAAAAATGAAATTTTCTTGTTTTTTATTTTGTTTTAAATCAGGTGTTTATGCTAAACCTGTTGATAAGTGTTGAAAAAAGATTGCTTTTTTTTGATTGTTGTATTACTTCTTTTACTATATTGCAGCGTAATTAATAGAGAGATTAAGATTTACAGATAATGATTTGTCTATTAATAACATTATCCGTAATGGAAAGAGACTGAAGATCCCTAGTTTAGGGTTAATTACAGTGTGGTTTATGTTTTCATGCTCAAAGGCGAATAACCGGGAGGTTCTTCGCTTTTTTTTATTTATCATATTTTTAAAATAAAGCCTTAAAAAAGTATACACCCATATATAAACTGGCAAAAAGTTTAATCCCTGTTCCTATTAAAAAACCAACCAGCGAACCAATTGCTGATCTGAATGCTGCAATAATATCTTTTTTGTGTATTATTTCAAATATTAATGCTCCTATAAATGGTCCGGCAATTAACCCTATTGGAGGAAAAAGAAAAACTCCAATAATAAGACCTAGGGTGGCACCTCTTACACCATGCTTGGTTCCTCCGTATAATTTTGTTCCCCAAATTGGGATTATATAATCAAATACTGTTATTACCACAGTTGCAATAGCCCAAATAATTAAAAATTCAGAAGAGAATGTTCCAATACCGCTATAATGCAATAAAAGTATTGCGATATAACTGATTGGTGGTCCCGGAATAATAGGAACCAAACAACCAGCTATACCGGTAAAGACCAAAATACCACCTATAATTACAAGTATAATGTCAATAAGCATGGGTTAATCTTTTTTACAGTATCGTTTAATTACATTGTAGGCTTCTTCAATACCAAGTTCACCAGACTTGCTTATATTTTTACAGCCCTCTTCATGTTTTTTCAAATATAATAAAACCAGCCCCTTATTAAAATAAGCTTCACCTAAACTGTTGTTTTCTTTGATAGCCTTATCAAAATCGTCCATAGCCTCCTCAAAATCCTTCATATATGCTTTCAGGGTTCCTCTATTATAATATGCAAAAGAGAAAGACGGATCAAGTCTGATTACCTTATTGTAATCAGATATAGCATCGTTATAATCTATATCTTGCGAAGATTTTGGTTGATTATCATATACATCTTTATCCTCTTTAATCTTAACAACCGATGAGTAATCTCCGAGTGAATTTATAAAACTGATCATCTCACTTCTTGCAAAAGCAAGATTAAAGTGTGCAGGAATAAACCTTGGGTTTCTCAGTATGCACTGCTCATATTGTGTTATTGATGTATTGTAATTTTGTATTTGCTGATTAAGCATACCCAGATAGAGCGTTTTTATAGTGTTTTCATATTCATTTGTGGTAATGATATCACTAATGCTACTAATTTTTGTTAGTACTGTATCTGTAGCTGTCGATTTTTCATTTAATGCAATCTCAAGCTCCAGATCAAGATAATTTATCTTATTTATCTGTTCAATTGCCGGATAATAATATTTCAGATTAAAAGGTTTGTATTTGTCTTTCTTTTCAAATATCGCAAAAAGAGGTAACAGATCTATATCTATATAAGTATTCTGTATTCTGTTGTTGTTTCCTCCTCTGTAAAATTCAGAATCAAAAGCAATAATTTTACTATAATTTGCAGATGTGTCAGCAAAAGCCTTTTTATCCTTATCTGTCATTTTACTGAACTCTTCCAGCTTTCTGTTTCCTGTATTGTAATCCCTTTTAGCCTCTTTGTATCTCTTTTTAAGACTCTTTAGATTGGCTCTGTTAAAATACGCCTTTGCAAAATCAGGAAATAGATCAATAGTTTTGTCATAACTTCTTATTGCTGCGTCAATATTGCCTTTATTAGATAACAAAAGAGCTTTGTTGAAATGGCAATATATATTATTGGGGTTTATCATAATAACTCTGTCAAAATCCTCTAATGCACCATCGTAATCTCCAATACGCATTTTTGTAATTGCCCTATTATATATTGTTAGTGCATGTTCCGGGTTTAGTTTAATAACTCTGTCAAAATCTTCTATTGCGGAGTTGTAATTTTCCTGACTATTATAAGCAAAAGCTCTGTGAAAGTAACTGTCAGGAGCAAGAGAATCCAGTTCAATAGCTTTTGTGAAATCCCATATGGCCTTATCATACTCTCTGTTTGCCATCAATACTAATCCCCTTCTGTTGTATGCTTCAGGATGAAAAGGGTTCATGTTAACAGTAAGATCAAAATCGTCAAATGCACCTATTGTATCTTTAAGATACATTTTAGCAGAACCTCTGTTTAAATATGTTTCCGGAATAAGAGGATCTAACCTTATACTCTTATTAAAATCCTTTACAGATTCGTCGTATTTTTTGAATAATAATTTTGCTATACCTCTATTCAGATAGATATATGGATTATTAGGCTTTAATTCTGCCGCTATATTAAAATCGTTCAGAGCTTCCTGATAATTTTTTAATCTGTTTTGTGTAATTGCCCGATAGTGGTAAGCGTCTGTAAAAACGGGATTTAGTTTTAATGTATGATTAAAATCATTAAGGGCACCGTTAAAGTCTCCTAAATTGAATTTTGCTATACCTCTAAAAAAATAAGGTTCGTACAATTGAGGGTATATTTTAATTACAATATTGAACCTTTCAATGGCTGATATGTATTTTTCGTCAAAAAGTTCAGTTCTTCCTACGTTTAAAAAATATGTTTTATTAAGTTGCGCATGGATTTGATCCGATGCTATTATAGAAAAATATAGAAAGAGAAATAGAATTGTATATTTTAGTTTCATAAATTGTTATTTTTTGAATATCAAAAATAGCGAATTTATGCTTAGATAGACTAATATTTTGTTTTTTTAAGATTTTTTATAACCTTTTGAACGTGTTGACGTAATATATATGCAAAAGATAATTTTTAATACAAACCGTTAAAACATATGGAAGACTATCCTGGTGAAGTTTGGAAAATTTTAGAGTACCCAGGTCTTGCGCCTGAAGAACATTACGAGATTTCCAATTATGGAAGAATTAAGAGTTACAAAGTTAATAAGCTTAATGGTAAGATTATTAAAGGATCTTACCTGAAAGGTTATAACATTATTAATGTTAAGCTTGAAGGAGGAAAAAGAAAGACTCTTTTCATGCATAAACTTGTAGCTGAGTATTATGTTGATCAAGAGAGTGATTTACAGAAGCATGTAATACATCTTGATTATTCAAAATCAAACAACCATTTTGAAAATCTTAAATGGGTTACTTTCCAAACATTCAATGCACATCACAGATTAAATCCTAATTATCAGGCTCAAAAGGGTCTTATTAGGAATGCTAAGTTAACTGAGGCTGATGTAATCAGACTTAAGAAAAAACTTAGACGTGGCAAGTACAAATTGTACAAGTTAGCTAAAGAGTTCGGCATTACGCATACTCAACTTAACAGAATCAGATCTGGAGAGAACTGGAGTCATGTTACAATTGACGATGACGATGACGAATAGAAAATATAAAAAAGGAGAGGCTTTAACCTCTCCTTTTTTATATCATATAAATATTTTTTGCAATTAACATCCGCAACCACAATTACCCTCTTTTTCGTCAGGGTTACAACTCTCTTTCTCATCGCATCCACAGCCACAATCACTGTTCTGAAGACCTGCGTTAAGCTCCTCTTCTGTAGCTTCGCGAATATCAATAACTTCACCTTTGAAACTAAGATCATCACCTGCAAGTGGGTGATTGAAGTCCATCTTTACAGTCTCGTCACTAATCTCAAGTACAATACCTGTAAGTCTGTTACCTTGGTTATCTAACATAGGTACAGTTTTTCCTACAGCAACAACATCTTCGTTGATTTTTCCTTCAACTTCAAAGATGTTTTTAGGAAGTTCAACAACGTTATCCTCTCTGAAATCTCCGTAGGCTTCGTCCTTTTTGATATCAAAGTTAAACTTATCGCCTACCTTCAGACCAGCGATATTCTCCTCAAATTTAGGAAGAAGAGTACCTGTGCCAAATATGATCTTTAATGGCTGGATATCTGTTACACTCTCAATAGTGTTACCTTTTACGGCTAAATCGTATGTTAATGAAACAACCTTATTTTTCTCTATTATCATCATGTAAAAATTTTATTTGGTGCAAAGTAACTACTTTTTTCTTACAATATCTTCTGTTTGGCTAAATTGTAGCACTATTATTTTGTATTAAACCTTAAGCTTTTCTCCTTCAGATTTGGCAATTATTGCAGCTCCGCAACTGTCGCTCCATACATTTGTTGCTGTTCTGAACATATCTAATACTCTGTCTACTATAAATATTATACCAATACCCTCAAGAGGTAATCCTATTGAACTTAAGATAATTGTAAGCATTACAATACCAGCCATAGGTATTCCGGCAGCTCCAATAGAGGCAAGCAGAGCTGTGCCTACAGCAATAAGCTGATCGGTAAAAGCAATATCGTAGCCCAGAGCCTGAGCTATAAACAGAGCTGCTACAAGTTCGTAAAGGGCTGTACCATCCATGTTTACAGTTGCTCCAAGCGGAAGTGTAAAACCACTAATTTTATTTGATATACCAGCCTTATCCTCGGCAGAGTTAATAGTTATTGGAAGTGTTGCACTAGATGAAGATGTTGAAAATGCAGTAATAAGAGGCGTGGACATAGCCTTGAAATACTTTATCGGATTAACTTTTCCTATAATCCAAACCATTGCAGGTAGCGTTAAACAAAAATGGAATGCCAGTGCTGCTAAAACAGTACCAGAGTACCATAAGAGACCCTCTGCCATTGCTGATATTGATGATGTTTCTGCAACAACTCCTGCAACTATACTGAATACGCCATAAGGAGTAAGTTTCATTATAAACATTGTAACCTTCATCATAAGCTCGTTAAAAGCCTCAAAGAAAGAGGTGAAAACCTTTTTTGTTTTTCTGTTTGTTTTATTTATAAAAATACCAAACAGAATAGATATGAATATTACTGATAGCATTTTGTTTTCAGCTATAGCGCTAAATATATTCGACGGT
The DNA here is from genome assembly GCA_025210735.1 of Bacteroidales bacterium. Taxonomy (GTDB): domain Bacteria; phylum Bacteroidota; class Bacteroidia; order Bacteroidales; family UBA6680; genus UBA6680. The sequence continues at coordinate 130,708 of JAOARD010000043.1, forward strand.
ACAATATCCATCAATGTGTCGGCTATTGATGCATCCGTTATATCGGTTTCAGAATAGTTTTGTGGAACAGTCATATTCATGCCCTCTCCGGGAGCAATCATATTAACAAAGAACAGACCAGTGAATATGGCAAGTATACTTGTAGAAAGGTAATAGCTTATAGTCTTAAGCCCTAGTCTGCCAAGATTATCGTTTGTACCTATAGATATTATACCATGTATTATTGAACTTAATATTAAAGGAACAATTATTAGTTTCAGCAGTTTTAAAAATATTGTCCCGGCCCAGGTAATATACTTTATATCTTCTCTGAAGAAATATCCGGCAGGTATGGCCAGTGCAAGAGATATTAATATTTGCCAATGAAGTTTAATCTTTAACATGGGTATAATAGTTATTTATATTTGATTTTGCACCACAAGATATCAAACATAAATAGTGTCAGCAAGAAAACAATACATTTCCTTGTTATTGGTAAACAAAAAGATCGGTTTAAAGCATGTAAATTTACTTATAGAAAATACCTTTTCTGAAGGTAAAGAATCCGGATTACCAGAATACAGTATATGTATAAATGTTAAGGAATAAATCTCGACATATCATGTATAATCTTAATCAGACCTTTTATTTCGCTGTGATATAACCTTATAATACCGCCATCTCTCTGAATTATAGCTCTTATAAACTCTTTTATTACCAAAGGATGTCTGAATGGCTCAGTTAATTTGTATTCAGTACCAATACCTCCTCCAAAGTTCTTTAACTCAATCATCGATAACGATTTCAGAATAGGAGTAATGCCTAAACCGCTTTTACATTTCTCGTTATGTCCTATGTGGGTGGTTTTAAACAGCGACGAATCTGGCGATAGAATGAATGAGCACTCAATAGTGGTGCGATAGTTTTTAAGTGTACCGTAATTATTATTTGTTTTGTTCCATATCTCAATAATGTTTGAAAACCCGGAGGTTACCTTGCCAAGAATATAATCAAGCCCGGAGTCTGTGCAACCAAGTATAGGTGTGTTGCTTATATCAGAGTATGCAGAATTGTTACTATCTCCTGAATCAAATATTATATCATATATATGTTTTATTGAATAGCTGTTGTTCTCATAACACCATTTCTTAATAACATTAATAGTGTCTATAGTCTGAGTAATATCTTCGAGCTGAAAATCAAGAATTACAACTTGTGAGCTATTGTTAGTAATATTTACATGAGGATGCCTTAGTAACTCTATCTCATTTGGTAGTTTGTTGTAAAGATCGTTAATAGACTTTAACATCTCCTGATTCAGAAAATCATATAATGGCGATATAAAATTATTAAAGTATCTGGTGCTGTTATATGTGTTTGTATCATTGTTACTCTTTATGTAGTTAATAACATATTTGCTTAATATCTCGAATGTGTTTATACGTTTGGCAATGCGCAAACCTTTTCCGGTAATTGTGGGACTTCCTAAAGAGTCGAAAGCAAAATTATGAGCAAGCTTTGAGTTCTCGGAATCTGTGTTTACTCCATTTTTGCTTGCCTGATTTGCATATGCAAGCTTTAATGTATGGTTTGATGAGCTTATCTGTTGATTATCATTGATAATCGTAATGTTTTTATCGCTTTTAGAGATAAGTGATGCAACATTCTCTATAACCTCAGATCTGGTCTTCTTATTAACCCTTACAAATAACCTGATATTATCTGGTTTTGTCTTTGCATATGCTTTTAATATAAGCAATGTTGTATTATTTATTGATCTGTCATCAATATACTGTTTGCCGCCCAGAGTAATTGATGTAACAGGTTTTTTTCCTAACGATTTATAAAGAGTAGGTACATGTTTAGGAGACTTTGATGATGTCATATACAATCTTCCGTAAACGCGCTCGTATGTTTTGTTGTTCTTGTACGGAATAGAGCATTTAAGAAAAAAAGACTCTAAAAGATTAATGCACTTGCAGGTGTCAGTCTCTAACTTAATATAAGGATTCAGTATCATATCAAGCCTGCCAATAGACGGAGACATACCTGTAAGCATAAATGAAAGATGCACAATCCATATTGACAGAATAGCCTGATGGAAATTTATTGCAGGATTTCTCGGAACATTTTTACACATTAATGCAAGATGCAATAAAGACTCTTTCTCTTTTACATTCTTGCTATCATGTGCTTGTTTAAAGAGATTGTCAGACCATTGGTCGGCAAAATAAATTATTGACTTAGCAATAGTAAGCGACGACTCTGTATGATTTATCAGATCCTGATTAGAACCCTTTTTATTTGATTGTATTAACTTGTCCAGTTTTAATTCAAGCTCATATATTCTATTCTGAAGCCCATTTACAACAAGTTGCTCGTAATTAATAACATTTGCAGTGTCAAAAAAGTCAATAGGCATCTCTTTATCAGAAGAGTTAAAGTATCTGTTATAGTAATATGACAGCATTGTGTGGCTTGTCTCAGACTTCGGATAATTACCCGGGAGCATATCACCTTTTATCCACTTCATAGTATTCAACTTGTCGTTGTTACTATCGTCAGTTATGTGATTTATCATTCGGCTAAACAGGTTTGCATATTCGTTAAACCTGTTTCTCTGGTTTATACTTCGTTTTCTGTCCTTAATACGATTAAGAGCATTTATACTGTAAGGTTCTTTATATACAGCGTTAAGCTCTTTCTTAAGGTTATACATAACCTTCTCTTCTCTGTCTGTTGAATTGTTTCTATCCACAAAAATCTCCGTTTATATACACCTAATAACTAATATATACATACGCAATGTCTTGTTTATAGTTACATTATAGGGTTGCGTTTTTTTTGCATAACTGCATTATTACTTTGATTAAAACTATTAAATGTGACTTGAAAGATATTAGTGTATATTGTTATTAACCTTATGAAACGAAGCATGAGTAAGGGCTTTTCTCACACACGGAAATGATTGTAAATGCGAGTTCTACCAGACAAATGAAAAGAGAAAACAGGCATATTAAATAATGGAGTAAAAACATGATCTGTTTTGTTAAAGAGGCACGAAAATATCTGCCTGATACATCTTTATATATTATATATGGTTACAGGAGCCGATAAACATACATGGGTAAATCGTCATAGTTCAGTCAGGCAAATGAAAAAACAATTATAAACAGATGAAAAAAAAGGAGTCCTAATTGATGTTTTATACTATTTTAGGTTAAATTTGCCTGTTAATACAGAAATTATAAAATAATAAAACATAATAATATGAGCTTTGTAAATAAGGTTTTATCTATGTTTTTAGGTAATAAGTCAGACAGGGATCTTAAGGATATCACACCTGTTTTAGCGCTTATAAAATCTGAATACGAGAAGATACAAACCATCTCTAACGATGAATTACGTAAACTTTCTTTTGAATTAAAGAGCGAGATAAGAGGGTCGGTTGCCGAGGAAAATGCTAAGGTAATTGAACTTAAGGCTACAGTAGAAAGCCCTGATATGTCGTTCTCTGATAAAGAGTCTGTTTATAAGCAGATTGATAAGCTTGAGAAAGATATTACGGAGAAGATTGAGAGTGCTCTTGAAACTGCTTTACCCAGAGCTTTTGCAATAGTAAAAGAGACTGCAAAGCGTTTTACTGAGAATGATGAAGTTGTTGTTCAGGCAACAGATTTTGATAGAGATCTTGCTGCAAAATTCGATCATATAAATATTGATGATGAGAATGCTGTGTGGAGAACATCATGGTTAGCAGGAGGTGCCGAAATAAAGTGGGAGATGGTACATTATGATGTACAGCTTATTGGTGGTACTGTTCTGCACAGAGGTAATGTGGCAGAGATGGCTACCGGAGAAGGTAAAACTCTTGTTGCAACACTTCCGGTATTCCTTAATGCACTGTCAGGACGCGGAGTACACGTTGTAACAGTTAATGACTATCTTGCAAAACGTGACTCGGAATGGATGGCTCCAATATTTGAGTTCCATGGATTATCTATTGACTGTATTGATAAACACCAGCCTAACTCAGAAGAGCGAAGAAAAGCATACGCTGCCGATATTACATACGGAACAAATAACGAGTTTGGTTTCGATTACCTGAGAGATAATATGGCTATAAGCCCGGAAGATCTTGTTCAGCGCCCGCATAACTATGCTATTGTTGATGAGGTTGACTCGGTACTTATTGATGATGCCCGTACACCACTGATTATTTCAGGTCCTATACCAAAAGGAGACGATCAGCAATTTGCTGAGTACAAACCAAGAATACAACGTCTGGTTAGTGTACAGAAAGATCTTTGTACAAAAATACTTGCAGAGGCAAAGCGTCTGCTTAAAGATAAAAAGACAGAAGAAGAGGGTGCAAAACTTCTTCTTAGAACATATAAAGGATTACCAAAGAGTAAACCTCTTATCAAGTTCCTTAGTGAGGAGGGTATAAAGAGTCTGCTTACTAAAACAGAGAATGCTTATATGCAGAACAATAACGAAAAGATGCCTCAGATTACTGATGAGCTATATTTTGTTATTGATGAGAAGAACAACTCTATTGAGCTTACAGATAAAGGACACGATCTGATAACAGCAGATGTTGAAGATTCAGGATTTTTTGTAATGCCTGATATAGGTAGTGAGATTGCTGAGCTTGAGAAAGAAGAGATAAGTGATGCAGAGAAAGCAGAGAAGAAAGAGGAACTTATGCGTGAATTCTCAGTAAAGAGTGAGCGAGTGCATACAGTTAATCAGCTTCTTAAAGCATATACTCTTTTTGAGAACGACGTTGAGTATGTAGTTCAGGACAACAAGGTTAAGATTGTTGATGAGCAGACCGGACGTATTATGGAAGGTAGAAGATACTCAGACGGACTGCATCAGGCTATTGAGGCAAAAGAGAATGTTAAGGTAGAGGCTGCAACACAAACGTTTGCAACAATTACCCTGCAGAACTACTTCAGAATGTACAATAAGCTATCGGGAATGACCGGTACGGCAGAAACTGAAGCAGGAGAGCTTTGGGATATCTACAAACTTGATGTTATTGTTATACCAACAAACAGACCAATACAGCGTTTAGATACTCACGATCTTGTTTATAAAACAAAGAGAGAGAAGTATACAGCTGTTGCAGGTGAGATTGTTAACCTTGTAGAGGAAGGACGTCCGGTTCTTGTTGGTACAACATCAGTTGAGATATCGGAGTTGTTAAGCCGTACGCTTAAAATGAGAGGTATTAAGCATAATGTACTTAATGCTAAACTTCACCAGCGTGAGGCAGATATTGTTGCCGAGGCTGGTAAAGAGGGTACTGTTACAATTGCTACAAACATGGCAGGTAGGGGTACCGATATTAAGATATCTGATAAGATAAAAGATGCGGGCGGACTTGCCATTATTGGTACAGAGCGTCACGAATCGCGTCGTGTAGACCGCCAGTTACGTGGTCGTTCAGGACGTCAGGGAGATCCGGGAACATCACAATTCTTTGTATCACTTGAGGATGATCTTATGCGTCTGTTTGGTTCAGACAGAATTTCAGGTATCATGGACAGACTGGGACTTAAAGAGGGTGAGGTTATTCAGCACTCTATGATATCAAAATCTATTGAGCGTGCACAACGTAAGGTAGAGGAGAATAACTTTGGTATCCGTAAGCGTCTGCTTGAGTATGATGATGTAATGAACTCGCAGCGTGAGGTTATATATACAAAGCGTAGAAACGCTCTTTATGGCGACAGAATAGATGTTGATATTGCAAATATGATGCAGGATCTTAGTGAGAGCATTGTTGAGGAGTATCAGGGTAATATTGAGTTTGCCGATTTTAATCTTGAATTATTAAGACTACTATCTGTTCAGGCTCCGTTTACAGAGAATGAGTTCCTGAAAGATAGTGCATCTGAACTTTCTCATAAACTTTATAAGATGATGGAGGAGTCATATCTTAGAAAAGTTAATGAAATTGCGCAGAAGGCATTCCCAGTAATCAAGGGTGTTTATGAGGAACAAGGAGCAACATACGATAACATTGTTGTGCCTATATCTGACGGACAAAAGATGTACAGGGTTATTGCTAATCTTAAGAAGTCGTACGAATCGGATGGTAAAGAGATTGTAAAGGCATACCAGAAAACAGCTGTACTTGCAACAATAGATGAGTTCTGGAAAGAGCACCTTCGTGAGCTTGATGACCTTAAGCAGTCTGTACAGAATGCATCGTATGAGCAAAAAGATCCGTTGTTGATATATAAGTTTGAGTCGTTTAATCTGTTCAGAACAATGCTTGATAAGATTAACAGATCAGTTGTAGCACTTCTGCTTAAAGGATTCATCCCTTTATCTGATGGCGATGATGTTCATGAAGCACAGGAGCGCAGAAGAACAGATATGAGCCGTATGCAGACATCAAGAACAGATGGTTCTGATTCAGAAGGAAGAGGAGAGGACAAACCAAAACCTCAGCCGGTAAGAACAGAGAAGAAGGTTGGTAGAAATGAACCTTGTCCGTGCGGAAGTGGTAAGAAGTTTAAGAACTGCCACGGTAAAGGAGAGAGTGCTTAAATAGATCATATATATACAGAAAAGTCGTTTCATTTTTGAAACGACTTTTTTTTATACTATTTCTTTACCAAATATCTCTGTCTAAAACTTACTTTCTAAGCTCTTCTGGTATCTCAAGATACGCCTCTTCAACCTCTTTACGAGCCCACGGGGTACGTCTTAAAAACTTAAGACTCGATTTTATACTAGGGTTACTGTTAAAACAGTTAATTCTAACCTTGTATCCTAATTGCTCCCAGCCATAAAACTCTACCAACTTGTTTAGTATAGCCTCAAGTGTTTTACCGTGTAATGGATTATTCTTCTGTTCCTGCATAATAATATTTTGTATGCAAAAGTAATCATCTATTGCAATGGATGTGTAAAAATGGTTGTTTTATTGCATTATAACTAACCCAAGAGCTATTATTGCAAATAATCCTATTATAGATAATAGCAGATCTGTCGTAAATTTTTCTTTCTTTGACAGCTTTATAAATATACCGGTTATTATTAAACAGTATATAATAGGAATAAATTTATGATATAAACCCGTTTTGCTTATAAGATAGTTGGAGTAGAAATATTTTGTAATATCTACCTTAGTTATCAAGAGTAACTTATTTGATGCAAAACTAATTATATCAAAAGAGTACCCCAGTATAATAACTCTGGCAAATAAATCCGGAAAAACGCTCCTCCTGTTATAATATATGATTAAAAACGAAGCTATAAATACTGCAAATTTGATGAACATGTATGCGAGGTAATAGCCGGATAGTATTTCAGAGGTTGTTTGTGAACATGCGTTAGCCCAAATAATAACTATAAAATTATCAGATGTAGGTTCAGCCATTAATCGGACACAATTATTTATAATAATAAAGACTATATAAGGTAATAAAGCTATTACAGGAACTCTTAATTGTCTGATATGCATATTAACCAGTTATTTGATAAAGAGAAGAAACTAACTATTAGCTTCTTCTCCTGATATATAGCTATCTATTCAGTATGTAACATTTTAAATTCTACCAGTTATCATCTGTAGCAACTGATATATGATCTATAAAGCCCTTAATGTGAGCATCAATAATAGCTTTAACATTATTAACCTCTTGCATCTTCTTTTGTTTTTTAGACTCTTTCATATCAGCTTTAATAGATGCCAATTCATACAGGGTAGCGTGATCCCTTCTGATAGTACCTGTTGAGTAATGTACCTCCATATTGTTTACAGTATACTTTATTCTATTGTTTTTACAGTCTACAGTAAATGTATAGGTTAATACAGGATTGTTCATAAAGCCAATAGCTTCATGGGGTAATGTTAAGCTACCTGTGCCAATAATCATTCTCGAATTTCCATCGTCAATTGTAACAATATCATTGCCTGACTTTAGAACAGAGGCCATCCAGATTTTAGTTCTCCTGGCTAACACTAATCTTGAAGTGTTCTTTACTTTTACAACATTTGTAAACTCCACTCTTTTTGTAGCAGAATTAACCGGAAGCTGAGCATTTGCATTAACAATTAATAAAAGAGCACATGCTGCTGAAATAATTAGATGTTTCATTATGATTGATATTAACGAAACTGATTAAAATTTATCCTTTAGTTTTTTATATAAAAATATGAATCCTGACTTCTTTAAATTCCAATTAAATGGAACCACCATTCGCATAAAATTTGCCTCATTATGCTTCAATTTTCATTGATAAAAAATTCCAAAAACAAATTCAAACAGTCTCTAAAATTAAAAAAAATCTTATCAGGGGTAGAGTTGTATACTCCCATTTACCGGAGTAAATCTATAAATAACTTTTAAATGTTCCTCTGTTTAATGTGTATTATGTTATAAATCTTTTTTTGCTTGTATTTGGTAACTAAACTATTTAGTTTTGGGCTCAGTTTATCCCTGTTTAACTAAATAACTTCAGGACAAATAATATTAAACATTAATTATGAAACGAGCATAAGAAAGGCTGCTTTACCAACATGCAAAAACAATCTTAATGTGAGTTCCATATGGCAAATGAAAAAACAAATATAAACAGATGAAAAATTTCCCCGTACTAGTATTAAGCATAACCGTGTTGTTAGGAGTTGGTTGTGTTAATAATAAAAGAGAACAAAAGAATATCAACGAGATTAAGTTACTATCTGATAAACTATTTGAAGATAATATTTTATTATATCATGATTTTCAGTGTAAGGAATTAATTGTACCTAAAAGATACAAGGATTACTATCAGTTATATATTAGTTTCAGATATAAACTTGGTGATATCAAGCAGTGTTTGGTTGATATGGAAGATAATAACAACTATATAATTGATGATAAAGCACAAGATCGGTTTCAAAATTTTTATAACTCAATAGATAATATATACGATTCCAGAGTAGATACTACCTATATAAATAAAAAGATACATACACAAAAAACATATTTAGAGCAATATCTTAATCCATTAAAAACTAAAGTAAAGGAGTGCTGTTCAGAGTTTGATGTAAATATGATGCGGTTATATACGGCACAGATAGAAAAACATGTTCTGGAGTTTCTGAATGAAAAAGCAGAGATGGGTTTAATACAGATGAACTATATAAAACCTGTTACAGTAAAAAATGGTGGTAATATAGATTGTTATGTAGTTGCTGTTGACACATTAAAAGCACCTTATATTCTTTTAGGTAAATTTAAAAGGTACAAATATACCGATACTGATAGTTATTATCATCCTGAGCATATTGTTGATACTATATATTTTAATAAAGAGAAGGCTACATACAATACAAAGATGCTAAATGGTAATGATGCAGTTCTGTTTTTTGTACATAAATATGGATCAATCATGACTTATAAGCTGAACTGAAACATAGATAATAAAGAATTATAAATTATGAAACGAAGCATAAGAATAGTCATCTACATAAAGGGATGACTATAATGTGGAGTTCCATATGACCATTAAAAAACAAATTTAGACATATGAAACGACTTGAGCAGATATTAGCAGTTATAGTATTAATATCATTAGTGATGAAACTATTTTCAATACCTTTTGCAGGAGAGTTACTTACTCTTTCTGTATTGATATTAATTATAATGTACACCTTTTTGGGGAAGCTATTGTTTAATGGCATTAGATTTAGAGATAGGAATAAGAGAGTGTACTTTGTAGGTATACCACAGTCAAGTATTGGATGTGCTTTAGGATTAGGAATAGGAACAGGTATGATTTGTACTGGAGTACTATTTAAGATACAGCTTTGGCCATCTTCAGAGATTATGATAATGTCAGGATCTATTGTAACAGCTGTTTCTATTTTAGTAACCTTGGTAGCATCGTTTAAATCAACAACTAAATTTCTGAAAAGAAATATTATAAGAATAATTACTGTTGCTATACTCGGTATTGCATCACTGTTTGTATCTGACTTTACTCTAATAAAGATATATCATAGAGATCATCCTGAGTACCTGAAAGCTTATGAGAACTATCTGAAAAACCCAAGTAGTTTAGAGGCAATCAGAAAAATGGATATAGAGCAGTGTAAAGCGTTTATGACAGATGAAGAGTTTGAAGAGTATATGAAAAGCCCGTATTCAACAGACTCAGCTCTTATAAAGATATATGGTTATCCTAAACAGCAATAAACATTAAATTATGAAACTAAGCATAAGAATAGTCATCTACATAAAGGGATGACTATAATGCGGAGTTCCATCTGACCATTAAAAAACAAATTTAGACATATGAAAAGACTTGAACCGATATTAGCTGTTATAGCAGCCATATCACTTATACTAAAACTACTTTTGGTTCCTTACGCAGGAACAGTATTTACTATATCGTTATTTACTCTTGGTGTAATGTACTTTTATGCAGGTTGGATGATACTTAATGGCATAGGAATAAGAAGCGTGTTTAAAAGAGTATACTATGTAGGACTCTCTCCGTTAAGAATTATTAGCACAATTGGATTGGGAGTTGGTATAGGATTTATGTGTAGCGGAACTCTACATAAAATTAACAGCTGGGCAATTGCTAATGAGATGATTGTTATTGGGTTGGTAGTAACTACAACAGCAGTTGCTATTCTCCATTTTAAATCATTAAAATCTACAGGTAAGCAGTTAAGGAATAATACCAGAAGGGTTGTTGTGGTGGCATGTTTAGCTCTGCTATCTCTGTCTGTATCAAAACTTACGTTTGCTAAGATAAACTATAAAGATCATCCCGGATTCTTAAAGGCATACGAGAACTATCTTGATAACCCTGATAGTATTGAAGCCTATAGAAAGTACGATATAGAGAGAAACAGAATGGCTCTCACTGAATATCAGTTTGAGCAGTATATGAAGAGTATTAACGAATCTGACCAAGAGTAAAATGGACGTTACTGAGGATATTGTAAAGAGTCTTATAGAACAGCAGTTTGGCGATATGAAAAAACTGCCTGTAAGGTTTCTTGATTCAGGAGCAGATAACAACAACTACCTGTTGGGCAATCAGTATCTTGTAAGGTTACCAAAAGATAAAGATGCGGCGGCATTAATTAATAATGAGATTAAATGGTTACCATATCTTCAGAACAGATTAAATATAGATATTCCGGTTCCGCACAGGGTAGGTGAACCAACAGATACCTTTCTGTGGAACTGGACAATAACCCCTTGGTTTAGAGGCGATACTGCCGATATATCAGCAATAGACAACAGAGAGATATCTGTAGTAACAGATTTTCTTAAAACATTACACTCATACGCACCAAAAGATGCACCAATAAATCCATACAGAGGTGTTGCACTTACAAAAAAAGCAGCCGATGTTCAGGAACGTATAAACAGATTAAAAACAAGAACAGACCTTATAACTAATAAAATTACACAGTTATGGGAAACTGCAATTAACGAACCTGTGCCTGAATATAAAACACTTATTCACGGCGATCTGCACCCTAAGAACATAATTACCAGTAACCGAAAGATAAAAGCAGTAATAGATTGGGGAGACATTACAACAGGCGATCCGGCAAACGATATAGCAATACTATGGATGCTCTTTAATGACAAAACAGCAATAAACAATGCACTAAAACAGTACGGAGCATCACAATCTCTTATAAACAGATCAATAGGCTGGGCTATATTCTTTGGCACACTATTTCTTGATACCGGACTTAATACAAACCCACAATACACAAACACAGGGCACCAAACACTAACCACCCTCAACAACCTTCTCTGAAATTCTGCAATCATGAAATCCTGAAATCTTGTAATCCTGTCCCAATCCTGTAATCCTGTCTCAATCCTGCAATCCTGTTATCTTGTCATCCTGTCCCCAATCCTGAAATCTTGTAATCTTGTAATCTTGTTCTAGCCTTGCAAACCTCTTTTAATTCTGTTAATTTTGGTAATTACGTAATTCAGCAAAATGATATGAGCAGCAGACTATTTACAAACAACCAGATAGATATTACCGAAATACCCGATACAAGTCAGATAATATATACCGGACTTAAAACATCATATAAATCGGTAATGAATATACGCACAGTAATATTCTTACTTATTCTGGTTGCAGCCACAGGAGTAACCCTATACATAAATACCCTTTTAACAACAATGTTTCTGTATATAGCAGCCCCGGCATTTATAATTGCAGCAACACTCTTTATTGCACTTAACATAAAAATGTTTAACTACATGGGCTATGCAGTAAGAGAAAACGATATCCTATTCAAAAAAGGGTTTATATGGAGAAAGACCATTGCAGTACCATTTAATCGCATACAACACCTTGAGGTTAAACAGGGAGTGCTCTCAAAAATATTTAAAGTATCTACAGTAGTTATATTTACCGCAGGAGGAAACACCGGAGACCTTACCATTCCCGGAATAGCGCCGGAAGAGTCAGAGAAGATACGTGCTTTTGTAATGGATAAAATATCAAAGAATGAGTAACGTTGATCTTACAAAACCATCCAGACAGAATATTGCTGGGCTTATACTGGTTCTGATAAACTCTCTGCGCTCATTCTTCTCAAGATTCTTTCCGTTGCTGATTATATTTATCTTCAAAAAAGATCTCTATAATCAGTACAAAACAACTATAATACTTGGTGCCATTGCTATAGTAATACTACTAATAATAAACGCAATACTGTACTACCTCAACTTCTGGTTCTATATAGAGGGCGATCAGTTTGTTTTACGCAAAGGATACATAAACAAAAAAAACATACAGATACCGCTTGATAGAATTCAGAGCATAAATATAAAACAGAATGTAGTTCAGCGATTTCTTAAGATTGTTAGCCTAGAGATAGATACTGCCGGATCGGCAAACAAAGAGGTTAAGATAATTGCCCTTAAAAAGGAGCAGGCGGATGAGATAAAACAGTATCTTCTTTACAACAAACAGAACAACGATACCACAGATGAGGCAGAAGAGAATATTAAGGTAGAGGAGGTATCAGAAGATGAGGAGGTGACCAAACTAACTGTATCTGATCTTATAAAGGTTGCCTTTAGCTCAAACATGTTTAAAGCAGGGCTTATTGTTACGTCAACCCTTTATGGTTTTTACGACAGATACAAATCGTACATTACATCGCACTATCAGGATCAGCTAGATAATATAGAACAGACATTTGATGGTAGCGCAATAATGCCGTTTGTAATGCTGCTGTTATTGTTTGTAGTAGTATCGGTTATAGTATCACTAATAAGTACAGTAGTAAAATATTACGATCTCTCATTTGTAAAGAATCAACGTGGTTTTCAGATTATATGCGGACTACTTAACCGACGCCAGATATTTGTACCACGCAATAAAATACAGATATACTCATATACAATAAATCCGGTTAGACGACTATTTGATATTGTTACAGTAAAGATAAAACAGGCATCGGGTAACGATGTAAAAGAGAAAAATGCAATAAGCATACCCGGATGTAAAACAGAGAGTAACCGCAATATAATAGATACAATATTTACCAATGCACACAATCAGGACTATTCGCACCACAAAGTATCATCGTACTACTTTATAAGACTATGGTTTATTATGGCTCTGTTGCCTATGATTACAGTGCCCTGGTTTATACAGAGCTATACACTATATGCCGCAATAATTGGTTTTGTGGTGTGGTTTATACCAGTATCGGTTATGGTATATCTGGCATCAAAAAAACGAGGTATAGAGGTTTCAGAAGATTATATGATACTACAGAGTGGAGCAATAAGTACTGAGCGTAAAATTGTAGAGCTGTACAAAATACAGTCGGTTAAATACAGACAATCGGTATTTATGAAGCGCAGAGGAGTGGCAAGTCTTCAGTTTGTTACAGCCTCGGGTAATATAACAGTTCCGTTTATAAACTCTGGTGTAGCAACAGATCTTTACAACTACACACTATATAAAATTCAGACAACCAACAAAGAGTGGATGTAGATATCATTAATGATTGATAATAAAAAAAGCCGGAAGATTAACCTCCGGCTTCAATATCTTGTAATATAACCTATTAGTTAAAGTGATAAAGAAATACGATATCAGCATCGTATGCACTCTTCTTTTTCCCGTCAACCTCCATTTTTACAGTCATCTGAGCTTTAGTTATACCTCTCAGGTTCTGAATACTTTTTAGCTTTACACGTATTCTAACGCTGCTGTCAACCAAAACAGGTTCACCAAACTTAAGCTTCTCAATACCATAGTTTACCATCATCTTTACATTTCTGATGTCAACCAACTGATCCCACATATACGGAAGCAGCGATACTGTAAGATATCCGTGTGCAATTGTTTTCTTAAAAGGGGTCTCTCTCTCGGCTCTTGCCGGATCTGTATGTATCCACTGATGATCTATTGTTGCCTCTGCAAATTGATTAATCTGATCCTGGGTTATCTTAAAATAAGGCGAAACACCAATCTCTTTTCCTTCAAAAGCAGCCAGTTCATCATGACTGTTAATGACTATTTTTTCCATTATCGATATTTAAATTGTAATTCGTAATATAAAATTATGAAAATTTTACTTACCGTATAACATTAAAATATAAAAAATATTGTGTTTGGTAATCATTAAGATAGATAATTCTATGAAGACAGTAAATAGGATAGTAGTTTCTTTACTATTTAAGTAACCTATCTTAATAGGTGTATTATTTAAGATATTGAAAACAGGCAATTAGATTATGATTTAATCTGGCGATATATTCTTGAGTATATTATTGTTTTTCTCTGTTGCAAACCAATATCTGACATTTAGATTCTTAATATTATTGTAATCAATAACAAATATATTACTATTAAATTCATAAAATTCTGAATCCTTCTCTCCACTTGGTTTAAACGATCTTCTAAATGAGTTGTATAATGTAATCTTGTCAAGCTTATTTTTCTTCGATAAAAAATACTCATAAACAGAACCTCTGTATAATATCAATCCTTCTTGTGTTTCAACCAGTGCATCTATTTTTGTAAAAAGCATATTCTGGCTTTTTATCTCATCTGAAAGTTTTATAAGCTGATATTTTAGAATGGCTAAAATAGTCTGACCTCTATCATTAGTTGCATTATTGGGAAGTTTATTTTTAAGCTCTCTTATTTTTTGTTTCACTTTTTTCCTTTCAGCCTTTAGCTCTTTATTTTTCTCAAATAGATAATATCTGCCAGACAAAATGTTATCCCATTCACTTGTAATAGGAAAGTATGGAGTACTTATGTCCCAAAATCTTTTAATGGCGATTTTCTTAAGTGTAATGGCAACAAAAGAGGCTGTTACAGATTGAATGATAATGTATAGTATTGATATATATACAGATTTTTTGATAATGATAAAATCCAGTTTGTCCTTTTCACCAATAATTAAAAAGTAAAGATGATCTAGGTGGATACTTAGACTGAGAATATAGTCGCAAATAAATAACCCTAAACCGTGAATTATAATTGAAGCAATTAGTATAAAACCAATTTCAGCTTTTAGAGATGTTTCTAATGGATTTTCAAAAGAATCAGATTTAATAATAAAGGTTCTAAAAAGAATACCAGGAAGGAACAGTGTAATTAATATAATAGAACTTAAGGCTATATTCATTATATAAGTCCTGCCATATATTTATCTGCCTCCGCTAAAATCTCCCCTGTTTCTGAAATAATCTGTCTGTAATCATCTTTTGAGATAATATATTGTTTTCCGTCAATGGTAACTTCTACATTTTCAATGGTTTTACCAGATTTCATAATCTTGGCAATCTTCTCCTGCGCAGTTCTGGAATTGAAAAATAATCTTGATATCTCTGTTAATTGAGCTTTCATACTGTAAAGATAAATAAATATCAGAATCAATGCAATCTTGATAATCAAATTAAGGTTAATTTCTGATTATTAATTACTAAATATTAGTATTACTCGATTTTCTTATGTTAGATAATAAGTGATCCAATTAAAGAAGCATCTGAAAAGTCACAGGCACAATCTTAACAGTAAAATTGAGGCTAATGAGTGCTTTAGACTCTATCCTGTAAGTAGAATGAAGTCTGATGAACTCATTAGGCTTAAACCTGACGTTAAAATAAACCCTAAAGCATATCGGAGAGATGATTCTATTGTCGGGATTAGCACAAACGTAGTTAGTAGAGACAAACCGAAAAGGAAAACTTGCTCTATGACTGGCATATGGTCAACTTTGACTATAAAATGGCTTCTGTGCCGGGCACAGAGATCAACCCAACAAAAAGATGACTCTAAAGACTTTTATTAAAGTGGTTTATTTTATGGATGTCTGTTTTAATAAATTTCCTTAGTTGTACAGATATTATATGATGTCGGGATATTGCAACGGGTTGGTGTCCGAGCTACAAGCTCGAACCAGCACCTGAGTAGCGATCTCTTAGCGTAGTCAGAGGAGGAATAATGAAGACTAATATTGTGATTACTGAGGTAGGGTGTATATGAAAACATGTCTCGCTTAGAGTAGAGCGGATGGAATAGGTTTTTACATTGGTATTGCAGCGAGCTGTATAACTAAAACTAGCAAGCTCGAACCAGCTAATGGAGTGATCTCTTAGCGTAGTTTGGGGGCGAATAATTAAGGCTGATATTATGATTACTGAGGTAGGGTGTATATGAAAACATGTCTCGCTTAGAGTAGAGCGGATGGATTTATCAACCCATTCTGCTGGTTTGAGCCGATAGCTCTGCTGGTTCGAGCGCTGGTTCGAGCTGATAGCTCGGACCGACCCCGCTTCATTTCCGGAGGTAGTTTGTTTTATGGATGTCTGTTTTAGTAGTTTGCTTAGATGTATGGATATATGATGTCGGTATATTGCAAAGGGTTGGTGTCCGAGCTACAAGCAGGAACCAGCTAATGGAGCAATAATCAAAAAAAATAATAATAAAATTGACTTTTAGTATAAATATCCATAACTTGAATAAAGTTGAAATTTAAAACACAAATAACCAGGACTTAACCAACTAAACAGAACTATATTCCATACAAGATTTATTATTAACCAATAAATTCAGAAAAGATGAAAAGACCCTTACGAATTTACTCTAATGCAAATATTAGCGATATAAACTATGCGCTGGGAAATATACTTATTGCAATAGAGAATAATCCTGTTGGAAACGATACTTATTTTCTTCTGGTAAAAGATAAGTTAACCTCTGATTATAATTTGCTTACAGAGGTTATAAATCAGGAGAAGATAAAATCTGATTTGTCTGATGAAGATAAGAGTAGAGACGACTCAACACGTGCTCTCTATTATATTTCTCGCGGACTTACCTACTCACAAAATATTAAAGAGCGCGAAAATGCTACGCTGATATTTAATATTATGGAACGTAATACGCTTGACGTTGTAAACCTGCCTTATAGCGAACAGACTGTTGCTCTTGATTCAATGCTAAAAGACCTTGATGCACCAAATATTATTGATACAATTAATGAGAACTTTAACTTTCTTACAAAATATATTGATAACCTTAAGAAATCGGTTGCTGAATGGAAAGAGGCTGAACAGAAAGCGTTTGAAAATGGCAGAGAGACAGCAAAGCCTGCATACAGATTGTGTATTGAGCTACGCAATGTGATTAATGATGAATTTCTGGTATATATTAAAGCTATGGCAGTGGCAAACCCTGCTGTATACAAAAAATTAGAGGAGCAGATAAGGTCTATAGTTGACTATACAAATAAAAGAATAAGTAGTCGTAAATCGACTACTAAAAAAGATATGTAGAAGAATGTTTGTATTATAAGAATTACTGGAGTTTAATGTTTGGTATCCCGTATATTCTCTGTTTAAGAGTTTTGCGGGGTATTTTTTGTAATCGTTTTTTGAGGTTATCTGCTTACCCTGTTTTTTTATGTTAATCGTAAAAAAAATGCAAATGTGGTGCAAGTTTTATTAAAGAGTAGTGTCATAGCATACAGAAGAGACAAGTAGAGTGTTAAAACAAACCGGATAATGGCTGTATGAATGCGCCGAATATGTTTAGAGATGCTTTAAATTACCTTTTGGTAGACAAAATATCCTGATCTGTATATCGCTTTTTAATGTCTCATTACAATAATGCAAATTAGATTTGAAATTTAAAACTGATAATAAATACACTAAATCAATATACTATATGAAGTTTAAAACAATTTTTATTCTCCTGGCTATGTTTGCTGTAACAGGGTACGCGCAGCAAAGAGCCGGTGCTAGAGGGAAGATGAGCAGGGAGAATATGCCAAAGGTGACACTTAAAGGGAATGTGATTGATGCAGATACAAAGCGTTTTGTTGAGTATGCAAATGTTGTTTTGTACAGAATGCGAGATTCATCGTTGGTAACCGGAGCAATGACTGATGGAAAGGGACACTTTACACTGAAGAATGTAACCTACGGAAAATATTATCTGGTAGCAGATTTTCTGGGATATCATAAAACCACAATTAAAAATATTACGATTAAACCAGGTTCGCAACCAGCAAACCTTAAAAATATTGCGATAAAACAATCTACAATAGCAATGGATGCAGTTGAGGTTGTAGGAGAGAAGGCTGTTGTTGAGTATAGGATTGATAAAAAGGTTGTTAATGTAGATAAAAATATTGCTGCTAATGGAGGTACCGCTGCCGATGCTTTGCAGAATACTCCGGCTGTAGATACCGATATTGAGGGTAATGTAACGCTGCGTGGTAGTTCAAGTTTTACTGTTCTTATTGATGGTAAACCTTCTATACTGGAGGGTAGCGATGCTCTTAATCAGATACCTGCAAATGCTATAGAGAATATAGAGATAATTACAAACCCATCGGCAAAGCACGATCCGGACGGTACAGCGGGTATTGTAAATATTGTTACAAAACGTAACAAACTGGAGGGGCTTACCGGAATGGTTAATGCTAGTTATGGTACAGGACCAGATTATGGCGGAAGTGCACAGCTTAGTTACAGAACAGAGAAGCTTACATTGTCAACAGAGTTTAATTATCGCAGTGGCGATAAGAACTTTAACGGGAACGAATATCGTTATAACGGAACCGATAATATAAAATCTACCAGCGATGGTGGACGTAACAGAAGTTTCTCATCGTTTAAACTTGGTGCAGATTACCTGTTGTCTGATAAGAATACCATAGGGTTAATTGGCGGATATAACAATTTTAGTATTGAGCGTAAGAGCGATGCAGAGTACAGAAAATGGATGACAGGTAATGATCTATATGCAAATACATTTAATACATCGCTTGTTGACCTTGAGGTTCCATCGTACAGTATTACTCTTACCGATGAACATAAGTTTGGCAAAGATCATAAGCTGCTTACCACATTCTACTATCGCAGAAGTGAGCTTGATAAGAAAGATGGATCAAGCGTTAATAATATTCTTGGTGGTATACCTGTTGGTAATGATGTAACATCTAAACAGGATAATACGCAGACTGATGCACGTAACGGACTAAGGTTTGAGATAGATTATGAGCGTCCGGTAGGTGAAAAAGGCAAGGTTGAAGCAGGATATAACCTTAGGGTTGACAATGCAGATATAGACAATAACTCAATTATAAATAATCAGGGAAATCCTACTGTTACAGAGCTTAGTAATTATGAGTTCGACAGATCTATACATGCACTGTATGCAACATACTCAACACAGTTATCTAAGTTAGATGTAAAACTTGGTTTAAGAGGAGAGTATACCGACAGATTGCTTACAACGTCAGATAATAAAGAGTATGATTTTAGTAAGGTGGCTTTATATCCTAGTGCATACTTTACTTACAATATCTCTAAAAAACAACAGGTACAGGTAAATTACTCGCGCAGGGTAAATCGTCCACGCGATCACTTTTTGAATCCACTTGTATTCAGATCAGACGGAGAGAGCTCTTTTCAGGGTAATCCGGATCTTGAGCCAGAGTACGCAAACTCATTTGAGCTAAATTATCAGTACAGATTTGGTGCATCGTTTATCTCGCTTGAGGGTTATTATAGAAAGATTGATAATAAGATGTTCCGTTTTCAGGAGACAGTAGGTAGCAAGGTGGTATCTACCATTAAAAACCTTAACTCCGATCAGCGACTTGGTATTGAGTTAATGGGTATGGCAAAGCTTTTCAGATGGTGGAGTCTTACTCCGTCGGCAACATTCTACTACTCACGATTAGAGGAGAACACAATTGTAGAGAGCAATAGCTGGAATGCACGTTTGAGTAATACATTCAGACTGCCAACACAAACATCGTTACAGATTGATGGTAGATACAGTGCACCACGATCTACGTTGTACGGAGAGAATGCTGAATCGTATTTTGTTAATGTAGCTGTAAGACAAGGACTGTTTAAGAATAAGGCATCGGTAACATTCAGTATTTACGATGTATTTAATACACGTAAAAGAGAGTCGTTCTCGGTTCCTCCGGGAGGATATACAATTGATAGCGAGTTCTTTCATGAAGCACCAATATATAAAGTTAGCATTAGTTACAGGTTTAATAACTATAAGCGTAACAGAGGTAACAAAGGTAATGGTGGTTCAGAGATGGACTATGGTGACTTTATGTAGTCATAAATATTAGTACACAACCAGTTGAAGCCCTTTTGCTATTACAGCAAAAGGGCCTTTTTTTGTTTTACTGTTTAATAAAACGAGTTGTGTAGCTAGTGTTTGTAGCCTCTATTGTTATTATATATGATCCGTTTTTAAGGGTTGATATATCTACATAATTGTTTGTGAGAGCTTTGCTTATCATCAGTCTGCCGCTGGTACTGTATATTTTAATATCGGCTCCTTTAAGTTCAGATATATCAATATCAAGATATATGTTGTTGGTGGCCGGATTTGGATATATATCTATATTATTACCTGGTTTCTGTTCAGATATAGCTGCGTTTTTACCATCAAGTATATACAGATATCTTGTTTTTGTAATGCTTTCGCCTTCTGTGTCGGTAGCAGTTATCTCAAGCTCAAATATATATTTGTCCGATGGCAAATCCTCTTTTAAAATCAGTATCTGATTATCTATGGTAAACAGGTTATTATCTCCTCCCTCTTTAAGTGCAAAAGTCCCGAATCCTGCATCTTTGTCTTTCATAAACAGTATAGCTACAGGGTTTCCGGCTTTCCACTCTTTATCAATAATAGCATTGCTTAATCCAATATCGGTAGGCGGGGTGTTTGTTGTAGTGCTGTTTGAGGTAACAATAATTCTGAATGTTTTTGTAAACTCTATACCCTCTGTATCTGTTGCCTTTATACCTATCTTAAACTCCTTCTCGTTATTAAATCTCGATCTTGCTCTTACAATATTATTATCTACAATAATGTATTTGTTACCATTCTCGCTGCCAAATGTTGTATAGGTGTTATCGCCTGAATTTTTATCCTCATCAATAGTATTAAGGAATCCGATAATATCGCCGGTGTTATTTCCAATAGTAATAGTGTTGTCAGACAGTATTATATCAGAGGGTGTATCGTTAACATCTTTTACAATAACCTTCATTATACCAATGAATTTAATATCCTCTGTTTTGTGTTTGGCAACAACATATATACTACACACAGGCAGTTCCTCATAGTTTATACTCTTTGAGATAAGTGTTGTGCCATTAAGTGTAAACATATAGTTATTCATCTTTCCGGCAGGTAGCTCAATAGTATAATCGTCAATTGGTTTTAACAGTCCGTCTACCTCGCCAAGCAGTGTAATATTTCCAACTTCAGTTTCGCTGTTTTCTGGTATGGTTTTAAAGTTGTTGCTGAATTTTGCAACGTTAATAATATCTGAAGAACCCGGTGTGCGGCTTATTGTAAATGTCTTTACAAGTGATTGCCCGTGTTTATTTACCTTCTCCACTTCAATTTCATATGTCTCAATAGACTGATATTTGAATAGTTTTTCTGTGGTAGTAAGTATATTTCCGTTTATTATCCTGAACGACTCGTTCTCTTTTTTATCAGTTAACTGATAGTACATACCCTCTTCCGGAGTAAATATTCCTACAACTGCACCGCTGAATAGTTTTGCAGCAACCTCTTTCTGCGACAGGTCAAAATCTTTAATGGTTTTATCTCCGTTTATCAGTACCGGAAAGTTATGGCTGTAGTGTATAAGTTCCGGTAATTTTGAATTTGTTACCTTACAACGATAATATCCGGCAACATCTTTGTTAAAGTCAGCAATAGTTAACTCGGGTGATGTTGCTCCGGGTATATCTGTTCCGTTAAGCTCCCACTGATATCTGTTTTCCGGATGAGGAAGTTTAAAGTTTAAGGTGTGCGATTCGCCCTTGTTAACTGTAACAGCATCTGGTTTTGTGCCCATAGCTTTTTGCGGAGCATATATAAAGGTATGCGACTTAGGTTCTGCCGTAAAGTATAGTGCAGCTATTCGTCTGTCAAAATGTTTCTTTACAGAGAGAAGGTCTGTAAAACTAATGTGATTATTAGATACATTGAGAGTGTCGATATTATGGCTCAAACATGAGTAACGAAACATATTGTCGTTAAAGCTGTTTTCGTTCAGTTTTGTAATGTCATTAAAGCTTATATCAAGCGTGTACAATCCCTGATTTTCGCCAATATGATCTTTGTCTATAATTGCATTAAACTCTTTTAGTTTGTTATGGCTAATATCAAGTTTAGTCAGCCCGTATAGTTTATATTTACCGTATGCAAAATGTGGCGATATAGATGATATATTGTTGTGAGCAAAGTTTACCACTTTATGCGACATAGCCTCTATTTGTGGTTCGCTATTATCTAGTGCAGGGTGAAAAAACGATTTCGGAATATCTCCGCTCATATTGTTAAATGTAATATGATACTCCTTCACAACTTTTATCGAAGAACCCCAGGGCATAAGTAAAATTCTTGGATTGGTTTGTCTGCTTGCCAGTTCGTCCATGTTTTTTACTTCCCAATTATCTCCTCCGGTATATCTGTACAGAGAGTCAAATGCTGCTCTGTTTACTTTTGAGATCTGCTGCGCATTTAAACTTATAGATATAAAGGCAAGAATTATGATGTAGATATTCCGCATAATAATAGATTTTGTTATTAAATAAATTTTTTGATTTTTTGTACTCCAAAATTATTAATAGCTTGATTAAAAGGGATGTTAATCTGTTTACATTTAGTTAACAGAACGGGCTGTAGAGAGCTTTTGGGTTACAATATGGTATCGGTGTATATAAATGATATATGTTGTGCAAATAGAGTGTTTATTAGACTTAATTTAGCATCTGAAATGTTATGGTTAAGCAGTGGTAAGATTAGTTAATGGCTGTTTTTACTGTTGTATATTTATTAATTTATTAATGAAGTGTAGCTTTTGTTATGAGGTTTAGTGTTGTTGTTGCTTTTATTGGGGTTATGTTTATTTGTTGTAGCAATGTCTGTTCTCAGCAGGCAAGTGATGTAACCAATCTTAAGCGTTTGATACATACAGATGCAGATAGTGCGCGTACTATTATTGATAGTATAATATTTAATCATAGAGACAACACAGGACTTGACAGATTATCTGAGTTATATCAGTTATCGGCAAAGATGTATAGTAGTGCAGCCAGATATAATCTTGCGCTTAAGGATATTAATCAGGCTTATAATATTCATCTTACTATAAAAGATTCTGTAAATCAGGCTGAGGACAGGTTTATAAGGTGTGAGATATTGTGGAATAGTGGTTTGGCTGATGATGCAGAGCAGAGACTTATTAAACTGAATAAGTTTCAGAAACAGATTGATGATAAGGAGCGTATTGAGACTCTGTTTATGCTTGCCAGTGTTTATCATACCAGAGGCAAGTATCTTAAGGGGATAGATCTGCTTGATAGTATTGAGAAGGAGTTTTATAATGGTATGAAGAGTAGTAAGAGAGCCGGATTTCTTAATCTGAAAGGGATATTCTGTATTAATCTTGAGAGGTATGATGAGGCTGAAGGCTATTTTAATAAGGCGTTGATTATAAACAGACAACTGAATGAGGATATAAATGTTGGGATTAATTATAATAATCTTGGTAGGGTAGCTTTTAAAAGACGGAATTATGAGAAGGCGCTAGGGTTGTATAAGAAGGCGTATGATATTGATAACAGATCAGGTAATATTAGCGGGTTAATGACTAAAGCTGTAAATGTTGCTGCTGCATACTATAGGTTAGGCAATTATAAAGAGTATAGTGCTATAACCAAAACAAATTTGAGGCGTGCCTTGGATAGTAAAAATATGAGGATTCTGAAGACAATATACTATAATGAGGGACTTTACTTTGAGGAGAAGAGCTCTTTAGATAGTGCGTTGATAATGTATAACAAGGTAAAGGATATTGCAAAAGAGACAGATGATAAAGAGGGGTTGATGCTTATATATAATAAGCTTGCAAAGATATATAGTTACAGAGGCGAGTATAAGTATGCGTATTGGAGTAAACTGAAATATGATGCCAACAGGGATAGTTTTGAGAAGGATAAGGGAGTTGAGGAGAGAAATGCATCGGAGTTAAGATATGAGCTTCTGAAGAGTGAGAGTGATAGCAGAATTTTAGAGGCTAAACTAAAGGGTAGCGAGTTGGAGTTAAAACTGGTTAAGCGTAACAGGCTTATTATATTATTGGTGGTATTGTTGTTGTTGCTTCTGGCAATTGTGGTAATACTGTTGTATCGTAAAAGGTATTTCAGGGCTGTTACAGATAATAAGAGTAAGAGCGGAAAGTTAGATAAGAGCAGTGAGATTATTGAGGTAAAGGATTCGGTTATTGGGAATTATAGTAAGCGTTTAAAATATACAAAAGAGGAGCTTGATCAGTTAACGTATATACTTGTAAATATAAAAGATACGATAAATAGTACATTTAATATTATCAGGAGGATACGTGCAGGAGAGCAGATAAAGGATAAACAGTTGTCTGTAGTTGAGATAGAGCTTTCTGACAGTATAACCTTTCTGGATGAGTCGCATGTAATTAAATATTCGCTTAAGAAACAGGATAGTGACCTTAGAGCAAGGCTACTGAATGAGTTTCCGGACTTAACGCGTAATGAGCAGGAGTTGTGTATAATGCTGAATCTTGGTTTTAGTGTTAAGGAGATATCGGGCAGGAATAATACTACAACAAAGAGTGTTGAGGTGGCACGATACAGGTTAAGAAAGAAGTTGGGGTTTGATGATAATGACTCGTTTTTAGATAAAATAAAGAGTGTATAGAGTTCTTTTAGTTGACAATAATGTGTGTTCTGGTCAATATTTTGTAATTTAAACATATGGTATAATCAAAACACACTTTTATGAAACTCAGAGACTTGATTTTTGGATTTATAGCTATCGTTGTCCTGTTCTCATGTAAGAAGGATGACGATGATAATAAAAAGACGGAGCTTCCTACACCGGAAAAACCTTATATGATAGTTGATACAGGTGTTAAGGACTACTATAGCGCAGATGCTTTAATATCAGCACCATCTTCAGGATCTGATTTCTACGGGCAGGATGCCCACTATTCAGGTAATCAGCCATCGTATACAGATAACGGAGACGGAACAATAACAGATAATGTAACAGGTTTGATGTGGGCTCAGGATATGGGTGATAAGGTGACGTTCAGTGCGGCATCGGCAAAGGCTACTTCATCGGAGCTTGGTGGATATACCGATTGGCGGTTACCAACTATTAAGGAGTTGTATTCGCTTATTCTTTTTACCGGAAAGGTTCAGGGACAGACTGCTATTAATAAGTTTATTGATGTCAACTATTTTAATCAGCCTCTTGGTAATACATCTGCAGGAGAGCGCGAGATTGATGCTCAAACATGGTCGGCAACCGAGTATGTGGGGCGTACAATGAATAATGACGAGACTGTATTTGGTGTAAACTTTGTTGATGGGCGTATTAAGGGCTATCCGAAGTATAAACCGGGAACCACAACGGGCAATACAATGTATGTAAGGCTTGTAAGAGGGAATACATTGTACGGTAAAAATACATTTACAAATAACGGAGATGGTACAATTACCGATAGTGCAACAGGACTTATGTGGCAACAGGCTGATGATGGTGTATCGCGTAACTGGCAGGAGGCTTTAGCATATGCAGAGGGTCTTTCTCTGGCAGGTAAGAGCGATTGGCGTTTGCCTAATGCGAAGGAGTTGCAGAGTATTGTTGATTATAGCAGATCGCCTCAAACCACAAATTCACCTGCAATAAACTCTGTGTTTACTATAACTTCTATAAATGATCCTGATGGTAATAGCGGTCATTATCCGTTCTTCTGGACAGGAACAACGCATCTTGACGGAACAAATCCGTATAGCGGTGCTGTTTATGTTGCATTTGGCGAGGGGCTTGGCAAAATGAATGGTAATCTGCTTGATGTTCATGGTGCCGGCTGTCAGCGTAGCGATCCGAAGAGTGGTAACAGAGGTGATTATACTAAGTTTCATGGACCACAGGGCGATGTTCAGTATGTATATAATTATGTGCTTTGTGTGAGAGATGAAGATTAGAATGTCTCTTTTTTCCAATTTTTTGATTTCTGTCAGAGGTAGTTTTGTAATGTAGTATTAATTAAAACAGTTTCTGATATGGACAAGATGATTTCATGGGTAGAGATTCCGTCGTTAGATTTTAATCGCGCAACAGACTTTTATAAAAAGGTTCTTCAAACAGAGTTTAATATTATTGATTCAGAGAAGGAGAAGATGGCGTGTTTTACTACTGGAGAGGGATGTATATTCTATGCAGATGGTTATAAGCCTTCGCAAGATGGTACAATAGTAAGCTTTAACACTGGTGATAATATTGATGCTGCTATTGCAAGAGTTGAGAAGTATGGTGGTAAAATTGTAACGCCTAAAACAAAGATTGACGCAGAAGGATATGGTTACTGTGCTCTGTTTATAGATACAGAGGGTAATAAGGTAGGATTGTACGGCGATAAATAGCGAAGAGAGTCTTCCGGTATTTTAATAGAGTGCCGGAAGATTATGTTTTATATATTTGTAAAAATAGCATAGATGAAGTTTCTTTCGGCCAGGCCATCGCCTTATTTATCAGATTATGTTGTTCAGTATTGGGCTATTGAGAATTGTTTGAACAAGGTAGAGGTGTACAGGCATTCAATTATACCAACGGGTCTTTCTGAGATTACATTCTATTTTGATGATGTACCTGATGCTATGGATAATAAGCGAACTATATCGGACAGGTATATAGTCTCAGGTCAGCAGAGTAGTGCTTATGATCTGAATGTGAAGGGTAACTTATCTATGTTTTCGGTTACACTTAAGCCTTATAGTCTGTATCTGCTATTTGGTATTCCTGCCACAGAGTTTACCAATTGTAATGTATCGTTAAGAGATGTTTTTGCCAGTAGTATTAACCAAATTGAGGACAGGCTTATGTTGGTTAATAGTTTTAAAGAGAGGGTAGAGGTAGTTGAGAGTATGTTATTGTCTTTAATTGTAAAGAATAGCAGCAGTAATTGTAGCAGAATTATTAACGGAATAGGCTGTATTAGTAATTCGGATAAGGAGTTAAGTCTGGACACTCTTGCTTCTGATGCGTGTTTATCTAAGAAGCAGTTTGAGAGGGTTTTTGCATCATCAGTAGGTGTTACTCCAAAACGGTTTATGAAGATTGTCAGGTTTCAGAAAGCTATCTACTATAAGCAACTGAACAGATATATTAGTTTAACTGATCTGGCTTATGCCTGCAACTACTATGATCAATCGCATATGATTAATGATTTTAAGTCTTTATCAGGCCGAACTCCTGGACAGCTTTTTAGTTCATGTAATCCTTATTCTGACTATTTTAATAATAGTTAGAGTGTTAATGCTTTAATTAAACCAAAGTAGGCTTGTTAATACTTATAAAAGTAATCAGGTCATAAGGTTATATATCTTTTTTAGGATGTATATCGGAATTTTATAAGGTGGATATATCTGTTTTATATCTATCTTACTGGTGTACTGTACTGATTTATAATGAGAGAATAGCTTGAATGTCTCTTTGCCATGGTATTTACCTATGCCACTATCGCCAATACCTCCGAATGGCAGGTTCGGGTTTATATAGTGCGATAAAGTGTTATTTACAGTAACACCTCCTGAGGATGTCTCCTCTATTATCTTAAGGCTGGTTGATTTTTTATTTGTGAAGATATATAGTGCCAGTGGTTTTGGATGATAGTTTATATAACCTATGGCTTCGTCTATATCGTTAATCTCAATTATTGGTAGTAGCGGACCAAATATCTCCTCTTTCATTACAGGGATATCATCATTTATAGGAGTAATCAGAGTAGGCTCAATCTTCAGTCTGTTTTTGTCATGGTTCCCTCCTGATATAATCTCAACATCGTTCAGATACTCTGTAATTCTGTTAAAGTGTCTCTCATTTATAATTTTTGCGTAGTAGTTTGATTCTATAGCTCCTTTAGGGTAGAATGACGATATAACATTTTTAAATTCGGTAATGAAACGGTGCTTAACATCTTTATGTATCAGTAGGTAATCCGGTGCAATACATGTTTGTCCGGCATTAAAGCACTTACCAAAAGCAATGCGTCTTGCAGCTTTTTTAATATTTACGTTTTTGTCAATTATACATGGACTTTTTCCTCCCAGCTCAAGTGTTACTGGTGTCAGGTTATCCGATGCCGCTTTCATAACAATCTTACCAACATTTGTACTACCTGTAAAGAAGATGTAATCAAATCTCGTGTTTAACAGCTCTGTTGTCTCTTCAACTCCTCCGGTTTTTACAGATACACTATTATCTGGAAAGGCCTTTTTTATGATCTTTTCTATTATTCGTGTACTTGCAGATGATATTTCAGATGGTTTTAACGTAACTCTGTTACCCGCAGCAATTGCTCCTATTAAAGGAATGAATGACAATGCAACGGGATAGTTCCATGGACTAATTATAAGTATGTGACCGTATGGCTCAGGATATCTGTAAGCTTTACCGGGGAATAAAAGCAGAGGTGAGGATACTTTCTCAGGAGCCATCAGATCTTCTAAATATGTTATTGTTGTTTTTATATCTTTATATATGGGTAGTATCTCGCTGATAAGAGCTTCTGCTTTTGGTTTTCCTAAATCTTTGTTTAATGCGCTTAGTAATTCCCTTTCGTATTGTTTAATTGTTTTCTTAAGAGATTTAAGCATTGATCTCCTTAACTTAACTTCATGCTTTATGCCCGGGTGTTTATTAATGTTGCCAGATATTCCACTCTTAAAGATCATCGCATTTTATTGTTTAGTCCATCTTTAAGTTACTAATTACTTATTATAGAATGAATAATAAATTTGAAAAATATTTGATTTTGTTAAAGAGGTATTGTGTTTTATGTGATGGGAAATGAATGAGAAATGATTAGAGATAGTGGTAGGTGGTTGGTGTGGTGGCTTTGTTATAGATGTTCTGTTCACGAGTTTGGTTGAACCTTTTTTTAGAGGTTCCGTATACCAACAGAAATACCATGGTAGCACAGAACATTGTTAAGTTAATAGCGTCAGTTGACAAGCTTGATTCAAGGAGTTATAATCAGTTAAAAGATGCTATAGAGAAGCGTGATTCAATAAAGTTTGTATCACGTCTGTTAAATGAGAATTGTGGAGATATCAGTTGTCCGTATTGTAAATCAGAATCAATTCAGAAGTGGGGAATGCGCAGCGATATGCAACGCTACAGATGTAAAGAGTGCAGACGAACATTCAACACATTAACATCTACTCCATTGGCATATCTACATAAGAAAGGCAGATGGCTTGATTATGCAAAATGTCTGAAGGATGGATTAAGCATAAGAAAAGCAGCAGCAAAGTGTGGAGTTCATAAGAATAC
>JAOARD010000044.1 GCA_025210735.1 Bacteroidales bacterium
ATACCATTTTTAGCCTCTCTTTTACCACTGATAATACCTTTGGTAACAGTGTTTGATAAGCTGGTGGTTTCAGGAGTACCAATTGCAATAACCTCGTTACCTACCTCGTACTCTTTTGTAGCAATAGGTAATGCTTTGTATCCGCTACCCTGAACCTTAAGTAGAGCAAGGTCAGCCTCCTCGTCGTAGTTTAGTAACTTAACAGGTAGTTCAAATCCCATCTGGAACTTAGCTTTAAGACCTTTATTGCCTTTAACCACATGGTAGTTTGTAAGTATATAACCTTCGTCGTTAATAAGAAAAGCACTACCATGTCCTTGGCTACCAATAAGTGTTACAACGGCAGGATTTACATCTTTAACCATCTTACCGTATGACTCAAACTTCTTAACTTTTGTTTTAGATATAGTATACTTTTTTAGTACTTCTGCTTTGTAATCTTTATCAGCATTAGAGTCGGTATTTTTTATAGATTTAATCAGAGAAGTATCTTTTAATGTACTTGCAAAATTCTCAGCAAACGCCAGATTTATTCCAATGGCAAAATCACTTGTTAAGTCAGGCATTGTAATCTCTTCTGATGTTGATATCTTTTTTATAAGCTTTTTTGATACATTATCATAGAACTGCCACTCTACATCCATTTTAACAGACAGGTTAATAAGCTTTCTGTAGTATGATAAATCAGCCTTCATTTTAATATCTTTTACAATTGCTCCAATAGCAATATCAGCCTTCTTTTCAGCTGAAGTTTCGTCTTCAGCTTCATCAAACATATTGTCTTCGTCATCATTCTCTTCTTCGCTCTCAAATCCGCAAATCTTAAGCTCGTCAATAATATTTTTTTCGAATATTTTTATTGGAGTTGAGCTTGCGGGATTCATTAACTTTCCATCTACAAAAATAGAGTTCCAATAAAGATCTTTTCCAACAAAAGAGAACACTTTTTCACCCGGATCAATATCATACCTAACCTTAGCAAGGTCAAAAGAGCGTTTTACCTTCTCTTTCATTCTGTACCTTTTGTTTTTCATACCCCAGACGATATTTGTTAATCTCTCTTCTGGTTTAGTATCGTACTGATATACTTTGTCCTCATGTCCGGGTTTACTAAGGGTAATAGTGTGTTTAGGCGTAACTTCATTGAATTCTGTTTTTAGGGAATAGATACCTTCTCCATTTGTTTTTCCATGTGGTGTTCCGTCTAATAAAATTGTTACGTCACCTTCATTTGTAAAAAAACGAAATTTGTATTTCTGAGCAATCGAGCACATTGTGCATAGAATAATGCACATTGATAGTGATAATAGTTTTTTCATTGTTGTTTATATTTTTTATAAATGTTTTATCTGGTAGTTATAATACAAGAGCCGGATTTGCATTAATCCGACTCTGTAGTTATTATTTATTTGAGGTAATCTTAATTCATAGTGATATTTAGCTTCTCTAAAGCAACCGATATTGGAATAGCGAAAGCGATACCATCAGTACCAATGCCAACCAGTTTAAGGCTTACGATACCAACAACTAATCCTTTTTTATTGATAAGTGGGCCACCACTGTTTCCAGGGCTTATGCTTACATCTGTCTGAATATACTCAATACCATTTTTAGCCTCTCTTTTACCACTGATAATACCTTTGGTAACAGTGTTTGATAAGCTGGTAGTTTCAGGAGTACCAATTGCAATAACCTCGTTACCTACCTCGTACTCTTTTGTAGCAATAGGTAAAGCTTTGTATCCGCTACCCTGAACCTTAAGCAGTGCAAGGTCAGCTTTTTCGTCGTAGTTTAATAACTTAACAGGTAGTTCAAATCCCATCTGGAACTTAGCTTTAAGACCTTTATTACCTTTAACTACGTGGTAGTTTGTAAGTATATAACCTTCGTCGTTAATAAGAAAAGCACTACCATGTCCTTCGCTGCCAATAAGTGTTACAACAGCAGGATTTACATCTTTAACCATCTTACCGTATGACTCAAACTTTTTAACTTTTGTCTTTGATATT
Source organism: Bacteroidales bacterium (assembly GCA_025210735.1). Taxonomy (GTDB): domain Bacteria; phylum Bacteroidota; class Bacteroidia; order Bacteroidales; family UBA6680; genus UBA6680. The sequence goes on from JAOARD010000044.1 coordinate 2,010, forward strand.
GTATACTTCTTTAGTACTTCTGCTTTGTACTCTTTATCAGCATTAGAGTCTGTACTTTTTATAGCTTTAATCAGAGAAGAGTCTCTTAGTGCAGCAGCAAAGTTCTCGCTGAAAGCATTATTTACACCAATAGCAAAATCACTAGACTCTCTTGGCATATATATCTCCTCAGTAGTAGACACCTTTTTAAGGAGTTTCTTTGATACATTATCATAGAATTGCCACTGAACGTTCATCTTAACAGAGAAGTTATATAGTTTTCTGGTATATGGGTTCAGTTCTCCTTTCATCTTCAAATCTTTTATGATTGCTCCAATAGCGATATCTGCTTTCTTTTCAGTTTCAGACTCCTCTTCAGAATCATCAAACATGTTATCACCAGCATCTTCTTCCTTCTCCTCTTCCATCTCAAAACCACATATTTTAAGCTCTTCCATAATATTTTTGTCAAATATCTTTACAGGAGCAGCACTGGCAGGATTTAATAGTTTGCCTTCAGGACCTAACATGTTCCAGTATATTTCACTGTTGCCTAGTTTCATAACTTTCTCGCCCGGATCAATTTTGTATCTCACTTTTGCAAGATCAAAGGTGCGTTTCACCTTCTCCTTCATTTTATACTTCTCTTTTTGCATATCCCAAAAGATCTTGGTAACATTTCCTTCTGGTTTAGAGTCGTACTGATATACCTTATCTTCAAATCCTAATCTGTGAAGTGTTATTGTGTGCTTAGGGGTTAGGTCATTAAATTCTACTTTTAGAGAATAATTACCATTCTTTTTTGTAAAACCATGACGATTACCATCAAGAATAATCATTATTCCTTGCTCTTTTGTGTAGAATGCAAATTTGTGCTTTTGTGCGAATGAATACACCATGCAGAATATGATGCATACGGAACTTACTAATAGCTTTTTCATTGTTACTGTGTTTTATTATATAAATGTTTGTTTAGTATTTAATAACCAGCGAAATACATCCTGGTGTAATGAGGGTCTGTATGTCTAGGGACTCTCGTGTAACAGCTTACAAAGCTAGTAAAATCCTGTTATAATCAAATTAAATGAGGTTAATAAATGTATGGAGTTAACAGTTAAAGGTGTGTAATAGCTATGTTATTAGTACGTTATCTGCTTTTAAGATTATATGAAACTTATTTGGTAATGTTTAATATTACACTTGTTAAAGATAAATATATAACGGTAGTTTAATCTGTGTCTGTAAATAGTTAATTTTATATTATATAGTAGGGGAAATGGAACAAAAGTCTGATTTTTATATTAAATACATGCAGAGTGTTATACATACAGGTATTTATATCAGATTAAATAAATAAGTACCCTGTGCTGTTTAGCTGTTTTCAGAATTATTATCAGATTTAAGATATGGCGCATATTTCATATCTTCATGTAATATGTGGTGTATTAGCCAGTTTTTTGTAAAGTCTATTAGTTCGTTAAGTATGTTGTTGTTTCTTTCAAACTCCTCCTTAAACATAGATATTTTGCGTTTAAACTGTCTGTGGATAAGTATGTGTTGTTTAGCCCCTTTATAGTCATATTTCATAAAGTTATACTCCTCGGTACTAAAATGATAATCGGCATACTCTTCCAGTTCTGTTATTATACTTGATATAAACTCTTTACTTATATCCGGTTTTTCGCTCTCGTTGTACAGACGGTTTATTATTGCCAACATCTTTTTATGTTGATTATTTATCTCCTCAATACCTATATCGTACTCTTTTTTCCAGGGATATTTTTCTGTCATGGCAGTAATGGTTTTGGTTTAATGTAATATGTTGTGTGTTTAAGCTGTTGTATAATAATGTATTATTAAATATATATAACGTGCAGACTCAATAATTGTTGAATAAAAAAACGGGTACCATTATATGATACCCGCTGTATACTAATTTATTATATGGTAATTATTATCAGAATGATGATCCGAAAAATAACTTTACTACTGTTACTATACCGAATAATATACCTGTAGAGATGATTAATAAGAGACTACCTAAGGCATATGATATAATTGATTTTATTGTTGTTAATATTATATTGTTTCTGAACACTGAGAAGTAAATGGTAATATATATCAGTAGAGTGATGAGATATTGCAGAAATATCAGATCTGATCTTCCGGCAACAAATATTAGTATTAAAAATGATGCAATAGATCCTAAACTGGAACAGTATAGTTGCAGAACCATATGTTCGGCGTAATTAAATCTGCGCCATAATAGTCTTGCAACAAATGAATAAAAGAAGATGGCCAGAAAAGAGAAGATGCTCAGGAAATCTTTTATACTATCAACATAATATGCTTGTGCCGTTTTAGCTGTCTCATTATTATTCATATCTGTAAGTTCATTGAAACTACTGATATCCTGATCAAGCAGCCCGAGCTTAATTGTTAAAAACCCGATTATTGCAAACGTAAAGAAAGCGAATCGTGCAGGGTTTGTATATCTTACAGTGTTTCCGTTAATATAATCATGTACAACTTTATGTGGTTTGGTTATTAATGATATTAACGTATATATTAAACCATTCTCTGTATTAAAAAAAGAACTGAGAAATTGTTTTGTAAGCTCTTTTACAGTTATTCTTTTAGTGATAAGTTTCTGACCACATTTGTGGCAGTATTCTCCCCGTAGTTCGGTACCACAGTTTTTGCAATTTAGGTTCATAGTGTTTTTTCTTCTTTTTTGTAAAAATAGTAAAATTGTACTTATCAGCTATTTTGATACAATAGAATAAAAAAAGAGGCTGTAATCAACCTCTTTTATAGTTATAATATGTTTATGTAATTTCTATCTGAATATTGTAGCGTCTCTTTCAGGGCCAACAGATACAATAGATACAGGAACTCCAACCTCATCCTCAATAAACTTAATGTACTCTAATAGCGCTGCAGGCAGTTCGTCAGCATTACGCATTTTTGTAATATCAGTTTTCCAACCTTTAAACTCTCTGTATACAGGCTCCAGATCAACATCAATATCGTAAGGCATATAATCAACAATCTCACCGTCTATCTTGTAACCCGTAGCAATTTTTATTGTATCAAAGGCATCCAGTACATCAGCTTTTGTCATTATAAGCTTTGTTACACCGTTAAGCATAACTACATATTTAAGAGCAACAAGATCCATCCATCCGCAGCGGCGTGGTCTTCCGGTTGTAGCACCAAACTCACGACCAATCTTTCTTATCTCTTCGCCGGTTTCGTCATGAAGTTCCGTTGGAAATGGTCCGCTACCAACACGTGTAATATACGCTTTAAATATACCGTATACATCGCCAATTTTTTGTGGAGCAATACCCATTCCGGTACAAGCACCGGCACATACAGTGTTTGATGATGTAACAAACGGATATGTTCCGAAATCAATATCAAGTAGTGTTCCCTGTGCACCCTCGGCAAGCATCTTTTTTCCTTCATTAACATAGTTGTTAATAACATGCTCGCTATCTATATGTGTAAACTCTTTAAGCAGTTCAATGCTCTTCATCCACTCCTGCTCATACTCCTCAAGATTAAAGTCAGAAGGGTATATCTCAAGCATTTTTTTGTGCTGCTCTTTAGCTTTATTATATTTTTCGTTGAACTTCGGCGATGTTATATCACCTATTCTCAATCCGGTTCTCGCAGTTTTGTCTGTATATGCAGGTCCAATACCTTTAAGTGTACTTCCAATTTTCTCTTTACCTTTTGCAGCCTCTTTTCCTGCATCAAGAGCTCTGTGCGATGGCAGTATCAGGTGTGTTTTCTTTGAGAGATACAGGTTCTTTCTAAGATCTATACCAAGCTTAAGAAGTCCATTAAACTCCTCGGCAAATGTAACCGGATCAACCACCACACCATTACCAATGATGTTTATTTTATTCTGATGAAAAACTCCGGAAGGTATAGTGTGAAGAACATGTTTCATGTTGTTGAACTCAAGTGAGTGACCTGCATTTGGTCCTCCCTGGAAACGTGTTATTACATCGTAGTTTGGGGTCAGAACGTCAACAGCTTTACCTTTTCCCTCATCTCCCCATTGTAATCCTAATAAAACATCCACTTTCATGCGAAACGGAAATTAAAAGTTAAAAAATAGTGGTTTTTGAAAACCGATGCAAGGTACTACAATTTTGCCAATAGTACCTTGGTAAAATGTGTTAATTTGATAACATTATCAGAGTGTCATTCTTGCCATTGGTGCAACCTCCTGAGTGGTAAATTCGCCCTTCAGAAATTTGTAATGTCCGGTAATGGCAATCATTGCTGCATTATCTGTTGTATATCCGAATTCAGGTATAAAAAGGTTCCATCCGCGCTTCTCGGCTTCCTGCTTAAGTCTGTCTCTTAATCCTGAATTTGCCGATACTCCACCAGCAATAGTTATCTCTTTAATACCTGTCTGTTTTGTTGCCTTTATAAATTTATCCATAAGGATATCTATAATAGTTTTCTGCAACGATGCACAGATATCATACATATTCTCCTCAATAAATTTAGGGTTCTCTTTCATTCTGTCTCTTATAAAATAGAGGAATGAAGTTTTTAATCCGCTAAAGCTATAGTTAAGTTCTTTTATTCTTGGCTTGTTAAATGTGAATGCATTTTCGTTACCCATTTTTGAGTACTTATCAATAAGCGGACCTCCCGGATATGGTAAACCAATTACCTTGGCACATTTATCAAAAGCCTCACCCGCAGCATCGTCAATAGTAGTTCCTATAATCTCCATCTCCAGATGACTCTTCATAACTACAATTTGCGAATTACCTCCTGAAACAAGCAGTGCCAGAAACGGAAATTGCGGCTCGCGGTTCTCTTCGCCCTCTTTTTTTATGAAGTGAGCCAAAATATGGCCGTGCAGATGGTTTATCTCTATCAACGGTATATTTTGCGCCAAAGCAAACCCTTTAGCAAACGATGTTCCTACCAGTAGTGATCCTAATAAACCGGGACCTCTTGTAAAAGCCACTGCATCTATATCCTCAGGTTTTACATTTGCAACCTTCAGAGCCTTGTCTACCACCGGAATAATGTTAGATTGATGTGCTCTGGAAGCCAGTTCAGGAACAACACCTCCGTATGATTTATGTACATCCTGATTAGCAATTATATTAGATAAAATGTATCCATCATTTATCACAGCTGCTGAAGTATCATCGCAAGATGACTCAATTCCTAATATTATTCTTCCCATACAATCATAATTTATTAAAAAATGCGAGGTTTTCTTCGTACCTTTGCGCCAAACGCCAAAGGTATAAAAAAGATTCATAAAATATTAGTTATCGTGGTATTGGTAATTTTATCGATGCCTGTGTCTTTTATGTTAGTGCTCAGCAGCCCTAAATTTCAGACGCATCTTACTGCATATGTAACAAGTAGGGTGAAGGAGAAAACAGGGATAGAGATTAACATAGATGGCGTTGACTTTGCATTTTTTGACAGGCTTATTCTTGAGAAGATGCTCATCAAAGATCATATGAACGATACATTGATTTACGCTGATGAGTTCAGAACAAGTTTCTCAGGGCTGGATTTTGAAAATAACAACTATAAACTTGGCAATACAACATTAAACAGAGCCTTTATCAGAATTTATCGTTATCCGGACTACAAAATTAATATCAGAGAATTTATTAATTCGCTAAAAAGTGATGACACAACCTCTGTAGATACAGTTACTCTTAATCTGCTTATAAATAATATTGAATTTGTTGATTCCAGATTTGTTTACCAGAAGTTTAATAAAGAATATAAACCATATGGTATGAATTATCGCGATGTAGTGGTAAGTGAGATAAATGGTAATATGGCAAATTTTGAGGTAAGAAAGGATACAATACTATTTCGTGCCATGGATTTGTCGGCAAAGGAGAAATCCGGATTGTATTTGAAAAACTTTAATGCAGAGGCTAGTTTGCATGAACAGTTTACTAAGATAAGAGATGCTAAGATTCTTACAGATAAATCATATGCAGATATAAAATATCTTAGTTTCTATCATAATGGATTCCGAAACTATATCCATTTTATAGATAGTGTTAAGATGGATGCTTATGTTAATAGCTCAGATGTTAACTTTATTGATATATCCTACTTTTCTCCATCGTTACAGAACTTTGACTACACATTTAATATGAGTGGTAAGGTTTATGGATTGGTAAATAGTCTTAAGGGGAAAAAGGTTAAGGTTAGTTTGGGAGATAATACAAACGCAGAGGCTAGTTTTGACGTTAGAGGATTACCAGCTGTAAAGGAGTCGTTCTTTATGGTAGATATTCCGAAAGCATCTACCGATTATGGCGATTTGCGTGATGGATTATTAGTTCTGTTTCCTACAATAAGTGAGAGTCAGTTGCGATCTATCGCCCCGCTTGATTCAATATCATTTAACGGAAATATTACCGGATTTTACGATGATATTGTTGCATATGGAGATTTTAAAACAGCTGTAGGTAATTTGTCACTCGACCTCTCGCTTAAAAACAGAAGTACCCTTGGATACAGTGGTACTCTATCGTCAGACAGGCTTGATCTGGGAACACTATTCAGTAAATCTCCGCAGCTTGGAACTGTTGCATTTGATACAAAGGTAGATGGGAATTATTCGTCAGAGAATGGTATTACAGCCGATACAGAGACAAATATAAAATCGTTGTTCTTTAATAAGTACGATTACAAAAATATTACATTCTCAGGTCTTGTAGAGCAGGAGAAATTTAACGGAACTATATATTGTCGGGATCCGAACCTGAAGTTGAACTTTGTTGGTGCTGTTAATTATTCAAAAGAGAATCCGGCGTTTGATTTTAATGCAATTGTTACCTCAGCAAATCTTCATAAACTTAATCTTTATAAAAAAGATAGTATAGCTGATTTGTCGTTTGCAATGTCGGCAGATTTTACCGGATTAAAGTTTGAGGATATTAACGGGACTCTTGATTTTAGAGAGACGATACTTAATATAGGTGGCAGACGCTCTGAGATTGATAAGATTAGTCTATTTACCGAGAATACAGCAACCTATAAGAAGATAAATCTGATATCAGATATCCTTGATGTTAATCTTGAGGGTGATTTTGATCAGGGCGATCTTGTAAATAGCATACAGAACACATATTATAAATTCTTTCCGAGCTATTACGGTAGACAAAACTATACTGCAATAACTGATTCTTCTGACTATTTTAATGTTAAGGCAAATTTTAAAGATTTGAATGGTATACTAAAAACATTTGGTAGTAACCTGAAGATTGCTGAAAACAGTAGTATAAAGGGAGGGCTTACATTTGAGGATAAGGAGGTGTCTGTTTCTGGTAGTGCAGATTATATACGTATGGGAAGTAACCTGTTACGGGATGTCAGCTTTTCGGTTTTTGGTCAGGACACCACTGTGTTTTTAAAAGCGGGAAGTAAGACATATAATTACGGACCAGCATTTATTTTGCACAGTCCGGAGGTTGAGATGAATCTTATGCCGGATAGTCTGAACTGGAATGTGAGATGGAATAATACCGATTCATTGAAATATAGTGCCGATATAAGAGGAAATGTTTTTCAGACAAAGGATACTTTAGGAAATATTGTTACACATACAACATTCTTTCCGTCTGAAATTATTGTATCAGATAAGAAGTGGAGTATTGGTAACTGCGGTATTGATATTGATAGTACATCGTATGCATTTAATAACATTAAAATAAGCAATAGTAAGAGCCAGAGTGTAGAGGTTATAGGCACAATATCAGAGAGCTCATCAGATACGCTGAATATAGAGCTTAATAATTTTAACTTCTCAGAGCTTAATATATATACCGAGAGCAAGGGCTTTAATGTTAAGGGTTGGATAAACGGAAAGGCTCGTCTTGTAGATATGTATAATAATGCAGCGTTTTTTAGCGATATATATGGTAATGATATATTTATTAACGATACACTTGTAGGTAACGGGCAGTTGTTGAGCAGATGGGATAATGATAAAAAGCGTATTGCATTTGATCTTAAGACCTATCGCGACAGGATTACCCCGTTTCATATGTTCGGGAATTATAAGCCTGCCAGTAAAGAGATTGATATGAACCTTGCACTGTCTGGTATGAGGATTCATCTGTTGCAGTCGTTCTGGAAAGATAATTTATCTGATGTGAAAGGGTTGGCTTACGGATCGATTAATTTGTCCGGGACATTGTCTGAGCCACTTACAAATGGACACATAGGAGTGAGAGACGGTGCTTTTACTGTAAATCTTACAAAAACCAGATACTATTTTGATCATCATATAGATATTATAGATAACGAGCTTATTGTTGATAATTTTGAGATTGTTGACAGTAAAGATAACTATGCTAATATAAGCGCCAGTTTAACAAATAACTATTTTAAAGATTTTAGTATAGATGCTATTACCGGGTTTGAGAACCTTACAGTGTTGAATACTAAAGAGTGGGATAATGACTCATACTATGGAAATGTATTCCTTAGCGGAGATATGAGGGCAAAAGGTCCGGTATCAGATCTTGTTATAAGTGTTAATACAACTACAGAGAAGGGAACAGAGTTGTTTATACCACTGGGTAATAGCGGTAATGTAATGTCTAGTAGTTTTTTATCGTTTGTTGATCGTACAAAGGATACAATAGAGTTTGCTTCGTATGACTGGGACATTGATCCACCAAGTATTGGGGTTGATATGATTGTTGATCTTGCAATAACTCCTGATGCTAAAATAAAGATTATTATAGATTCAAAGATTGGTGATGTAATTAAAGGAGAGGGAAGAGGTAATATTCATTTTGATATAAAGAAGGATGGTGATCCTAAAATGTACGGGGAGTATGTTTTTGATAAGGGTGATTATCTGTTTACTCTTCAGAATGTAATAAACAAGAAGTTTAATATAAGTAACGGAAGCAAGATTAGCTGGACAGGAGAACCAAATAATGCGCAGATTGATCTTAAGGCAGTATATGGTGTTAAGGCGTCGTTATCGCAAATCTTCCCTGAAGATTCAGCTCGTTATAGTCGTCGTATACCTGTTGATTGTGAGATTCTGATGACAGGAAACCTAAAGGCGCCGGAGGTTGCATTTAATCTTGCATTACCAACAGCCGATGCAGAGACACAGGCGCGTTTAGAGAATCTTATTAATACAGAGGAGAAACTGAATAAGCAATTTTTGTCACTTCTTGTTATAAACAGTTTCTACCCAGAAACAAATACTGTTGGCTACTCTGGTGCAACGCAGCAGTTTGGTTCAACAGGGTTAAATACCACAGCCAGTGAGTTGCTCTCTAACCAATTAAGTTTATGGTTATCGCAGATAAGTAAGGATTTTGATATTGGAGTAAACTACCGTCCGGGCGATGAGATTTCACGTGATGAGGTAGAGATAGCACTATCTACCCAGCTGCTTAATGATCGTGTAACAATAAACGGAAATGTTGATTATGGCGGAAACAGACCTAACAATCAGAATATGGCCGGAGAATTTAATATTGAAGTTAAGGCTAATAAGAGCGGAACCATACGTTTTAAAGGGTTTAACAGAGCCAATGATCAGATGATATACCAAACAGCACCTTATACCCAGGGAGTGGGTGTTTTTTATACCGAGGAGTTTGATACGTTTGGTGAGTTATGGCGTAAGTATAAGCGATATATGCGCAATATCTTTGTTAGTAAGAAGAAACGAGAACTTCAGGAGAAACAAGAAAAGTCTGATACATTGAAGGTTATAAAGCAGCCTTGACAACTTATCAAATTATCTGGATATTTTGATAAAAAAAATTGTAATTAAGATTAATTCCATGCCTTTTTAGGCATAATTATTTATACTTTTGCCCGGTCAAAAAACTAATTAATTCTTTTTTTAAAATTTAGGTATGTTTTTATTAATTGTACTAGTGTTTGTTCTAGGCTATGCTGCTATAGCTTTGGAGCACCCACTACGTGTAGACAAGGCCGCAACGGCTTTGATTATAGGAATGGTAACCTGGGCCATGTATGTCCTTTTTTCTGAGGATATTCTGAGTTTGGGTTTGAATGAGGCGTGGGTTTCATTATCTAAAAGTGTTTCTGCTGTAGCGCATGATCCAATGCATTTTGTAAAGCATGAGCTAGAGCACCACCTTATTGAGATAGCTGAAATCCTTTTCTTTTTGTTGGGAGCAATGACAATTGTAGAAGTTGTTGACAGACATGGTGGTTTTAAGATTATTACTGACAAGATCAGAACAAAGAACAAAGTGAAATTGTTGTGGATCTTTAGTGTTCTAACCTTTTTTATGTCAGCTGCTTTAGACAATCTTACAACTACTATTGTAATGTTGGCGTTGTTACGTAAAATTATTGCTGATAAAGAGACCAGATGGATGTATGCAGCAATGGTTGTACTGGCTTCTAATTCAGGAGGTGCGTGGTCACCTATAGGCGATGTTACAACAATTATGCTTTGGATTGGTGAGCAGGTATCTGCACAGGGTATAATTGTAGATACATTTCTACCTAGTCTTGTAAATATGTTGGTTCCGGTAATAATAATGAGTTTCTTTATGAAAGGAGAGATTGCATCGCCGGAGATTAAATCTAAAGATGATGGTGATATGGAGAAACTTACATCTAAAGAGCGTAATATTCTTTTCTTTGTAGGTATTGTTTCGCTTCTGTTTGTACCGGTATTTAAATCGGTTACTCACCTGCCTCCGTATGTTGGTATGTTGCTTGGTTTGGGTAATATCTGGCTTGTTACAGAGGTTATGCACAGGAATAAATCTGCAAAGTTCAAGCAGAAGTATAGTGTTGTTGCAATAATAAAGCATGTTGATGTTGCAACAGTGTTCTTTTTTCTTGGTATTCTTACGGCTGTATCTGCACTTCAGTCGGCTGGTCATCTGTCGTTATTAGCAGATTTCCTTGATCAGAAATTGGGTAATATATATGCTATAAACCTTGTTGTTGGTGTGTTATCAGCAATAGTAGATAATGTTCCTCTGGTTGCAGGTGCAATGGGTATGTATGATATTGCTCCTGCTGATGCCACAGGATATCTGGCTGAGTTTGTTCATGATGGTAATTTCTGGAAATTCCTTGCTTATTGTGCAGGAACAGGTGGTAGTATACTTATTATTGGTTCAGCTGCGGGAGTTGCTGCAATGGGTATTGAGAAGATAGATTTTATCTGGTATGTTAAAAGAGTATCTTTACTTGCTTTAACAGGGTATATTGGTGGAGCTATAACGTATTATGTAATCCACGTTTTATAACTATAAATGTAATTTTACAGAAACGAGATATAATATTAAATGTTGTATCTCGTTTTTTTTATATCTTCGTTTTTAATTGTCTAATAATATTTAATTATGCTTTTTCAAATAACAGTTGATAGTTTAGAGACTATGCAGAATTCAGGAGCGGGAGAAATATCACTAAAGTGGTGGGAGATGGCTCTGAAAGGTGGTTGGATTATGTTGCCGATTCTGGCACTTTCTGTAGTTGCCATATTTATTTTTATTGATAGATATATGGCTATTATTAAAGCTCAGAAAGTAGATCAGAATTTTATGCATAGAATAAAGGAGTATATACATGAAGGTAGAATAGATTCTGCTTTATCATTGTGTAGATCTACAGATAATCCGGTTTCAAAGATGATTGAGAAGGGGATAATGAGAATAGGACACCCGATAAATGATGTAACTACTGCTATTGAGAATGTAGGTAAACTTGAGGTTTATAAACTTGAGAAGAATCTTCCTACACTAGCAACAGTATCAGGAGCTGCTCCTATGATTGGTTTCCTTGGAACTGTAATTGGTATGATTAAAGCATTCTATGATATGTCGCAGGTTGCAGGTGGAAATGTTAATATTCAGTTGCTTTCTGATGGTATTTATACAGCTATGGTAACAACGGTAGCAGGACTTATGGTTGGTATTGTTGCATATTTGGCATACAATATGCTTACAGCTAAGGTAGAGAAGATAGTGTTTAAGCTTGAGGCTACAACTACTGAGTTTATGGATCTGCTTAACGAACCTGTTAAATAGAGTATTATGGCTATTAAACCAAAAAATAAAGTAAGTACACAGTTTAGTATGTCTGGTATGACAGACATTGTTTTTCTGTTGTTGATCTTCTTTATGGTTACATCAACCATGATAAATCCGAATGCGCTGAAGTTATTATTACCTCAGAGTGATAATCAGGTTTCTGGTAAGCGATCAACCACAGTGTCTATAACAAAAGATTTACGTTTTTATGTAGAGGACAGAGAGGTTAATATTGCTGATCTTGAGATAAACTTGCAGGATAAGCTTATGAACTCTAAAGAGCCGGTTGTTTCATTACACGTTGATAAAAGTGTGCCAATGGAGCAGGTTGTTAGAGTAATGAATATAGCCAAGAACAATAAGTATAAGCTTGTATTAGCTACTTCTCCGGGACGTAAATAGGAGACAGACTTATGATTGAATTTATTAAGAGACATAAAGAGGGTATAATTGCAACAATCCTTTTTCACCTGATTGTTTTTCTTATAATGATCTCTTTTGGTTTATCAATACCGCTTCCGCTACCTGCAGAGGAGGGTATAATGATTGATTTTGGCGATGCAAGCAATGGTGCAGGAGTAAGTGTTGAACGCAAAGTTCAGGTACCAAAAGCTGTTAAGCAGCCAAAAGTAGAAGAACCACAAGAGAAGATTGAAGAGACCAATATGACTCAGGATTTTGAAGATGCTCCGGTTATAGAGAAGAAGAAAGAGCAAAAGAAGGAGAAGAAGAAACCTGTTGAGAAACCTAAAAAGAAGCCAGATCCAAAACCAGACCCAAAGCCCGATCCGGAACCTGTTAAAGAGGAGCCAAAGGTTAATACCAATGCGCTGTTCCCTGGAAAGAAAGATAATAATAGCACAGCTAAAAGTGTTGATGAGGGAAAGACATATAAAGGAGGAAATCAAGGGGTAAAAAGTGGTGAAGTAGGAGTTGGTCAGTATGACGGTAAAAAGAGTGGTGGTAATGGTGTTGACTTTGATCTGGAAGGTAGAAGTTATGTAAATCTTACTAAGCCATCGTATAAAACCGATGATTATGGTACTGTTGTAGTTGAGATAATGGTTAACAGAGAAGGCGTTGTAACAGAGGCTCGTCCTGGTGTGAGAGGAACAACTGTTAACTCTGTAGTACTGTTTAATGCTGCTAAGAAAGCTGCTCTGAAATCGAGGTTTAACAGAAAACCCGGAGCTCCGGCATTTCAGAAAGGTACAATAACCTATGTGTTTAAGGTACAGTAACAGTTATAATAATATACTATATAAGAGGTTAGCTTGAAGCTGACCTCTTTTTTTGTGGTATTGTAAAGTAGAATGTTGTTCCTGTACCAACCTTACTCTCAACCCATATCTTACCACCATGTTTCTGAATAAATTCCTGACACAGTATAAGTCCTAAACCAGTACCTTTTTCGTTATTTGTACCTTTGGTAGAGTAACTTTCATCTATCCTGAACAACTTATCAATATTCTCCTCTGGTATTCCAATACCAGTATCAGCAATCGACATCTGAATATTACCGTTGTATATCTCCTTGGCATTTATTGTAATCAGACCTTCCGGTTTAGAGAATTTAATGGCATTTGATACCAGATTCCGTATAATTGTATTTATCATGTTGGCATCAGCTGTCATAACAAGATCTTTAGCTATATCTGTTTTTAATTTCAGATTCTTATCTTTTACCATAGCTTGCAGACCTTTTTTTATGTCTTTAGCCATATCAGAAATATTGAATGTAGTAGGAGCAAACTCAATCTCGCCTGTTTGTGTTTTAGACCATTCAAGGAGATTACTAAGCAGTTGTAATCCATGTTTCGAGGAGTCGCCCATAATCTTTGCAAACGATGCCGATTTAGAGTAATCGCCATGACTGATATACTTAATAAGCAGTTCGCTGAAACCAATAAGTGTATTAAACGGATTCTTTAGGTCGTGTGCAATAATAGAGAAGAACTTATCTTTTGTATTATTTATTACCTGTAGCTCTTTTTCACTATCCTTTAATATATTTTCTGTATTAACCCTCTCTGTAATATCATTTAGTGCATTAATTCTACCCTGTAATTCGCCTGAGGAGTTATAGAACGGAGCTTTATATTGCATAAATATTCGCTCATTACCATTGCTTATATATTTGGTCTCGTAACTTATTGTTGAGTCTATATTAACAGAGTTTGAACCATTTGTAATATCAGGGAAAAATCTTGTCACTTTCTTTCCCATAACTTCATGTTTATTCTTTGATACCAGTGTGGTAAAGGCTTTATTACAGCCAATTAATATACCTTGATTATCCTCATGGAAGATAGGTATAGGAATACTCTCAAGAAGAGTGTTGAGGAATATTTTTGTCTCTTCAATTTTTCGTTCAGCATTATTTAATTCGGTTACATCATGCCCAACCCATATAATTGTATCATCAGATATCTTAAACCCTCTCCACAGATGATACACTTCTCGGTTATCATTAAAAACAATCTTTTTTACTTCTATATTTTCGCTAATATCAAATAGAATTTCAGCCGATTGTTCTGAAATAACTTTTTTCAGGATATTATTAATTGTGGTCTCTTTATTAAGAACATCTTCTTTCTTTAAGCCTAATCCTGTTTCGCAATGTATATTCCACGATTTTATGATTCTGTTGTTATCTGTGCTCAGAATCATAATAGGTGCATTATCAATTATGGTGTTAAACTTCTTTTCACTTATAGCAAGTGATTCAACATTCTTCATATGTTCAGCAAACAGATAATCAATAGATTCAGATAGTTTCTTTACTTCAGCAATTGTATATCTGTTATTTTTCTCTTCGTCTTTTGATCTGTTAAGGGAATTAAACAGGTTATTATTGAGTATTCTGAAATTGTTCTGTATCTGTACATTAATTTTCTTTAACGATCGCATTGTAAACATTACTCCAATGCTTATAGATATCAATATTATAACCAGTTTATATATTATATTTAAACTACCACGCGATCGTTTACTGCGCTCTATAGCCTTCAGGTTTGTTCCGTCGTCCCATGCACCAATTATCCAGTCCCACTTCTTAAAAGCCTTTACATACGACATTATCTTTACATCCTTTGCCTCTGGGGTAAATTTCCAGAAATACTCCATAAATCCGCCATCCTCTTTAGCAGCAGCCTCTTTTTCAAGCTCAAAAATATTTGTTCCTTCAATATCGGTAAGGTTATTTATGTAGTCTCCTTTTTTATATACTGGTGAGTGAATCAGTAATGCTTTACCACTAAAATGATTAATAAACAGGTTGTATTTTCCTGACGACGACATTGTCTCAACCCACTCAATTGCTTTATCCTTAATATCCTCTTCAAACTCATGACGGTATTCACCAATACCAATGTACCAATTGTAGGTATCAAATCTTTTAAGAAAAGCTGTTTTAGGATACGATCTGTTCAAAGGATCTCCGGCTTTAGACCATGAATACTCAATAAAAGCTTCGTCACCTGCTTTCATCAACTCTATCTCTTCTCTTATAACATACTTTCCTGTATTATCCTGTAAGTCTATAATATTTTTATCTTCAAAGTCAGGAGTAATAGGATGCATTATTGAATAACCATTCATATCAATTACAAACAGATATCCTCTGCCATTGAAATATCTAAGTGGTCTTAACGACTCTTTTATAAGTGATTTTACCTGATTCTCAGTTAATTTATCCTTGTTCTTTTCGTATATATTATTAGCCATACTCCAGGCATTGTACAAGTTTCTTTTCAGAGCTACACGCATCTGTGCCTCAGTAGTATTGCTTAAATGATTAATATATGCTATGGTATTGTTAACCTCTGTTTTAATAATCTCCTTTTTGTTCTCAATATGAAGTTTTTTCTCAAATGAGAGGTCGTTTCGGTATCTGATATACTCAGAAATTACAATTGTAACACATACGCATACAACTGCATAAATTGCTGATTTAAAATAGAATTTATTGTATATTGACGATATAGCTTTTCTTTTAAATTTTGCCATCTTAGTTCTGTTTGTTGTTTAGCGGAAGCTCTATAGTTACTGTAGTACCAATGTCTATAGAGCTGTCAATATCTATTCTACCATCATGTTTCTTTATAAACTCATGACATATAATTAAACCAAGACCCGTACCAATTTCACCATCAGTTCCGGGTGTTGAGAATGACTCTTCCAGTTTGAATATTTTGGCAATATTTCTCTTCTCAATACCTACTCCCTCGTCGGCAATACTTATATACGATTTGCTTGAGTTATTCTCAAGATTAATAGATATGCTTTTTCCTGATGGAGTATACTTAACAGCATTAGATATAAGGTTTATCATAACTGTACTAAGCATATTTGTATCGGCAAAAACAGGATCGTCATCGTGTGTATTATCGTTTATAGTTAAGTTCTTGTTTGATATTATATTTCCTAATAGTGAAATAGCATTTGATATAGGCTCTTTTATTGGTATTATTTTAGGATCGTAACTTATTGTTCCTGTTTGTGATCTGGACCACTCAAGCAGGTTACTTAATAACTGAAAACCTTGTCTTGATGATGTATACATTTTGGTTGCTATACTGTCTACATCACCAATCTTATTTCTGTTTATGTTATCGATAATTCTATCAGATGATTCTATTAAAGTATTAAATGGCACCTTAAGATCTTTGGCTATTATTGAGAAAAACTTGTCTTTGGTTTTATTTATATCTGCAAGCAGGATATTATTCTCTTTAATCATCTTTTCATACCTTTTTCTGCGGGTAATATCCAACATTGTACCAATTAACCCAACAGTCTTGCCTTCTCTGTTCTTGAATATAGATTTATAAAAAGTAAAGTGTTTTGCATCGCTGTAATCTTTACCATATAACTCTCCGTCGTATATCTGTATGCCACCTTTATTAAACAGCTCCTTATCTTTTTCCTGAAACTTTAATGCCAGATCATAATCATAACAGTCAAAAAGGCTTAGGCCTTTTACCTGTTCTGGTGTTCTGTTTAAAAGGTCAGAAAAGGCTTTATTACATCCCTGATACACACAGTTTAAATCTTTATAAAATAGAGGTGTAGGAATATTTTGTATAAGCGAATTAAGGAAATTAGTGTCCTCAACAAGTTTCTTTTTGGCATTCACCAGTGGTGTTACATCGTATCCCATCCATATAATAAGATTTGATGTAGCTTTAAATGAAGCCCAATACTGATGTTTTATAACGCCCCCTTTAAGTGTAAATTCAAACTGTTTAAACTCCCGGTTCTCTGTAAATATTGCATTCTCTATATTCTTGGCAATATCGTTTTCAAAAATCTGTTCAAATATCGATACAGAACCTATTGCATCTTCCTGTTTAACTCCAAGTATCTTTTCGCTATCCTTGTTCCAGATTAATGTTTTTTTGTTTTTGTCAAAACCAATTATCATTAACGGAGCATTATCAATAAGCAGTTTAAGTTTATGTTCACTTACCTCAAGTTCAGATATATTTTTCAGATGTTCATAAAGCAGCTTGTTTGAGTAATGTGCAAGGTCATATATTTCTGTTATATAGTATTTTGCACAACATATTGTTTTTTTCTCTCTTATTGACTCTGATAAGGAAGCAGAGAAAAGGTTAAGATTTGATATTATTTTATCGTTTATTCTTTTTATGAAATAGTAGAATATGATAAACATTACAATTACAATCAGAGTAATTATAATAGCCTTATTGATTGCACTTCTACTTATTCGCTCTCTTTTAGCTTCAATATATTTTTCTAGAACTCTACTGTCAGCAGAGGTTCCTATCATCCAGCCCCACTCATCGTACCCCTTAATATATGCCAGTCGCGGAGTATAACTATCATCCTTTGATGATTTCCAATAGTAATTTAAAAATCC
The DNA here is from genome assembly GCA_025210735.1 of Bacteroidales bacterium. Lineage (GTDB taxonomy): Bacteria > Bacteroidota > Bacteroidia > Bacteroidales > UBA6680 > UBA6680. The sequence goes on from JAOARD010000044.1 coordinate 19,956, forward strand.
TCCATCAGGTCTCTTTGTAAGCTTTAGCTCCTCCTCAAAAATGTTGAAACCCGTAGAGTCGGCAAGATGATTAATATAATCGCCTCTTTTTAAAGTTTTAGAACTTGTAATAAGTATTTTTCCATCGTACTGGTTTATAAAGAAATTGATCTTTTCTGATTTATACATATTGTTAAACCAGGTAAGAGCTTTTTCCTTAATGTATTCTTTGTAATCGTCTCTATATTCACCAACAGCAAGCATCCAGTTATATGGTTCAAAGAGCTTTGCATAAACAATTTTTCTGAATCGGTGAATCTTTGTTCCGGGTTTCTTAAACCAGTTATACTCAAAAACAAACTCTTTCTCCTCTTTTAATCTGTCAAGATATCTTTTTGTTTTTTCATAATTAACAGCAGGAATACTCTTTATATCTTTAATCTTTTCGAAATGAGGATTCATAGGATTCAGAATATACTCCTCATCCATAGATATAATAAAAACGTAACCCGAGGTATCAAAAAATCTTAAAGGTCTCAATGCCTCTACAATAATCTCCTTTATCTCATTATCGGGCAATTTCCCCTTATTACTCTCGTAAATCTGATTAGCTATTCTGTGTGCGTTATAAACAGAGTTTTTTAACTCATCTTCAAGAATAATGTCTGTTGATTTATTCAGATACTCAATATAGGCAATAGATTTCTCTACCTGATTTTTTAGAAATGCTTTCCTGTTGTAATCGTAAAGTTCTTTCTCTGTACTCTCTTCTATTTTATAACTAATAACCTCAGATATAGAAATACTAACAAGCAGAGCAACAATTACAAGGAGGGTTATTCTTGTATAGAACCTTTTAAATATATCAGATATGTTAAACAACTCCTTTTTCATATAAATTTATGTGCCAAATATTTATAAACACCCTCTAATCTAACGTAAAAATTTAGTAAAAGGCTGTCAATTCTTCAATAAATTATTTGTAAAGGTTTTTGTTTAAAGTAGCTAATGCAAAGTTAAAATTATTTTGTAAAGAGATATACGAAAAACGTTTTTCTTAATGATTCATTTACGATATTTGTATAAAATGATTTTATATGGGATTCAATCTGGTATCGAAGTTTAAACCTACAGGCGATCAACCTGAAGCAATAGTTCAACTAACAGATGGCGTTGAACAGGGAGTTGCCGCGCAAACACTGCTTGGTGTAACTGGTTCGGGAAAAACATTCACGGTTGCAAATGTGATTAAGAATGTAGATAGACCAGTTTTAGTTTTGAGCCACAATAAAACATTGGCGGCACAACTTTATAACGAGTTTAAGAACTTTTTTCCGAATAATGCTGTTGAGTATTTTGTATCATATTATGATTACTATCAGCCAGAGGCATTTATTCCGGTAACAAACACATATATAGAGAAAGATCTCTCGATAAATGATGAGATTGAGAAACTGAGACTAAGTACAACATCGTCTCTGTTATCCGGAAGGCGTGATGTAATTGTTATCTCTTCAGTTTCGTGTTTGTATGGTATTGGTAATCCTGAAGATTTTAACAATACCACCCTTAAGATACATAAAGGAGAGAATATAGGCAGAGACAATTTTTTAAGACAACTTGTAGATGCTCTCTATTCAAGAGCCGAAGTTGATTTTATACGTGGTAAGTTCAGGGTTAAGGGCGATACTGTAGATGTATACCTGGCATATTCAGATTTGGTATACAGGGTTGTTTTTTGGGACGATGAGATTGAAGATATTACAGCCTATAATCCTGAAACAGGCGAAGAGATTGAGCTACCTGATGAGGTATCAATACATCCGGCAAATATATTTGTTACTACACGCGACAGAATAAACCAGAGTATATTCCAGATACAGGATGAGCTTGTTGCACAATTAGAGTTTTTTGAGAGCGTAGGAAAACGAGAAGAGGCAAAACGATTAAAGGATAGAGTAGAGTATGATCTGGAGATGATAAAAGAGCTTGGATACTGTTCCGGGATTGAGAACTACTCAAGATTCTTTGATGGAAGAAAGGCAGGATCAAGACCTTTCTGCCTGTTAGACTATTTCCCTGATGATTTTATGCTTGTTGTAGATGAGAGTCATGTTACACTGCCACAGATAAGAGCCATGTACGGAGGCGACCATTCCAGAAAACAGACTCTGGTTGAATACGGATTCCGTTTACCGGCAGCTATGGACAACCGTCCGCTTAAATTTGATGAGTTTGAGAGTTTGGTAGGACAGACAATATATGTAAGTGCAACACCTGCTGATTACGAACTTGCAAAAAGCGATGGTGTTGTTGTTGACCAGCTGATACGACCAACAGGTCTGCTTGATCCGGTTATAGAAGTGCGCCCAAGCAACGGACAGATTGATGATCTGCTTGAAGAGATACGTGTAAGAATAAAGCGTGATGAGCGAATATTAGTTACAACCCTTACAAAACGTATGGCAGAGGAGCTGCAACGATACTTTGAGAAGATAAATATACGATCGAGATATATACACTCAGATGTTGACACCCTTGAGCGTGTTAAGATTATGGAGGAGTTACGCAACGGACTGTTTGATGTTCTGGTTGGTGTAAACTTGCTAAGAGAGGGGCTTGATTTACCGGAGGTATCGCTTGTAGCAATTATAGATGCCGATAAAGAAGGCTTTCTTAGATCGCACAGATCGCTTACACAGACTGCCGGACGTGCTGCGCGTAACGTAAACGGATTTGTTATAATGTATGCTGATAAAATTACCGACAGCATGCAGAAAACAATAGATGAGACAAACAGACGTAGAGCAAAACAGATAGCATATAATGCAGAGCATGGTATTACTCCAACACCACTGCAAAAGGATAAAACAACTACATTTGCCAATAAAGAATCAGATGAAAAAGCATACGCATATACAGGAGCCGATGATGTATCGGTAGCAGCAGATCCGGTTGTTAAATATATGAATGCAGAAGCTCTTAAAAAGGCTATTGAGAAAACAAAAAGAGCTATGGAGAAAGCTTCAGAAAATCTTGAATTTATGGAGGCAGCCAGATTAAGAGACGAGATGTTTGAACTTCAGAAGCTATTGGAGGGTAAAAGTGAGTAAAGATGTAACATATTGGCACAACAGAGTTTTTGGTGTTACGGGTAAAGAGTTGTGTCGTGAGTTGGCTTTAGATGTTTTGGAGAATACAGGAGGAGTAGATATACTATTACCATTCCTTATCAGCGACGATAAAAAGATTGCAATGAGATCATCCTGGGTATTGGCAACAATATCAGAGACATTTCCTGAAGCACTTCTTTCTTATCGCGAACAACTGGTTGAGGTTTTAGGTAAAACATCAAACGAATCGGTAATAAGATCGGTGTTAAGATCGCTATCTGTTATTCCTGTGCATACAGAAACGATGGGTGAACTTCTTAACCACTGCTCCGATTATTTAACAGATATGTCTTCAGCCGTTGCAGTTAAGGTACATAGCATGACTATATTTTATAACATAACTGTAATAGAACCTGATTTAAAAACAGAGTTGCAGGAGATTATATATCACCTTATGCAAGAAGGCTCTGGAGGAATAATATCAAGAGGAAGAAAGATTCTGAAGAATCTTGACGAAATTTAGTTTCTATTGTTTTTTGCTGTCAGCTTTTTATAATCTGGTAATTAGATTAAATTTGCGCAAAATCAATTTTTATGTTAGAGAAGATAGAATCTGATGAATTTCTAAAATTATCAGATACATATCCTGTACTGGACGTTAGATCGCCCGGCGAATACGTTACAGGACATATACACGGAGCTCACAGCATGCCTCTTTTCTCAAATGAGGAACGTGCAAAAGTGGGTACAATATATAAGAAGAGCGGGAAGGATTCGGCAGTATTAAAAGGACTTGATTATGTTGGTCCTAAGATGTCGAAATTTGTAAAGTTTGCAAGAAAGGTTGCTGTTGATAATACTGTTATGATTCACTGCTGGCGCGGAGGAATGCGAAGTGGGAGTGTAGCCTGGCTACTATCAACTGCAGGAATTAAGGTAAAACTTTTAACAGGAGGATATAAAGCCTACAGACGTTATATCAGAGCCGAGTTTGAAAAATATAATAACCTTGCCGTGCTTGGCGGAATGACAGGTAGCGGAAAAACGGATATACTTGATTGTATTGAGTCGGCAGGAGAGAAGGTGGTGCAGTTAGAGTATATTGCATCGCACAAAGGATCTGCATTTGGTGCTATGGGGCAGAATGAGCAGCCAACAACAGAGCAGTTTGAGAACGACCTGTATGCATCTGTTTCACGATTTGATTATAACGATAAGATATGGGTTGAGGATGAGAGCAGATCTATAGGACGCATATTTATGCCCGACGTAGTATATGATAAGATCAGAAACTCTGTACTCTATTTTGTTGAGGTTAGTAAAAAAGACCGGATAGACAGATTGATGCGTGACTATACTGAGTTTGATAATGATGTTCTGATACTGAATGTAGAGAAGATATCGAAACGATTGGGACCTCAACACGCCAAACTTGCCATAGAGTCAATAGAGACTAAAGATTACCGAACAGCAATTGATATAGTACTATCATATTATGACAAGGCTTACATGTACGGAATGCAGAAGAGAGATACCAATAAGGTTCTGAAGATATGTATAGATGAAGGAATGAGTGAGAAGGAGATTGCAGAACTACTTATAAACTACAAAGAGTAACCGATAAACCAATTACAATGGAACCAATATACTTAGATTATAACGCTACAACCCCAATGTCAGAAGAGGTGGTGAATGCAATGAAACCATACCTTGATGTATACTTCGGAAACCCCTCAAGCAGCCATACATACGGAAATAAAACCAAACAGGCTGTTGAGGAGGCACGTAAACAGGTTGCCGATCTGCTTAACTGTAATCCAGATGAGATTACGTTTACAAGCGGAGGATCAGAATCAAACAACTATGCTATAAAGGGAGTTGCTTATAATCTTAAGAGCAGAGGAAACCATATAATAACAAGTGCTATTGAGCACCCTGCTGTTACAGAGGTTTGTGAGTTTCTTAAAACCGAAGGATTCAGAATAACATATATACCTGTAGATGAAACCGGGGTTGTAAATCCTGAAGATATAAAGGCAGCAATTGGTAACGATACAATTCTGATATCGGTTATGCATGCCAATAACGAGACAGGAATGTTGCAGCCAATAAAAGATATTGCAGCAATAGCAAAAGAGCACAATATAATAATGCATGTTGATGCAGCACAAAGTATAGGTAAGGTTTCTGTTGATATAGAGGAGTCAGGCGTTGATCTTTTATCGGTTGCAGCACATAAATTCTACGGGCCAAAAGGTATTGGAGCTCTGTATGTAAAACGCGGAGTAAAGCTACAAAAGCTTATACACGGAGCCGATCATGAACGCAACATGAGAGCCGGAACAGAGAATGTACTTGAGATTGTAGGTTTAGGAAAAGCAGCAGAGCAGGCTAAATCAGGTTTAGAGAAAAATGGTTTGCATATGCGTAACATGCGCGATAAACTATACAATGCAATATCAGAAAAGTGTTCAGATATAAAGGTTAACGGAGATTTAGAGCTGTGTTTACCAAATACACTATCGTTAAGCTTTAAAGGTATTGAGGCAAATACACTGTTGTCTGAATTAAAAGACATTGCAGCATCTGCCGGAGCAGCGTGCCATACCGATAGTATAGATGTATCTCATGTTCTTAGTGCAATGAATGTACCTGTTGAATTTGCAATGGGAACAATAAGACTATCAACCGGAAAATATACAACAGATAAAGATATTGATAGTGCGGCACAGATGATTATTGATGCCGTTGAAAGGTTAAAACCAACAAGTGATAAATTTATTGCAGACACTGCTGTTGATAATGATGAGTACAAACTAACCAGATATACACATGGTATGGGATGTGCCTGTAAAATCAGACCACAATACCTTGAGCGTATACTATCTGATATGCCTGTGAGCATTACAGATGAGAATATCCTTATTGATAAATCGAACAACGATGATGCAGCAGTATACAGGATAGGCGACAACAGAGCTATGGTACAAACCTTAGACTTTTTTACACCTATAGTTGACGATCCGTATACCTTTGGTGCAATTGCTGCCTCTAATGCATTAAGCGATGTGTATGCAATGGGAGCCAAACCTGTTTTTGCACTTAATATTGTAGGTTTCCCTGATAAGAGATTACCTGAAGCAGTACTGTCTGCTATACTAAAGGGAGCAGCCGATAAAGCATCAGAAGCAGGTATTGCTATTCTTGGCGGACATACAGTTGAGGATACAGAGCCTAAATTCGGAATGGTGGTTTCTGGTATTGTTGATGAAGATAAGGTACTATCAAATAATAAAGCTAAGGTTGGAGACAAGATAATACTAACAAAACCTTTGGGAACAGGTATTATTTCAACAGCACTTAAAGCCGGAGCAATTACAGACACAGAGGCAAAAGAGGCTTCTGATAGTATGGCAGAGCTTAACAGATATGCTGCTGAAGAGATGCTTAAATTTGATGTTAGTACAGCAACAGATGTTACCGGATTCGGATTAATAGGCCATCTAAAGGAGGTTGCTGAAGCTTCTGATATAAACGTAAATATATATTCAGACAGAACTCCGCTATTTAATAATACTATGAATCTTGTAATGCAGGGACATCTGCCGGGAGGTACAAAAAATAATCTGGATTTTGTATCTGGTATTGTTGAGTGGGATAAGTCGGTATCAGAACAGATGCGATACATATTATGCGATGCTCAGACATCAGGAGGATTATTGATTTTTGTAAATGAGAAAGATTCTGATAAGTTATTAAACAACCTTAAAGGTGTTTGTCAGGTAGCAGAGATAATAGGAGAGGTTGTTGGCAAAGGAGCAACAATAAACGTACTATAAAAACATATAAATTAAGATACCTTTGTGTTGTTCTCTATAGGTAAGGTGAAGAACACAGAGGTTCCTTTATCCTCTTCAGATTCAATCCATATTTCGCCACCCATAAGGTTAACCAACCCTTTACATATAGATAAGCCTAAACCTGTACCACCATATTTTCTGTGGAATGTATTCTCAAGTTGTCTGAAACGCTCAAATATTATCTTAGAGTTCTGTTCAGATATACCAATTCCGGTATCGGTAACAGAAAAAACAATATATCGTTTATCCTTTTCAAAGGCTTTTACAACAATCTCACCACTCTCTGTAAACTTCACAGAGTTATCAATAAGATTAAGGAATATCTGCTTTAAACGCAGCTTATCACAGTATATTTCATATTCAGTAATACTATTGTAATCGCAGTTAAACTTTAAACTCTTTTTCTGTTTCTTGGCAATAATATCATCAGCATCCTTTCTGACATCATTAAAGAAATCATCGGTATCTAATTTAGATATACTTAGTTGTAACTCGTTAGCCTCTATTTTAGAGAAATCTATAATATCAGATATAATACGTAGTAACTGGTCGGTACTGTTCTGTATAATAGATATGTACTGTTGCTGTTTTTCAGGGGTAATATCAGATCTGCCAAGAAGCGATACAAAACCAATTATCCCGTTCATAGGTGTTCGTATCTCATGCGACATATTTGCAAGAAAAGCCGTCTTAAGTTTGTCGCTCTCAATAGCTTTCTTTCTCGATTTATCCAGCTCCTCATTCAGAACCGATAGGGTTTTGTTACTTTTAATAAGCTCCTTATTCTTTTTCAACAACTCAAGCTCAGTATTTATTCTGGTCTGTATATTTCTTATTACAAGCAATACAGAGAAAAACTTATTGTCCTTAACAATTGGGTTTGAGCTTATCTCTACAGGTATTGTCCGGTTATCTTTATCAATAATCTCAATCTCATATATACGTTTTGTAAAGTCACCAGACTGCCTCTCCTGCATATATTTTCTGACAATATTTTTGTGTTTCTCGGTAATAAAATCAAACAGGTTACTGGCTTTATCTTCTGATAACTCAACAATTGCATTTGCTGCATTATTAGCATATTTAAGTTCACCGGTTTTTGATACCAGTAGTATAATATCCTGCGATGTCTCTGCAAGAATACGATACTTCTCTTCGCTTGATTTTAGTTGCTCATAAACCTTAATCATCTCCATCTGGTTAGATCTTATCTCATCTATAAGCACTTTGTGCTCCTCATTCTGCATGGAGTATTTCTCTATGATTCTACGGTTTTTTTCGGTTTTCTGATCTATCTCCTTTACAAGATTGGCAACCCTTCTTTTTAGTGTAATCTTCTCATTTACCTCTTTCTGAAAAAGCTTTTTCTTTCTAATTAACTTCTTGGCGATATTTATATTTATTACAACAAGTGTAATGGTAATTATATATATAAATATATTGTAGATCTGTATACTGTTATTAGGAGTAGACGAACTACAAGATGTTTGTAAAATCAGAATAAGGGCTATAACAGCTTTGCTGATAACCGTTCTGTTAAATGCAATATAAACTTGTTTTATTATATGTTGAGTAGCCATTTATGTACTGTGCAAAGTTTTAATTTTTACAGTTATTACTCATAAAAATATTCATAAACTTATGTACGTATACTTTATTTTTAAAGTTGCTTTTTTATTGATTAATATCAATTTTTTTTATAATCAATGCCACATTAGAATCTTTTGTAATTTTAAAATTATTATCTATTCTGTGACCAATAAGCCATACAATTTTGTTATCTGATTTAAGTGTTAAAACATTGTTCTTCAGACTAACCGGAACTTTGTTGTCAATCAAAAAATCGCTTACTTTCTTTCTTCCTTTCATCCCAAATGGAGAGAAAGAGTCTCCCTTTTCCCAGTTTTGAACCGAAAGAGGAAATTTAATCTTATCAAAATCTACAATAGCAGTATTTGAATCTGTTTTAAGACTTTTTAGCTCCTTAATATCCTTTTTTTCGAACGTTAGATTGTTATAAACAGCGTCAGGGTCAAATTTGTTTATTACAGTGTGGGTATTTTCTGTAACATTTTTTTGAAGAGACAGATACTCCTGCTCCTTAAACAGACATTTCTCGTCAGAAAAGAACCTCTTTCCGCTCTCTGTATGTACAGATTTTACTATATCATGAATCTGATCTTTATTAAAACCGTGTGGTGTAAGCCATTCGTATACAATTGTCTCAAACGATGTTTTTGTAACAAGATCGGTTATTTTTACCCTCTCAAAATTGTTGGTATGTGTAACAAGCTGGTCAAGTGCATTTTTTATGTACTCATCGTATATATCCTGTACCTGCGTAAGGTTTTGTATTGTTGTATTTATAGCATGCAGAACCGATGGATTACTCTTTGCCAGTTCCGGTATAACCTTATGCCTGATATGATTTCTGCGATATATAGTTTTACTGTTTGTAGAGTCGTTACGATACCTTACACTATTAGATTCAGCGTATGCTTCAATCTCTTCTCTGGAGGCAAATATCACAGGCCTTATTATAATATTGTTATTTTTTATGCCTGTTAACCCTTTAATACCAGTACCTCTTGACAGATTAATAAGAAAAGTCTCAGCATTATCGTTAAGGTTATGTGCTATAGCTATTTTGCAGGCATTGTGCTTCTCTATAAGTTCAAGAAACCAGTTATGTCTGAGTTCTCTTGCTGCCATTTGAGTAGATAAGCTATTCTGTTTAGCATACTCTTTTGTATTAAAGTATATCTTTTCAAATGTTATGCTATTCTGTTTAGCATACTCCTCAACAAGTTTAGTATCAAGATCGCTCTCGTTACCCCTAAGGTTAAAGTTGCAGTGAGCAATAACAAGATTGTAGTTGTCTGCCTTTGTAAACAGATCTGCCATAACCATAGAGTCTACACCTCCGCTTACTGCTAAAATAACGGTATCGTTTTCTGAGAGCAGATTATTCTCTTTAATATATCTCTTAAACTGTTTAATCATTAGTGTTGGTTCTTTTCAGAATTTGCATTATAGCTGAAGCCTTCAGCAGACATTCATCATATTCGTTCTCAGGAACAGAGTTTATGGTGATTGCTCCACCGACCTGAAAAGATAAGTATTTATTATCGGAATTGTATAAAATACTTCTGATAACTACATTAAAATCGGCATCGCCATTAGGCTCAATATAACCTACAGAACCTGAATACAGACCTCTTTTACTCTTTTCGTACTTCTCAATAAGTTGCATAGATCGTATCTTTGGAGCTCCCGTCATAGAGCCCATAGGAAACAGTTTCTTAAGTGCATCAATAAAAAGATCTTCGCTTTTAAGTTCAGCACTTATTGTAGATATCATTTGGTGTACCTTCGGAAAGGTATATATACCACATAGCTCATCAACCTTTACACTACCTTTTTTTGCAAAGTGCGACAGATCATTACGTACAAGATCTGTAATCATTATATTTTCGGCACGCTCTTTTGGGTCATCTCTTAATTCAGATATAAGACGTTTGTCATCCTCCTCTGTACTGCCTCTTTTTTTTGTGCCTTTAATAGGTTGCGATATAATCTTGTTACCCTCCTTCTTTATAAACCTCTCTGGCGATGCGCATAAAAGATGTTTGTTATTGTATTTTACATAACAAGCAAAAGGGGTAGGGGTAACTTTTTGCAACATTGTATAGGTATTTGCTACATCAATATCAGCACTATCAGCAAAAAACTCCTGACAGAAATTAACCTCATATATATCGCCAAGCTGTATGTGGTTTTTTAACCTGTTAACAGTATCTATATACTGCTCCTTGGTAATCTTAGACTCTATATCAGGTGTAGAGTAGCTTTTGTATTCAATATGTTGTTTATTAATATCATTAAACAGCTTGTTAATATCCTCAGGGCTATAGCTGCTTTTATGGTAGTGTATAATCAGGTTATTGTTGTTTATCTCAAGCACTAACTCTGGTACAACAAATACCATATTTGGCATAAATATATTGTCGCTGTTTTCTGATCTTAAATCTTCAATATCGTTTTTAAGATCGTATGACATAAAGCCAAACTTCCAGTCGTTATGCTTTTTGTTAAGATTGTTTAACTGGTCAAAAGAGTTGTCTTGTTCGCTGTTTTCAACAATAATATCTTTTACACCAATTGTGGCAAGGAATCTGTATTTTGGATGATGAAAGGTGTTTTTGCTATTAATATTATCCCAGATAAATGAGGTCTCCTCACCATTGCATCTGTGAATTATCCTCTCTCGCAATTCCTGTACATCATCTATATTAAAAACAACTCTCTCTCTCATTTTACAAAATTATTAAACAAGATTGACAAAGAAGGATATTTGGTTATTAAAATGATAGGTTAAAAAGATGTTTAATTACAGGTTATATAAAACAAAAACGGTTCTGTTATTTCTAACAAAACCGTTTTGTGATTCAGGAGGGACTCGAACCCCCAACCTTCTGATCCGTAGTCAGATGCTCTATCCAATTAAGCTACAGAATCGTTCTCAAATGCGTTGCAAAGGTATCGTATTTTTTGTTCCGTGCAAGCGTTTTTACAATATTTTTCAGATGTTTTTTTTGCTCTTTTTATAACCCGTTGTTTTATAATATCTTTTAACTGTAATTATTTTCATGTTTTTTTAGCCTAAATATATTGTTGCCCGAAAAGATTAGTGTTTATGGGCGTTTTAGCGATATATATTATCTGATATTTTACATTTAAAAGAGAAAAAAATAGAATTGGAGTTGTGGAAAATGGATTTCTTGCGGGAAAATATCAATACTTCTGTTGAAAAGGGCATTTAAAATTATGGAGGACGTGAATCTGCGGAGAATTATTGCAGATAAAAATTGATCAAACAGGCTTTCTGCCGGAAAAACATCAAAAAAATTATTTAGAAGAACATTTAAAATTGTTGAGATCGTGAATCTGCGGAGAGTTATTGCAGATGAAAATTGCTGAAACATGATTTCTGTCAGAAAAATATTAAAACTTTTACTGAAAAGAGCATTTAAAATTGAGGATAATGCTAATCTGCGGAGAGATAATGCAGATAAAAATTGCTAAAACAGGATTTATATCGAAAAAAATGTCAAAACTTTTATTGAAAATAGCATTTAAAATTGTTGAGAATGCGAATCTGTTGAGAGTTATTGTCAATGAAAACTGATTAAGCAGGCTTTCTATTTAAAAGATTAATAAATATTTAATTAATGAGAGCTTTTAAAATCAGAAAGGATTCAGGTCAGGAGAGAATTACTGGAAGTCTGAATAGAACGAGAGGTTATTACTTAAAGAGATATTCGATTCTGAATGTGAAAAATGCTATTAAGAGTATAAGAAATGCAGTTACTGGTATCTCTTATACTCTGTTGGTACAATTAGCTGAAATGTATGTTTGTTGTTTAGAAACTGAATTTTCCTTTAACCCATATCTCTGAGTTGTTTTTATACATACCAAACATGCCGCTGTCTCCTTCAAAATGATCATACCCTATAATTAGGTGTATCTGGTCAGACAGAGAGTAGTCTGCACTTAGCCTGTTGAAGAGACCTCCGTTTGTAATATCTATATGCGCAAAGCTTGCTAAGGAGAGTGTGTTTCTGAACAGCTTCTTGGTAATATTAAATGTAGATAATGAAGTGTTTCTGTATGATTTCATATTATTACTATAATCTGTAATGTATTTGTGCGATAGCTGTGCACTTACATTAAGATCGTTTCCGGGATACCAGTCAAGACCAAACATTACGTTTATATTATCTGATGATATTGGTGCGTTACCCGGTATCTTTGATTCCAGAATCTCTCCAAAATACCCTGCTGCTTCGCCTCTTAATACAAACTGACCTAATGTAGCAGATAAATCAAAACCAACCATATTTAATCTTTTATATGTTGCATGCATAAATATGGTATCGTTATTTGGTATTTTTGAACTTCTGAATACTGGCATCTTATTCCATGTGTGCAGAGCCGATACAGAGAAGTCTATACCGCTCAGATAGAATGAAAACCTACCACCAATTTCGCTGTTTTTTATGCGTTTCTCAGGTTTTGTATCATCAATACTTATATTGCTGAATTTTATAACCGACCACGGATTTGTATTATCTGTTGGAACAATAAAGAACTCTGAAACAGGTATAAATATCAGCTCTATATTATAGTCAGTTTTCAGGTATTTTATCTTAAATGCATTAACAGGTATTCTTATATCGTCATAATCTCTTGCAAGAAATTCGGTATAATCCATTGGCGATATTATATCTGTTATTCGCATAGCATCAGCTACTCCCCAGGTTATTATCTGTCTGCCCAGTTTAACATCCCATGCACCTGTAGTGTATTGGTAGAAAGCCTCTCTCAACTCAAATTTTGTCTGGTCTTTAAGTATTGAGTTATGTGTTGCATTTAACGATGCAAACAGAAACGACTTTTCGTGAGTTACTCTTAGCTCTCCTCTTAATCTGCTTCTGGAACTCATAAAATCGTTTGGCTTTTTTACCCTTAAGGCATGATATGAGTCTGCAAAACCATTGAATTTGAATATGGTTTTATCGTCCTGACAGTAAACAGCGGTTGAGACTGTTATTAAAAAGATTATTAATGCTCTGTATCTGTAATTCATCTTTTATAGTTTTAGTTATTCGGAGTTTTTCAGGTGTCCCGGGTATTATACTGAGTACTACCCGGGACTGTTGATACATCCTAAAGAGAGTTTATTGAGTAACTCTATAAACTACCTTTTTCAAGTTTAGACACAGTGAATGTGTTCTCCTGAATACCTATATTATATTTAGGGTTGGCTATTGTAAGTATTGTCTGGTGTTTCTTCTGAACATTTTTCATGTGCAGTTTCTTTGCCATCCAGAACCCATCTACTTTTACTATATCGCTTAGTTTTAATACTCTGTGCAGTTTGCCAAGTTTGTCGTAATACTCAACAGACACAGCAATAAGGCAATCCTGACGAATTGTAGATATCTTTTTAGAGTAGATGTCGCGTTTATCTTTTGGTTTAGACTCTATAACCCAACATTTATGACCATCAACAACAGTCTCTTTTATCAGTATATGGCTATCCTCATCAACGTTTCTGCTACCCATATCATCATATGTAAAGTCGGTACCCATAAAGTAATCCTTTTTAGCCGATGAACCACTAATTCTTCTGGTCTTCTTCATTGCCGGAAGGTATAACCACTTATCATCGTCTTTACCAATCTTATCGTAATCCCAGGTAAGAAATCCGGTACCTTTAACATCGCCGGGGTAGTTGAAGAACATTATCTTCTTGGTATCTTTTCCTATATCTATAGCATAAGATTTTAGCTTTCTCTCTCTTATTCTGTTACGTTTGTTTATTAGCTTCATAGATAGCTCAGACGATCTTGAGTCGCCATCCGGACGATCTATAACTTTTATCATAATATCTCTTGCTGTTACTGATTGTGCATTTATTGCTGATATAGTTACCAGTGCAACCAGTAGTACTGCTATTGTTATCTTTTTAATCATCGTTTATTTTTTTTAGTTACATGAAACCTGTATATCTATTTATCTATGTTTTAGATAATGCAGAGCGCAGGTTTCATGTTTTTAACTTGTTAAACTTCTGCTAATTCAATCTCTTTTACTTTATGTTCTGTTTTATTTGTAGCTGTAGTGTTTTTTATGTCTGTATCTGAATTCTCCTCTTTTCCGAATATCTTAAATGTTTTAAACAGAACAGGAGTAATAAACAGATCAGACAATAGTGCTGCTGCAATACCTGTTATAGCCAGTAATCCAAGGTTTACAAACTGTAGTGCCGAAGATGTTGAGTATACCAGGAAGTTGGCTGATATTACAATTGATGATAGTACCAGCGCCATACCTACAGTTTTAAATGTATGTTTTATAGATTTTTTATAATCCCGGAGTCTTCTGAACTCTAAAAAACCGTGGTTTATAAAGTGGATAGTATCATCAACGGCAAGACCCAGAATCATTGGTATAATTGTAGCTGTCATCATATCAAGTGGTATATTCAGCCATCCCATTACTCCACCAACGGCAATAGCAGGTGCAACATTTGGTATAAGACCAATTAATCCGGTTCGTATGCTGCCAAATACTACCATCAGTAGTATTGCAATAATTATAATTGCAATCAGGAACGATTGTATCTGTCCTCTTACAATATATTGCATCATGGTGGTAAATTGCGGAAGGCTACCTACTGTGGTAATATGTGCATCAGGGAATATCTCCTGTGCTCTATTCTGTAGATTTTCAAGATCTCTCTCTGCCTGACCTGAGTTGTATGTTGATAGCTCAATCATCAGACGTAGTCTTCGGTAATCGTAATCTATCC
Source organism: Bacteroidales bacterium (assembly GCA_025210735.1). Taxonomy (GTDB): domain Bacteria; phylum Bacteroidota; class Bacteroidia; order Bacteroidales; family UBA6680; genus UBA6680. The sequence goes on from JAOARD010000044.1 coordinate 35,286, forward strand.
AGTATTCAGATTCGGTTCCTCCTGCGTTCTCATACAGAAGCAGCATTTGTGCTATCTGATTTTTATTATCCGGGATTGTAAAGTGCGACTCCCTGTTCTCGTTAAGTGTACGGTTAAGATCCTTTAATATATCGAGTATAGAGGTTGTTCTTTTTGTAAGTTCAAATCCTTCGGCAAATTTTGCCACATCATTAAGTCTCTTAAGATTTTCAGGTCTTTTTGCTTCATCATTATTCTTAAACTCTATTAAAAGATCGTAAGAGTATATTGATCCCAGTTCTGTTTCTGATATACTCAGGATATTATCTACATACTCTATTTTTCGTCCCATTGTTTTCTCAATGTCAAAGGCTGTCTCTACCTTTGTCATTCCGAATATTAAGACTATTGTTACCACAACCGATATGGTTATAATGCTTTTAGGGTGGTTAAGTACATATATACCTAATTTACCCATCTGTCTGTCAAGCCATCTGCCACCTCTCTCTCTTATCTCAGGGTTAGGCTCCTTGTTTTTACCAAAGCTTAACAGTGCAGGCATTACAAGTATTACTATAAGGAATGTAAGAAGTACGCACGATGCTGTACCAATACCTACAAAGCGTAGTGGTTTCATAGGTATTACCAGAAAGGTTAACAGAGCCGACATTGTTGTTAATGCAGAGAATAGTATTGGCCATCCCATCTCTTTTACAGCCTCTTTTATAGCTTTATGCCTGTTGCCGTGGTTTGTAAACTGTTTTTTAAAGAACGAGAACAGGTGTATGTTGTATGCTATTGATATTGCAAAGGCAAGCAGTATAGGAATCGACATCATTCCACTGTCAAGTGGGTATTTAAGGTGACCTGTGAATCCGTATATTATTACTACCGATGATATAGATGTTATTAATGGTATAATTACACCTCTGAACGATTTTGTTGCAAATACAAGCACTATAACTGCAAGAAGTAGTGCTAAGCCCATAACCCTTCCTGCCTCTTTGCCAAAGTATACCTGCTTTTTATAGGTTATATAGGGCATTCCGGTTGCTTTTGGGGCTATCTTCCTGTATTTGGCTTTTGATACAATCCTGTCTGCCTCCATTCCGGTAATATACTCCGGAGATAATGTTGATGTCTTTTTCCACTCTTCCTCTTCCGGGAATGTGCGTAGCTTCAGTATTATCCAGGTAAGTTTACCATCTTTAGATACAAGCTTTTCTGCAATATTTGGTTTGCTGTATGCCTTTTTCCTGATTGCTTCTAACGACTCTTTATCAGAGGGGATAACTTCAGGAACTATCTGTTGTATCTCCATACCGTACTCAGTACCTTTCATGTACTCAATATCGGTAAGAGAGGTAATTTTATCGGCATATGATATACTGTCAAGTAACTCGTTTGACAACTCTCTGATAAGTTTAAGAGACTCTTTTGTAAATGTATCGTCTGTTTTGGTTAGTACAGCAACAAAGTTGTCGTTACCAAAAATCTCTTTAAACTCATCGGTCTTTACAAGTACCGGATCGCCCTCAATAAAGTATCCGTCCCATGACGACTCTACAACCATTTTCTTGAGACCAAGAAATGAGAATCCTACTATGGCTACAAAGAGTATGAGGATTATCCACCGGTTTTTTATTATACCGGCGGCTCTTTGTTGAAACCAGTTGTTAATCTTTTCTATTTTCATTGCGTTAAATTGTTTTTTAGTTGCCTGATGGAACTCGCATAGCAATTGCTTTCGTATGTAAGTGAGGTCTTTACTTATGCTCGTTTCATTGCGTTAAATTGTTTTGTTTTAGAATTTCCAGCCTTTTATTTTTTGCTGTTCGTCCCAAAGGTTTTTATATAGTGAGTTGTTGTTCATCAGTTCATGGTGTCTGCCTTGTTCAGTTATTTCACCCTGATTTATAACTACTATGTTGTCGGCGTTTTTAATGGTGTTTAATCTGTGAGCTATTATTATCACTGTTTTATTTCTGATAAGATCGTTTATAGCTTTTTGAATAAATAGTTCATTCTCCGGATCAAGTGATGCGGTAGCTTCATCTAAAAGAATAATTGGAGCATCTTTAAGTATTGCTCTGGCTATTGATATGCGTTGTTTCTCACCACCCGACAGTGTTGAACCACCTTCGCCTACCATTGTTTGGTACTTGTCTGGCATACTATTTATAAATTCATGGCATTGTGCCAGCTTTGCAGCCTCAATAATCTCGGCTTCTGTAGCGTCTTCTCTTCCTACTCTTATATTGTTATATATTGTATCATTAAACAGATATACATCCTGAAATACAATTGATATCATAGACATAAGATTGTTGGAGTTATAATCTTTTATATTGTTACCATTTATTAGTATCTCTCCTGAGTTAACATCCCAGAAACGGGCAATAAGACGAGTAAGAGTTGTTTTACCTGAACCTGAAGGACCAACAAGAGCAGTAAGGGTGTTTACTTTTATCTTAAGGCTCAGCCCCTTTAACACCTCTATATTGTTGTAGCTAAAGTGTACGTTGTTGAATTCAATAGATTCTATATTCTGCTTTTCTGTTATAGATCCTTCTGGCAGGAATGGTGTTTTAATAAGTGTATCTATTCTGTCAGCACCAAGTTTCATATAGTTCATCTCTGCCATAAATGTCATAGCATGAATTAATGGTTGGTATATATGTACACCCATTATAAGGAAAAGTATGTATACAGGCAGTGTAACCTGTGCCGATAGAAGATATGTGAAACCCAATAGTATAATAAGTACTATACCTCCGTTAAGAAGAACCGAAGCAAATATTATAGTAGGACCAGGTGCTGCCTCAAGTTTTATGCTCGCTTTTTTAAGATTTTGGAACGATTTTTCTAAGCGTTCAAATTTTGTTCCTCCCAGATTAAATGCTTTTATTAGTCTTATACCCTGTATATACTCTATCATTCTTGATGAGGCATTAACCTTAATTTTTTGATGTTTTACTCCCAGCTTCTTTACTATGTAATTTGTTAGCTTAAGCATTGGCCATGCCAGTGGAATTACCATTGTTGCAGCCAGTGCAAGTTTCCATTCAAAAAAGAATAGACCAATAAGCAGAATAAGAGGCATGATGAGTGCACCAAAGAACTGTGGTACTATGTGTGTTGTCATCTGCTCTATATTTGCATAGTCGGTAACTATGTAGGCACCAATGTCGCCCGGATCGCGTTGGTTGTAGAATCCCATAGGCAGTTTTTTCATATGTGCAGCTACCTTCTGTCTTCCTTCGGCACATATATCGTATCCGGTTTTATATGCTTTAAAGTAAGCTTTTTTACTTGTTAAGTAAAGCAGAAGTAACGATACCGCCAGCGATATACAGGCTATAACTATTTTTGATATATCGAGACCTGTTCCCGGATTCTGTAGTGGTTTAAACAGTTCCCAAACAACAAATAGTGTTATTCCGTAAGGTGCTCCTCTAAAAAAGTATTCAAGAAGAGTCCACCAGATCATAGGGTACATTCTTTTTGGATTACCCATGGTGGCTGAATTTAATATTGTAGATATTTTCATCTGTTTATTTTTTCTTTTTAATGGTCAGATGGAACTCGCATTAAGATTGTCTTTGTGTACTAGCAAAGTCTTTCTTATGCTCGTTTCATCGAATTAATTTTTGTAAAGTGTTTTTGATCATTTTATTTATTACACGGTTTCAACCAGTTCGGTATTAAGAACCCAATTGCGCGATTTTGAGTAAGACTCCCACATGTTTGCGTATTTGCCGCATTTCAGAAGCAGCTCATCATGTGTACCCTGTTCTGCAATCTCTCCTTCGTCTATATATAGTATCTGATCGGCGTCTATTATTGTGCTTAGTCTGTGTGCTATAACCATTACTGTTTTATCCTTTATTAGTTTCGAGAACGATTCCAGAATCTTGCTCTCGTTTTCAGGATCGGCATAAGCCGTTGCTTCATCCAGCAATATTATTGGTGAGTCTTTTAGTATGGCACGTGCAAGTGCTATTCGTTGTTGTTCTCCGCCAGACAGGTATGTTCCGCCTTCGCCAACAAGTGTTTTATAGCCTTTATCAAGGTTTAAAATAAACTCATGACACTGCGCAGATTTTGCTGCATTTACTACATCGTTAAATGATGCTGTTTTGTTCCCCATACGTATATTCTCTTCTATAGTATCAAAGAATAACATGTTCTCCTGAAATACGAATGATATGTGATTCATCAGGTTTGTTACGGAGATATCTTTTATAGATTTATTACCAATAACTATATCGCCTCTGTTTATATCCCAGAAGCGGGCAGTAAGCATTGCTACTGTTGTTTTTCCTGCTCCGGAAGGTCCTACAAGAGCGGTTATTGTATTTTCCTGTGCTCTGAATGAGATATTGTTTAGTACTGTTTTCTGCTCATAAGCGAATGATACATTTTTGAATTCTATTGTGCTGTTTTCAGGTTCTTGCGGAGATTCAGGTTCTTTTATCTCCTCCTTATCTATAATATCATCAACAAGACCAATCCCGATACTGTTCTGAGACATCATACTGCCTATCCACATTAGCTTTAGCATAGGAAAGAACATACCACCACCAAGTATCATAAACATTAACACCTTTGGTATATAGGCAGAGTACGATGGGCTGTTAACAAGTATTGTTACTGCTACAGGTATTATAAACAGCATTATTGATGACAGAAGCAGATAGAAACCAAGATATGATGGCGCATATTTTTTTGTTATGTCATTAGAGAATGTTTTAAAGTTGTTTATATCGTTGTTTAATCTCTCAAATGCCTTTGTTGATCGGTTAAAGATCTTTACAACCTGAATACCTCTTACATACTCTACAATACTGTTGTTCATCTGTCCCATTATTCTGAGATACTTATCTACAACAGGTTTCATTTTTGGGTTTGCAGACATTTTAGACATCATACCTATTGCTGCTGCAAATACTGCTGTTACAACCAGTGCTAATCTCCACTCTATTGTAAACATATAGCCAATTAGCAGTATCGGGAAGATAAATGCAGATGTTATGTCAGGTATATGGTGTGCTATAAAAAGCTCTATTCGTTCAACATCTTCTGACATAACCTTTTTTATATCACCTGAAGCTCTTTTTGTAAAGAACCCCAGTGGTAACTTTACAAGCTTTTTGGCAAGCGACATTCTTATATTGTATAGTATGTTGAATGCTGCTACGTGCGATAACATTACCGATGCAAATAGTAATACGCCATATGATATAAATGCCCATAGAGTTACCTCGGCCCAGAACCAGATGTAGTCCTTATCTATTAATTCAGGTATCGAGGCCATTTGTGCCAGCTGGCTGAGTATTTTATATACCGATATAAATGGTGTAAATGCTGCTACAGTACTTAATGTAGCAAGTAGAATTGATGCTATAAGCAACCATTTTCCGGAGCCTGCAACCTGTAAGAGTCTTGCTAATCCGGTTTTTCTGTTTGATTTATTATTCATTGTACATCTATTTTATTTGTGTGTTATTACCAATTAATCCAATAAAGAACACTGTTCAGAAGTGTTCATAAAAAAAGCCTGAGTATCATACTCAGGCTTTCATTATCTTTCTCCATCCGGCAGTTGAGAACTCTATAAATTCTCCTATAAACTGCTCTATTTTATCTTCGGGGACATCGTGCGATACTATCTCTCCAATTATTGTTATCCACCAGGAACTCATTATGTGTATAAAGAATGATGATACATTGTTGTTTATGTGTGGATATTTATCTTTCATCTGTTTCATATACTCCATACCTACTGTAGTGTGTATATCTGAATACTCATCAGAGAAGTTTTCAAGCGATGATCCGTGAGACTTATATAATAACAATTTAAGATCTTCTCTGTAATTTGTTATTAGTGTTACAAATGTGTTTATATGTTCTGCCTGATAATCTATTGATGTAAATATGTCTGTACTAATATACTCCGGTTTGTTATGTTCGTCCATAATCCTGTCAAAGGCAGTTAACAGAGGTGTTAGTACTGTTCTGAATATTTCATCTTTGTCTCTGAAATAGTTGTATATATTGCTAAGACCAACATTTGCCTTTTTGGCAATGGTTCGCATAGATGTGTTTTTAAAGCCATTTTTATAAAATTCGGCTTTAGCAACCCGTAATATATCCTCTTTTATATTCTCTTTTTTTGTCTGCATAAACGAACAGTGTTATTTTTTATCAAAGTAATAGTAAAATGGAGTTGGCATCAATAGCCTGTTTTTGGTATTTTAAGAAGAGTATCAGTTGTTTTTTAAATAATATATTATTTGGCTCTATCTGTTTGATAAACAGTAATAGATTGGTTGTCTGGACAAATATATTGAGTGATATCAGTTTTAAGAATATCAGATTTACTAATAATAATGTGGTAGTTTACTTTGTGGTAAAAGAGATGTTTTAGTCAGTATCAGGTATGGATATAAAAAAACGGTTCCGTTAAATAACGAAACCGTTTTGTGATCCTGGAGGGACTCGAACCCCCAACCTTCTGATCCGTAGTCAGATGCTCTATCCAATTAAGCTACAGGATCGTTCTCAAATGCGGATGCAAAGATACCTGTTTTTTTATTATTGCAAAATAAAAAAGCTCTTTTTTTGTAAGTTTTTTAAAGCTTATAAGGGTTTGATTCTTTAACGTGCTTTAAATGATTGATGTATCATTTTACTATAGATTCTCTTTTATGTTGGTAATAATTTTCATTTAGTATGATTAATTCATATTTTGTAATATAATGGTCAGATATACGTTCACATTCTTATCGGGCATATAATGCATTTAGAATAACTATTGATTTTTATAATATAAAATTGTTACATATGAAGATTATAAAGTTTATTGGAAAAGCAATTGGTATACTGTTGTTGCTGATAATTATATTGCTTTTTGCAATACCATATTTTTTTAAAGGGGAGTTGCTTGAACTGGCAAAAAAGGAGATTAATAAAAGTGTTGATGCAGAGGTTGAGTTTCTTGATTTTGATGTGTCGATATTCTCATCGTTTCCTGATTTAACACTACAACTTGAGGATTTATCGGTTGTAGGAAAGAATAAATTTGCTGGTGATACGCTGGTAACATTTAAGTCTTTTGATGTATCGGTTGATCTTATGAGTGCTGTAAAGGGTGAGAGCATAAAGGTTAAACGTGTAAGCCTTAAACAGCCGATACTAAACGGAAAAGTACTTGAGGATGGTTCTGCTAACTGGGATATTGCAAAGAAAGATACTGTAGTGGTTGCTGAAACCAAAGAGGTTGCTGCTGAAAATACTACAGAAACCGAGGGTGAAACAGCTTCTGAGGAGCCAATGGAGCTGAATGTATCGCTTAAACATTTTGAGATTGTTGATGCAACAATTAATTATAACGATAAGGTGTCCGGAACATCTGCTGTTTTAAAGAATCTGAATTTTGCGCTTAACGGTGATTTCTCAATGGCAAATACTGACCTTAATCTTGATCTGTCAATAGAGAATGTTTTGGTTGGAATGGCCGGTATTAATTACCTGAATAATGCAGCTGTTGATTTTGATGCTGTTGTTAGTGCAGATATGGTTAATAGTGTATATGAGCTAAAGGATAACAGATTAGCAATAAATGATCTTGTTTTAGCATTTGGTGGTAAGTTTGAGATTGGTGATCCTGATATGAAGATTGATCTTAATCTGCATACGGTAGATACAAAGTTTAAAACAGTTCTTTCACTTGTGCCATATATATACCTGAAAGATTTTCAGGATCTGAAAACATCAGGTGAGTTAGCACTTAATGTTAATGTATCAGGTGTATATAATGATAAGGTTACGCCATCGGTTGATCTCTCTTTTAAGGTTCTGAATGGTATGTTTAGTTATCCTGACTTACCAAAGAATGTTAATGATATTAATATAGATTTAAAGGTAGATTGGAATGGGGAGAATAATGATGCCTCAGTTGTGAATCTTGAGAGGTTCTACTTTGTAATGGCGGGTAATCCTTTTAATATTACTGCAAATGTTAAAACAATAATGTCTGATCCATCATTCTGGGGAGGTATAAAAGGTGATATTGATTTTGCATCGTTAAAAGATGTAATACCTCTTGATAGCATGAGTATCGACGGACGATTAAAAGCTGATGTTAGTTTTGGTGGTAAGCAATCATATCTTGATAGTGAGCAATATGATAAATTTCATGCTAAGGGAAGTGTTGTTCTTAGCAAGTTCAAATATCTATCGCCTGATCTTCCTGAGGTTGATATAACCCGTGCAAATTTAGTAATGACATCAAAAACGTTAACTCTTAAAGAGTTTAATGCTTTTGTTGGAGATAATGATTTTAGTGTAACCGGAGAGATAAATGATTATATAACCTATGCTACGGCTGACGGAGTATTGAAAGGAAGCGTTAATCTTAGATCGTCAAGAATAAATGTTAATGACTTTATGCCGTCGTCAGATACTCCGGAAGAGGAGAAGAGTGAAGAGACCAGTAGTACAGCAGAGCAGGATAGTGGCAGTAGCAATGCTCAGTCAACCACCGGAAGTAGTTCTGATGTGGCAACTCAGGAGTCAGGCGTTGCGCAGATTCCGGAAAATTTGAACCTGAAAGTTAATGCTGATATAGATTCTATATTCTATGATAACCTTGAAATAGCTAATTTAAACGGATATATTGCCGTAAAAGATGGTGTGGCAAGTATGAAGAATCTGAGCATGGATCTGTTAGAGGGAAGTGTTGTTGTAACAGGCGCATATGATGCTGTAGATATAAACAAACCAAGGGTTGATGTTGGTTTAAAGGTTAATGAACTGGATATAAAGAAAACTGCTGAGACATTTAATACAGTAAAATCGTTTGTACCGGTTGCAAAGAGCTGTACGGGTAAGTTCTCTATGAATGCTGATTTTACAACACTGCTGAATGCAGAGATGAGTCCGGTAAATGAGAGTATTGTTGCTAATGGTGTTTTAAAGCTTAAAAAAGCAGGACTTAAGAATTCTAAACTGTTTGGTGCAGTGGCTGATGCATTAAAGAATGATAAATACAGAGAGTTGGTTTTGAATAATGTTACCATTAAGTTCTCAATTGTTGATGGCAGATTGTATGTTGATCCGTTTAAAATACCGGTTGGTAAAGGAGATGTAACTGTCTCAGGAGATCAGGGACTTGATATGACAATGAATTATCTTTTATCTCTACGTATGCCTAGATCTGAATTTGGTTCGGGTGTAAATAATCTTGTAGATGGATTATTGAAAGATCTTCCTGTAAAAGTGTCTGATGATGTTAAACTGAATGGTAAGGTTACAGGAACTGTAGATAAGCCAAAAGTTAAGCTTGTGCTTGGTAAAGGTGATGGAAAGCCATCAGCTAAGGGTAAGGCAAAAGAGGAGATAAACAAAAAGATAGATAAGGAGATTGAGGATTTGCTGAAGAAAGCACAACAGGATTCTGATAAGATTAAAGCAGATGCACGTAAAGAGGCAGATAAAGCTATTCAGCAAGCAATGAAGGAGGCAGATAAGCTTATTGAGAAGGCTGATAACCCTCTGTTAAAGGTTGCTGCTAAAGCATCGGCAAAGAAGCTGAAAGAGGCTGCACAGAAAGAAGCGGATAAAATTATAGAGAAGGCAGATGTAAAAGCCAACAAGATAATGGAGGATGCTAATAAGAAGGCTGAAGCTAAAAGAAAGCAGAAGAAGTAGAGACTGTTTTGATTATATAAAAAAGAGCCGCTGATATTTTGTCAGCGGCTCTTTTTTATCTTAAAGTGTTATTTTTGTTGAGTATACCTCAATGTTTCCGGTTACATCGGTTACATAAAGGTCAAGAGTGTTTACTTTCTCAAACTTAAATGGTGGTTTTTTGTAATCAAAAGTAAGCAGACTGTTTTTTGCATCGTAGTCAAAAAGAATCCATTTGCCGTTAAGGTACCCGTTGTATGTTTTTATACCAGACAGTGTATCTTTAATTACAAACTTTATCTTTTTGTATCTTTTATACTTCTTATTATTGATATTTATTGGTTTTATTACAGGAGCAACTGTATCTGTAAGTATAGTATATGTTCCCTCAGATCTTATATAACCCGTAACTTTATTCTTCTTTATAGTTGTATATACCGGACTAAAAGAGTTGTTCTTTTTGTTGTATTTACACCAAACAAGTTTGTTTGGCTGATTGGTCTTTACTTTGTTTACCGGATACATAATATTAGCCGATTTGTGCAGAGCAGCACCTTCAATATTAAACGTTATGAATGGTGAGTGATACCCTTTTATAGTAGTATCTTTAATACTGTAATTAACCTTTCGGTATAGTGTGTTCTTGAAGAAACAGATGCTTGCGTTTGATCTCTTTAATGTCTTTTTTGCTGTGTATCCAATGTAGTTTTTATCTGTTTTTTCACCTGCTTTTACATCTTTTTTTCTGATTTTAAATGACACCACAGAGCTATTTCCATGACTATCGGTGGTTATAATTTTTACTCTGTGAATATTATAGTCGTTAAGAGAGAATATGCCTTCTGATTCGGTGTTTTTGTAGATATCTATTTTGTTGTTTGGCAGAATGTGTGTTCTGTATACATTTTTTCTCTTCTTCTTTTTTAGTTCGTAATCAACAACTGCATTAGCGTATCTGGTATAGTTAAAAAAGAAACTGTTTATCTCTTGTTCAAAAACAAGTCTGTTATCTATATATGTTTTTATTGATTTTACTCCATTGCGACTTCTGCTGCCATTGCCATAATCGTACACCTCAACACCAAAAGAGAACATTTCTGATACAGGTACTATTTTGTTTCTGATATTGTATTTCCCCTTCTCTGATCTATAGGTTTTTATCAGATCAGAACGTTTGTAAAACCCTGAATTGATATTATAAACAGCAACATTTCTTATAGATGGCGATATATCATCTTTGATAGGGAAATTAAAGTCTATAGGATTCAGAACCTCCTGTGTTTTTGTTTTTCGTATCTCAAAATGAAGGTGAGGACCCATTGAACTTCCGGAATTACCCGACAGTGCAATAATCTCGCCTTTTGTTACTTTAATCTCGTCTTTATCAAGATTAAGATCAATTGAAAATGTTTGCGACTCATATTGTCTCTTTTTTAAATACTCGTCTATTTTTTCTGATAATGATTTAAGGTGTCCGTATACAGATGTGTGACCTGATGGATGATTTATATATATAGCCTTACCATATCCTCCAGCCCGTATCTTTATTCTGGCAACATATCCGCTATCAATTGACTTTACAGGAACACCTGTTCTGCCTTGTGTTCTAATGTCGATACCAGAATGAAAATGGTTGGTTCTTATTTCGGCAAAACTACCCGACAGACTAAGAGGAATATCAATAGGTGGATTAAAATTTGTTTTTTGAGCATAAATAACGTAAGTTGCTAAAAAAGATAGCAGAATAGTAAGCGCTTTTTTATTCATTATGTTTTTTTATTGCAAAGTTACGCGCTATATAAGAAAAAACAGAATTAATAAAGGTTAAAAATTTGCGCTAAAATGTAAATTTATTACTTTTATAATACATAAAGAGTATTATTTTTGTACGAAACAAAGAAGCATGAATAAAGCCGGACAAATAGTCATAGCCAATATTAATGAGAAAGTATCTCAGCTTGAAGATAAGTTAGAGAAGCTTATTCATGAGCGTGACGAACTTTTGTCTGAGAATATGCTGTTGAAGCAAAGTCAGCTTCGTTATGAGGTTGAGGTTAAAGAGTGGGAAAAGAAGTATGACACTCTAAAATTGGCTAAATCTTTTGTTGATGGCGAATCAAATGATTCTTCAGAAGCAAAGAAAAAAGTAGCCAGAATTGTGCGGGAAATTGATAAATGTATAGCTTTATTAAATAGGTAATTATGGATGATAAGTTTACTATAAGAGTAAATGTTGTTGATCGGTATTATCCTCTGAAGATTCAAAGGAAAGATGAGGAGACAATACGACGTGCCGCAAAGCTTATTAATGATAAGGTAGTACAATATAAACAGAGATATACAGATAAAGATGTTCAGGATTTTTTAGCCATGGCATCGCTACAATTTGTTATTAAATTACTTGAAGGAGAAGGAGCTCAATCAATAGAACCTTTTCTTAATGAGTTAAGTGCTTTAGAAACAAAGTTAGATGATCTGTTAGATAAATAAATAGTGAATAAAGACGTTCTTTAAAATAGCAATTAGGAATTTACCCGCATAGTTCCATAATTTTGAAAACTCAACAGATATAAAATTGGAGTAAAGCTCAATTACGGAGTAGAGCAGGCCTAACCCGATTCGTCGGTTCTGAAAAGACATAGGAAACTCGATACTGTAAGGCAGCTCCAGCCGTGTCATTCGGGGTTTTTCAAAAGGGGATTATGTGGGTTTTTTTATTATATAAATTAACTTGAGATTATGATAATACATATTATTGTTGGTGTGGTTGCTTTTATTCTGGGGGGTACGCTTTCGTATTTCATGTGGGATAAAGCTTTGATGAAAAGGCGTGATAAAATAATTAAGGAGGGACAAGCTGAAGCAGAGGTTATAAAGAAAGATAAAATACTTCAGGCAAAAGAGAAGTTTCTTCACCTAAGATCAGAGCATGAGAAGCATATAAATGAAAAGAATTCAAAGATAAACTCTATAGAGCAGAAGATAAAGCAAAGAGAAAATACTTTATCGCAGAAGCATGAGGAGTTGCAACGTAAAAAGAATGAGGTTGATGCTGTAAGAGATAATCTGACAGCTCAGATAGAAGTTGTAGAGAAGAAAACTGCTGAGTTAGAAAAAGCTCACAAACAACAGGTTGAGGCCTTGGAGTCTATATCTGGATTATCTGCTGATGAGGCAAAAGCACAATTAGTAGAGTCGTTAAAAGAGGAGGCTAAAACTGAAGCGATGTCGTATATTAACGATATTATGGATGAGGCTAAAATATCTGCTAATAAAGAGGCTAAGCGTGTAGTTGTTCAAACAATACAGCGTGTTGCAACAGAGTCGGCAATTGAAAATTCTGTTACAGTATTCCATATAGATAACGACGAGATTAAAGGTAGAATTATTGGTAGAGAGGGACGTAATATCAGGGCTCTTGAAGCAGCTACAGGTGTTGAGATTATTGTAGATGATACACCGGAAGCTATTATCCTTTCAGCTTTTGATCCTGTACGTAGAGAGATTGCAAGATTGGCTCTTCATCAGTTAGTTACTGACGGAAGAATTCACCCTGCCCGTATTGAAGAAATAGTTGACAAAACTAAGAAGCAGATAGAAGAGGAGATTATTGAAACAGGTAAGCGTACTGCTATAGATTTAGGTGTTCATGGATTACATCCTGAGTTGATAAGACTTATTGGTAAGATGAAGTACAGATCGTCATATGGTCAGAACCTGCTTCAGCACTCAAGAGAGGTTGCTAATCTTTCAGCAATAATGGCTTCGGAGCTTGGTTTAAATCCTAAGGTTGCTAAAAGAGCCGGACTGTTACATGATATTGGTAAGGTGCCGGATGACGAGCCGGAATTACCACACGCAATTCTTGGTATGAAGTTGGCTGAGAAGTATAAGGAAAAAGCGGACGTGTGTAATGCTATTGGAGCGCACCACGACGAGTTGGAGATGACAACACTTATTTCGCCAATTGTACAGGTTTGTGACGCTATATCAGGTGCAAGACCAGGTGCAAGACGTGAGGTTGTTGAATCTTATATTAAGCGATTGAAAGATCTTGAGAATTTAGCCCTTTCATATCCTGGAGTAACAAAGACTTATGCTATTCAGGCTGGTCGTGAATTAAGAGTTATTGTAGGTAGTGAGAAGATTACTGATAAAGAAGCAGAGAGTTTATCATACGATATTTCAAAGAAAATTCAGGACGAGATGACATATCCCGGACAGATTAAAATCACTGTTATCAGGGAGACTCGTGCAATTTCATATGCTAAATAGTTAAAAGGATATATGATAATGTTAAAAAAAGGGTGTGATAATAGTGTCACACCCTTTTTATGTAACGGTTTATTTCTTAAATTTGAATCACAAAATTTTAGTTATGAAGGAAATCCAAATGGTGGACTTGAAGTCCCAATACGATAAAATAAAGGGTGAAATAGATAGTTCTATACAAGAGGTAATTAACTCATGTCAGTTTATAAACGGGTCAAAAGTGAAGGCTTTTTCTGACAATGCGGAAAAGTATCTTGATGTAAAGCATTTTATTCCGTGTGCAAACGGAACAGATGCTCTTCAGATTGCAATGATGGCTCTTGGTTTGAAACCGGGCGATGAGGTTATTACAGCAGATTTTACTTTTATAGCTACAGTTGAAGTAATTGCATTACTTGGATTAAAGCCTGTTTTGGTTGATGTTGATAAAGACACATTCTTAATGGATATCGAATCGCTTAAAGCAGCTATTACGCCTAAAACTAAAGCTATTGTTCCTGTACACCTGTTTGGTCAGTGTGCAAATATGGAAGAGATACTTGCTATTGCAAAAGACAATGATCTTTTTGTAATTGAAGATTCAGCTCAGGCTTTTGGATCTGATTATACTTTTTCTAATGGTGATGTTAAGAAGGCTGGAACTATGGGGCACTTTGGCTGTACATCATTTTTTCCGTCTAAAAACCTTGGCTGCTATGGCGATGGTGGTGCTCTTTATACTAACGATGATGAGTTGGCCGACATGGCACGTATGATTGTTAATCATGGAATGAAGAAAAGATATTACCATGAGGTTATTGGAGTTAACTCAAGACTGGATTCTGTTCAGGCTGCTGTTTTAGATGTTAAGCTGAACTATATTGATGAGTATAATAGTAGAAGAAGAGATGCTGCCGAGTTTTACAATAGAGAACTTTCGGATATAGAATTTATACAAACACCGGTAAAATCAGAAAAGAGCAGTCATATATATCATCAATATACAATGCTTATTACTGGTGGTCATCGTGATGGATTACGTGACTATTTAGATACTAAAAATATACCTGCAATGATATATTATCCGGTGCCACTACATGTGCAAAAAGCATTTGATTATAATGAGCCGGAAGCTGAAGCAAAATTTGTGAATACTAATACAATTTCAGACCTTGTTTTATCGTTGCCAATGCATACAGAGTTAACCAATGAGCAACTTGACTATATTGTAACGGAGATTAAAAACTATTTTAAAGAGTAAAACTATGGATAATTACTTTGCACACCCCAGTGCAGTTGTTGATGATAACTGTAATATTGGTGAGGGGACAAAAATATGGCATTTTTCGCATATTATGAGTGATTGTGTTATAGGCGAAAAATGTAATATAGGGCAGAATGTGGTTGTCTCTCCTGGTGTTATTATGGGTAAAAATGTTAAAGTCCAGAATAACGTGTCACTTTATACAGGTGTGGTTTGTGAAGATGATGTATTCTTAGGGCCTTCTATGGTCTTTACTAATATTACAAATCCACGCAGTGCAATTGTACGAAGAGACCAATATAGTAAAACATTCGTTCGTAAAGGTGCTTCAATTGGAGCAAATGCAACTGTTGTTTGTGGTAACGAAATTGGTGAATATGCTCTTATAGGAGCAGGAGCTGTTATTACAAAACCAGTTAAACCATATGCACTTGTTGTAGGAAATCCTGCTCGTCAGATAGGTTGGGTTTCTGAATACGGACACAGATTGGAGTTTGATCAATCTGGTGAAGCAACATGCCCGGAAAGTAAGGATAGATATCGTTTGAGTAACGATACTGTTGAAAAGGTTTGATAATAAGTGGTTATTGAAGAAATTGAATATAGTCGGTTTTGTTTGGAAGTATAACCGATTTATAATTAAGAAAGAGATTTAGACAGATGAAAAATTTTGGTATAGTAGGTGTTGCTGGATATATTGCTATCAGACACCTTAAAGCTATAAAAGATACAGGAAACCAATTGGTTGCTGCGCTAGATAGATTTGATAGTGTTGGACAAATGGATGCGTTTTTTCCTGAGGCAGATTTCTTTGTTGAATTTGAGCGATTTGACAGACATTTTGATAAACTTAAAAGAACAGGAACTAAGATAGATTATGTAAGTATTTGTTCACCTAACTATTTGCATGATTCACATATAAGATTTGCTCTCAGACATGGGGCAGATGCTATATGTGAAAAACCATTAGTGCTAAATCCATGGAATGTAGATGCATTAATGGAGATAGAGAGGGAGACGGGCAAACGTATTTACAATATCTTGCAGTTGCGTCTTCATCCGTCTATTATTGCTCTTAAACAAAAAATAGATAATGGACCAAAAGATAAAATCTATGATATAGATCTTACGTATATCACAAGTCGTGGACGTTGGTATGATATTTCATGGAAAGGTGATATGCATAAGTCAGGTGGTGTGGCAACAAATATTGGAGTCCATTTTTACGATATGCTTACATGGATATTTGGTGATGTAAAAGAAAATACCGTACATTTAAGAGATGATCACAGATCAGCAGGGTATCTTGAACTTGAAAAAGCAAGAGTACGTTGGTATTTAAGTGTTGATTATAACGATGTGCCTGAAGAGTATAAGGCAAAAGGACAAAGAACATACAGGTCAATAACTGTTGAGGATGATGAGATTGAGTTTAGTGGTGGCTTTACGGATTTGCATACTTTGTCATATCAGAATATTCTTGAGGGTAATGGATTTGGTCTTGCAGAGGCAAAGAAATCTATAGAGATTGTTCATGATATAAGAAATTCGGAAATAAAAGGTTTAACAGGAGAATGGCATCCATTCTGCAAAAAATAATATCTAATTATGTATAATGAATTGTTGAATAAAGAAGCCAAACTTGCTGTTATTGGTCTTGGTTATGTAGGTTTGCCAATAGCTTTGGAGTTTGCTCGTAAGGTATCTGTAATAGGTTTTGATATTAAACCTGACAGGGTTGAGATGATGAAGAATCGTATTGATCCTTCTCGTGAACTTGAACCTGAAGAGTTTGATGGTTGTGATATTGAGTTTACTGCAGATATAGAGGATCTAAAGAAAGCAAATTTTTATATTGTAGCTGTTCCTACACCGATAGATCAGCATAATATGCCGGACCTAACACCTGTATTAAAGGCTTCTGAAACAGTTGGTAAAGTTTTAAAGGAAGGCGATTATGTTGTTTATGAGTCAACAGTTTATCCAGGATGTACAGAAGAAGATTGTGTTCCTGTTTTAGAAAAGGAATCGGGATTAAAATATATTGATCAATTTAAGGTTGGTTTCTCACCTGAGAGAATTAACCCGGGAGATAAAGTAAATACTCTTACCACAATTACTAAGGTGTCATCAGGATGTGATGAAGAATCAGCTGAAGAGATTGCAAAGACATATGAGCTTGTAATTGAGGCTGGAGTCCACAGAGCAAGTAGTATTAAGGTTGCTGAGGCATCAAAGATAATTGAGAATACACAGCGAGATATTAATATAGCTTTTGTCAATGAGTTGTCAATTATATTCAATAGAATGAATATAAACACATATGAGGTTCTTGAAGCAGCTGGGACAAAATGGAATTTTCTTAAGTTTTTCCCTGGCCTTGTAGGTGGTCACTGTATTGGTGTTGACCCTTATTATCTGTTACATAAATCTAAAGAGCTTGGTTATCATGCACAGATGATACATGCAGGTAGATTTATAAATGACTCAATGGGTGGATATATTGCAAAACAGATTGTTAAAAAGATTATTGCAAAGGATAAAGATATTCGCGGAGCCAGAGTACTTGTTATGGGGATAACCTTTAAAGAGGATGTTAGTGATATAAGAAACTCTAAGGTTATTGATGTTGTAAGAGAATTTGAATCATATGGAGTAAAGGTTGATGTTGTTGATCCATATGCTGATAAAGAAGAGGTTAAAGAAGAATATGGTTTGGATTTAAGTCAAAGTCCTGAAGGTGAATATGATGCTGTAATTGCTGCAGTTAGTCATGATAAATATTTAGAGATGACACAGGCAGATTTTGAGAATTACATGACTTCTGATTCAGTATTTGTAGATATTAAGGGAGTGCATAAAGATAAGTTCAGAGATAAAGACTATTGGAGTTTGTAAACAGAATATATATCAAAAAAATCGTCGTTATGACGATTTTTTTTTCTCCAATAATTTGTTCACGGAGTATAGTTTTTTATCTTCATAAAATTATTATATCATTATAGAGGATTTAGAAATTAGTTGAAAATTTTAGCAAAAGCTTCATGAAAGGAATTGTGTTGGCCGGAGGATCCGGTACAAGGTTATACCCTATAACCAAAGGTGTTTCTAAACAGTTGTTACCTGTTTATGATAAACCAATGATTTATTACCCCTTATCTGTTTTGATGTTAGCTGGAATAAGAGAGATATTGATTATATCAACACCATATGATCTTCCTCATTTTGAAAGATTGCTTGGTAATGGTGATGATTTAGGAATTGAGATATCTTATAAAGAGCAGCCAAGTCCTGATGGTTTAGCGCAAGCATTTATAATTGGGGAGGAGTTTATTGAAGATGATGATGTTTGTATGGTGTTGGGTGATAATATATTTTATGGACAAGGATTAACTGATTTATTGGCTAGATCGGTTGAAAATGTTCAGAATGAAAGAAAGGCAACTGTATTTGGCTATTATGTAAAGGATCCGGAACGTTATGGTGTTGTAGAGTTCGATAAAACAGGTAGTGTAATATCAATAGAGGAAAAGCCAGAAGATCCAAAGAGTAATTATGCTGTAGTTGGATTATATTTTTATCCAAATAATGTTATAAATATAGCCAAAAGTATTAAACCTTCAGAAAGAGGAGAACTAGAGATAACATCTGTAAATCAGGATTATTTGAGCTCAGGTGATCTTAGAGTTGAGTTAATGGGAAGGGGATATGCCTGGCTTGATACAGGGACACATGAATCTCTTTTAGATGCAGGAAGTTTTATTGAGACAATTGAAACCAGACAGGGGTTAAAAGTTGCTTGTCTTGAGGAGATAGCTTATAATAAGGGTTTTATTGATAAAAAACAATTAGTTAAACTAGCTGCCGATTTGAGTAAAAATCAGTATGGCAAATATTTATTTAATATTATTGAAAACGGATGAATATATACGATACCGACTTTGTAGGTGTGAAAATAATTGAGCCAAAAGTATTCGTCGATGAAAGAGGTTATTTTTGCGAAACATTTAAGGAGAGTGAATTTGAAGAAAAGGTTTGCAAAACAAAGTTTATTCAAGATAATGAGGCAAAATCAACATATGGGGTTTTGAGAGGATTACACTATCAGCTGCCTCCTTTTGCACAAGCAAAACTAGTAAGAGTTATATCTGGGAGAGTTATGGATGTTATTGTTGATTTACGCAAAAGTTCATCTACATTTGGAAAACAATTTAAAATAGAACTGTCTGAGGATAATAAAAAGCAAATATTTATTCCAAGAGGTTTTGCTCATGGTTATATTGTGTTAAGTGAAGAAGCGATTTTGTGTTATAAAGTAGATAATAATTATTCGCCAAAACATGAATCCTCAATATTGTATAATGATGACTTGCTAGATATTGATTGGTTAGTTTCAAAAGATAAGATTCTATTGTCCGATAAAGATTTATTAGGTAAGAGTTTTAAAGATGCCATATTGTTTGATTGAATAAACCATATCTGTATTTTATGAAAAATATAATATTTACGGTATGTAATTAATCTGATTTTTTATTTAAGTTGGTGTAATATTTTTAGTAGAATAATACTTATATGGCATGTGCCTAATAAGACAGTATTAATAAGAAATGTTTAAAATACGAGTTTCTGTATTTGAAATATAAAAACAGATTTAAATTTATGAAATCTATATTAATTACGGGTGGAGCAGGGTTTATTGGATCTAATTTTATTCCCTATTTTATAGAAAAATACCCAGCATATCATATTGTAAATATTGATAAGTTGACATATGCGGGTGAAATAGCTAATTTAAAAGAGGTTGAAACTAATAGTAGATACTCCTTTGTTAAAGGAGATATTTGTGACAGGAAGTTACTTGAAACTATATTTAAAAAATACGATATAAGAGGTGTTGTTCACTTTGCTGCAGAATCGCATGTTGATAACTCAATAGAGGGTCCAGAGATATTTATAGATACTAATATTAAGGGGACTTTTAATTTACTTGATGTTGCAAGAAGTTATTGGATGGATTCTCCTTTTAATTATAAAGAAGAGTATATGGGATGTAAGTTTCATCATATATCTACAGATGAGGTTTATGGGTCGTTGGGAAAAACAGGTTTGTTTGAGGAGACAACACCTTATGCTCCAAACTCTCCATATTCAGCTTCAAAGGCTTCGTCAGATTTTATTGTTAGAGCATACTTTCAGACATTTGGTATGAATGTTACAACAAGTAACTGTTCTAATAATTATGGACCAAAACAACATAGCGAGAAGCTTATACCAGTAATTATTAGAAAAGCAATAAATAAAGAACCTATACCTGTATATGGAGACGGAAAGAATATAAGAGATTGGTTATATGTATTAGACCATTGTAAAGGTATAGATTTAGTATACCATAATGGTGTCTCAGGAGAGACATATAATATTGGGGGTAAGAATGAGAGAGAGAATATATTTATTGTTAATAAAATATGTAATATTCTTGATGATTTGAAACCTACTCTGGATGGGAAGAAGTATTCGGAACAAATCACTTTTGTTAAGGACAGAGCTGGACATGATAGGCGTTATGCTATTGATGCATCTAAAATTGAAAATGATCTTGGTTGGAGCGCAGAAGAAAACTTTGAAAGTGGTATATTAAAAACTATAAAGTGGTACTTGATGTAATTAGTAGAATTTTCGATTCTATTATTTAGAAATGAATATTATTATATTTGTAGAATTGTATGATTTGGAAAGTTATTTTGATAAAAGTTCCTTTGAATATAAGTACTAAAATGGTACCTTAGATATAGATGAACCGTAAAGGGTTGAAAAATGCTCCGGAAAATCAAAATTTAATCAAGTGGTGACGGAAGTTAAAAGAGGACTAAAGTGTATTATATAAGTGTTGTTTGTATTTATAATGCTATTGGTTATATGATTATATCTTTATTTCAAGTTTTTTTGATAATAGAAGAAAATGTGCATTCATTTTATCTTATGCAAGAATGATTTGTACAATTATGCTTAATAATTGATTTATGTTAGAAGGTTGTGATAAATTAAGAAAAAAAATAATTGATACTGCATTTGCTACCAAGTCAGGTCATATTGGTGGTGCACTTAGTGTAATTGATATATTGTATACCTGCTTTTTTAAAACTATGAATGATTGTGAAGAGTTAATTTTGTCAAAAGGACATTCTGCATTAGCTCTTTATGTTTGTTTGAATGAAAAAGGAGTTATTTCAGATGAAGAACTAAGTTCTTTTTATAAGGATGGAACAGTATTACCAGCACATCCATCATCGTTTCACTATAAAAAGGATATTCCCTTTGGTTTAGGGTCATTAGGACATGGACTCTCTTTGGCTAATGGAGTTGCTTTAGCAAATAGGTTAAATGGGAAAGATGTTTGCACTTATGTTGTTATGTCAGATGGGGAGACAAATGAAGGCTCAGTTTGGGAGGCTGCTAATTTTGCTGTGGCAAACAAATTGAATAAACTAATCTCTATAATTGATAAAAATAAACTTCAGGCTTTTGGTTATTCTAATGAAGTATTGGGTGATACTGCATCTAAAGATAAGTGGGAAACCATAGGATTTGAAGTTGTTGAGGTTGACGGGCATAGTATTGAAGATTTAAGAAAAGCAATCAAAAATCTTAAAAATGATGATGTTAGACCTAAATTAATTATTGCAAATACAATAAAGGGAAAGGGGATTGATTTTATGGAGAATGAGCTGAAATGGCATTATATCCCTATGAAACCTGAAGAATATGATAGTGCAGTTAAACAGTTAAAGGTTATAGTTGATGCGTAAAGTATTTTCAGAATATATTGAACATATATCAAAAGAAAGGGACGATATAGTTTTTCTTACTGGTGATCTAGGCTTTAATGCGTTAGAGAATGTTCGTGATTGCTTGAAAGAAAGGTTTATTAATTGTGGTGTTGCAGAGCAGAATATGATTGGTGTTGCGGCAGGACTTGCAAGCAAAGGTTTTCAGGTATTTTGTTATAGCATTGCTCCTTTTGTGACTTTTAGAGTTTTAGAGCAGATAAAAGTGGATATATGCTTAAATAATTTACCAGTGTGCATTGTAGGTAATGGTGGCGGTTATGGTTATGGAATAATGGGAGCAACACACCATGCATTAGAAGATATTGCCTGCATGAGTTCAATGCCAAATATGTCTTCATATATTCCTGCTACAAACAATAACGTAAAGGAAAGTTTAGATCTGTTTTTTAGTTGTAAAAGCCCATCTTATTTAAGATTAGGATATTCAGAGATATGTGATGAAAAAGTTACTGTTGGATTATCTGCTATATCTAAGGTTAATAATCCTAAAATGACGATTTTAACTTTAGGTCCAATTCTTTGCAATGTTTATGATTTTATAAATGAAGGAAATGAAATTGATATATATTCTGTTACTGGTTTGCCTTTTAAACTATCTGATGAGTTTATTAATAGTATTGAGACTACAGGAAAGCTTTTAGTTGTAGAGGAGCATGTGTCAAGAGGAGGATTAGGAGAATATATAGCGAAATTATTATTGGAAAAGGGTGTTAAACTTGATGTGTTTAAATCTCTAACTGCTTCAGGATATCCCAATAAATTATATGGTAGTCAAAAGTATCACCAAATGATATCAGGAATTGACTCTTGTAGTATTAATAATATTATAAAAGAATGGTGCTAAAAGATGATGTTCTGAAATTGGAAGGTCCAATATTTGTTTTTGGAGCAAGTGGTTTTGTTGGTATTAATCTGTTACAGGAAATACTTAAGTATAGAGATGATTGTTATGGAATTTCTCATAATATTAAATATGCTTGGAGATTAAAACTGGCAAAAATACCAGATAGGAATATTCTGTATTGCGATATAACTTATAAGAACTCTGTTGAAATCCTTTTTGAAAAATATAAGGCAAAGACAATATTTAATTTGTCGGCATATGGAGCATATTCTAAACAGAATAATAGTGACCTAATATATCAAACAAATTTTGTAGGAACATTAAACATCTTGCAAGCTGCAAAGGATATAAAAATGTATGTTAATGCAGGAAGTAGTTCAGAGTATGGAATGAACTGTTCTTCTCCTGAAGAAGATGATTTGCTTGAACCGAATAGTCATTACTCTGTATCAAAAATATCTATTAGTTATTTGTTAAGCTATTATGCAAAGTTCTTCTCTTATCCTTGTGTAAACCTTAGGTTGTTTTCAATTTATGGAAGGTGGGAAGAGCCTGACAGATTGATTCCGAAACTCATTGAATCAGGTTTTGATAAGAGTTATCCGAATCTTGTAAATAAAGATATAAGCAGAGATTTTGTATATATTGACGATTGTGTAAAAGCATTTATCCAGGCAGCAATAAAAACTCCGGAAACATATTATGGTAAGAGTATTAATATAGGATCGGGGGTAAAAACTACCATAGAGGATCTTGCAAACTACAGTAGAGAAATTTTTAAAATTGAAGAAGATCCTGTTTTTGGAAAAATGCCTGATAGAAAATGGGATCTGAAAGATTGGTATGGAAATTATACTTTAGCGGAAAAGATTTGGGGTTGGACTCCTGATACTAATGTATATGATGGGATTAAATTAACTGCTGAATGGAACAAAGAGTTTGGATACGACAAATTACTAAGTGCATTTAATGATCCTAAACGTGTATTAAAAATATCACCTATAATAGCTTGTTACAAAGATGAGCAGGCAATACCTATAATGTATGAGCGCCTTGTCAATGTTTTTAATAAGATAGGGTGTGCATATGAAATAATATTTGTAAACGATTGTTCTCCTGATAATACGCAACATGTGTTGGATGATTTATGTGCAAAGGACTTGAATGTTGTTGCAGTAACACATTCCAGAAATTTTGGTTCACAGGCTGCATTTTTAAGTGGTATGGGAATAGCATCTGGCGATGCAGTAGTATTGATGGACGGTGATTTGCAAGATCCGCCTGAAGTAATAGAAGAGTTTTACGATAAATGGTTACAAAACTTTGATGTTGTTTACGGTGTAAGAAGCAAAAGGGAGGCATCATTTTTTATGAATATTTATTATAAGCTTTTCTACAGAGTTTTTAAGAAATTATCATACGTTAATATTCCTGTTGATTCAGGCGATTTCTCTCTTATAGATAAGAAAGTTGTTAAACAACTATTAGCACTGCCTGAGAAAGAACAGTTTTTAAGAGGACTAAGAGCATGGGTTGGATTTAAGCAGACAGGAGTTGAGTATTTTAGACCAGAGAGAATGTTTGGACGTTCTACTAATAATGTTATGAAGAATATTCAGTGGGCAAAGAAGGCTATATTCTCATTTAGTTTCGCTCCACTTGAGTTTATGACAATGATGGGGGCATTATTGACAACTATCTCTTTTATTGCAATAATATTCCAGATAGTTATGAAGTTGTTTTTTCCTGAAACACCTCATGGTGTACCAACAATTATTGTACTTATATTGTTTTTTGGAGGAGTTAATCTGTTTGCAATTTCTATCATTGGAGAATATCTGATTAAGATATTTCAGGAGACAAAAGGAAGGCCGGTTTTTATTAGATCAAAAGTGATTCATAAAGGAAAGATATTCACAGACACAGATGAAATCTTAACACTTGAGAATTATGATAAAAGTAAAAAAGAATGTTAAACAATTTAATGAAGACGTATTAAAGAATAGAGGTTATTTTTATACAACTAATGCTCCAGTTTCTTCTGTTTTTGCAAATAAAAGAATATCAACAGAGGTATTCAAACTTATTTCTAAAATAAAACCGCAATCAGTTTTGGATATAGGCTGTGGTGATGGAATATATACAAACGAGATTAAACTAGGGTTTCCTGATATAGAAGTATCTGGTTTTGATTACTCAGAGGAAGCGATAAATGTAGCTTGTAATAATTATAAGGACATGAAATTTTACAGAATGGACATATATAAAATAGAGGATAATATTCATAAAACTTATGACCTATGTGTTATCAGGGGGTTATTACATCATTTATCAGACCCTTTTGGGGCTTTGTCTGAGGTTTCTAAAATATGTAAGAATATTATTATTGTAGAACCAAATGGTAATAACCCTATTTTAAAGATTATAGAAAAAACTTCAAAATATCATATTGAACATGAGGAGCAATCTTTTTCATCTAAGTTGTTTAAATCTAAATTGTCAGAAAATAGGCTTGAGATTGAAGAACTGAAATTTATTGGTTTTATTCCTTATTTTTTTAATCCGTTTTTAGCTAAAGTGATCTGGAAATTGCAACCTGTTTTGGAAAAAGTATATATTCTTAAGAAGTATTTTGGTGCTCAAATTGTAATTTATTGTAAAAGATAGAATGGGATCAATTGTTGATGAGAGTGGTTTTAATCAAGGATTTAAAAAAACTAAAGCTTGGTGGATTAGGAGCAGAAGACGTTGGGATAAGGTGGTTTCTGAGATGACTGTATCCGATAAATCGTTTAGAGTACTGGAGATAGGTTGTTCTACAGGAGAGATGTCTGATTATATTGCAAATAATAAGAAAGCATTTGTTACAGGAGTTGATATATCAGATAAGTTTATATCTGTTGCCAAGAAAAAATATAAGAGGGATAATCTTGAGTTTAAGGTTTTAGATTTTAACAATGTTAATTATGATGAAATAGATAAGTTTGATTATATAATAGGAGATGGTATTTTGCATCATTTACATGATAATATTAATGAATCTCTCAAATCAATTTATAATTTGCTGAATGATAATGGAAAAATAATATTTTGGGAACCCAATATTTATAACCCATATGTTTTTGCTATTTTCAGAATTAAATATTTAAGAAAAGTAGCTAAGTTAGAACCTGATGAAATGGCCTTTTCAGGTTTATTTATTAGAAAAAAGTGTATGAGTGCTAATTTTGTGAATCCGAAGGTTATATGGCTTGATTTCTTATTACCTAATACTCCGGAAAGATTAATTTCTGTTTTAATTTTTGTTGGTAAACTTTTAGAGAAATTACCTTTTATAAAAAAAGTGTCGCAATCAATATTTATTGTAGCACAAAAATAGTTTATAAATCTCAGTTATATTATTTTATAATGTGACCGAATAGAAATATTAATTAAGTATCGAATGAATAATATATTTTTTATAGTACTATATGTTCTTGCTTTTGTAACGCCCTTATTTTTGATATTCAATAGGTTTGCGTCTGTAAAAACATCGGTTATTATCTCTGTTGGTACAGCTCCACTTTTTGTTGGGTTGTTTAATATGATAAATGTTGCTTTGGGAATCAACGGGAATTACTTAATGTATTTAGTACCATTATTATTTGCTGCATTAATCTATTTAATTCAAAAGCCTGTTATTATAAAATCCCTAGTTGAAAGCAAAATATTTGTTAAACCAATGGTTTTTGGTTTAGTTCTAGGAGGTGTATATTATTATTTGTTTTTCTATAACTACTATAATAGTGGGGAGATTCACTGTGATACAATGTGGAATTTAGGGTTAATAAATAATTTTAAAAATTATGTGATTCCAAATAATCCAGCTTGGTCATCTGGTGAACCTTTTTTATATCATTATCTTACAAATTGGTGTTTTGCAGGGGTTTCAAATTTTTCTCAGCTATCAGCATTGAATACTGTTTTAGGAATAGGAAACTATATTGTGATTTCATCTTTTCTGATGATATTGTTTATAATGATTTCGAGAGAATATATTGTAACATTCATAGTATTTGTATCCTTTATTATTTTTTCTGTAAAACCTGATTGGATAGTTAGTGACATGATACTAAGGCATTTTAATGGAAATGCAGTTACTTCATATTTCTGGTCATTACCTTTTCTTATAACCTGTTTATATCTGTTTTTTAAAGTACGGAAAATAAGAGATTACAATTCTGTTAGAGCGATAGTTATATTTGTTATAGTAAACTTATTTATTGCTTTTGTTTTAGGAGCATCAAAAATATCAAATTTATTGATATTGATAGGTGTAGAGTTTTACTTCTTTATCAGGTATTTATTGCAAAGGAAAAAAATGAATATACTTAGCTTTTTTTCTTTTGGAGTATTACCTGTTTTTACTTTACTTTTTACATTTATATATAATATATCGTATGCAAATATTTCATTAGCAATTGGAATAGATGCGAAAGATTTTCATGCATTTAATAGTTGGAATTTGCTTTATCCTATATTTGTTTTGTATGGAGTTGTATTATCTTATATAGTGTTTCAGCGAAAAAGTATAAACCAATTTAGATGGGAGTTTCTTTTTGCAAGTGGATTTAATTTTTTGGCTTTTTTGTTATTTAAACATGCCGGTAATTCAGATCTATTTTTTGGATTAAATTCTATTTTATGCAATTTTTTCTTTATAGTATTCAGTAAACATGAAAACAAAGTAAAGCAGTTAGTATATTCAATATGTATATATGTATTTATAGCAATGTTTTATAATGGGGTTGTTGGAAAAGGTTTCTTTGAGATTAGTATAAGTTCAAAACATATACGAAGCCAAAAAAGTGATTATAATTTTGATAATGATAGAGTAGACGATTTAATTGATTTGTCGCATAAATTAGAAAGAAATACTTTTATGATAGTAGATAATCAGGAAAAATCATATACTACCTTGTATTCTGCAATTCTAGGTGTTAGAACATGGAATGAGTCAGTTAGATATTCTTTGAATACAGATAATAATTATTACAGAGTTTCAAAGTATCTTAAAGAGGAACCCTTTCTTAAGAATATAGGTTCTTTTCCTGATTTGAAAAAGATATATAGCTCAATGTTGAATGATATAAGTAAAGAAGGTTTTTGTGATGATGATATTGAGAAAAAAGACAATAGAAGAAATATATTTAATGAATTTGTATATTCAAATGTAGGAGAAAATGAGCATATTGATTATATTCAAAAATATAAATGGACTCATTTGTTGATTGAGAATAAACATTATCCTAAGATTAACAGGATATTGAAGAATAAAAATAGAATAATAGGAAAGTATTATAGTATAATTAAATTGTAATAAAATATAAAAAGATGAAAGTAGATTTTCCTGCAATACAGACGAAGCATACAGAGGAAGAGGTTAGATTGATTTCAGAATCAATTCTAAATGCAAAGTCTCTTAGTATGGGAGCATACCTGAAAGAGTTTGAAGATAACTTTGCATCATATTTGGATGTCAAACATGCATTTGGCGTAAGTAATGCAACTTCAGGATTAGATTTAACAGCTATAATAAGTGGTGTTAATGAAGGAGATGAAGTAATAGTTCCTGTACACACCTTCACAGCTTCAGCACTTCCTTTTCTTAAAAGAAAGGCAAAGTTAATTTTTGCTGATATTGACCCTGAAACATTTGTGATTGATGTTGCAGATATAGAGTCAAAGATAACTGAAAAGACTAAAGTTATTGTTGCTGTACATTTGTATGGTGTACCTGCTGCTATGGATAAGATTATGGATTTGGCTAGGGCTAATAATATTTTGGTTGTAGAGGATTGTGCACAAGCTCCGGGAGCCGAATACAAAGGGAAAAAAGTTGGTACTTGGGGTGATTTTGGATGCTTTAGCTTCCATGGTCAAAAAAATATTACAACTTTAGGCGAAGGAGGAATGATTGTTACAAATAATGATGATTTTGCGAATAAAATTCTTGGATTAAGGAAAATTGGAGCACGTCCGTTTGAGAATCAGGAAAAATATTGGAAACCTGCAATGTCAAATATTATTGAAGCTATACCTGGTGAATTTCCTGAGAATTACGCTTTAGGAGAGATACAAGCATTTGCCGGAAACCTTATTCTTAAAAGAATTGATGATATTAATGAAAGGAGAGCAAACTATTACAATAGATTTAAGGATGAGCTAAAAGATTATTCAGAGTTAAAATTCCAGAAAGTGCCTACAGAAGCTAAATCAGCATATCACCTTCTTCCTGCAAGATTCGTCTCAGATTATGCACATCGTGACGATTTAATTGATATGTTATTTTCAGAGTATGGTATAAAAACAGTAGTTCAATACTATCCTCTTGATAGATATGAGTTATTTATGAATAATGGTTACGCTCCAAATACTTGTAGAAAATCTGATGAGTTTTTTGATAATATGATATCATTTCCATTTATGTCAGATATGGAGGATAGCATGATTGATTATATGATTAATTCAATAAAAGAGTGTATTAATAAACTTAGAAATAATGGCTCCAATTAAGAATTTTATTTCACCTAAAATCTATTTTAATAAAGGAGGAATAGATCAGTTATCAAATTTTATTGGTAACTATAGAGTAGGTAAAGATGAATACTGTGTTGTATTTATTGATGAGTTTTTTGAAGGAACAGATATTAATCTTTTGGGTGATACTGAAAATATAATTACATATTATGTATCTACTGAAATTGAGCCAGAAACGGCTTTGATTGATATGTATGTTGAGAAGATTAAGATACAGGATAAAAAGATATCATGCATTGTGGGTATTGGCGGAGGTATAGTTATGGATGTTGCTAAAGCTATATCAATTATGCTTACTAATGATGGTAAAACTGAGAATTATCAAGGTTGGGATCTTGTGGCTAACAAACCTTTGCCTAAAATAGGTATACCTACTATATCTGGTACAGGATCAGAGGTGTCTAGAACAACGGTTTTAACTAGTCCAAAGAAGAAGCAAGGTATAAATAGTGTATACTCAATGTTTGATCAATTAATTCTTGATCCAACTCTTTTAAACACAGTTGATTCTATTCAACGATTCTATACCGGTATGGATTGTTATATTCATAGTGTTGAATCAATAAGTGGGAGTTATTTAAATGAGTTTAGTAAACAGTATGCTGAGAAAGCTCTTGAACTTTGTAGAAAATATTTTCTTGATAGTGGATCAGATGCAGAATTGATGATGGCTTCAATGTTTGGAGGATACTCTATAGTATACTCTGAGGTAGGTATTTGTCACGCACTATCTTATGGTATAAGTCATGTTTTTGGTTATCATCATGGAGAAGCTAACTGTATAGTATTTAATTATTTAGAAGAGTATTATCCTGAATATGTTCCTGAGTTTAAGAATATGTTGAAGAGATATGATATATCTCTGCCTAAGGATATTACAAAAGATATATCAGAGGATGATCTTGAAAGTATGGTGAATATGACTCTATTAATGGAAAAACCTTTAAATAATGCTCTTGGAGATAATTGGAGGGATATATTAACAAGAGAAAAAATAAGAGAGTTATATTTAAAAATGTAGTTATGATTGGAATAATACCAGCCAGAGGAGGGAGTAAAGGTGTTCCTGGCAAGAATATAAAAGAGATTGCTGGATTTCCTCTAATTTATTGGTCTATTCAGGCAGCAAAAAACTCTAAGTTACTTACAGATTTCTATATATCTACAGAGGATAAAGAGATTGCAAGAGTTGCAGAATCATACGGAGCAAAAGTTTTGTGGAGACCAGAAGAACTTTCAAAAGATGATTCTACGACTATTTCTGTATTGCAGAATGTTGTTGAGAGAGTTGATTGTGATGCGATAGTGGTTTTACAGCCAACTTCACCATTAAGGGATGATGACTCTATAGATAAATGTATTACAGAATATACTAATGGTAATTATGATACATTAGCAACAGGATTTTATACCAAAATACAGGAGTATGCATCTCATAATAATATGCGTCGTCAGGATATAAAAGGTTTCTTTTATGATGATGGAAATATTTATATAATAGACAAAGATATTATTAAACAAGGAAGATGGAGCGGAGATAATATTTGTAGATATGTCTTATCAGAAGAGTATAATTATGAAATTGATACACCTCTTGATTTTGAGATATTACAGTTTCTTCTTAGAAAAAGAGTGAATGAGGGTAAACAGAGTGTTGATTATAGCTCTATAATAAAAAGTATTAAACTTCTTGTAATGGATGTAGACGGTGTACTTACAGATGCCGGAATGTACTATTCAGAGAATGGAGATGAGCAAAAGAAATTTAATACCAGAGATGGAAAAGGGATTGAATTAGTACGTAATATTGGTATTAAAACAGCTATAATAACAAGTGAGAATACTAATATCGTAGCTAGAAGAGCTGAAAAGCTTAAAGTAGATTATTTATACCAAGGAGCAAAAGACAAACTTCCTTTATTAATGGAAATTTTAGAAAAAGAGAACATTGGTTTAAATAATGTAGCGTATATTGGCGATGATATTAATGATCTTAATGTATTAAAATCAGTAGGCTTTCCTGTGACTCCAAATGATGGTGTTGATGAAAATAAAGAAGTGGCTCTTTTTGTGACAAAAACAAACGGAGGCTACGGTGCTGTAAGAGAATTGTGTAATTTGATAATAGATAAAAAATGATTGATTTTAAGAATCTTGAGAAACCGTATTTGATAGCGGAAATAGGTATTAATCATAATGGAGATATGGATATAGCAAAGAAATTGATTGATGCTACTTATTCTACTTCATGGGATTGTGCAAAGTTTCAAAAACGTAACCCGGATGTTGCTGTACCTGAAAAACAAAAAAGTGTTATAAGACAGACTCCTTGGGGAGAGATGACATATATAGATTATAAACATCGTATTGAGTTTGAAAAGCCTGAATATGATTATATTGATAAGTATTGTAGGGAGAAGCCAATTGATTGGACAGTGTCTGTATGGGATATGGATAGTCTAAAGTTTATATCTGATTATGATATTCCTTTTATTAAAATTCCTTCAGCAATGTTAACTCATGACGAACTTTTAAAGGAGATATCTAAAACAAAAATTCCTTTATTGGTGTCAACAGGTATGTCAACACTTGAGGAAGTTGATAAGGCTGTGAATATAATGGAGAATCATTGTTCTTCTTATGCTCTTATGCACACAAACTCTGCATATCCATCTAACCCTGAGGATTTGAATCTTAGTCTTATACCTTTTTATAAAGAGAGATATAATTGTCCTATTGGTTATAGTGGGCATGAATTTGGATTAACTCCTACAGTAATTGCTGTAGCATTAGGGGCAACAATTGTTGAAAGACATGTTACTCTTGATAGAGAGATGTGGGGGACTGATCAAAAATCTAGTGTTGAAATAATGGGAATGGATATGCTGAAAAAGAGGATTGATGAAGTTGCTGTTGTGAAGGGTAATGGAGTGAAAGTAGTTACAGAATCAGAAATTCCGATTAGAGAGAAGTTACGTGGATAATTATAGAAGAATAGTTGTTTTTTCTAATTCTACTTTTACTGAAAGAGATTATAAACGGTTTGGTTTAGATTCTTTTATAAAAAATAATTTTAGGGTTGAAATTTTTGATTTTAGCCCTTTATTAAATAAAAAAGTTTTTAAAGAGTTTAAACCAAACAATATATATAAAGGTAGTATACTTATAAATAGTAAAAAACATGCGAGAGAATTGCTTAAATCATTACACAGTAATGATTTGGTGTATATGTATATGCCTTTGAATTATAAGACATTATGGGTTTTTAGGTGGTTAAGAATAAGAAAAGTAGAGTATATTATTACCTCACTAGGAGCAATACCTCTGGTTAATTTCTATAAAAGGTCATTGATAAGACTAGTTAGGGTGAGTTTAAAGATAATTTCAAATCCGGTTAAATTATTTGATATACTATGCTTAAAACTACCAAATAAAATATTAGGAATTAATGGAGCTAAATATATAGTCTGTATTGATCAAAATCAATCTCAGAATAGTAGATACTATTCTTTTGAGAAAACAGAATATATACTTGCTCATGCTTATGATTATGACATCTTTTTAAAAGATAAAGATGTTGGAATAGATGGTGACTATATTGTTTTTTTGGATGAATATGGTCCTTTTCACCCAGATTTTCTTACAGAGAATGTAAAGCCTGATTGTGGAGCAGCAGATACTTATTACCCTTATCTATGTAGGTATTTTGATTTTATAGAAAAGGAAAGTGGTAAGAAAGTTATAATTGCAGGACATCCAAAGTCCGATTATAAAGGTAAAGAGAATCTTTTGGGGTATAGGAATATTGTTTATGGCAAAACAATAGAGCTTGTAAAGAATGCATATATTGTAATTGGACATGCAAGTACATCACTTAATTTTGCAGCATTATATAATAAGAAAGTGATTCTATTAACTTCAGGTAAGTATACCAGAAGATATAAATTGTCAATTAATTCAGTTGCAAATGAGCTTGGATGCAAAATTATTGATTTAGATAATGATTTTGTTGATGAAGATAGTGTGCCTAGGTTGGATTCATTGAAATACGAGTATTATAAGGAAAGTTATATAAAGAAAGCTGGCACAGAAGAAAGTACGATAGCTGAAATTATCTGTAAAAGACTAAATTTAAGTAATCATTAATGAGTGAAGATTCGGTAAAAAAGAGATATTTATTTAAACTACTAACAAATGTTATAAATTTACCTATAACATTTGTTAGTCAAGCAATAATACCTAGGATATTAGGTGCTTCAGCTTATGGTAGTTTTAGTTTTCTGTCAGGATTCTTTACAAATGTAATATCCTTTTTGGATTCAGGAACTTCAGAAGGTTTTTATACGAAATTATCACAGAGGCAATCTGAGGAGAAGTTAGTAAAGTTTTATTTGCAGTTTGCTTTCAGCGTACTCATTATTTTTTTAATTGTAGTATCTTCTCTAATTATTAGCAATGTAAATCAATTGTTATGGCCTGATCAATATATAAAGTATGTATACATGGGCTTATTTTGGTCATGGCTTACATGGTGTATGCAAATAGTGCAAAAAATATTTGATGCAAAGGGATTAACAAGGTATGGTGAAGTTGTAAAGATTATACAGCGTTTTGTAGGATTGTTAATCTTAGTGATATTTTATTTTGTGTCCTCAATTTCATTAGAAGTATTTTTTTATTATCACTATTTTATACTTTCATTTTACATTATTACCTGCACAATTCTTATCTCACGAAAGAAATTTTCAATATACTCTGCAAAAAAAATATCGAGAGAGGATTATAAGAATTATATAAAGGAGTTTTACTATTATTCTGCTCCACTATTGGTATATAGTTTGTTTAATCTTTTAGCAGGAATACTTGACAGATGGTTAATTCAGAAATTTTATGGATCTGTTGAGCAAGGATATTTTGGTTTAGCTTATCAAGTAAGTGCAGTTTGTTTTATCTTTTCAAGCTCTATGACACCCATATTTACCAGAGAAATATCAGTTGCATATTGTAATAAGGATGAAGCCAAGATGGTTGATTTATTTAATAAGTATATTCCTGTACTTTATTTTGTTGCTGCTTTCTTGTCAATATTTGTTGCTACAAATTCAAAACTTGTAGTGTTGTTAATGGGAGGCGAAGAATATAAAAATGCTTTTGTAGTAATATCAATAATGGCTCTATATCCTTTACATCAAACATATGGTCAGTTATGTGGTGCAGTTTATTATGCAATGGGTAAAACTAAAATGTTCAGAAATATTGGCATAATAGTAGCTTCTATAGGAATTCCTTTAGCCTATTTTATGATAGCACCTAAAGAGTATTTTGGTCTTGATTTAAAAGCAAATGGTTTAGCTATAAAAATGATTGCGATTCAGTTTATATATGTTAATATCCTATTGTATTTTATATCAAAACTTATTAAAATATCATTTTTTAAATTATTTTATCACCAAATATATTCAGTAGTTCCATTGTTTCTTATCGCGTTTATTATAAAAAGAGTATTTAGTTGTATTGAAATCCATTTTTTTCTTAAATTGCTGATAAGCGGAATTATTTATTTTGTTCTTGTTCTTATATTGATTTATTTATTTCCAGGTATAATTTCTTTGAAAAGAGGAGAAATTAATTCTAGAGTAAAAAGTTATTTAAGACGTCATAATTAATTATTTTGATATGATAAAGATTCTTGATTGTACATTACGTGATGGAGGTTATGTAAATAACTGGAAATTTGATAATGCACATATATTAGATATAATCAACTCTCTTATTAAATCGGGAATTGAGTTAATAGAGTGTGGATTTATTTCTCATACTAAAGGAAATGGAGGTGATAGTACTTTATTTCGTGATATTTCTGTAATAAACTCTATACTTAAAGGAGTTGAAGAACCAAATGATGAACAAAGATTCTTATGTTTGTTGAATTATGGAGAGTGTGACGTAGATAAATTTCCTGAGTGCGATAAATCTGATAACAAAACTGTTTCTGCACTTAGATTAGCTTTTCATAAAGAGAATTGGGAGGACGCATTTTCTGATGTGGAAAAGTTGATAGAGAAAGGTTATGATGTTTTTGTACAACCAATGGTTTCAATGCGTTATAATGATTCTGAACTATTAGAACTTATAAATGAATTTAATAAACTTGATATTTGTTCAATATATATAGTTGATAGTTTTGGTAGTATGGGGCAGTATGATTTTCAGAGATTGTTTTATCTATTTGAGAATAATGTGAGAAAAGGGGTAAATATTGGATATCATTCTCATAATAATCTTCAGCTGGCTTTTTCAAATGCAATATTGTTTTCAGAGATTAGAAAATCGCGCAGTATAATAATAGATTCTTCTGTTTATGGAATGGGACGTGGCGCAGGAAACCTTAATACAGAATTGGTTGCTGATTTTTTAAATAAAAATAAAAGTAAAAAATACAGTATTACACCTATATTAGATATAATTGAATCATATCTAATATCTATATTCAGAGAGAAATCATGGGGTTTTTCTCCGGCACATTATTTATCAGCAGTGAATCAATGTCACCCAAATTATGCGTCTTTTTTAACGAATAAAAAAACACTATCAATAGTTGAAATTGAAGAAATTATATCTTCAATAGTACCGGAAAAAAGGAATGGGTTTGACAAAGAATATATATCAGATCTATATATCAACTTCAATAAATCGAAGAGAAATAACAAAGTTATTAAGAATCCTGTATTTGATAGTGATTTACTTTTGATTGCATCCGGACCTTCTGTAAATACAGAAAAAAGCAGGATAAGTAACTATATTGCAAAATATAATCCTATTACTATATCAATGAATCATTTGTCTGATACAATAGATTCTGATTACGTGTTCTTTTCTAATCAGAAACGTTATGATCAGTATAGTAAACACGTGAATATTGACAAAGTAATAGTTTCGTCAAATGTTAGAATTAATGCAGTTCATAAAGGTTGTTTTGTTATAGATTATGAGACATTAATCTCATCAACGGTTAATAAAACTGATAATGTGACCGTGTTATTTATGCACTTTTTATCAGTAAATAGTAATTGTAAAGTCTCAATAGCTGGAATGGACGGATATAAAACAAATAGTTCGAATAATTATTCATATACAGAATATGATAGAATAACAGATAAAGATACCCTTGTAAAGCAAAATAATGAAATAAAGCAGGAAGTGGCTAAGTTGGGTGAAATGCTTGATATGGAATTTATTACAGAAACAATTTTTGATTAAGCTATGTTAAAAGAAAATTTTTTATTAGAGAAGCTAAATAATAGTGGAAAAGCTCTAGGAACCTGGAATGTTATACCTTCTGTTATGGTTGTTGATGTAATAGCTTCAACAGGTATTGATTTTATTATAATTGACTGTGAACATGGCTCTATGAGTTATGAAACTGCATATCAGATGGTATTAGCATGTGAAGCAAATGGAGTATCACCAATAATGCGGGTTGCAACAATAGATCAAGGGTTGATATTGAGAGCTTTAGATTTAGGTATACATGGAATACAATTACCTAATATTGTAACCGTTGAAGATGCTAAAAAATTTGTAGAGTATGCTAAGTATCCACCAATTGGCAATAGAGGTTTTTCTCCGTATACGCGTGCAGGGTTATATGATTTCAAGAATGGATCGAAATTGCCATCTAAAGCAAATGATAATGTTCTGCTAATTGCTAATATTGAAGGACCAGAAGGAATTTCAAATATTGAGGATATAATAAGAACAGTTGATATTGATGTTTATTTTATTGGCTTATTTGATTTGAGTAAATCGCTTGGAATACCAGGAGAGGTTGATTCTCCTGTTGTTATTGATGAATTAAAGAAAATAGCATCTATAATAAAATCAAACGGAAAAAAAGTAGGAACCATAGCAAGTAATACAAATATGTTATCTCTTTTTAAAGAGATAGGAATAGATTATATTACATATTCGGTAGATACTGGAATTATAAAGGACGGATATCAAGAAATTGTTGATTTCTGTAAATAATATAGATATATTAGTTTAATAAATGTCAGGTATAAAATTAAGGACAATAGATATGAATCGTTTTGAAGTTTTACAATCTCTTTTAAAGGAGGTGAAGTATTTTAAGCTTGTGTGTGGTGCAGGAAATGAAAATGCAGAAGAAGTTAAGAAATTAACAGTTGTATATGCACTTGCAGGAGCTAAAGGATTTGATGTATCAGCTAATCCGGAGGTTGTAAAAGCTTGTATGGAAGGAATAGATATAGCAATTAATAAAGCTCCTCAATTTGGAACAGAGATAAAAACCAGACCATTTATTACAGTAAGTATTGGTATGAAAGGTGATCATCATGTGCGTAAGGCAAATATAAATAAAGATACGTGTATCTCTTGTAAATCATGTATTAAGGTGTGCCCTTCTAAAGCTATACCAGATGAGCTTGTTGTAATAAAAGATTCTTGTATAGGATGTGGTGTATGTGAAACTGTTTGTCCGGTAAATGGAACTATATCTTTTTATCATAATGCAAGAGAATTGAATGAAATACTTCCGTTGTGTAAAAGCGCAGGTGCTGAGAATTTTGAACTTCATGCTGCTGTTGCAAATGATGAGCATATACTAAAAGAGTGGGAATTAATTAACAAAGTGAATCCTGATAATTTTAACTCAATGTGTTTAGATAGATTGAACTTATCGGATTTTGCACTTGAACAGCGAATAAGAAAGGCTAAGGAGATTGCAGGAGACAAATTGATAGTACAGGCTGATGGATATCCAATGAGTGGAGGGAAGGATGATTTTAACACAACTTTGCAAGCTGTAGCTATAGCTGATGTTATTAATAAGCGATTTAATAAAAGTGTTGATAAAAGAACAAAACAGGTTAGTTATTTAGAGAATACAGAGGTAAATATACTATTGTCCGGAGGTACTAATTCATTAACAGGAATCCTTGCAAATCAGTCAGATGTTAAATTTCAGGGTGTATCGCTAGGTACTTATGCCAGAAAAATAGTAGATGAGTATATAACTCACGATGATTTTGTTGAAAACGATAAGTTAATAGATAAAGCTCTTGAAATAGCAAAAGAGTTGGTTGTAAAAAATATTGGTGAAGTAAATGACTAGTAAAGTTATCCATATAGATGGTGTAAAATTAGATAATATTGATTGTGTCGTTTTTGATAAGGACGGAACACTGATTGATATACATCACTATTGGGGATCAATGATTAAATTGAGAGCCAAATTGATAATAAATTCACTATATTCAGCTTGGAATGAAGATATTTACTGTGAAGTTGTTTCTTCAATGGGACTTGGTAGTGATGAAAAACTTAAACCGGAGGGACCTGTAGGAATAAAGCCTCGGGAGTATATTGAAAATACTGTTTATAATGTTTTATTAAAGTACGAGCCTTCTGTTACCTTAGATTTTGTTAAAGATTGTTTTAAGCAGGTTGATCAACAGTCGGAAGAGTCAATAAGTGAGTTAATAAGAGCTTTACCGAATTCAGTATCTCTATTGAAAGATCTTAAAAGTTGTGGCTATAAAATAGCTTTAGCTACAACTGATATTTCAGAAAGAGCTGTTATTGCTATGAATCAAATAGGGGTTCATGAAATATTTGATGTCATTCTTGGAGGGAATAATGTAACCAATAAGAAGCCTAATCCTGAAATGATTAATAGGATATGTGATCATTTTGGATATACTGCTGATAGGATTCTTATGGTTGGTGATTCTATTGTAGATCAACAAATGGCGGAAAATGCTAATGCAAAGTTTTTAGGAGTAAAAACAGGTCTTATAGATGAGTGTTTTATTGATAAATCAGAATATTTGGTTAAGGATTTAAATAGTGTAAAGTTACTGTAATGAAAATAGTAGGAATGATACCTGTGCGTTTGGAATCTAGTAGATTACCAGAAAAGGCACTGAAAGATATATGTGGATTACCCTTGATTATCCATACAATGTTAAGAACCCAAAGGGCAAAACGATTAGATGAAGTGTATGTTGTAACAGACAGCGATGTTATCTGTGATTTAGTTGGACAATATGGAGGTAAGTTTATAAAAACTTCTTCAGATCATAATACTGGTTCTGATAGAATAGCTGAGGCTGCAACTAAGATTGAAGCTGATGTTATAGTCAATATTCAGGGAGATGAAGCGCTTGTTTATCCTGAACATATAGATATGGGAGTTGAAGCATTAGTTGATTCAGATTGTCAGGTTTCTATTCTTTTAACAAAGTATAGAAAGCGTAATAGCCCATCTGATATTAAGGCTGTTGTTAATCTTAATAACGAGATAATGTATTTCTCAAGAAATGATATTCCTTCAGAATCACGAAAGAGTATAGATCATATTTATAAGGCATACCATATAGTATCTTTTAGAAAGGATTTTTTATTACAGTACGCTTCAATGGAACAAACACCTCTAGAGAGAGTAGAATTTAATGAATATCTTAGGATATTAGAGAATGGATACAAAATAAAAGGAACTTTTGTTGAAAGCGACTGTATTAGCGTAGATACTCAGGAAGATTTGGATTATGTGAGAGGGGTAATGCAAAATGATGAATTATTTAAGGAGTATATTATTGATAATGTGTAATATGTAAAACAATATACTTATGTCGCAAATAATAGACCTCTCAAATCTTCATATTGACGATATTATTACGTTAAATAAGATATCAAAGGGTACGGTATTAAAGTTTAATAATTTTCTGGATAAAATATATGATATTGTAGGAGATGATATAGATTGGCTTGTATCTAGTACATTGAGTAGAAATACATACCTTTCAACTCTATATTTAGATTTTTGTTATTTAGACTTTATTAAGTATAAATTGTCAACCAATAATAATATAAAGAGTATTATTGTTTCAAGACCTTCTATAAAAAGATGTCTTGATGATTATATGTCTAGAAGAAAGTTGGATATAAGCATTGTTTGTGTATGTGAAAAAGGTTATGTGTATAATTATACAGTTAAGCCTTTATTATATTATTTGCAAAATGCAAAATTTTCATTATCAAGACTTTTTTGTAAATCAAAAAAGAGAAGAGAAAGAGTAAATGGTGACGTGTCAATTATAGATACATTTTTTGTGGATTCTACATTCCGAAATGGAAATTATAATGACAGATATTACCCTGGCTTAATTGACCAATTGGATTTTGAGAATAGAAAGAAAACATTCTTTGCTCCAACTATATTGACGAAAAATAGTGTAAGGAGTATTGTTGAGCTTTCTAAAAATGCAGATGTAAACTTTATCTTTAATCATGATTACTTAACCTTATCAGATTATTTATTTGCTATTTTTAGATCATTTAGGGTTAAAAAGTCAATTCTTACTCAGCTTTCCTTTGAAGGTTTTAATGTTGAAGGTATTTTAAAGGAAGACTTCAAAAAAAATAGAAATAATTCATCGTCATTTATAGGATTGCTTAATTATAGATTTTTTAAACGTTTAAAAGATAAAGGTGTAAAGCTTAAACATGTTGTTGTATGGTTTGAAAATCAGGTAATACACAGAGGTTATATAAAAGGAATAAGAGAATCATTTCCGGAAGCTACTGTTTTTGGTTATCAGGGGTTTATTGTGCCTTTTGATTTTAGTATTTATACTTCACCAACAATTTCTGAGAATAAGTTAGGACTTATTCCTGATAAAATAAAAGTTGTTGGAAGAAACCTTATTAATAAGATAAAGCAGTTTGATGAATCATTAGATGTAGGTCTGGCTCCTGGGTATAGATTTGCATCAATTCATGAGAATGCAGTTTTTAATAGTATTAATCATAATTCTGTACTTATAGCATTACCGATATCGTATTCAGAATCATGTGAGATTGTTGATTTGGTTCTTAGAACAATTAAAGAGTTTGAATTATATTCTATTAAGTTTTATTTTAAACCACATCCATTATTGGATATAGATAGCCTTAAATCTAGATTTAAGGAACAGTTACATTCTGTGGTAGAGTTTGTTGGAGGAGATTATGTTGAATGGCTTAATAAAACTGATTTAGCTATTGGAAGTTCATCTAGTACATGTGTTGAAACAATATCTATGGGTAAACCAATGATAATTTTGGGGAGTCAATCTGGTCTTACTCAAAATCCAATTCCGGAAAATGTAACTTCAGATATCTGGAAATTATGTTACACACCATTTGAATTACAGGATGCAATTAAAGAGTATATATCTTTGAGTTCTGAAAGGAAAAAAGAACTGACTATAATAGGAAGCGAAATAAAGAAATGTTTTTTTGAAAAACCCGAAAATAGACATTTAACTCACGAATTGTTAAATATTTAAAGAGAAATTTATGTACAACAATATTTTTAAAGATAAGAAAGTATTAGTTACCGGACATACCGGATTTAAGGGAGCTTGGTTAACATCATGGCTTTTAGAATTAGGGGCTGATGTTTATGGAATATCTAAAGATATACCAACAGAACCATCAATGTTTAAAGAGTTAGAACTAGAGAATAAAATTACTCATTTTGTTCAGGATGTTCGTGATCTAGAGTGTGTTACGAGTATATTCAAAGATATTAAGCCGGATTTTGTTTTTCATCTTGCTGCGCAGCCTATTGTTTCAACTTCGTATACAGATCCTGTAGATACAATTACATCAAATGTAGTAGGTACAACGAATGTACTTGAAGCATTGCGAGTTTTAAATTTGTCATGTACTGCAATAGTAATAACAAGTGATAAATGCTATGATAACGTAGAGTGGGTTTGGGGGTATAAAGAGACTGATGCCGTAGGTGGTAAGGATATTTATAGTGGATCAAAAGGAGCAGCAGAGCTTGTATTTAAATCATATTATAACTCTTTCTTTAAAGATGAAAACTGTAATGTAAAAGTGGCCTCTGCACGTGCCGGAAATGTTATTGGTGGTGGTGATTGGGCTTTAGATAGAATTGTTCCTGATTGTATGAGAGCCTGGTCTGAAAATAAGACTGTAGAGATTCGTTGTCCAGATGCAACAAGACCTTGGCAACATGTACTTGAACCTCTTAGTGGTTATCTTGCATTAGCAGCAGAGTTATCTGTGAATAGGAATCTACATGGAGAGAGTTTCAATTTTGGCCCAAATGCAGAATATAATCATACAGTTAAAGATTTGTTAGAAGATTTAACAGAAACATGGAAGTATGAGGATGCGTCTGAAGCTTATAAAGTAACAGGAAATATAAAATTTCATGAGGCTGGTTTGTTGAAACTTAATTGTGATAAGGCTCTTTTCTATTTGAAATGGATTGCTACAATGAACTATTCAGAATTGCTTAAGTTTACCGGAGAGTGGTATTATAATTTTTATAATAATAATGATATTAATATGCATGAGTATACTTGTAATCAGATAAAGACATATGCTGAATTAGCTGTAAAAAAAGGTATTAAATGGGCAATAGAATAGATATTAATGGTGTAATAATTACACCATTAAAGAGAATAAGTCATCCGAAAGGTGATGTTTTTCATGGAATAAAGAAATCTGATGATGGATATGTTGGTTTTGGCGAGGCATATTTTTCAACAGTTAATCACGGTGTAATAAAAGCTTGGAAAAAGCATAGTAGAATGACTCTTAATCTGATTGTACCGGAAGGTGAAGTGAAATTTGTACTATATGATGATCGTGAAAATTCTGATACAAACGGAAATTTTCAGGAAGTTGTTTTATCGCAAAATAATTATAGCAGATTAACCGTACCACCTGGTGTCTGGATGGGATTTGAAGGGGTAGGTAAAGATCTTAATATGTTATTGAATGTGGCAGATATACCGCATGACCCTGAAGAACAATTAAATATTCCAATGGAAGAATCAAATATAAATTATAACTGGTAAAAATGAAGGTAGTAATATTAGCAGGTGGTTTTGGTACAAGAATTTCGGAGTATACAACACGCATTCCAAAACCAATGGTTGAGATTGGTGAACATCCAATACTTTGGCATATAATGAATTGGTATTCTAAGTTTGGATACGATGATTTTGTAATAGCTTTAGGTTATAAAGCAACTGTAGTAAAGGAGTATTTTTTAAACTATTACGCCTTGAATAATGATTTTACAGTTGATCTAGGAAAAGGTGGTATTGAATATGTTAATAAAAATCCTCGGAACTGGAAAGTGACTTTAGTTGATACTGGACTAAACACAATGACGGGGGGGAGAGTAAAAAGACTTAAAGATATAATTGGGGATAACGAATTTATGCTTACTTATGGAGATGGTTTATCTAATATAAATATTGATAAGCTTGTAGAGTTTCATAGAAACAGTGGTAGAATAGGAACATTGTCTGCTGTGCATCCTACTGCAAGATTCGGAGAACTAGATATTGATGAATCATGTTCTGTTAATAGCTTTAAAGAAAAGCCACAGCTTGAAACAGGTAGGATAAATGGAGGCTTTTTTGTGTTTAAGCCAGAAATATTTGATCTTATTGATAGCGATGAAACAATTTTGGAA
This sequence comes from Bacteroidales bacterium, assembly GCA_025210735.1. GTDB lineage: Bacteria > Bacteroidota > Bacteroidia > Bacteroidales > UBA6680 > UBA6680. The sequence continues at coordinate 79,274 of JAOARD010000044.1, forward strand.
AGAACACCAATGGAGCGTCTTGTAGAGATGAACAGTTTGGGTGCCTATAAACATGATGGATTCTGGCAATCTATGGATACTGTTAGAGAACGTCAGATATTAGAAGATTTTTGGAATTCAGGAAATGCACCATGGAAATAAATAATAAAGAAATAAGGCTTTCTAGATCTGTAATTGGGCAAGAAGAAATTGATGCCGTTACAGATGTTTTGAAGAGACAATATTTAGGAATGGGACAGGATGTACAACTCTTTGAACAAGAGTTGTCTTCTTTTTTTAATAGAGAAGTTGTTTGTGTTAATACGGGAACAGCAGCGTTGCATCTTGCTTTACAGGCTATAGGATTAAAGGAAGGAGATGAGGTACTTGTACAATCTTTGACCTATGTGGCAACATATCAGGCTATTTCTGCTACTGGAGCAACACCTGTATCCTGTGAGGTTGTTCCGGAGACTTGTACTATTGATTTAGTTGATGCAGAGAGGAAAATTACACCCAATACAAAAGCGATATTACCAGTTCACTATGCTGGAAATGTTGGTGATTTAAAAGGTGTGTATACATTGGCAAAAAAATACAATTTGAGAGTAATTGAGGATGCGGCACATGCCTTTGGTACAACTTATAATAGTAAACTCATTGGAAGTTTTGGTGATATTTGTTGTATAAGTTTAGATGGAATAAAGAATATAACTTCAGGTGAAGGCGGTATAATTATAACCGATGATGAGACTGTGTTATCTAGAATTAAAGATGCAAGATTACTTGGTGTAGAGAAAGATACTGAGAATAGATTCAAAGGACAACGAAGTTGGGATTTTGATGTTACACAGCAAGGATGGCGTTATCATATGAGTAATATAATGGCTGCGATAGGGCGTGTGCAACTAAAGAAATTCCCTAAATTTAAAGAAAAAAGACAAGAGTTAGCTGCATTATATAAGAATTGCTTAAAAGATATTGAAGGAATAGAGCTTTTAGATATTGATTACAATTATGTTGTTCCTCATATATTTGTTATTAGAATTTTAGGAGGGAAAAGAGACATTGTAAAGACTAAGCTTGAAAATTTAGGTATTCCTACAGGGATTCATTATAAGCCGAATCATTTGTTAACATATTTTAATGGAAAGAGTGAAAGATTGAAGGAAACAGAAACAGTGTATAATGAGTTATTAACTTTACCAATACATCCATGCATAGAGGAAAATGAAATAGAATTTATTATAAAAGGCATAAAAGATATTCTGAGATAACTATGTTGAGAAGATTATCAATAGAAGAGATTAAGTTTTTTTTGTTGAAATTTATGTTTTACATAGCTCCATTTATTGGGGCTATTAATTATAGATTATCACCAGCTATCGCTTTCTTGGTTATGATATTACCAATATTTCTTGTTTCGGTTTTAGGATTAAAGCAAAGGCAGTTTGAGACAGTATCTCTTAAAAGTATTAGGTATATTTCTGTTGGTTTATTAGCAGTATCTCTTGTTAGGATTATGTATAAAATAGTTAAGTATGATAATCCTGATTTTTATTATGAGCAGTTTTTTTTAACTACAATTATTTTCTTGTTTACTTTTCCGATAATTATAGATTTTAAGAAGTTTCTTTTGAAAAATATTCTAAATTATATTAAATATTGTTTTTATTTATTATCCTTTTATACTGTTTATGAATCTATTGTATTCTATATTTTTAGTAAGCCTGAACTTCAACTAATGTATAAACCGGAATTATGGTCTTATCAAGATAAAACATTTACATTACTTGGACAACCAAGTGTAACGGCAACATTATTGTGTTTTTTATTTCTTATTAACAGATACATGGTTGAACGAAGTTCTGTATTTATGTTAATATGTTTAGTAGGGGTTATATTAATTCTAGGAACAGGAACAGGATTTCTATGTTTATTGATCGTTTTTTTAGTTTTTTTGTATCAAAATAAGCTAATTTTATATGTATCAGTTCCTATAATTTCGCTTATTTCAGTTGCTGTTTTTTTTAGTAACGTCATTTATAAAGTTAGTTTAAATTATTTTACGTATTTGTATGATTTATTTATTGAATTTATATCTGATTATATAAATCAAGTTACGTCTACTTGGGATTTGTTATTGGGAGTAAATCCAAAGTACGATGTGCCAATTGATTTAGGACCACTTTTCTTTATAGGAAATATAGGAATGATTTCGTTCATATTATACTCATTATTGTTATTGTATATTATTCTAAATGTTAAAAATGTTAATTTTAAACTTTCATTTATTGTACTTTTAATAGGTAACCTACATTATCCTGTAATGTTTTATCCTTTGAGTCATATATTAATAGCAAGTATTATTTATTTTTCCGCTGTTTGTAATAAAAAAAATACCATAATTAATGAATGAACCATTAGTTTCTGTTATAATGAATTGTTATAATGGAGAGAAATATCTTAAGGAGGCTGTTTATAGTGTTGTAAATCAAACGTATAAAAACTGGGAGGTTGTTTTTTTTGATAATGCCTCTGATGATGATAGTGTTAATATTGTTAAATCAATAAATGATGAGCGTATTAATGTTTTTGTAAACAACAATAATGTACCGTTAGGGGAGGCAAGAAATATCGCTATATCCAAAGCAAAAGGTGAGTATATTACTTTTTTAGATGTTGATGATATTTGGTTTCCAAATAAATTAGAGTCTCAAGTTTATAATTTTCCTGAAGATTGTGTTGTTTCGTATTCTGATGGTTTTTATATTAACAATGAAGAAAAAACAAATTATAAGTTTAGCCATTATACAATGTTTAAAGCAATGCCTAAAGGGTGGGTATTTGGTGATTTGTTAGTTCAAGATTTTGTTAATTGGCAAACAGTTATGGTGCGTAGGATTATGTGCAATGATAAGTTCTATTTTAGTACAGATTTTAGTTTTGCCGAGGATTATGACTTGTTACTACGATTATCTTTGTTAGGTTGTTTCCACTATGTAGATAAACCTTTAGTTTATTACAGAGTACATCCAAATTCTATTACTCAAACGCGTTTTGATTTACGAGTAGATGAATTGAAAATGATCTATTATAGATTTGTTAATTTATCAGAAGTCAAACAATATAGAAGACGATTTAACTTTCTTAAGGTTAATATCTTGTTTCAGGATATGAAAAAGAATTTAAAAGTAAAAAAAATAGGAAAAGCATTTATTTGTATTTTGAAGATGTTTTTTGTCAAACCAGATATTCTTTTCCATATACATAGAAAAAAGAAATTACCATTTTAAAGTATAATATTGTTTATGAAAAGAAAAATATTACATGTTATAAATATTTATTTTGCACTTCAATATATTGTTGGTGATCAATTTAAATATTTTGGTAAAAAAGGTTATGATATGCATGCAATATGTTCAGATTCTAAATACTTGAAAGAGTATTCACACTCAATGAATTTTAAGTATAAACCTGTACCTGTTTTGAGGCAAATATCAATAATTCAAGATGTGAAGTCTATTGTAAGTATTTGCAAATATATTAAAACAAATGAAATAGATATTGTTGTGGGACATACCCCAAAAGGAGCATTGTTATCAATGATTGCTGGATATTTAATGAGAACACCAAATAGAATATATTTCAGACATGGATTAGTTTTTGAGACCAGTAAAGGGTTAAAAAGAAACTTGTTGATTACAGTTGAGAGGATTACTTCTTTTTGTGCACGACAGATCGTTTGTGTTAGTCCTTCTGTTTATCAAAAGAGTTTAGAGTATAGGTTAAATAGAGAAAGCAAACAGTTGGTTTTAGGTAAAGGAACATGTACAGGGATAGATACAGATAATAAGTTTAATCCATTATTAATTAGTAGTAAAAAGAGAAATGATTTAAGGAACGAACTGGATATTACAGATAAAGACTTTGTATTGGCATACTGTGGACGTTTAGTTAAAGATAAAGGTATTGTTGAGTTGGTGGATGCATTTCTGGAATTAAATAGGAAAAACAGTAATTATAAACTATTGCTTGTTGGGATGTTTGAAGAGCGGGATGCATTACCAGAGAAGATAAAACAAGAGATATTAACTAACAAGTCAATTATATATACAGGATTTGTGAACGATGATATTCAATATTATTATTCATTGATGGATTTGTTTATATTCCCTTCGTATAGAGAAGGTTTTGGAATGGTCGTGTTAGAGGCTTCTGCAATGAATATACCTGTGATAGTATCAAAATCAACTGGGTGTATTGATTCTATTCAAGAAGGTGTGACGGGTGAATATACTGAAATAGATAAAGGAGATATTATGAAAACAGTTGAGTTTGTTATCAGCAATAGAGATATGAAGAAGTACGGGCTTAATGGGAGAGAGTTTGTCGTTAATAATTTCAAAGATGTTGATGTTTGGCAGGAAATTGAAAAAATGTATTAAAAAGTAGTTGGTTTTGAAAAATTGGAATAAAACAATAATAAGATATGATATTGTATTTGTATCTTTTTTTATTCTATATAATTTTGCTATTATTTTAGAAAAAAGATTCTTTACTGGATCTTGTACACATAAGGGAATCCTGATCCCTGAGTCATTATTTCTAAAAATAGTATTGTTAGGTGGAATTTCTTTAATAGGATTTTATATAGGGCTATATTTGTCAAATATTATTCTAAAAAAATGTAAAACTAAAAGAAAAATTGCGAATAAACCTTTGCTTGAGTACACAATCTGGATTTGCTTGATATTACCTATAATCCTGTTTTTGACGTTGTATAGAAAGCAGATGGGGCTATTAATAACTAATTATGATTCCAGTATGTATTGGATTTTTAATAATCCTGTATTTGCATATTCTAAAGAACTATTTCTTTTCTCATATTCAATAATAATATATTTATTAGTAAATGTAAAGAAGAAATTAATTTGGGGAATATTATTTACATTAATATTGCTGATTATTTCATTTGGAGTTGGTGATAAAGATATTATACTACTAGCAGGTATTCCTTGGATACCAAAAATTAATACACTTCTGAAAAAAATTAAATTAAGAATAAATATAAAGAGAGTATTTGTTATTTTATTTATTGTAATAGTTATTCCATTATTAGGGTTTTTATTTTCTAATCTCACGAGAAATAATATACCCTTGGAGGAGCTAATAAAGGATATAAGAAATCAAGGGATATACAATGGGTTTGATAACAGTGGTCCTTTTTATAGTTTAATTGATAATTTATCTCAAGAAGATATTGATTTTAAATATGGCATAACATATATAAATGGTTCATTGTTTTGGATTCCTAAGTTTGTATGGAAAGATAGACCAAAAAGTCTTTCTGAAGAATATGCTAAAAGAAGAATATCTGATTGGAAACCAGGGCAGGGTTTGGGTTATAATCTAATGAGTGAAGCGTATATTAATTTTGGATATTTAGGAGGATTTATACAGTATTTTTTGATAGCTTTTCTTTTAATATTTTTTAAGAGAATAACTTTTCTTGCTTTTAAAGAAGAGCCAAATAATATAATTCAAGGTATATTTTATGTTTGGCTTATTTATAACTTAATAACAATGCATAGAGGAGAATTTGTTTTACCTTCTGCATTTACCAGATATTTATTACCCTTGTTATTTGTGTATTATTCATTAATAATAATTAAGAAAACTTTTAGATTGTTAAAAAGTAATTAGTAAATCAATTATAATTACTAATTATATATAATAGAAAAAATATGAGTATTTATATTACATTATCAGTAGTTTTACTAATATCATTCATCCTAACTTACTTAGTAAGGAAAGCAGCAATAAAAAAATCGATTCTTGATATCCCTAATCATCGTAGTTCTCATAGTGTTCCGACTCCACGAGGAGGAGGGATTGCAATTATGATTGCATGGTATGTTGGCGTTATAACTCTTTATATAATGAAATATATAGAATTGAACCTATTTCTTGCGTTAGCGTCTGGTAGTTTCTTATCTGTAATAAGTATAATTGATGATATAAGGAATGTTAAACCTAAAGTTAGATTATTGTTTCAGGCTCTATCTGCTATAGGAGCTCTGTATTTTATTGGGTATATAAGACCGATTGATTTGTTTGTGTTTCAGATATCTTCACAGTACATACTATTTCCATTGTTTTTTATTGCAATTTTATGGTTTATAAATTTATTTAATTTCCTTGATGGTATTGATGGGCATATTGCAATTGCTGGAATTACTATACCACTGGGGCTCTATATATTTTCTGATTCGCAGGTATTGCTTATAATGGTAGCTGCTGTTTTAGGCTTCTTACCATGGAACTGGCAAAGAGCAAAGATATTTATGGGAGATGTTGGTAGTACATTAATTGGATTTAATGTTGTTATACTATCTCTTTGGTTCAGAAACACAGCTAATGTGTCAATAATAGTAATTCTGGTGCTTTCATCATTGTATTGGTTTGATGCCACATTAACTTTGGTTAGACGATTCTTAAATAAAGAAAAACTAAGTGAAGCACACAGAAAACACGCATATCAGAGAATAGTACAGTATGGTTTTAGTCATCAGAAGACAGTTATGTTTGCAATAATTATTAATATAATATTCTTTACTACTGTTTATATGCTAAAAGAAAACACCCATAATATATTTTTGCTAATTGGATGTTTGTTGATAAATATGGCTGTTCATGTTTACGTTGAAAAAAAGAAGAGGTTTGAGTAGACAAGACAGAAGTTTGTTTATTTTGACTGAATAAAAATTTAATGTTTTGATAAAAAAACTGATTAAGAATATTAGTCCGGAGCTATTTAAAAAGTATTTGATAGTCTTCGGATTCTCTTTTTTGGGTGCTATTATTAATGTTTGGTTACTAAGGTTTATTTACCACTCAATTGGTGAAGAATCTATGCTACATTATACCTATGCACGCAGAGTGGTTACATTTGCTTCAACTATTCTATTGTTAGGTCTTGGTGTAGCACTGCCTCGTTATATTGGCAGATCAGATTTTGATAAAAATAAAAGTAAACAGTTGCTGGCATCATCAATGTTGCCTGTTGTATTTATTACATCTGTTTGGTTTTTACTTAATACTATTTTTCCTGAGTTATTTACATCGTTAATATGGGGTGAGTTAACAGAGAATACTGTTAAGCTAAACAGGGTTGTTACCTTGTATGTTATAGGACTAAATATGCATGGTGTAATTCATTCATACTATAGAGGTAAGCAGAGTGTGTTTAGTGCAGGAATACTAGAGCTGTTTTCTTTAGCTTTAATACCTCTTTTTTCTGCAATAGGAGCAACAGACCTGATAGAACTTTACTATTTTATGGCTGTAGGAACATTGATATGTATGGGGGGATTATTAATTAAAATAATTAATAAGAACTCTTTTAATGAATTCAGTTCTAATATCAAGCTACTTTTATCATATGGAATAAGACGAGTTCCTGGTGATATTGCATGGGCTGTTTTTGTAATACTGCCACCATATTTTGCAACTAAATTTATTGCAGTTGATTCCGGAGGTATTGTATCTTTAGGAATAACGTTTGTAAACCTCGCAGCTATAGCACCTACTGCAATCTCTTTTATTGCTCTATCAAGGAGTGCCAGTATGATAAAAACAGACAGACATAAACTAAAAAGAGAGTTTTCTACGTTAACAATAGGAATGCTTGCATATTCAGTTGCTTTAATCTTGTTTCTCAATGTATTTATGACATTTATAATTGAGATGTTTTTTGATAATAATATGTTGCCGCATGTATCTATAATAAAAAGAATAACTTGGGCAATAGGACCATTTGTTGTTTTTACACTTTTCAGGAGTTTGATAGATGCAGCATTTAAAAGACCATATATGTCATATTATAGTATAATATCTGTAATTATTTTTTGTTTGTATATGTTTTTAAATAGAGATGATATAAGTATTGAAAACATAGTTAATGGAATGAATTTATCATACTTTTGTTTGGCAGGTCTTTGTATTTATAGAGTTATTAGAATATTCAGAGTGCAGTCATGATGTACATTATTTTTATTATTATTTTATTATTAGGAGGTCTGTTTTTATTTAAAACAGAGAGGAATCAAATAAATATTTTTCTGATATTTTTTATATTTTGTTTTCTATATTCAGCATCAATACCTATAGAGAATTTAATATTTGAAGGTGCCGATTTAGATTATCCGTTTACTGCATCAACAGCTATATTTAAGAAATCTCTGTCATTGTTTTTTTTGGGTTTGTTAGGCTTTTTGTTAGGTACACATATATTTAAATTTAAACTTGATATACCACAAATTACAAGAAACGCTGTAACAAAGTCTGGAGGCTACTCTGTATTATATCTTTTAATAATAACATTATTAGGTTTAGTAACAGTTTACTATAATGAGATTCTTATCTCATTTAAATCTTATGCCGGTAACTACATGATAACATATAGTAATCCGGTGTATGCATACCTGAAAGAGACATTGTTTTTTGCAGTATCTGTATTGATAACATTGTTGTATCTCAGAAGAAAAAGGAACCCAATTATATTGGGTATAGTATTATCTTTAGTGCTTGCGTTTTTGGGTTTTAAAACAAACGATAAAGATCCAATGTTTTTGGCCGCAGTACCTTATCTTGTTTTGTTTTATCCACTGTATACAAGAGTAAAATTGAATAACAGATTGAAATCAATAATTGTATTTTTTTCAATAGCAATACTTATTCCTTTATGTAGTTTGAGGTTTACATTATACAGAGGTGGCGATGAAACAGGTCTTATTACTTATATTAAAGAGCATGGAGTATATTCTAGATTCGATGCGCGCGGACCATATACAAGTTTAGGCATTGTTTTATCTGACGACGATATTGAGTTTAAATATGGTAAAACATACACGTCAGGATTTGTAAATTGGATTCCTCGTTTTATATGGAGTGGTAGGCCAACTAATCCTGCTGAAGTATTTGCAAAAGAGTATGTTAAAGATTGGAAGCCTGGTATGGGGTTAGGTTATAGTCCTTTAGCTGAAGCATATACTAACTTTGGTATATTAGGAGGATTTATCCATTTTCTGATTTACGGATTGTGTATTGGAGGAATATATAAACTGACAAAATTTATATTCAGAGATGATAACATATATATGTTTTCGGTATTTTTTGTTTGGATGATGTATAATTTTGTCATGATGTTTAGAGGTCATTTTAATCTGCCTTCGTCATACATAAGATATATTTTACCATTTCTTGTTGCATATCTGTTTATTGATAAATATCAAGTACATATAGTTGTATGGAAAAAAATAATGAAATTAAAAGGGTAGCCTGGGTACACAATTTTAATCGCGAGGTAAACCCTTCGTCTGGTATATTTATGTATATCTTGCATGATAAATGTAATGTGAAAGAGGTAGATATACAACTGTATTATGTTTCACCTTCATTTAATCCTATTAGATTTGTTAAGCAGATAATTGATATACGCAGGAAACTAAAAGGATACGATTATATACATGCTCAGTATGGTTCGGCTACGGGATTTTTAACACTGTTTGCTAAAGGGAAAAAGATACTTACATTAAGAGGTTCTGACCTGTTTAAAACAAAGGTAATAGGACTAAAAGCAAAACTTCATATTGCAATAGGTAACTTCCTTACCAGATTATCTGTGAAATTTACGAATAATATTGTTGTTATGTCAGATCATATGAAAAATATGGTTTCAGATATAAATAGAAGAGCAGAAATATCTGTGATTCCTGATGGAATTGATCTGACTAAGTTTAAAGAAGATGATTTAATAGGAAGAAAAGAGCCGTTCAGAGTTCTGTTTTCATCAGTTGCTGAATACAATCCTGTTAAACGTTATCAGCTTGCTAAAGAGGCATTTGATAAGTTTAATAAAAGAGTAGAAGAATCAGAGCTTGTAATAATGACTGGTGTTACTCATGATATGGTTGTAGAATTTATTAATAGTGTAGATGTGGTACTATTAACATCTACCCATGAAGGATGGCCAAATATCATAAAAGAGTGTTTAGCATGTAATATACCCTTTGTTAGTACTAATGTTAGTGATTTAGAGTATATTGCAAATAAAACTAAAAAATGTTTTGTTACAGGCGATAGTTCAGATGAAATATCAGATGCTCTGTTGGATGTTTGGAAACAAAAAGATAATAAAGAGGATTTGCGAAAATATGTTTTAGATATGGACATAGATGTTATTGCAAACCGTATTATTGAATTATATAAATAGCTGACGATGTTTAAAAATTTTCATAAAGTTTTAGTCCTTGCTCCACACACAGACGATGGTGAGTTAGGAGCGGGTGGTACAATAGCTCGTTTAATAAGAGAGGGGCTTGACGTATATTATGTTGCTTTCTCTACTGCTGAGGAATCTGTTCCGGAAGGATTACCAAAGAATATACTAAAAACAGAAGTTAAATCAGCTACAAAGGCTTTAGGCATTAAATCAGAAAACTTATATATATATAACTATCAGGTCAGAAACCTGAACTATAAGCGTCAGAGTATTCTGGAGAATCTGATTGAACTGAGAAGTGAGATTAATCCGGATTTAATTCTGATGCCTTCGCTTAATGATATTCATCAGGATCATCTTACTATAGCTCAGGAAGGACTGCGAGCATTTAAAAAGTGCACCATACTTGGTTATGAGTTAATATGGAATAATTTGACTTTTAACACTACTAGCTTTGTTAAGCTTAGTAAAGATGATATTGATTGTAAAGTATCTTCGTTGGCTGAGTATAGCTCTCAATCTCACAGAGACTATATGTCTGAAGATTTTATTTATTCATTAGCAAAAACAAGAGGAGTTCAGATAGGAACAGATTTTGCTGAAGCTTTTGAAGTGGTAAGATGGGTGTTATGATGGAAAGAACTGTATTAATAACAGGAGCTGGTGCTCCGGGTGCTCCGGGGATAATAAAATCTCTAAGGAATGGAGATAAGGATATTAAGATAATAGGAGTTGATGCTGCATTATCAGAATCTATAGGCATTGGAATGGTAGATAAATCGTATAAAATACCATTGGCAAATCATCCTGATTTTGTAAACGAAGTGCTGAAGATTGCAGTATCAGAATCTGTAGATGTGATAATACCATTGGTCACAAGAGAGTTATCAGTATTTGCAAAAGCAAAAGATATATTTGCAGAAAAAGGAATAAAAATAATTGTATCAGATCACGCACAACTTGATATAGCTAATAACAAATATAAGCTGATGCAATTCTGTAAGAGTAATGATATACCTGTTCCTGATTTTTATCTTGTAAAAAGTATAGATGAGTTTAAGCAGAAAGCATATAAATTAGGATACCCGGAAAAGAAAATATGTTTTAAACCACCAGTATCAAACGGGTTAAGAGGCTTCAGAATAATTGATGATTCACAAAATAAGATGGAGTCGTTGCTTAATGAGAAACCAAATAACGTTTTTATTGGATTTGAAGAGTTTATTCAGATAGCGAAGGATTCTGATTTTTTTCCTGAACTTCTTTTAATGGAATACCTGCCGGGAGAGGAGTATAGTGTTGATGTTTTAGCACACCAAGGTAAGTATATACAGGCAATACCACGAAGTCGTGATAAGATAAAAATGGGAATATCGTTTGTAGGAAGAGCTATTGAGGATGATCAAATCCTGAATTATTCAAAACAACTTATTGAGAAGTTAGGACTACACGGTAATATTGGAATTCAGTTTAGAAGAGATACTAATGGAATCCCTAAAATTATAGAATCAAATCCGCGGGTGCAGGGAACAATTGTACTTTGTACAGCAGCAGGATTTAACATGGTACATAATGCCGTTAAATTGAATATGGGCGAGAAACTACCTGAGTGTAACATTAAATGGGGAACAAAAATGATTAGATACTGGGAAGAATCTTTTTTTGATAAAGACGATAACCTTATATGTGATGAAACGGAGCATGAGTAAAGGCTTTTCTTACACACACGGAAATGATTATAAATGCGAGTTCCATCTGACAAATGAAAAAACAATTATAAACAGATGAAATATAAAACCTATGTGTTTGATCTTGATAATACCCTTATCAATGAGATTGATTATCTTTTTGTAGCTTACAGTCAAATAGCAAACTATTTATGCACAAAATATAATTTCTTAAATAATAATTCTGTATACGATTTTTTGTGTGCGGAATTCTTAAAAAGTGGTAGAAGTAATCTCTTCAATAACCTGAATAAAAGGTTTGGAATTGATGAAAATATAGATGTCTATTTGAATATTTTGCGTACATGTAAGTTCCATGAACCTATACCAATAATAGAGGAAATACTTCCAATACTATGCAATATCTATAAGTGTAACAATAAGTCAATGTATATATTAACAAATGGAAATGTAACCCAGCAGAAGAATAAAATTGAAAATATCGACTGGAAAGGCATAGATATAAAAGCTAATGTTATCTTTGCGAACGCCTATATTGCAAAACCCAATCCTATTGGTTTGAATATTATTGTAGAAAATAGTAAATCGTCCAAAAAAGACACTGTTTTTATTGGAGATTCTACTACTGACTATGTTTGTGCAGAAAAGGCTGGAGTAGATTTTTATTATGTTAAGGAATTTTTAAATGAATATACTATTAATTAATCATTATGCTGGAAGTCCTGAAATGGGGATGGAGTTCAGACCTTTTTACCTTTCAAGAGAGTGGGTTAAACAAGGGCATAATGTAAGTATAATTGCTGCTGATTTCTCCCACCTCAGAAAAACTAACCCGACTGTTGAGAAAGAGCTTCAACAGGAGTGTATAGATGGAGTAAACTATTTTTGGTTAAAAACCAGAAGTTACAATAAAAATGGAATCGGACGTTTCCTTAATATTTTTGATTTTGTAAAGAAACTTTACCGTAACAGAAACAAGATAACAGAAATGTGCAAACCGGATATTGTTATAGCATCGTCAACATATCCGTACGACAATTTTGTAGCGCATAAAATTGCCAAAAAAGCTAAGGCAAGGCATATTTATGAGGTTCATGATCTGTGGCCACTATCTCCTATTGAATTAAACGGATATTCTAAAAGGCATCCTTTTATAATCCTTACCCAATACTTAGAAGACTACTCTTATAAAAAAGCCGATAAGGTTGTATCTCTGTTACCAGAAGCAAAAAAGTATATGATATCTAGAGGAATGGCAGAAGATAAATTTGAATACATTCCTAATGGTATACTGAAAGATGATTGGATTGATTACAATGAGACTTTGCCAAAGGAGCATAGTGATAAGTTTAAGGAGTTAAAAGCGAATAATAAACTTATTGTAGGTTATGCCGGAAGCCATGGGATAGCATATGCTCTTGACTCTTTTTTAGATGCAGCTAAACTATTATCAAATGATACAGATGTACATTTTGTTTTAGTGGGTTCTGGTTTGGAGAAAGATGATCTTGTATCAAGATACGGTCATCTAAAAAATGTTACGTTTTTATCACCAGTTGAGAAAGGAAGTATTCCGGCTTTGCTTAAAAGCTTTGATATATGCTATTTAGGGTTAAAAAGATTACCTATTTTTAGATTTGGAATAAGCCCTAACAAGTTGATGGATTATATGATGGCTTCAAAACCAATTATTTGTGCTATTGAATCGGGTAATGATATTGTTGGAGATTGTAAATGCGGACTGACTATTGAGCCTGAAAATCCGGAAGCAATAGTTGAAGCAATAATAAAACTTAAAAATACGTCAGCAGAAGTTATTTCTGAAATGGGAGCTAATGGAAACAGCTTTATTATGGAGAACTCAGAGTATGAAATACTCTCGCGTAAATTTTTAAAAGAGATAAATAATTAGGATATTTGCGATTCCATGTGAATGATAACTGATATAATTGGAATGATAGCTTTTTCACCGCCTAGAATTGATAATAAAATAATAGAAGAAGTAACAGATACCCTGAACTCAGGATGGATAACTACCGGCCCCAAGGTTAAGTTGTTTGAAAAAAGGTTAGCAGAGTATTGTCAGAGCAAAAGAGTTTTAGCAGTTAATAGTGCAACTGCAGGCTTAGAACTTATGCTCAGATGGTTTGGTGTTGGTCCTGATGATGAGGTTATAGTTCCTGCCTACACATATACAGCCTCAGCCAGTATAGTATTACATTGTGGTGCAAAACTGGTAATGGTTGATACTGATATAGATAGTTTTAATATTTCTGTTGATAATATACGTAAAGCAATTACACCAAAAACAAAGGTTATAATTCCTGTTGATATAGGAGGTGTTGCTTGTGATTACGACTCAATAATGAGTTTAGTTAAGAGTGACGAAATTAAATCTGTGTTTACGGCTGACAATGATATTCAGAAACAGCTTGGGCGTATATTTGTTTTATCAGATTCAGCACACTCTATTGGAGGAAAGTATAAAAGTCAACCTACAGGTTCATTGGCAGATGTGAGCGTGTTTTCATTTCATGCTGTTAAGAACCTTACAACAGCAGAAGGTGGTGCAATATCATTTAATTTGCCAGATAATTTTGATCAAGAGGAAATTTATAAGTATCTTAACATATGGACTCTTCATGGGCAAAGTAAAGATGCTCTTGCTAAGAGTAAAAAAGGAGCATGGCGTTATGATGTAATTATGCCGGGTTATAAGATGAATATGACAGACATAATGGCATCGATAGGATTGGTAGAGCTTAGCAGATATGATTCAAGTACACTTGTTAAACGAGAGGAATTGTTTAACAGGTATTATGAAGTTTTATCAGAATACCCTTGGGCAATATTACCAATAGGACGTACAGGGGAGGTAGTATCTTCATTTCATTTGTTTATGCTAAGAGTAAAGAATTGTAGTGAGGATCAAAGGGACAGGATAATTCAGGGGGTTTTTGACAGAGAGGTATCTGTAAACGTTCATTTTGTTCCGTTGCCAATGCTTAGTTGTTATAAAGCACTTGGGTTTGAAATAAATGATTATCCCAATGCGTTTAATATGTATAAAAACGAAATATCACTTCCTCTGTTTTTTGACTTAACTTTAGATGAAGTAGATATTGTATGTAAAGCTGTTGTTGAATCCGTTGAAGAGGTTCTTGGAAAATGTTAAGAATATTTGATTTAATTTTCTCTTTTATTGGTGTTATTCTGTTATTACCATTTCTGATAATAATAGGATTAGTGGTCTTTTTTACAAGTAGAGGAGGTGTTTTCTACACGCAGGAGAGGATTGGTAAAAACGGAAAACCATTTCTGTTACTGAAGTTCAGAACAATGAAAAATGGATCTGATAAAAAAGGTCTTTTAACTGTTGGAGAAAACGATAAAAGGATAACACGAATAGGAAGAGTACTTAGAAAGTATAAAGTTGATGAATTTCCCCAACTTTTAAATGTATTGTTTGGCTCTATGAGTCTTGTAGGACCAAGACCTGAGGTAAGAAAATATGTTGATTTGTATACTGAGGAACAAAGGAATGTTCTTAAGGTAAAGCCGGGAATTACCGATTATGCTTCCGTTTATTATATAGATGAGAATAAATTACTCTCTATTGCCGAAGATCCGGAAATTATGTATATAGAGGAGATAATGCCCGATAAGATAAGGTGGAATATGGTTTTTATAAACAAGCCAACAATTACCAATTATTTTAATGTAATCTGGCTTACAATAGATAAACTATTAAAGAAGCTTATAACAAGAAAATAGATTAAAAAAACGCTCGGTATTCCGAGCGTTTTTAATATAATAATATTAATGTTTTGCAAGATAATCTGCCACACCATCGTGGTCAGCTTTCATTCCTTCTGATCCTTTTTGCCAGTTTGCCGGACAAACCTCCCCATTTTCCTCAAAAAACTGAAGGGCATCTACCATTCTTATAACCTCATCAACATTTCTTCCTAAAGGCAAATCGTTAACAACCTGATGACGAACAACACCTTCTCTGTCTATTAAAAACAGACCTCTGTATGCAATTAACTCTCCTGTTGCCTGAAGATAATCATCATCATCAAAGAAGAAATCTCCTGTTAATACATCATAATTTTTAGATATAGTTTTGTTTGTATCAGCTACTATCGGATATGTTACACCTTTTATACCACCATCTTTTTTGTCCATTTGCAACCATCCCCAGTGGCTCTGCTCTGTATCTGTTGATACAGCTACTACCTCAACATTTTTGCTTTTGAACTCAGCTAATTTCTCCTGAAATGCGTGTAGCTCTGTAGGACATACAAATGTAAAATCTTTTGGATAAAAGAACATTACAACATATTTCCCTTTATATTGCTCTAAAGTAAAATCTTCTACAAATTTGTTACCATCAACAACTGCTGATGCTTTAAATTCCGGTGCTTTTTTTCCTACTAAAACTCCCATGTTATTCTTAATTTTAATTATGTTTTTAAATGTTACATGCAGATAACACGTATATGTTTTATTTGTTCATGAACTGATATAAAAAGTTTACGATTAAATAAAACGTTGTAGTAAGAAGTTGTAAATATGATTGTACTAAAAAAGGATAATAATGTTAATTATAATCAATACTATTATCCTTAGTATAAAGAGTTTTATATATAAATTCATTAACCTTAATCCATCCCAGATTACCCATATGCATTACATCTGTTAACTCTCCGCTGTCGTAATCATTAGTAGCATAAGTAAACATGTTGTATGTTGGGTAGTTGTGTTTTTTGGTGATATCCTGAAGCTCTTCTATTACAGGTTTCATGTCCTGAAGGTTTTTATAAACATAAGGATTAAGATTTTGAATAATAAAAGCTGCATCAATTTCAAGATAAGATATTAGAGATACCAACATCTTAAAATCGTCCATCTCCCTGTTTACTTCTCTTGGAACAATTTGTTGAACAAACTTATCTTTATCTTTTACATAGAGATTGTAATACTTATCATTAACATACACATCGTTGTTTGTACATATATTCATAAAATCTTCTTTGGCCTGACTTTTTATCTCATTCCAGTCTGTGTTGGTATGCATAATAGAACTCGCGCTATCGCTTTTATAAATATAGTTGTCAAAATATGTACAGCTTTGCTCTTTGTAGAATAAACTTGTGAAACCATGGTCTAGTGCATAGAATGGATAATCTATATTCATTTTATTATTCATATACATCAATCTTTTCATATCTCTGCCCATAGAGTTTATATCATCTCTTTTTTGGTAGATATAGTCTGATATATAATTCTTGTATATATCGGGAACAGAGCTGTGAACAATGCTTTTGAGAAAAGTGCTATTGTTGAACTCAAGAAAAGAACTTGTAGAAGTGCCTTTGGCGTAATATGATGTAAACCAACCCGGAGATATTATAAAAACCATTTTTCTACCCTTGGTATACTTGTTTAAAGCTGCAATCTGACATAAAATAGAGAAACACTGATTTCCCGCATGCCCAATTGATAGTGTTGGAATATTGTATTGTTTCGGAAAGAAGTTATGTGTTATATACCCCATTGTATCTCTCCCTGTTAACTCAGAAGACCCCCAAACAACCAACGATTCATTAACCAAAGCATATATTAAGTCTAACTCAGCTTCTTTGCCATCAGAATAATTTATGTATAAGCCACTGGTTTTTTTAGGAATATAGATCTCTTTTTTCAAAGTTATGTTGCTATCCTTATCAGGAAGAATAAGATAAATAATTCCGAATGCAATGATAAAAGGGATAATATGGTATACTGTAAAATTTCTCATCTATTTATACTTGTTTTATTTGTCACATGAAATGTGCATACTTTTACTTTTTGCTCTTTAAAAAATCAATAATAAGGTCTATGTTGTCAAAATTATTTACAGAGATATCTGTAAATGGTATGTTTATACCTGTTTCTTCTTCAATAGCTACTGCAAGGTCTACAACTGTTATTGAGTCTAAAAGATTACTACTTATTAAAGGATCTTTTGATGATACTTTCTGAAAGGTTAATTCCTCAATCTCTTGAGCAATGAAACTCTTAAAACTTTCCATATAGTAATTAGCATTTTAAGTAGATGGCAAATATAGCAAAAGAATATGTGATTTAAAGGTTTATATACAGTGTTAAGTATTACTTTTCTTAAATGGGAATAACTGTTGTAATACTGTTCATTTTATGCCTGAAAAAATGTTGTTCTGTTAACCAATCTTAAAAACGTTAATCTTAGTTAAACAATTGTGATATACAGATTATTATAGTCTATCTTTGAGATAAGTTAATATTAATAAATGGTAGACCAAGATTCACTTCTTATAATTTAGATGTTTGATTTATTTGTTTTAGCTGCAGTGTAGAGAAATCTTAACTGCAGCTTTCTTTTTGTATGTATTAATTATTCTGCACAAAAAGTCCATGGAATATAAAATTTAAGTGTTATTATTGAACCAAAATTATCGTAACATGAAACTCCGCATTAGAATGGTTATAATGCGGAGTTCCATCTGACAAATAAAAAACAATTATAGACAGATGAAACATCCATGACGATTAAATTTTAGACACACACGAGGATGATTATTATGCGGAGTTCCATCTGGCAAATGAAAAAACAATTATAAACAGATGAAATACATATTCTTTACACTTCTTTTACTTAATTGCTTGTCAGCTAATTTGAAGGCACAGGATAATAAAAGAGCTGATGTTCAATCAATAATAGTTGAAAGAAGCAATGATACTATCAACCTTGAGTTTGAAGCCTTTTTTGAACCCAAGAATCAGCTTTTAAACCTTTATATAAGAAAGGAGTGGGGTGATGTTTATATAATACCTGATGGTGCTGACTATTTTGATTTTTTTGTTTTGCCTATTGAAGATCAAAAAGCCGATAAGAATGGATATAGAGCTTTTCATTTGATGAAAAAAGCTGTTGTATTTAACCCAGAAGTACAGTCGGAATATAAATTTAGGATTTTAGTACGTAATAATCTTAACGATAAGCTGCTCTTCTCTAAAGAGGTGGAGATAAGGATAGGAGATATTAAATTATAAATGATAATCTTATATAGAGATTAAACAATTGTGTATTCACTTTATTATTGTGAATACTCTCTGTGTAGTTTATCTTTTCAGGAATTTCAGTTGTTATTGTCGGTTTGTTGTTGTTAATAGAACCGTACTTAAACAGATACTTATTATCTCCGATAATAAAGCCAGCTACGTTTATCTTTAAACCTGTTGATAGTCTGAACTTTTTATAATAGTATGATAATCCTGCATCAATATTTAACAGAAACTCATGAGATATATCCTGTAGTTCATTTATAACAAAAATACTATTTGAGACACTCTGACTATAATACCTGTAGTTCTTATAGTTGTATAGAGTAGTTACACCAATACTAAGATGCAATGGTAACCTCTTAGTTATTTTTATGTCTCTGTTGGCTGCTAAATATATACCGGAATAACTCAACTTACCATGCGAAGTGCCTTTTCCGGTCTGTTTAATATTTCCGAAACTGGTAAATAATCCGGTATATATAAATGTGTTGTTTTTTTTGATACCAAACTCAATTGCCGGAATAAATTTCTGATTATCTATAATGCTATTATAGATGTTGTATATATTATTATCAGTGATATGTGGTTGTTTTACCTCTACAAAGTGTCCTCCGTTTAACATTAAATTGTTGTTTATTCCAACTGTAAACTTAATAGAATCACCCGTTTGGGCAGACAACAAGTTTAGTTGAGTAAATAAAAGAACAATTAATATACAGGCAAACCTCATGGCAATAAATTTTTATGATAATAAGTTAGGCTTTTTATTTTTTATATGCACAATATATTAATAAATATTAAAAATGTTAATCTACGTTAACTAAACAAACAGGGTTAGATATTTAGTCCTATATTTATCTGTGACTAACGCATAACAACCAAATACACTTCTTATAATTTTAGATGTTTGATTTATTTGTTAACCGCAGTGAGAGGGATTCTGACTGCGGTTACTTTTTATGAAATTAAATAGTCTGTGTGCATTGATATTATTGCAATATACAGATAATAGTATGGCTCTGTTCTGCTTTTGGGTTGGTAGCAAATTGTATTAGTATAATGAGATGTAAATCAGTTGCTTTACTTCTTCGGATTATTTAATTATTGGATATTGTTATAATGTTGGTAATCAGTGTATAGTGATTTTTTTACGGAGATATTTATACTGCCAACCATTCTCGCATACAGAGCTTAATTTTGGTCTCAAACACATTGTCATTACTCAGATAACCTCATATGTATAGCCACCCTTGTAGTGATAAAATTTTTGATTCATACTTTAGGGATAAATACAAATTGTACCTGAGTAAAACCTTACTTTTCTGCTCTAAATCATTAAATTTTCTTTTGTGTAGCAGGTTTATGCTTTTTATCTGTTATAAGTGATGTAATGTGTTAAATTTGTAGATCATATTTTGAATAGTTTAAAGTTTTAATAGTAATAATAAGTTATATATGAGCTGTTTATCAAAACGTATTTCTCGATTAGCTGTATCGCAAACACTTGCAATGTCAGCAAAAAGTCGTGAGTTAAAAGCACAAGGAAAAGATGTAATAAACCTTAGTGTAGGAGAGCCGGATTTCTTTACCCCGGATGTTGTTAAAGAAGCTGCAAAAAAAGCAATTGACAACAACGTATCGTTTTATGCACCTGTGCCAGGATTTCCTGAGTTAAGAGAGGCTATAACAGAAAAATTAAAGAGAGATAATAACCTTGAATATTCTGCTGATCAGATTGTAGTATCAACAGGAGCAAAACACTCATTGGCAAATGTAATGCTTAGTATGATTGATGAGGGTGATGAGGTTATTATACCAGCACCATATTGGGTTAGTTATATTGAGCAGGTAAAACTTGCAGACGGAACACCAGTTGTTGTTCAGACAAGTCAGGAGAATGAGTTTAAGATTACACCTCAGCAGCTTGAGCAGGCAATTACAGAAAAGACAAAAATCTTTATGCTGTGTTCTCCTTCAAACCCTACAGGAAGTATATACTCTGTAGAAGAGTTGGCACAACTGGCAGAGGTTCTTAAAAAACATCCGGATGTATATATAATCTCTGATGAGATATATGAGTACATCAACTTTGTTGGAGAACATGCAAGTATAGCATCTGATGCAGATATAAAAGAGAGAGTTATAATTATTAACGGTGTATCAAAAGGATATGCAATGACCGGATGGCGTATTGGTTATATTGCGGCTCCAAAAGAGATTGCTGCTGCATGCAACAAATTACAAGGGCAGATGACATCTGGTGCATGTTCAGTTGCACAAATGGCGGCATTTGAGGCAATAGGTAACCCAAACTCTACATCAAAGGATATGATTGACACCTTTAAACGACGTAGAGATATGGTTTACGATCTGATAAATGATATACCAGGTTGGAAAGTAAACCTGCCAAAAGGAGCGTTCTATTTCTTGCCGGATATATCATGGTACTTCGGAAAATCAGTAAACGGAGTTACATTTAATTCTGCAATGGATCTGTGTATGTACATTCTTGAGAATGCTGGTGTAGCAATAGTACCGGGCGAGGCATTTGGAGTTCCTAGCACAGTTCGTCTTTCATATGCTGCTTCTGACGATAGTTTAAAAGAAGCTTTCAGACGCATTAAAGAGGCTCTTAAAGACGCTAAATAGGATTAATAAAATGTTATATAGTAAAAATGAGATAATCAATACAGATTATCTCATTTTTTTAGAGTTATAGAATTTTGGTATTATCTCTTTAGCATGCTGTTTACCTTTGCAACAACATCGTTTATATCAACAGGTTTGTGAATATAATCATCAGCACCACCTTCAATAGCCTTCTTTTTAGAACTATAACTTAAGTCAGCGGTAACCATTATTACAAGAATATCTTTTGTTGACTCATCAGCTCTGATATTTTCAAGAACAGTGAAACCGTCCATTTCAGGCATCATTATATCAAGTAAAATAAGATTTGGCTTTTCTGACTTAACAATTTTAAGACCCTCTGCCGGATTATTTGTAGATAATATCTCATAACCTTCGTCTTCAAGAATGCTTTCAAGAAGAAAGTTATTTACGGAAGAGTCATCAATAAGTAATATTTTAGGCATTGTGTATATTTTTTCTGATTGCGACACTAAAGATAAGTTTTTTTAAAAAACTATTAAAAATATTCGCTATTGTTTTTACTCTTAACATTTGTATTCGCTATTTTTGCGCAGTGTGTGTTCTGTAATTTATGATACATTAAATAATACATGATGATATCATACGCCAGAACAGGTGGATATTGATGTAGAAGAACAGGTGGAAAATATGAATATAAATAAAGACAGAGTTAAGGAGATTTATCAGAAATTCATTTCGTGGATTAAAAAGAGAAGTATAAGTGTAAAAAAGGCTCTGTTTATATTCGGAGGTGTTGCTGTGTTGGCTGTTTTAGGAGCAATGCTCTCAGCGTGGTTCATTATCTATAAAAACAATGTAAAGTCAAATACAGAACAGGTAATTACAATACCAAAAGAGGCGTCGGTTTCTGAAATTATCGATACCCTTAAAACCAGAGATATCCTTAAAAGCTACAGTACATTTAATATAGTTAGTAATCTAAAGAGCTATCCGGATCTTATTAAGCCTGGTAAATATATTATTAAGCCTGGTATGAGCAATAACAGAATTGTTAATATGCTGCGCATTGGCGATCAGGTTACTGTAAAACTCGTATTCAACAATATCCGTAGTGTTGAACAATTGGCTGGAGTTATTGGAAATCAGATAGCGTCAGATTCGTTAGAGGTTCTTAAAGCACTTAATAACGATTCTCTTATGTTATCGATTGATGCCGATACAATGAATGTTCTGGGAATAATGATACCAAATACCTATGAGGTATATTGGGATCTTACAGCCAACGGATTTGTTAAACGAATGGGGAAGGAGTATAAACGTTTTTGGAATAAAAAAAGATTGAAAAAAGCTAAGAAAGCAGGGCTAACTCCTCGTGAGGTATCAATATTAGCATCAATAGTACAGGAAGAGACAACCTATTATAAAGAGATGCCAAAAGTAGCAGGTGTATATATAAACCGGCTTAAACGCGGTATACGCTTACAGGCTGACCCGACAGTAAAATATGCAGTGGGCGATTTTACAATAAAAAGAGTGCTTAACAAACATCTTGCTCATGACTCGCCATACAACACATACAAATACAAAGGGCTTCCGCCAACAGTAATATCAATGCCTACAATTCAGGCAATAGAGGCTGTGCTTGACTATGAGAAGCATAAATATATGTACTTCTGTGCAAAAGATGATTTCTCAGGACGTCATGCTTTTGCAAAAACACTAAAGGAGCATAACAGAAATGCTGCGCGTTATCGCAGAGCTCTTAATAAACGGAGAATCTATAAATAAGATTAAAACTCATCTTCGTTAAAGAAGTTCTTATCAAAATTTATAAGATACAACTTCTCTTTTGTACGTGTAAATGCTGTATACAACCAACGCAGAAACTCTGTGTTCATCATCTCCTCTGTGAGATAACCATGATCAAGAAAAACAGTATTCCACTGCCCACCTTGTGCTTTATGGCAGGTAATTGCATATGCAAACTTAACCTGCAAAGCATTAAAATACGGATTCTCTCTTATCTTCTCATACATTGCTCTTTTTGATCTTATTTCAGGATAATCAAGTGCAATACTCTGATACAGTTTCTTTGAATCCTCATAATTTAATGATGGGGTCTCGCTGTGCAGGGTATCAAGCATTATCTTAACGTCAAGCTCCTTATCATCATAATCTATCATGCGCACAGTAACATCAGCAAATCTGAAGCCATATATCTCCTCTATTTTACTTATATAAGTTATCTCAACAGTGTCGCCATTGGCAATGAAATCAGATTTATCGTTACCATTGGCAAGCCAGTGATAATTGTTTCTTACAACCATAAGCATATCTCCACTCGATATCTCCTCCTCACGCCAAAGAATCTGATTCCTTATACCCTGATTGAATCTGTTAGCCCTTTTGTTAGATCGTGTAATAACTATTGTCTCCTCAATTCCCTCATCTGTAGAGTATGCTGTAGCCAGCTCCTCAATAAGATCAGACCCATGTAATCTTACAATATCACTAAAGCCACTAACCGATAATTTAAAGAACCCCTCAGTGCCACTATTAATATTATTCCTCAGAATTGTTGCATTATGTAATATACCCGATGATTCAGCCTGTCTTACTACATCAGTAAGATTTGAGTGCATAATATCAGCATAATATGATCGCAGATTATCTTTATCCAAAGCAGGACTCACATCAAGCTGTACAGGGGGGAGCTGAGCAATATCACCAATTAATATAAGCTTACAGCGTGTACCACTCTCTACAAACTCAATAAGATCGTCAAGAAGCAGTCCGGAACCAAAACTATTTTGTTCATTATACTGATTTGATATCATTGATGACTCATCAACAATAAAAAAAGTATCTTTTGCCTTATTTATGTTCAGATCAAACTTACCAAACCCTTCGTTAGAACTCTTTTGGCGGTATATTTTTTTGTGAATAGTAAAAGCTTTTTGTCCTGTATATTTTGTCATCACCTTTGCAGCACGTCCGGTAGGGGCAAGGAGTAACGACTTTAATTTTAGGGTTTTAAGTGTTTTTACAAGAGAACATACCATAGATGTTTTTCCTGTACCGGCATAGCCTGTAAGTACAAACACCTTACCCTGATCAACATCATTAATATAGTTACCAAGTTCATTTATAAGGTCAATTTGACCAAACGTAGGTTCATGTTCAAAGTTGTTATTAAGCAGAGAAACAATGTGATTATTCAACATTTGATTAAAAATAAAATGGCTAAAGATTTCAACGTTTCGATTTTTTTTTAAATTTGCAAGCAAACTTAAATTAATTTTTTCGAAATGAAAACTGTGATACAAGTATTACTGGCGATTGCGATAGTGGGTTTATCATACGTCTTATATGAGAGTATAATGAAACCTATTAGATTTAACAAGGAAAAAGATGTAAGGTATAAAGCAACCATTCAGAGACTTAAAGACATTAGAACATGTCAGAATGCATTTAAGTCAGAGAACCAGAAGTTTACTGGAAGTTTCGATACTTTAATTGATTTTATTAAAAACGGAAACTTTAGAGTTGTAAAGCAGGTTGGATCTCTTGACGATTCATTGGCTGTTGCTATGGGTAAGGTATATCGTGATACTGTAAAAGTTCCTGTTTTAGATTCACTTTTTGGAAAGGAGTATAAGATTGAGAATCTTAAATTTGTTCCTTATACTGAAAATGTATTGTTCCAATTAGCAGATTCTATCCTTTTAACAGGATCAAAAGTAAAAGTTCCGGTATTTGAGTGTAAAGTTCATAACGATGTATTACTTCACGGAATGAACAGACAACTTGTTGTAAACTTAAATGCTGAGCGTAAAAGAATAGATAAATATCCGGGTATTAAGGTTGGTTCTCTTGAAGAGGCTAACAACAGTGCCGGAAACTGGGAGTAAACTATATTTGAATTCTATGAGAAATACATACATTGTAGATGGCTCTATAGATATTCAAGCAAGAGATAAGTATGAAATGTCCATTCAGTTTTCGCTGAATGGATTTTCTTTTTCTATACGTGATATTGATAAAAAGAGATATATAGCTTTTGCTGAATATAAACTATCGCCATCAAAAGATAAAACGGTTGAGCAATTAACCCGAGAGCTGAATGATATATTCAGAACAGAGAAATTATTACAGAACAGAAAGTATAAACGAGTAAACTGCGTTTTTGTATCTAATAAACATATGCTGGTACCACGCACAATGTTTCAGAACGATACGCTTAAGCAGATGTTTGAGGTGCAGAATGACCTGACAGAAGACGAAGAGTTAAATACAAACTTTATATCAGAGATTGATGCATATCAGGTATTCTCTTTTCCTGGTGAGTTTTCGCATTTCTTACGCCACAACTTCTCAAATGTACAGGCAGTACATAGCGGATCGGTTGTGCTTACCAAGATAAAAGAGATGCCGAAAATAGGATACGGATTCTGTGTTATAAATACCGGACAGAGCAATACATCTGTAATGCTTACTCGTAATCAGAAGGTTTTGCTCTATAACTCATTTGAGTGTAATACTGTTGACGATACATTATACTATCTGTCGGCAATTACAGAGCGTTTTAATCTGGGTAAGGCAAAAATGCCACTAATTATTAATTGCGATGAGAAAGACGCTCTTTATGCGCATCTCTCAAAGCATTTTAGTATGTCTACAATTGCTGTAGGAAACGGATCCTCATTCCATCAAAAAATAAAGGATAAGGACAAGTTGCGTAATTTCTATATATTTCAATAGTAAATCTGAATGCGAATAGTAAGCGGTAAATATAAGGGGAGAAGATTTGATCCCGGTAAGAAGTTTGTTGCGCGACCAACAACAGACTTTGCAAAAGAGAATCTTTTTAATGTATTATCTAATATTATAGATTTTTCAGATATAGAGGTTCTGGATCTTTTTGGTGGTACAGGAAGTATTTCATATGAATTTGCATCGCGCGGAGCAAAGAGTATTGATTGTGTAGAGATGAATCACAATCACTATTCATTTATAAAATCGGTAATAAACGATCTGAAGATTGACACAATAAATACATATAAAGCCGACGTTTTTAAATTTCTTTCGCGTTGTAGAAAAAAATATGATGTGATTTTTGCTGATCCACCATTTGATATGGAGAATATACCGGAGGTTGCTAAGATGGTTTTTGAGAACGATATGTTATCGCCTGAGGGGGTGTTAATTATGGAACATTCTGCTAAGACAGATTTCAGCGAATACTCCTCTTTCCTGCACGAGACGCGGGTTTACGGGCGTGTCTGTTTTTCGATTTTTTTCAAAAAAGATTGATTTTTTTGCCAATTTAATTTGGAGGTAAAGATCTTTTCCATATCTTTGCATCGCATTTTTGAGAAACAGAAACGGTCTGGTAGTTCAGTTGGTTAGAATACATGCCTGTCACGCATGGGGTCGCGAGTTCGAGTCTCGTCCAGACCGCTACAAAAGAAAGAAAAGAAGAGGTTCTTTGAGATATTTTTAGAAGCATTAACGTATTGGTTTGGTAGTTCAGTTGGTTAGAATACATGCC
>JAOARD010000045.1 GCA_025210735.1 Bacteroidales bacterium
CCCATGATACAAAGATCGGTATATCAGAACTTTTAGCATTATTGAAAACGAAATTATTACTAACAAATGAACTCCTTTTTTAGTTAAATTTGTTAATAGTGAATGATTATTCGAAATATTAGTCTTGACTGAATAGTTACAAGTAATTAATTAAAAACTGCATCCTCAATTCCGTAATGGTATCCTGAACAGCATGATAAACATGGCTTCTTTTATTTCCTTTTGCAAATGCTTTATGCTTGTCTATCATTTCATAATATATCTTTTCCCAATATTTTTGTTGGTCTTGGAAATAACGGATAAACAAAGCTTGTTTACCAAAAACTTCAACCGAATCGGGTCTTAGCATATCAACTTTGAAAGTTATATTGCTGTTTAGGGTTTTAGGAATCGTTAACCGAATATTTGTTGAATCTTCTAAGAGAATTAGAGATTTTGACTTTAAGTGTTTTGTTGTGATTTTAAAATTACCATCGGTATCAATCCAAATTGTATCAGTAGTCACAGATAACTCATAACCTAAAGTATCTTTAGCGAAAATGAGATAGTCTTTTGAATAATTAGAAACATTCAGATTAATAGTCAAATTCTCATCTTTTCGTGAACAGGAAAAACTAATAATTGCTATTAGTATTAAAGTAATTCTATATCTCATTGTTTATTGTCATTTAAACTCAAATACGCTCGTTATATTACGTATGAGCCATTGTTACTTGCCGTTTTTTATGATGAATAACCTAAATACGTGCCCTTTTAAAGTAGATATCAGCTTCTTCAGGTTTATTATATATGTTTTTGTAAATCATGCCAAGAGCATACCATGCATCTAAGAAATCCGGATTAATCTCTAAAGATTTTCTTATATACTCTTCAGCCTTAATATTATCATCCAGATATATACCATGCGTTATACCTAAGTTTTTGTAAGCTATGTAATTATCAGGGTCAACATTCAGAACCTTCTCAAAACACTCCATACTCATTTTTCCATTTTTCTCAATATGATATAGTACACCTAAATTGTTAAGGGCATCTGTGAATTCGGAATCTATCTCAATACTTCTAAGGTAACACTCTTTAGCTGTTTCTTTGTCATTAGCTCTTGAATCGTACAGATAACCTATATTATTCCAGGCGTACTTGTTATCAGGATTTATAAGAATGCTATTTTTATAGCAATCAAACGCCTTGTTATAGCTCTCATAATGGTACTGATATAAATACCCTAAATTAACCCATATATCATCATTGTCTTTTAACTCTACAACTTTTTCATAACACTTATGTGCATTGTCAAAATCGTCAAAACCAAAATGATATATTTTTCCACCAAATTCCCAAATAGTAGAGTTAGAACTGTAACTATCTCTTACTTTTCTGAATATATCCAGCCCTTCATCGTATTCACCTAATAAATAACATGTTTTTATTAGCTCAGCCCATGAGTTTTCTATATTGTTATCAATCTCTACAGACTTCAGATAACAGTTTTTGGACTCTTCATAATCTCCACTCTGGTAATAATTATATCCTAATTTTTGCCAGGCTATAGCGTCATTTGGAGATTGTTCTGTTTTCTCTTTGGCAGCTTTTGTTATTATTTTGCCAAGTATATCTGTTACCATATCACCATTTGCACTATTGTTGCTCTCTTCCATATTTTGTTTATCATATGAATCGGTCATAAATATATTTGTTGGTTTTTGTGTTAGTCTTTTTAGAATAACTGTAATTATAAAAAAAAAGATAGCGTTATTTTATGTTATTAAATGAACGGCTGCGTTGAGTTTGTGAGTAACGTTATTTCTGAATGAATGGTAAAAGTATTATTACTATTTGAGCAAGTTCTGGAGCTTTATATTTCCCATAATCGCGACTGCTTTAAATCCGACCAAATCCGAGGATTTAGTCTAACGGGCTGGTACAACAAATTAGCCTCTCTTAGCGTAGTTAGGATTTTAATTATAAATGGTTAGTTGTTAATTATTAATTTCGATCATTTACAATTAACAATTGATCATTAAGCATTATTCCTGTGAGATACGAACTATAGCTAACCCGATATTATACTGTTAGAATGATACTAAAGCTCGTACCAACTTTGCAACAGTTATAAATTTAAATGAAACTGATAAGATCAGATATAAAACGTTTAACATTATCATAATCTTCATCTCCGCATGTATTAGGATGTAGGATGCAATCGTTCATATCATATACCTTTCCGTATGTTGTACTATCACTTTTGTCACAACAGTATATAAAATCGTGTTTATCTGAATAAGCTCCAATATGTAAATACATTCTTGTACCTTCTTCCAGATATCCATTACATTTATAGTAATAGTCAGTTGATTTAATAATGTTATTCATAGAAGATAAGTAACACCAATTTGATTTGAGTAAATTACCATCTATTAACCCCAGATATTGTTTAAACTCCTCTGTTAAACCAAAATTATTCTCTACATATTCGGTTTTATAGTGTTTTTTAAGAATATTTTTAATCTGACTTTCAAATGATTTAATGCCAATTTGTATTTCAGACTCATATGTAAATCCTTTGTCAATTAATCTTTTAATTAAATCCTTCATATCTCAAAATCTGTTTTTTTATTTGTTATCAGAATTTACATTATGATAATTATTATACTTTGATTTATATATTTGACTGTAATATTATAGAAAATATGTACGTTATTTTGTGCTATTAAATGAACGGCTACTTTGGGTTTGTGAGTAACGTTATATATAAATAAGCGGTAAATATATTATTACTATTAGAACAAGTTCAGAAGCATAATATATTACAAAGTAGTTACCGTTTTAAATCTGACAAACTTCAAGAATTTAGTCTAACGGATCAGTATAAAAAGTTAGCCTCTCTTAGCGTAGTTAGGATTTTAATTATAAATGGTAAGTTGTTAATTATTAATTTCGGTCACTTACAATTAACAATTGATCATTAAGCATTATTCCTGTGAGATACGAGCTATTACTAACCCGATATTTTATTGGCATAATGATACTAAAGCTCGCACCAACTGTGTGTCCATAGTGATTTAGTTTTTACATTTAGCTTTATTTGAGCAATTGTACTGTATAGGTTATTTTTCTACTTTTGATACAGGAACCTAAACATAATAAGTTTGAAACAAAATATATCACTTTACAGAAACGAACTTGATTCATCAATTAAAGCGTTTAAGAATGTTAAAGATAAACATCCGGAGATTGCTGTTTTCGAAAATTTGGTTGATAATCTCAATATTGAGCATTATGCCAGATTGATGGCTGAAGATATAAAAGCAAAACTATGTGATTACTGGATTAATCCTGATTTCAGGAAATCTGAGATATCTCAAAAGTTGGATGGGTTATTAATTGAGTATAGCTATCTGGATGAAATAGATTCTAAATCATATGTATATGGATTGGTAGATGTTAATCATAATGTCTCTGATTTTGATAGATCATATAATTTGGAGAATTATGATTTATGTACAAATTTTCAGAGTCTTCCTGGACCAGAGTTATCTGTTACCAATGATTTGCATAGATTAAACCATAGTGTGCTTGATGAGAAGTACGACTATATTGAGATATATTTTGAGAATGGGTGGAGTGAGCTAACAAAGATATATAAAGATGCTGTTAAACTAACTTTATCGCTAGCATTTGAATCATTAATTGAGGCTGGACTAATTGATAAGTTAAATATGAATCCGAATTTCTTTATTCTGATACAACAACACGACTGCGAAGGATATTTAATAGCTAAAAGATAGCAGTTTTGATATACCTGATATAGAATTCAGTTCACTGGTTTAACCAAGTTCTTGAACTTGGTTTTTGCTAAGTTGTTTCTACATCAATTCCGATACAAGCTCTGTAATGTCACGAAGTGGCAGCTTATAACAGCCAGATGCAACACATCTGGTGTTTAATAAAAGTATTCAGGCGTGCTGAAGGCACAGCTTAAATTATTGCATAACGTCTCAGCTTTTAATTCGACCAAATCCGAAGATCTAGTCTAACGATTGGCATAATAAATTAGCCTCTCTTAGCGTAGTTAGGATTTTAATTATAAATGGTAAGTTGTTAATTATTAATTCGATCATTTACAACTAACAATTGATCATTGAGCATTATTCTTGTAACACCACGAATTGGCAGCTTATTACAGCCAGATGCAACGCATCGGGGGATTTAATAAAAGTATTCAGACGTGCTGAAAGCACAGCTTAAATTGTTATATTATAGTTTCAGCTTTAAATCCGACCAAACCCGAGGATTTAGTCTAACGAACAGGATCAACAAATTAGTTACTTTTAGCGTAGTTAGGATTTTAATTATAAATGGTAAGTTGTTAATTATTAATTTCGATCATTTACAATTAACAATTGATCATTAAGCATTATTCTTGTAACGCCACGAAGTGGCAACTTATAACAGCCAGATGCAACGCATCTGGTGTTTAATAAAAGTATTCAGGCGTGCTGAAAGCACAGCTTAAATTGTTGCATAACGTCTTAGCTTTAGATCCGACCAAATACTAGGATTTAGTCTAATGAATTGGAACAATAAATTTGCCACTTGTAGAGAAGTTTATATAGTTTGTACATATAAAAAATGTTGCTGCACTAGTTAAAACACAACAACATTTAAATTATAATAAAATAAGCGAAGCCTACAAATCTACTCTTCAGGTGTTGAACTTCTACGTCCAGGAAACTGTCTCGACAGATCTTCATATATTGATGTTGTACCCGAAACGTTTTGCTTAGAGACCAGCTTAATATTTCTGTAATAAGCAAGAGCTGTATTATATACATCTGTACTTAAAAGCTTATTGGTATCGTCTAACCCCTCTGTAATAGAGTTCAGTTCATTTATAATAGGCATTATTGTTTTGCGTGCCTCTATATCTGCACTGAACTTCTCTTTATCAATATAAAAAGGAGTTATTTCAGGTCTCTGTTCCATATACCCAAACACTCTGTCTATCCAGTTCTCTGTTTTGGTATTTATTCTACCATAAGATTTTCTCTCTTCAGGCGATAGGTTTATCACTTTACTTTTAAGGATGTCTTTAATAGATGTTAATGACCTCTTTATTTCATCTATCTCATCTTGTTCGAAACTGATATTAATTAAATCATCAATGCTCATATTAGTTATCTTTAAATGTTCATAATTGAATTAATTACTTCAAATTACAAATATTATATATTGGAGTCAAGTGTTTGGAAATAAAATATTTGTATTAACAGCGAGTGCTTTGTGTTATACCAAAAAGCAGTAACGGTTCAACTGCCCGTACCATCTTACTTAGAGCGTGTCAGAAAAAAAATTACATAAATTTCACATATTGATTATTAAGTAATTGCTAATAGATAGATATTTAGATGATAAGATCTGGTTAATTCTGGTAATTTATTATCAGTTTTATAGTTTAATCAAGATCCTGAACTTGTTTTTCTGCAGAATTATTTCTGTTTAAATCCGACCAAATCAGAGGATTTAGTCTAACGGAGTGGTATAATAAATTAGTCTCTCTTAGCGTAGTTGGGATTTTAATTATAAGTGGTAAGTTGTTAATTATTAATTTCGATCATTTACAATTAACAATTGATCATTAAGCATTATTTTTGTGAGGTACGAGCTATAGCTAACCCGATACTATATTGATTGAAACTAAAGCTCGCACCAACTGTGTGGTATATTCTATCAACTGGTGGGGGTATTTGATGTTTTTGACAGTTTTTACTACTAAAATGAAAGTTCTTTCTAATAAAAGAATAGAAATCATGTTGTATGATAAAGGTTAATTCTATTTAAATGATTGGTATACTGGTGTTGTCTTATAGTTATTTGTATCATTTCATGTGTATATAACCCCTAAACTGTGTGGTATATTCTATCAACTGGTGGGGTGTATTTGATGTTTTTGAAGGTTTTTTCTTATAAAATGAAAGCTCTTTCTAATAAAAAGATAGAATTCATGTTGTATGATAAAGGTTAATTCTATTTAAATGATTGGTATACTGGTGTTGTCTGATAGTTATTTGTATCATTTCATGTGTATATAACCCCTAAATTGTGTGGTATATTCTGTCAACTGGTAGGATATATTTGATGTTTTTGAAGTTTTTTACTACTAAAATGAAAGTTCTTTCTAATAAAAGAATAGAATTCATGTTATATGATAAAGGTTACTGTTGTTTAAATAATGGGTATACTGGTGTTGTCTTATAGTTATTTGTATCATTTTATGTGTATATTACCCTGAATTGTGTGGTATATTCTGTCAATAGGTAGGGTACATTTGATGTTTCTGACTGCTTTCTCTATAAATCTAATGACTCTTAATGTATGTTTAGCAGAATGTACTATTTACTGTAAATCAGATTGGCATGCACATACCCACAAAAACCGCTATTACTTATACATATTGTTGGCATTTCGTTATTTTTCAAGGCCCATAATATCTGTTCGAGTCAGGATAATAATCACTTGTTATCCAACTGTCTCTATTGTCATTTAGATTCTCCCAATTGTCAATTGATAAAGTGTCATACTTCATTGTCATAATCAGGCTATCTTTTAGTGTTTTATCAATATCAAGTCGAGAATTATTGCAAATCAGCTTGTATGCTGAATAATCAAGTCCAGCCGATTTTAGAAAACTAAAATATTCAATTGCATTTGCTTCATATTCGACAGAATCCGAGAAAGTTAATTTTGAATCAAAATCAAGAAGTCTAATTAATAAAGTATCCTGCTTTTTGTAAATCAAATTATGGTCATTTTGGTTGTAGAATCTATCAATCTGTGATAAGATTTCATACGTTACTGTCACTGTATTTTCAAGTTTCCTACGTTGCCAAAACTTTGAATAATAATCATGTCCGTTTGAAGTGGTGTCTGAATTTATAAATCCAGTGACAATTTCGTTTAATGACTTATTTTCCCAATCAGTATCGCAACACCAATCATTGTTTTTCTCAAAATACTTTTCCTCAGTAACAAATTTATCAAGTCCAACTGTTGAGAATGCATTAAAAGCTATTTTCAAGTTCTCAGGATTTCTCAACCAAGAATAATACTTATGTCCAGTGGAGTCAAACGGAAAAGGTCTGATTCCTCCAAATTTCAACTCAAACGGTAATTCATAATAATAGTCCGCAAGTTGGTTATGACGGAATGACTCAAAGAAGTCATAATGCTTCTCTTTGAAATTTCCAATATAATCAGTCTTATCGATTGATTTTATTCCCAAGCAGGAAACGAATCCGACTATTATTAATCCAATTAATATGTTTAGTGTACTTCTCATCATAAACGGGTTTGCGGTATGAAACGTAACTCTATGTGTTGCACCTGCGACAGAGAGTTATGTTTTATGAGCCTTTGTGTGTGCATGTGTATCAGTGAGCACTTGTTAAAGTTATTTACAAAACGGAAATATACAAATTTACGTTAGAAAAATAATAAACAAGTGTGTTATTTGCTCTGGAAGATGAAAACCAATAAACTATGAAATATTAGGATATGGTTTTGTTCCAACTTATCGGAAAGGAGAAAAAGGTAAATACCAACTAGTTGTAGCAAAGAGTAAATGGGCAACATTTAAGTTTAAATTAAAAGAGGCTACAAGAAAGACAATCCCGATTAGTTTTGAAGAGCGTATACAACGTATCAACGAGATTCAACGAGGATGGTTAAACTACTTTAGGTATAGTAATATCCATCAGAGATTAAAAACAATAGATGGTTGGCTGAGAAACAGATTGCGATATTGTATATGGCATTACTGGAAGAAACCAGAAAAGAGAAGACGCAGCCTGATTGGTTTAGGAGTTGAATGCGGAACAGCATACTCTTGGAGCAGAACCAGAAATGAGGAACGAATTCATGAACGCCTTATTAAATTAATTAATCTGTGAATAATGGGAGGTTGGGCAGTGGCTCAGAGTCCTATATTAGGAACAACAATAACCTTGCAACGTTTGAAGAGACGAGGATATATTCCTTTAATAGAGATGTATCAAATAGTTTCAAAACCAACAAACAGAGACTCTCTATTTAACCAAACACATTGTGTTTAA